>NZ_JARESN010000030.1:0-58228 GCF_046054045.1 Paraburkholderia sp. RL17-368-BIF-A
CGGCGTCCGGAGCACGAAAGAGCGAGATTCTAGCGAGCCGGCTGGCGCCTTGCAAGCGTTATCTGCATTTATTCAAGGCGCCTTTTCTATACGGCCAATTTCTTCCGCAACAGGCGGTTTGGCGTCCGGCCTCAATGCGCCCGCAGCGGATGCTCCGATGGTCCAGTCATGCAGCACCGTGTATGCAACCGCCAGCAGCGTCGGTCCGATGAAGACCCCGAGGAAGCCAAACGCGAATGCGCCGCCGAGAATGCCCAACATGACGAGAATCAACGGCATGTCGCTGTTCTTGCCGATGAGAATCGGCTTGATCACATTGTCCGACATGCCCACAGCGAGCACGCCCCACACAACCAGGAAAATCGCCCAGCCGGTTGCACCGCCGTGATAGAGCCAGATGGCCGCGGGCAGCCATACGATCACAGGCCCGCCCGGTATTACCGAGAGAAAAAACGTAGCCAGTCCCAACAATGCAGGCGCCGGCACACCAGCGATCCAGCAGCCGAAGCCAGCCAGAATGCCCTGAACAAGCGCCGTGCCCAGAATTCCGTAGACCACGCCCTTGACGGTGCTGCCCGCCAGCGCCAGCAGATAGTCGGCGCGCTCACCCGCGATACGCCGCATGCCTGCGTTCAGCCACGCGCCGGCGCCCTCTCCTCCGGTGTAAAAGAAGAAGGCCAATATGATACTTAACGCGAGCAGGCCGAGACCGTGAGTCACGGCAATCCCTGCGGCAAGGATCCACTTACCGGCCGGCGCCGCAAGCGTACGCAACTGCGCGATCAGTTCGGAATTGCTGCTTGTCAGACTTTCCCAGAAACTCTGGATGCTCGAACCGACCACGGGAATTCGCGCCACCCAGGGCGGCAAATCCGGCAAGCCTGCTTCGAACAACCGCTGGACCAGCGCGACTATGTCGTGGACGTGCGCGCCAAACGCAAACCCGGCGTAGACGAACGGTCCCAGCACCACAATCAGGATGATGAGCACGATCAACGTCGCCGCCAGCTTGCGCCTTCCGCCAACCGCCGCGGTCAGTCGCCGGTAGAGTCCCCACGAGCTGTAGCTGAGAATCGCGCCCCACAAGAGAGCGGTCGTAAAAGGCGCGAGAACCAGCAACGAGCCGCCCACCAGGATAATCAGGGCAAACACCGCCGCGAGACGTTCAATCAATTGGTCCGATTTCACCATGAATCTCCTGTTGCGCCAGACCGAGGCGGCGAGCACGGACGCGCGTCGACGCCCGTAAAAAGCGGTCAGTATATATAAGCGACTTCCGCTTCCCCGCCCTCTTATATTATTTGACGAAGTCCCAACACAACGTACGTCGCACGTACGGCGCAGGTCTGATTTTTCATGCGGAAACGTCCTAATCGATCCCGCGCTGCGTCCCGAATAATATGGCGCGGCGTAAACGACTAGAATATAAGGTTCTGTGCACCCAACTTCCGGATTTATGCGCTCGCGAATCGCCAAACGTCTCCCCCCCGATGCCGACAAACTTGTCGGTCTTTCGCTCGCGCTTTTCGCGTCGGGCAGCCGCACCGAAGACCGCTTCTGGGAAGCGAAACTCGACGCGCTGCTGGCCAAGATCGTGCGCAACGCCAACCAGACCACGCTCGACGCAGCGCTCGACCACCTGCAGCAGAATCATCCCGATGCCTACGGCGCGCTTGCCGACATGGCCGAAACGCACAGCGAGTCGTTCGTCATCGAGCATGAAGGCGTGGCCTATGAAGCGCTGTTGATCGCCGCGCCGATCCTCGCGTGGACGCGCTACATGATTCCGTCGGGTCCGCTCAAAGCCGACGCAGCCGACGCCCTGCGCGCGCATCTGCAGGCTCACGTGCTCGCGGCCAACACGCGCGTCGCCATGGCTCCGTTCCTGTATAGCATCGACCAGTTGCCGCGCCATCACGTCGAAACCTGGCGCATTGCACAGCAGCTTGCACAAGCAGCCATGGCCAGCGGCAATCTCAAACTCAACTTCGGCGAATTGCCGGAAACGTCGCCGATTCTTGCCGACCCGCGCTTCCTCCTGGCGGTGGTCGCGGCCCCGGTCGGCGAGCCGACCTTTCGCTGGCAGGAGGAGGAACACGGCAGCCGGATCGAGCGCGGCCAATGTCTCGAGCAATGGGCAACGCAGGGCGGCGCCAACCTGTCGCTCGTGCTGCCGGGCTGCGAATTCGAGTGTCTGTTGCCGGATGCGTACTACTCCGCATGTCGCGACGCTGACGAACGCGTGCGTCCTCACACCGTCCGGACCGCCGTGCGTTATCTATTCGACACAATTGGCGCAGCGCCGCAAGAACTGCGCGCGGTGGTTGCCGGCTTCGGCGAGCGCCGCATCGACGAATACCGCGTCGGCTTCACGCGCCGCGGCAGCAACGAGGTGATTTACGGCGTCGTGTGGCCGCTTTACGGCCGCGAAAACGGAGAAGCAGGCATCGACGAAGAGCCGCAGGAAACTGCGCCGCCGGACGCTCCGCTCGAAGAAATCGTCGCGCTGCTCAAGGAAACCGGCGTGACTGACGTGCGTCGTCACGCAGGCCGGTTCGAGCCTGAATATTGCGATGACTGCGGCGTGCCGCTCTACGCCGACCCGCTCGGCGAAATCGTTCACGCCGAAATGCCCGAAGACGCCGAGCCCGCGCAGCCGCACTTTCACTAGGCAAGCGCGCCGCCGGCGCGTTGCAGTCCATCAAAAGCCTCGCCCTGTGCGGGGCTTTTTCATATGTCATTCCTCTTATGCCTTTTGGACAGGCCGTCAAACCGAAGGGAATTTGTCATGATAGAGACGGCGACGCATCGCAACGCCTGGCACAACGCGAGGCGACTGCATCGCGCCAATTCGCCCGACACATCTGGAGACATGCATGCGATTCTCGATACTCAACTCAGACGCGGAACGACGCGACGGCCTCAAAGCGCTGTTGCGGCAAATCAACCGGCTCGCGCGCTTTAACGAAGCACAAGACTGGCGCCAGGCCGAACGCACGCTCAAGCGTCAGTGGCCCGACCTGTTCGTCATCGACTGGCAGGACTGGATGTCGGTCAAGGACGTGCGGCATCTGCTTAGCCACTATCCGGACCTACGCATCGCGGTGCTGACCGACAGGATTTCGCCGAAGGCGGTGAGCGAACTCATGGACGAGGGCGTGCGCGGCGTGGTGCCGCGCGAAACCGACCCGTGCCTGATCGTGCGCGCCTTTGAAATGGTGCTGCTCGGCGGGCACTATGTGCCGTCCGGCGCGCTGCCGCTCAAGCCGCCGCTGCCGGCAGACACGGCAATCCGCCCGTTCGACGAAAAGAGCCCGCCGCCGCGCCGCGTCAGGTTGTCGAACGGACTGTCGCCTCGCCAGCAGCAGATCATGCGCTGCGTCCATATGGGCAGCACCAACAAGATGATTGCGCGCACGCTCGGCATCAGCGAGGGCACCGTCAAGATCCATCTGACGAGCATATTCCAGCAACTCGGCGCACCCAATCGCGCGGCCGCGGTCGCGCTTTACAACGGCTGGCTGGCGAACCATTTACAAGTACTGCGCAATAAAGGACAGAGCCTGCTTCGTCCGGTCATGGGTCAAGCGGGCCTGGTGCCGCTGCGGCGCGCAGCACTGCGGCGCTTCGAATACCCGTTGTCGGCTAACGAGACGGCGGCGCCCTTGCCGATGGCAGCCGAGCCCGGCACGGCATACGACGACGGCGAATCCGCCGCCGACCTTCCGCCAGAGCCCGTCACCGAAGGTTCGTCGTGAGGTGACGGACCGCGCGCGAGCGTGATGCGCGATTTCTGCCAGCGCGTGCATCGGCTGGCATGGAATCCGCTCACACCTTTTGTCGTCCAACGAGTAATATGAGACTCATGGGTTTCCTCTACACACCGCTTCCATTCTGGATCGCTGTCGGTGGCTGGATCGCCACTGCGATAGTGGTCGCGCTCGCGCTGTGGAAAAATCCTTTCAAACGACTTCAGGACGGCACGTTGCAGCACGTGTGGCTGGCGATCATCGTCGCCGTGTCTGTGCTGTGGGCAAGCAACGCGTGGCTCGACGACGGCACGGTCATGCATCTGCTCGGCGCAACGCTCGTCGTCACGCTGTTCGACTGGGCCCTCGCACTGCTTGCAATGGCGGTGGTCACCGGCCTCGCGGGTCTCATCTTCGACGCACCGTGGCAAGGCATCGCGCTGACTTTTCTCGTGTTCGGCGCGGTGCCGGTCGGTATTTCCACGTTGCTTCAGCGGGCCAGTATTGCGTGGCTGCCACGCAATCTCTTCATGTTTATCTTCGGCCAGGGCTTTCTGTCGCCGGCTATTGCCGTTTCGCTCACGGCGGCCGCGGCGCTCGGCGTTCACGTTGCGCTCGCCGGCGGTTCCGCGACTGTCATACCGGCGGGCTACGCGCTCAGCGTGCTTCTGCTGGCCACGGGCGAAGCCTGGTTCACGGGAATGTCCACCGCATTGATCGCGGTCTACCGCCCTGCATGGGTCACCACTTATGATGTCCGGCGATACCGGCTCGGCGGACCGCGCACTTGAGCGCGACGCAAGGTCGTAGCGCGCGGCTCGTATGTGCGGCTCGCGTGCGAGTGAGCTTGCCGCGCCGTTGCCAGCGAACGCGCGCCTCGCATAACAAAGCCCCGCAAAATAGCGGTCGAAAAATAGTTGCGGCACGATTGAACTCAACCATGCCGCCAGGCATCTTACGTGCCTCACGTCTTATTAGCGTCTAACGAACTTGATGGATTGCACCAACGCACCGCGCCGATTACTGCGGCTGGTCGGCCGGTTGGCAAGTTTCGCAGCGAGCCTCTCGCTCGCTTGCACCGCGCCCGCATTCGCCGACCAACTCGAACAGCACAACGATCTCGTCAACAGATTTGTCAATGAAATGCGCGCCGACCCGCTCGTCGCGGATTGCGCCGCGCATGGCAATTTTGTCGCGAGCACGTCGACCGCCTTTGATCACGTCGAGTTTCCTCCCAGTTCGTTCGACAGCGCACACGCGTCGATCACGCCGTGGAACGATTCGTTCGACGAGGGCAAGCAGCGTGTCAAAGTCGACAACATCGTCACCGTGGAAGGACTCGGCATCCGTCAGAACGGCGCAGGCGACGCAGCGGATCTGAAGTTCCGTTGCGGCTACGTCGGCTCGCAGATGCTCGCGTTTAGCTGGAACGACCCGGTGCCGCCTACGCGCGCACGCAGCGTGGAGCAGCCGCAGTCGCGCGCGACGTCGGGCAAGCATCGCGGAAGCAAGGGCAAGCAGGCGGCAAGTGGCAAGAGTGCAAAGAAGAGCACGGCCAAATCGTCGAAGAGCACGTCGAGTAAATCGTCGAGCAAGAAAGCGCCGGTGAAGAAGAAGCACTGAGACGGAGAAAGCTCTGACAGCGCGCGTCCGATGCCGGCGATACGCCGCGTATGACGGTCGTCGGCAACATGGCATTACGACCGGCCATTTGCGAGCGTCCGCGCGAATCCAAACTCAGCACCCTACTGCTCCCCTGACCCGCCAATAAAAAAGGCACACACGCAATCCGTGTGTGCCCTTCCCTTCTATTGCAATTGCGCGCGGCGAATCAGCCAAACGTCTCCAGATGCCGCAAGATCGCTTGCAGCATCGACGCGCCGAGCGACGCGCTGCGCTCGCCGTTCCAGCCCACGCGTTCGTCGGGCAAGTTGGCGTTGTCCTTAAAGGGCATCTCGAGCGTCAGCGACAGGCAACCGAATTCATTGCCGATATATTTCGAAGCGAGCTTGAGCGCATCTTCGCGATACTTGCTCGCAGCATAGCCGTACTTGTCCTGAAAATCAGGACTTGCCTGCTTGAAGGCTTCGATAAACGCTTTCTGTTCCTCGCGTTGCCGCTCGGTGAATCCCGGCAGCATCTCGGAACCGGCCACGAAAACATACGGCAGCGCCTCATCGCCGTGAATGTCGAAGAACAGATCGCAGCCGGTTGCGTGAATCGCGTCGCGTACGACGAGCACCTCGGGACTGCGCGCGGCATCCGGCTCCATCCACTCGCGATTCAGATTCGCGCCCGCCGCGTTGGTGCGCAGATTGCCGCGCACGCTGCCGTCCGGATTCATGTTCGGCACGATGTGGAACACCGCGTGATCGTAGAGCTTGCGCGCAACCGGATCGCCCGCCCAATCGCCCCAGCCGACGAGCCGCTTCACGAGTCCTTCGATAAACCATTCGGCCATCGTCTCGCCCGGATGCTGACGCGCGATCAGCCAGATCTTTTTCTTCGGCATCTTCAGCATATCGCCGCTTTGCGGTGTGCCGAGCGTGAGCAGGGAAACCGGCCGGCCTTCGACGGTCGTGCCCAGTTCGGTCAGCGTGGCCTGCGGCATCTGTTGAACTGCGCCCAAAAATTCGGCGTGGCGCTCCTCGCTATACGGCTCGAAGTACGCGTAGTAAATGCGGTCGAACTCCGGCGTGTGGTCGATGGTGAGCACCCGGCCGTCATACGATGTAGGCACGCGAAACCAGTTCACGCGATCGTAACTGGCCACGGCCTGGTAGTCGCGCCAGCCTTCCGCGAACGCGCACGCCGCCGCATTTTCGAAAGTCATCACGCAGCGCTCGCCGGCCGCGCCCGAGAGCCGGAAGTAGAACCACTGCGCGAACTCCGCGTGGCTGTCCGGCCGAACGCGCAAGCGGATACTGCCCGCGCTCGCGCAAGACAGCACCTCGATCGCGCCTGCGTCGAAGTTGCTCGTAATCGATAAACTCATGATGTGGTTCCCTGCATGATTGTGCGGCGCTCCGTCGGGCGGCAGTCAGCTTAGTCAGCGACGCGGCGGCGAAATACGTAAGTGGAATCGTTCGACGCTTTAGCGTCGAATGCATAGCCTTCGGAGTCGAACGTCTTCAGTTGTTCAGGCTTGTCGACGCGGTTCTCGACCGCATAGCGCGCCATCAACCCGCGCGCGCGCTTCGCATGAAAACTGATGATCTTGTAGCGGCCGCCCTTCCAGTCTTCGAACACCGGCGTAATGACCGGCGCGTCCAGCAGCTTCGGCTTGACCGACCTGAAATATTCGCCCGACGCGCAATTCACGAGAACCCGCGAACCTGCGGCGCGCTTCTTCAACTGCGCGTTCAGCGCCTGCGTGATGCGCTCGCCCCAGAACGCGTACAGATCCTTGCCGCGCGGATTGGCGAGGCGCGTGCCCATCTCCAGACGGTACGGCTGCAGCAGATCGAGCGGACGCAGCAGGCCATACAGTCCCGACAACACGCGCACATGGTTCTGCGCAAAGTCCAGATCCGCCGACGACAAGGTCTTCGCGTTGAAGCCCTCGTACACGTCGCCGTTGAACGCGAGCACGGCCTGCTTCGCGTTGTCCGTGCCGAAGCGCGGCGACCACTGCGCGTAGCGCTCGTGATTGAGGTGCGCGAGCTGGTCGGAAATGCTCATCAGCGAGGCGATCTGTTGCGGCGACAAACGGCGTAGACCGCTGATCAATTCGGCGGCATCGTCGATGAAATCGGGGATCGTGTGCTTCTTGACGTGAGGCGGGGTGTCGTAGTCGAGCGATTTCGCCGGCGACAGAACGATTATCATAGAGGCTTGCAGGCACGCCGTGCCTGGCGGTCAAAGACGAAAGCCAGATTGTAACGAATGCCCGGTTCCCATGCCTCACGCGGCGCTTTGCGCGTCGTTCTCGATTCCAATGTCTGGATCGACATTCTCGTGTTCGACGATCCGCACACGCGGCCGATTCGCGCCGCGCTCGAAAGCGGCGCGCTCGCCGCGCTGATCGACGCCCGTTGCCTCGCCGAACTGACTTACGTGCTCGACTATCCGCAATTCGTCGAACGCAACGTGGACAAGTCCGCGGCGCTGGCGGTCGTCGCGCGGCTCGCGCAGCTTGTGGAGGTCGCAGCGCAGCCGGAAGACGCGCGGCCGCTGCCGAAATGCAAGGACCGCGACGATCAGAAATTTCTGGAACTCGCGCACGCAGCGCAAGCGCACTGGCTGATTTCGAAAGACCGCGCCGTGCTGAAACTGGCGAAGCGGATCGCGCGCGATTTCGGCTTTCAGATCGCACAGCCGGCGCCGTTCGCAGCTTCGCTAAGTGAGGCGCCTGGCGGTTCGGCAAGCGCTTCCACGAACCCGGCGACCCCAGCCGTGGAAACCCCGGTATAACCCTGGCCTCGCGGCCGTCGGCACACAGCAGCCGCGCACGCGGCGCCGCGATTCCCTACAATCAGGCTTCGCCGGTTTCAAACGATGCCTTCGCCCACTCACCCGTTTCGCCGAACAGCGCCATGAATGCACCGCACGACACGCCCATGAGTCCCTCGTTTCCCTCGCGCCTGCCGAACGTCGGCACCACGATCTTTACCGTGATGAGCGCGCTCGCCGCCGAGAAAGGTGCGGTGAACCTCGGCCAGGGCTTTCCCGACTTCGGCTGCGATCCGCGCATCGTGGATGCGGTCGCGAACGCGATGCGCGACGGCCACAACCAGTATCCGCCGATGGCAGGCGCCGCGCCGCTGCGCGCAGCCATCTCCGAGAAGATCGCCAACCTGTACGGACGCCGCTACGACGCGACGACGGAAATCACCGTCACCGCCGGCGCCACCCAGGCGCTGTTGACCGCGATCTTGTGCACGGTCCATCCTGGCGACGAAGTCATCGTGATCGAGCCGACCTATGACAGCTATCTTCCGTCGATCGAACTGGCCGGCGGCAAGCCGGTATTCGTCACGCTCGACGCGCCGGACTACGCGATCCCGTTCGACAAGCTCGCCGCCGCCATCACGCCGAAAACGCGGCTCCTGCTGATCAACACGCCGCACAATCCGACCGGCACGGTCTGGCGCGCCGACGACATGCGCAAGCTGCAAGACATCGTGCGCGGCACCAACGTGCTGATTCTGTCCGATGAAGTGTACGAGCACATGGTCTACGACGGCGCGCCGCACGAAAGCGTCGCCCGTTATCCGGAACTGGCGCAGCGCAGCTTCGTCGTGTCGAGCTTCGGCAAGACCTATCACGTAACGGGCTGGAAAGTCGGCTACGTGGCGGCGCCCGCAGCGCTGACAGCGGAATTCCGCAAAGTGCACCAGTTCAACGTGTTCACCGTGAACACGCCGATGCAGATCGGTCTGGCCGACTATATGAAAGACCCGGCGCCCTACCTGGAGCTCCCGGCGTTCTATCAGAAGAAGCGCGATTTTTTCCGCGCCGGTCTCGCGAATTCCCGCTTCAAGCTGCTGCCTTGCACGGGCACGTACTTCCAGTGCGTCGATTACTCGGCCATCAGCGATCTGCCCGAAGCCGAATTCGCGCAGTGGCTGACCGGCGAGATCGGCGTCGCGGCGATTCCGGTTTCCGCGTTCTATCACGAGGCGCATGAGTCCGGCGTCGTGCGCTTCTGTTTTGCAAAGCAGGAAAGCACGCTCGCCACGGCGCTCGAGCGGCTGGCGCGGCTCTAGCATGTCGCGTGCGATGCTGCGAACGAACCCACGTTCCTCGCCATCGCGCGTAGCGGCTAATGCGTGTGGTGCGCGGCGCGGCTCGCTTCATGTCGCGCGTTGCATTGTGCGTGACGTCGTTCCTTGCATTGCGCGCCGCGTTGCATCAAGCCGGACGCGACGCCGCGATATACGCCTTACGGTCCTCGGTCACGCGCTGCGCGGCGGGCCGTCCGTTGATCGCCTTCACATAGCTTTTCCAGTCCACGCCGGCATCGAGCAAAAAGTCGCGGCCGTAAATAGCCTGCGTCGTCATGCCGACAAGCGGCAAGCTCACGAAGCCCGCGGCGTCCGCGATACTGAACCGTTCGCCGCGCAAGTACGGCGCGAACTTCGCGATCCGCCTGAAGCCCGCGATGTGATGCGCAAGCAGCTTCTCGACGCGGCCCTTGGTCGCGTCGGTGACGGTGCCGCCGAAAAACGCTTCCTTGTACAGATTGCGCGCCGTCAGCTCCAGATGCACGTCGACGAACGTGATCAACTCGCGCTCCTTCGCGGCCTCCCACGGATCGGCGGAGAAAATCCGCTTGTCGGGAAAGCGCGCGGCCAGGTATTCGACAATGCATTGCGACTCGCAAAGATCGCCGTCTTCCGTCTGCAGGTAAGGCACTTTGCCAAGCGGCGAATGCGCGACGACGGCCTCGTCCTGGCTCGGCTGCACGAACACTTCCTCGAACTCGATGCCGTGTTCCAGCAGAACGAACTTCACCTTGTTGTAGTAGTTCGAAAGCGCGAATCCGCAGAGCTTGATCATCGTTGTCTCCTCATTGCTTCGGTAGGTGAGGCCGCCGGTCCGAGCAGAGGCGGCGGCCGCCGCGCAACCATCGAGTAATTGCACGAGCGTGCTATTCTAAAATAACCATGGAGTCGAGCAACATCATGACCTCTCGCAACTTCAGCATCGAGACTATCGGCATTGTCGGCAGCGGCGCGATGGGCCGCGGCATTGCGCAGATCGCGGCGCTCGCGGGCCTGAGCGTGCGCCTGTACGACACCAATCCGGCTGCTATCGGCGCCGCGCGCGACTACCTCGCCGAAACGTTCGCCAAACTGACCGCCAAGGGCAAGCTCGACGAAGCCCGCTCGCTTGCTGCGCTCGCCAACGTCAAGGCCGCGCATGCGATCAGCGAACTGGTGGACTGCGATCTCGTGATCGAAGCGATCGTCGAAAAACTCGACGTCAAGCAGGCGCTCTTTCGCGAGCTAGAGACTGTGGTCAGCGGGCGTTGCGTACTCGCGTCGAACACGTCGTCGCTGTCCATCACGGCGATTGCCGCGGGCTGTACCGACCCGTCGCGCGTGGTCGGCTATCACTTCTTCAATCCGGTCCCGCTGATGAAAGTCGTCGAAGTGATCGACGGCCTGCGCAGCGACCGCGAGGCGGGCGACGCGTTGATGGACCTCGCGCGCCGCATGGGCCACACACCGGTCCGCGCGAAAGACATGCCGGGCTTCATCGTCAATCACGCGGGCCGCGGCATGAACACCGAGGGCCTGCGCGTGGCCGGCGAAGGCGTGGCGAGCTTCGTCGACATCGACAGGATCATGCGTGAGCAAGCGGGCTTTCGTCTCGGCCCGTTCGAGCTGCTCGACCTGACTGCGCTCGACGTCTCGCACCCGGTGATGGAGTCGATCTACCATCAGTTCTATGAAGAGCCGCGCTTCACGCCCTCGCCCATCACCGGCACGCGGCTCGCGGGCGGACTGCTGGGACGCAAGACGGGCGAAGGGTTTTATCGCTACGAAGACGGCAAACAGCAGGTGCCCGCGGAGGCGCCCGCGCCCGCGGCGCTGCCAGGCAGCGTGTGGGTCAGCAAGCGTTACCCAGGAGCCTACGATGCCGTCGTGCAACTCATCAGCAAGGCGGGCGTGAAACTCGACGAAGGCGCGACGCCCGCCGCCGACTCGCTGATCGTCGTCACGCCGTTCGGCCACGACGCAAGCACGGCCGCCGTGGACGAAACGCTCGACGCGAGCCGCGTCGTCGCGATCGACGCGCTCTTTCCGCTCGTCGGCGCGCAACGCCGCACGCTGATGACAACACCCGCGACCACACGCGCCGCGCGCGATGCGGGTCACGCGCTCTTTGCCGCCGACGGCGTGCCCGTCACCGTGATCCGCGACTCGACAGGCCTCGTCGCGCAACGCGTGGTGGCCACGATCGTCAACATCGGCTGCGACATCGCGCAGAAACAGATCGCGACGCCGCAAGACATCGACCTCGCCGTGACGCTCGGCCTCGGCTATCCGCGCGGCCCGCTCGCACTCGGCGACGCGCTCGGCGCGGCAACCATCCTCACCATTCTGCGCAACATGTACGACGTGCTCGGCGATCCGCGCTACCGGCCATCGCCGTGGCTCGCGCGCCGCGCGCAACTCGGCATGTCGCTCACGCAATGCGACGCCGCCGACAACCCCACGGAGACACAATCATGAGCGCCGAACTGCTGACCTCGCGCCCGCCCGAAAGCGAATCGACGCTGGTCCTCACGCTGTCCAATCCCGGCGCTCGCAACGCGCTGCATCCCGACATGTACGCGGCCGGAATCGAAGCGCTCGATTCGGTGGAACGCGATCCGTCGATTCGCGCCGTCGTGATCGCGGGCGCGGACAATTTTTTTTGCGCAGGCGGCAATCTGAATCGCCTGCTCGAAAATCGCGCGAAAGATCCTTCCGTGCAGGCACAAAGCATCGACCTGCTTGCCGAGTGGATTTCGGCGCTGCGGTTTTCATCGAAACCGATTATTGCGGCCGTCGACGGCGCCGCAGCCGGCGCGGGCTTTTCGCTCGCGCTCGCGTGCGATCTGATCGTCGCTGGGGAAGACGCCAAATTCGTGATGTCGTATGCACGCGTCGGCCTCACGCCCGACGGCGGCGGCTCATGGTTCCTCGCGCAGGCCCTGCCTCGCCAACTCGCAACGGAAGTGCTGATCGAAGGCAAGCCGATCGGCGCCGCGCGTTTGCACGAAGTGGGCGTCGTCAACAAACTGGCGAAGCCGGGCACCGCGCGCGACGCCGCCGTTGCGTGGGCCGACGAACTCGGCAAGATCTCGCCCAATTCGGTCGCGCGCATCAAGACGCTGGTGTGCGCGGCCGGCACGCAGCCGCTTTCCACGCATCTGGTTGCGGAGCGCGATAACTTCGTCGCTTCGCTGCATCATCGCGAGGGGCTCGAGGGCATTTCCGCGTTCCTCGAAAAACGCGCTCCCGTGTACAAGTGAACAAGGATCATGGCCGCCTATCAGCTACCCAAGCGCCGCCGCATTTACCTGATGCGTCACGGCGACGTGACGTACTTCGACGACTCCGGCCGCACGATCGATCCTGAAACCGTGCCGTTGAACGCCAACGGCCGCGAACAGGCGAGCGCGGCGGGCCGCGTGTTCGCTGAGCAGCAGGTGCGCTTCGATCGCGTGATCGTCAGCGGCTTGCCGCGCACGATCGAAACCGCGCAGCGCGTGCTGGCCGAGACCGGTCAGCAGATCGAACTGGAGATCGAGCCGGCCTGGCAGGAGATTCGCGGCGGCAAGCTGCGGCAGATTCCGCTGCAAGACCTCGAAGCGGCGTTTCTCGGCGTGTTCGACGGTATCGTGCCGGAAAGCACGCGCTTTCTCGATGGCGAGACGATCGGCGAGTTGTTCGATCGCGTCGTGCCCGCGGTCGCCGCGTTGCGCGAAGACAGTTCGTGGGACACGGTGTTGCTGGTGCTGCACGGCGGCGTCAATCGCGCGATTCTGTCGCATGCGCTCACCGCGGGCGGCCGCACTTTCTTCGGGCATCTCGCGCAGGCCACGGGCTGCATCAATGCGCTCGACGTAGGCACCGCACCACGCGACTGGGTGCTGCGTGCAATCAACTATTCGCCGCCGTCGCCGCTGCATCGCGACATCCGCAATACGACGATGGAAATTCTCTACGCACAATTCATCCAATCCACGCGTAGCTGAAACCGAACCGGAGGAGACACATGGCGCAAGCGTCACACAGCGGCGAGCCGGAACAGCAAGCGGATTACTCGGCCTTCGAGGGCACGCGCCCCGTCAACGAGCGTCAGCGCTTTGACGGCGACGCGCTCACCGCGTGGCTCGCGCAACACGTCGACGGTTTTTCGGGGCCGCTCACGGTTGAGCAGTTCGCCGGCGGCCAGTCGAACCCGACCTTCAAACTGGTCACGCCCTCGCGGGCCTATGTGATGCGCGCGAAGCCCGGACCGGCGGCGAAATTGCTGCCGTCCGCGCATGCCGTCGAACGCGAATATCGCGTGATGCATGCGCTTGCCGACACGGACGTGCCCGTCGCCCGCATGCTCGCGTTGTGCGAGGACGAAAGCGTGATCGGCCGGGCCTTTTACGTGATGGAGTTCGTCGAAGGCCGCGTGTTATGGGATCAGTCGCTGCCGGGCATGAGCGCCAATGAACGAGCCGCAGTCTACGACGAAATGAATCGCGTGATCGCCGCTCTCCACAGCGTCGAGCCGGATAGCGTGGGTCTTTCGGACTACGGCAAGCCGGGCAACTACTTCGCGCGTCAGATCGGCCGCTGGAGCAAGCAGTATGTCGCGTCCGAAACCGAACCCATCGACGCGATGCAGCGCCTGATCGAATGGCTGCCGCAGCATATGCCGGCCGAGACGGGGCAACGCGCGTCGATCGTGCATGGCGATTATCGGCTCGATAACCTGATCTTCGATCGCAAGGAACCGAAAGTGCTTGCCGTGCTCGACTGGGAGTTGTCGACGCTCGGCGATCCGCTCGCGGACTTCGCCTATCACTGCATGGCGTGGCACGTCGATCCCGCGCAGTTTCGCGGCATCGCGGGTCTCGACTGGGCAGCGCTGGGCATTCCCGACGAGCAGCAGTACGTCGAGCGCTATTGCAAACGTACCGGCTTCGAGATTCGCGGCGACTGGAATTTTTACCTCGCCTACAACATGTTCCGTATCGCCGCGATTTTGCAGGGAATCATGAAGCGTGTCGTCGATGGCACGGCGGCGAGTGCACAAGCTCTGGATGCAGGCCGTCGCGCGAGACCGATGGCCGAGCTCGCCTGGCGTTACGCGCAGAAAGTGCGCTGATGACCGGCGCGGCCGCCGCGCTTCATCACGCTTGCATGCTTGCACTTCAGGCAACGCCCACATTGAATGTCGTCCGTTATCCGCGAGGTCATAGATGAATTTCGATTACACCCCGAAGGTTCAGGCGCTGCGCGAAAAGCTGCTCGCGTTTTTCGACGAGCACATTTATCCAAACGAGCACGCGTTCTACGCGGAGATCGCGCAAAACCGGCAAGACGGCAACGCGTGGCAGCCGACGCAACTGATCGAAGAACTCAAGCAGAAAGCGCGCGACGCGGGGCTCTGGAATCTGTTCCTGCCCGACTCCGTGCGCGGCGCCGGGCTCAGCAACCTCGAATACGCGCCGCTGTGCGAAATCATGGGCCGCGTGCCCTGGGCGCCCGAGGTGTTCAATTGCAATGCGCCCGACACCGGCAACATGGAAACGATCGAGCGCTACGGCAGCGAAGAGAACAAACGCGAATGGCTCGAGCCGCTTTTGCAAGGGCACATTCGTTCGGCATTTCTGATGACGGAGCCGGAAGTCGCTTCGTCGGATGCCACGAATATCCAGACCAGCATCGTGCGCGATGGCGACTATTACGTGATCAACGGGCACAAGTGGTGGTCTTCGGGCGCGGGCGATCCGCGTTGCAAGATCTACATCGTGATGGGCAAGACCGATCCCGATGCGCCGCGCCATCAACAGCAGTCAATGATCCTCGTTCCCGCCGACGCCACCGGCATCACGGTGCGCCGTCCGCTTTCCGTTTTCGGTTACGACGACGCGCCGCACGGCCACATGGAAATCACGCTCGAGAACGTGCGCGTGCCGGCGACCAACATGCTGCTCGGTGAAGGCCGCGGCTTCGAGATTGCGCAAGGGCGCCTCGGACCCGGACGCATCCACCATTGCATGCGTCTCATCGGCCTCGCGGAGCGCGCGCTCGAATTGATGTGCAAACGATCGCTGCAACGCGTCGCCTTCGGCAAGCCCGTGGCGATGCAAGGCGTGACGCAGGAGCGCATTGCAGAAGCGCGCTGCATGATCGAACAGGCGCGCCTGCTCACGCTCAAAACCGCGTACATGATGGACACGGTGGGCAACAAGAGCGCGCGCGGCGAAATTGCGATGATCAAGGTGGTCGCGCCTAACATGGCGTGTCAGGTGATCGATTGGGCGATCCAGGCGCACGGCGCCGGCGGCATCAGCGACGACTTCCCGCTCGCGTACGCTTATGCGTCGGCCCGAACGCTGCGTTTCGCCGACGGTCCCGATGAAGTGCATCGTAATGCGATCGCCAAGCTCGAACTCGCGCGTTTTATGGAGCCGGGCGCGGCGGCTCGCGTCGAGACGCCGGTTACGCGCGTTTGATGTCTTGCGTGCGGGAAGCTGTTTTTTTGCTCCGTTGGCGGCGGCGTTTCGACTGCGCGGCGGTCGTGGCCGTCGCCAGCAGCATCGTGCGATCTATGCTCTAATTTTCGCGAAGCGCGGCGCCCCGGTGGCGCCGCTGTCATAAACGAAAAGGAGCGAGGATGATCGACGTCTATAGCTGGGCGACCCCAAACGGCCACAAGGTCCATATCATGCTCGAGGAGACGGGCCTCGAGTACAACGTGCACGCAATCAACATCGGCGCCGGCGATCAGTTCAGCGCCGAATTTCTGGACATCAGCCCGAATAACAAGATTCCGGCCATTACGGATTCCGAAGGCCCACAAAGCGCGGACGGCAAACCGTTCGCGTTGTTCGAATCGGGCGCGATACTGATTTACCTCGCCGAAAAAACCGGCCGCTTTCTGCCGACCGAGCCGGCTGCCCGCTATTCAGTGCTGCAATGGCTGATGTTTCAGATGGGCGGACTCGGCCCCATGCTCGGGCAGACGCACCACTTTCGCATCTACGCGCCCGAGCCGATCGAATACGCGGTCAACCGCTACACGAACGAAACGCGTCGCCTGTATGGCGTGATGGATAAGCAACTCGGCAAGACGCAATATCTCGCCGGGAACGACTATACGATTGCCGACATCGCATCGTTTCCGTGGACGCGTTCATGGCAGAACCAGGGCGTCGAACTCGACGCATTTCCGAACGTGAAGCGATGGCATGAAGAGATCGCCGCGCGCCCGGCGGTTATGCGTGGTGTCGAAGTGCTCGCGTCCGCACGCAAACCGCTGATGGACGACAAGGCTAAAGAGGTGCTGTTCGGCGCGACGCAGTACGCGAAGCATTAGGACGTAGCTGCGGCGTGTGCCTCGTGCCGTCCGCCTTGCGCGCTTTTCTTTCGCGCAGAGAGGCGCGAGGCGGCTCGCATGCCGCCCGCGCCGTGTGCTTTCGAAGCGGCCCGTCGAACGCTCAGAAATAGTGGCGCGTGATGAACTCGGCGACACACACTGGCCGGTCAGCGCCCTGCCGCTCCACGGCCACATTCCATATCACTTGCACGCCCGCATTGTCGACATCTTCGACCGACGCGACAGCGAACTGCGCGCGCAATTGGGAGCCCACCAATACCGGCGACGTGAACCGCACGCGGTTCAATCCATAGTTGACGGCCATGCGTTGCTCGAGCCGTACCGTTTTTTGCAGCAGCGCCGGAATCAGCGAAAGCGTCATGAAACCGTGCGCAATCGCACCGCCGAATGGTGACTCACGCCGCGCGCGCTCCGGGTCGACGTGGATCCACTGCTGGTCGCCGGTGGCCTCGGCGAAACGATCGACACTCGGCTGGTCGATCGTCACCCAGTCGCTAACAAGCGCCGCTCCGCCGACGAGCGCACGCAGCGCCGCACTATCGCGGAACACGGCACCAGGCGACGCGCTCGGCGCAGTCATGATGAAGCGCCCGGATTGCGCAAGCCGAACAGGCCTTTGGAGCGCACCGTGATCACCGTCTCGCCATGCTGATTGATGCCCGCCCATTGCGTGGACACGATGCCGCGATCCGGCTTGCTCTCCGACACGCGCTTGTCGAGCACCGAGTTCGTCATGGTGATCGTGTCGCCGACGCGAACCGGCTTCAGCCAGCGTATTTCGTCGATGCCCGGCGAGCCCATCGACGTGGAGCCCGCCAGCGCGTTGCGCACCAGCATGCCCATCATGACCGAACAGGTGTGCCAGCCGCTCGCCACCAATCCGCGAAATGCGGACGCTTCGGCGGCGGCTTCGTCGACATGGAACGGTTGCGGGTCGAACTTCTGCGCGAACTCGACGATTTCCTCGCGCGTGAAAGTGTGCTTGCCGATTTCGGTCGTCGAGCCGACCGTCATGTCCTCGTAACTCAGACCCATCTCTTTATCTCCTGGCTGGCCGATTCGGTCGGCTAATCAAACTTCCGTGCTGATAAACGCAGGCAGCGCGGCAAACCGTGCGAGGTGATGATCGACATCGCCCAACGTGGTTTCAATGATAGCGAGACGTTTGAACAGATGCGCGGCGGCGACCTCGTTCGTCACGCCCATTCCGCCGTGCAACTGCACCGCCTGCTGGCCGACGAAACGCGCAGCCTGCCCCACGCGTACCTTGGCCGCGGAAATGGCGTGGCGGCGTTCGTCGACGTCTTCGCTCGAATAGCGCATGGCGGCAAGATAAGTGACCGAACGCGCCTGCTCGGCGTGAATCAGCATTTCGACCATGCGATGCTGCAATGCCTGAAAGCGCGCGATGGGTTGGCCGAACTGCTGGCGCGTCTTCGTGTAGTCGACGGTTGCGGCGTTCAATGCGTCGAGCGCGCCGAGCGCTTCCGCGCACAACAGCAGCGTGCCGTAGTCCGCGATGTGCTCGAGGGCCGCCGCGCCCGAGTGCGGCCCGCTCAAACGGCGTGCCGGCGTGCCGTTGAATTGCAGGGTTGCGGCGCGTTGTCCGTCGATGGTGCGGTAGTCGGTGAGGGTCACGCCTGCCGCATCGCGCGCGACGACGAAAAGTGCGATCTCGCCATTGGCACGCGCGGGCACGATCCAGTGATGCGCCTGCGCGCCATGTATCACGACCGATTTCGTACCCGTAAGCGTGTGCTGTTCACCTTGTCCGCTCGCGGTGGTCGCGACGTCGAACAGATCGTAGCGCGCCCGCGGTTCGTGGAATGCGACCGCGAGCTTGATCTCGCCTTGGGCCGCACGCTCGAGCAGCGACACGTCTTCGCCCTGGCCCGTCCCGGCAAGCCGCAATGCCTCGATGCCCACTGCCGTCGCCCAATAAGGCTCGACCACCAAAGCGCGGCCGAGCTCCTGCATGACCACGAGCATATCGACGGGTCCGCCGTTGAAACCGCCTTGCGCTTCGGGCACCGGCAATGCGGTCAGGCCCAACTCGGTGAAAGCTGCCCAGTGAGCGTCCGACACACCGGCATCCGAACGCACGATCGCCTGGCGCGCTTCGAAGCCGTAGCTCTTGTCCAGATAGCGGCGCAGCGCGTCGGCGAATTGTTGCTGCTCGTCGTTGAAAGTGAAGTCCATGCGCCGCTCCTCAAAGTCCGAGAATCATCTGCGCGATGATGTTCTTTTGAATTTCATTCGAGCCGCCGTAAATCGACGTCTTGCGGAAGTTGAAGTAATACGCGGCCAGAGGCGCGGCATCGTCGTCTCCGGCAATGCTGTGCTCGCGCTCGCCCTCGAGGAACGGCACGTCGAACGGAGCGGCGAGTGGCCCGACGGCCTCGACCATGAGTTCGGTCAACGCCTGCTGCACCTCCGTGCCCTTGATCTTCAGCATCGACGCTTCCGGTCCCGGTCCGCGTCCGCCTGCTTCGTTAGCGACCACGCGTTGCACGGTGACTTCGAGAGCCATCAGTTCGATCTCGAGATTCGCGACTTTTGCAGCGAATACCGGGTCATTCAAAAGGGGCTTGCCGTTCTTTTTCTGATCGAGCGCGAGGCGCTTCAGAAAAACCAGTTCGCGTTTCGACTGGCCGACGCGCGCAATGCCGGTGCGCTCATGCCCGAGCAGATATTTTGCGTAAGTCCAACCGCGATTTTCCTCGCCGATCAGATTCTCGACCGGCACCTTCACGTCTTCAAAGAAAACTTCGTTGACCTCGTGGTCTTCGTCGAGCGTGATGATCGGCCGGACGGTAATGCCCGGCGTTTTCATGTCGATGAGCAGGAACGAAATGCCCTCCTGCTTCTTCGCGCCGCTGTCGGTGCGTACGAGACAAAACATCATGTCCGCGTGCTGCCCCAACGTGGTCCAGGTTTTCTGCCCATTGACCATGTAATGATCGCCGACCCGTTCGGCACGCGTGCGCAGCGATGCGAGATCGGAACCGGAGCCCGGCTCTGAATAGCCCTGACACCACCAGTCAGTGCCGTCGAGAATGCGCGGCAGGTAATAGCGTTTCTGCGCCTCGTTGCCGTACTTCATAAGAACCGGCGCGACCATCGACACACCGAATGGCAACACTGTCGGCGCGCCGACACGGGCGCACTCTTCGTCCCAGATATGGCGCTGCGTGGCATCCCAGCCGGGACCGCCGTATTCTGTCGGCCACGCGACAACCGACCAGCCGCGCGTGCCCAGCAGCTTGTGCCAGTTGGCGAAGTCGTCGCGGTTCAAACGCTTGTGGTTGAGTACCTTCTCGCTGAGTTCGCGAGGCAGATTGGCTTCGAGCCAGGCGCGGATCTCGGCGCGGAACGCCTTCTCAGCGGGGGAATAGTCCAGATTCATGCGTAGTGTCTCCTGGCCGCCACCACCCGCCGCCAGAGAGCCACTGCGCTATTGCAGAGGTTCCTTCAAGGCAGCCGGGACCGGCAGCGGCATCACTTCGATGCCTTCTTCGACCAAAGCTCGCGCGTCTTCCGGCGTTGTGACACCGCGAATATTGCGGGCGGGCGCTTCGTTGTAGTGAATGCGCCGCGCTTCCTCGGCGAAGCGGTCGCCCACGTTCTCGGTCTTTTCCAGTACCTCGCGCAATGCGCGCATGACACGCGCCTGCAATTCACCTGCGGCCGCGGGCGCTTTCGCTTTCGCCTCTACCCCATGAGAGAGATTCAGGCGCGGAGCCGACGGCAAACGGCTCACTTCTTTCGCTCCGCAAATCGGACATTCGACCAGCTTGCGGGACTGCTGCGATTCGAAGTCATCAGCCGAAGCAAACCACCCTTCGAACCGATGGCCGTGCGGACACTGTAAATCGAGGACCTTCATATGGAATCAGGGCTTGCGTGCCAGTTTAGCGCAAAACGAAAATTTGTGAACGGTCGTTCGCAAAAACTTCACGCGCAACGCGCGACGAGTTGGGCGCTGCCGGAAGATGAGGCGCGGTGGGCGATTTTAACGCTTTGCGCAGACCCCTGCCGAAGGCTGTATGACTCCGCGCAATGCGGCGTGCGTGCGTGAGCCAACGCCCAGCGCTTCGCCCCCAACGACGTATCAGCCTCACGCGTGCGAACCCCTCCGTTCACGATTGACGCTCACGCCACCAGGCATTCCAGCCGACGATTGAAGCGCGGTTCAAGCTCCCGCGCCTCTTTGGCAAGGTTGACCTGTTTAGCCGTTTTGGCGACGTCGAAAACGTCGGCCTTGATGTCGTAGCCACCGCGCGCGTTCAGCCAGTCCAGCACGTCCGACAGATGCCAGACTGACGCGCTTCCCTCGTGCACCGGCGGGGGAAATTCGACCGCATGGCTCAACATGAGCTTGCGCATGTTTTGCCGCGATACGCCGGCAATTTCGGCGACGTCGGTCAACCCGACGAAGTCGGGCCCGGCTTCGACAAGCCGTGCCGACGGCACCGCCTTTTTGACGTCTCCGAGCGCGCTGACCAGTGCCTCGACCGCCGACGGTGCTTCGCGCGAAAAGACGAGCGCCAGTCGCCCCGCTTGCCCCACGCCGACCGTGGCGTCGTCGCAGCCTGCGTCGCCCAGGCGTTCGACAATCGCGTCAAGATCACTGTCTTGCGCGGCAAGCTTATACTTCAACGTGAACGTATATTCCATTTGCTACTCCTGCTTTATTCGGCCACAACGTTGCCTACTCAATGCTTTTGCGAACGATGCGCCGTGCAATTGTCGACCACACGCCGCAAATGTCTGGCGTGGTTATCAGCATTCTTCGGCGTACTCCATACGCTTGAAATGCAGAATTCTCCGCAACGGCACTCCGCATCTTTGTAAGGGCAATACATTTTTCCCCAGGCGTGGCCCTTGCCTCCGCTCTGTATGCGCCACCCGCGCCGCTCGGCATAAGCCAGCGCAGCCTCTATCTCTTTCTTAGCGTGGACTCCACGAACCATCCTGTCCTCCAATTTAATACTCGCGAATCAGGTTGTCAAGTGACAACCTGATTTTTATCGCGGAGCTTAACCGCCTCACATGCTTCGTTATCCCGATTAATGCGGCAGTGAAGACGTTTGCCGGCCTTCCATACTAAAGTTGCCGCCGCGATCACGCGAGACTGCCGGATGGCATAGGACAAAGGCGCTCATATTCAGACACCGCACGCCGCGGTAAAGACAGAAGCCTTATCGCGCTTCAGAATGACGAAGCCCCTGCCGGTCGACGACCGGCAGGGGCTTCCTGGATGCGGCGCAAGCGTCGCCTGCGCGTTGGGAGACTCTGAAAAAACTACTGCGGCTGCGCCATCGGCCAGACGCCGGACAGCACTTTCTCCAGCCAGAACGTGCCGATAATCGTTTTCACGTCAGTGATCTTGCCGGTCCGCACCCACTCCGACACTTCGGGAACCGTAGCCGTAAACATTTCGAGGAACTCGCCGTCGTCGAGCTTGCGCTCGCCCGCAGTCAAGCCGCGCGCGAGGTAGATGTCGATGAACTCGGTCGAGTAGGAAATGATCGGGTGAACACGCGTCAGGTACACATACTCGCGCGCCGTGTAGCCCGTCTCCTCGCGCAATTCGCGAATGGCGCAAGCGAGCGCGCCTTCGTTCGGATCGAGCTTGCCGGCCGGATATTCGACCATGACCTTGCCCATCGGATAGCGATACTGGCTTTCCAGCAGCACACGGCCGTCGTCGAACAGCGGAATCACCATCACGGCGCCGGGGTGCTCCACATACTCACGGGTCGCATGCTTGCCGTCGGGCAGGCGCACGGTGTCGCACTTGAGCGTCAGGAACGGCCCCTGGTGGACCGTCTTACTGTCGACACAGGTCTCGGTAAGGACGGCGTCGTGGTCGGGAAGTTCAGCCATATGCGGACCTCGGGACAGCTTGGTGCGCGACGGCGAGACGCCGTCAGCGGCGTTTGACGAGATACTGGAAGGTGAAGCCGGGGAAGGCGAACACGACGAACAGCGCGAACGTGATCGCGTAGAACTGCCAACCCTGTTCGAAGCGGTTGCCGGCGCGCGCTTCGAGCAGAAAGCCCAGCGCGCCGACCACGAAGTACAGCACGATCAGCTCGGCAATCCGGACCCACGCGCTTTTCTTCGCCGCCTTCAACGGGACGGCGGCGAAGAGCCGCTGATTCAGGAACGGCAGATTGGCGCCAACCAGCGCCAACAGCACGATAAACCAGCCCGCTGCCGACATCAGAACGACAGCGTGTGCTGGATAGCCTGCAGGCAAGCCTTCAACAGCGGATCGGGCACGATACCCAGCACCAGCACGGCCACGCCATTGAGCGCGAGCAACGCGCGCGTGCCCGTGTCCGCGACGATCGCCGACTTGTCTTGCGGCTCGTCGAAGTACATGAGCTTCACGATACGCAGGTAGTAGAACGCGCCGAACAGCGACGTGATCACCGCGAGCACCGTGAGCCAGGTCAGGCCGGCGTTCATCGTGGCCTGCAGCACCGCGAGCTTCGCGTAGAAACCGACCGCAGGCGGAATGCCGGCGAGCGAGAACATCATCACCATCATGACGAACGCGAACACCGGGCTGCGTTGATTCAGCCCCTTGAAGTCGTCGAGCGTATCGGCTTCGAATTCACGGCGCGCAAGCAGCATGATGACGCCGAAGGTGCCCATCGTCGTGATCAGATAGACGATGCTGTAGTACATCGCCGAGCCATACGCGCTCGCAGCGCCCGTGGTCTTGTGATCGACCACGCCGGCCAGCAGGCCGAGCAGCACGAAGCCCATGTTCGAGATCGCCGAGTACGCGAGCATACGCTTGACGTTGCGCTGCACGATACCCGTGATGTTGCCGACGATCAACGACAGCGCCGCGAGAATCACCAGCATTTGCTGCCATTCGACTGCGAGCGGCAGCAGACCCATCACCAGGAAGCGCAGGCCCCATGCGAATGCCGCCACCTTCGGACCACCGCCGACCAGCAGCGTCATCGCCGTCGGCGCGCCCTGATAGACGTCGGGCACCCACATGTGGAACGGCACGGCGCCCATCTTGAACGCCACACCGGCGACGATGAAGATAACGCCGAACAGCAGCACGCTCGGATCGTAGTGGCTCTGACCGATCGCCTTGAACACTTCGTTCAGATCGAGCGAGCCGGTCGCGCCGTACAGCATCGAGATGCCGTACAGCAGGAAGCCGGAAGCCAGCGCGCCGAGCACGTAGTACTTCATGGCCGCTTCGTTCGACGGCGCGGCTTCACGACGCAGCGCGATCACGCCATAGAGCGACAGCGACATCAGTTCCAGACCGAGATACAGCGTCAGGAAGTTGTTGCCGGAGATCATGACGAGCTGACCGAGCAGCGAGAACATGCCGAGCAGGAAGAACTCGCCGCGATACAGCCCGCGATCTTCGAGGTAGCGGCGCGAATACACGATCGTGACCGCGTAGCCGAGCGTCACCACCGCTTTCATCAGACTCGCGAACGAGTCGACGACGTACATGCGGCTGAAGAAGTAGTGCACCGACGGGTCGAACGCATTGACCGCGAACCAGATGCCGGCGACGAGCGACGACAGGAACGCGATGAAATACGTGGTACGGCGACCGGCCTGGCCGACGAACGTGTCGTTGAGCCACGCGACGACAACGGCGAGCATCACCAGTGCGTCGGGCAACAGAGCAGTCATAGGGGCGTTTTGCATGGTCTTTAATTCCTCCTCTGCGTTACTGAGACAACGGCAGCTTCGACTGCGCAACGTGGGAGAGGAGGTTTTCCACGGATACGTGCATCACATCGGTAAAGGGCTTCGGATACAGGCCCATGAAGAGCGTCAGTGCGGCGAGCACTGCCAGCATGAAAAACTCGCGGCGGTTGATGTCGAGCAGGCCCTTCACGTGGTCGTTGGCGACCGCGCCGAAGTAGACGCGCTTGTACATCCACAGCGTGTAGGCCGCGCCGAGAATCAGCGTCACGGCGGCGCCGCCCGCGATCCAGAAGTTGTACTGGACAGCGGCCAGAATCACCATGAATTCGCCGACAAAACCCGAGGTGCCCGGCAAGCCGCAATTGGCCATCGAGAACAGCATCACGAACGCCGCGAATTTCGGCATCACGTTGACGACGCCGCCGTAGTCCGCGATCTGACGCGAGTGCATGCGGTCGTACAGCACGCCGATGCTAAGGAACATGGCGCCCGACACGAAGCCGTGCGAGATCATCTGCACGATCGCGCCTTCCACGCCGAGCTGATTGAAGATAAAGAAGCCGAGCGTGACGAAGCCCATGTGCGCGATCGACGAATACGCGACCAGCTTCTTCATGTCGGCCTGCACCATCGCGACGAGGCCGATGTAGATCACCGCGATCAGCGACAGCGTAATGACGACCGGCGCGAGGAAGTGGCTTGCGTCCGGCGCGATCGGCAGCGAGAAGCGCAGGAAACCGTATGCGCCGAGCTTCAGCATGATCGCGGCCAGCACGACGGAGCCGCCGGTCGGCGCTTCCACGTGAGCGTCAGGCAACCACGTGTGCACCGGCCACATCGGAACCTTCACGGCGAACGCCATGAAGAACGCTATGAACAGCAACACCTGCGGCGTCATCGCGATCTGCGCATGCTGCCAGGTGGCGAGATCGAACGTGCCGGTCTGGACGTACAGATAGAGCAACGCGACCAGCATCAGGAGCGAGCCCATCAGCGTGTACAGGAAGAACTTGAACGCCGCGTACACGCGATTCGCCCCGCCCCACACGCCGATGATGATGTACATCGGAATCAGCGTCGCTTCGAAGAACACGTAGAACAGCATGCCGTCGGCGGCGCTGAACACGCCGACCATGATGCCCGACAGGATCAGGAACGAGGCCAGATACTGGCCGACGTTCTTCGTGATGACTTCCCATCCGGCGATCACGACGATCACCGTGATCAATGCGGTCAACACGACGAACCACATCGAAATGCCGTCGACACCGAGGTGATATGTAATGTTGAATCGTTCGATCCAGTTGGCCTGTTCGACGAACTGAAGATCGGCGCTGCTCGAATCAAAACCGGTGATCAGCGGAATCGTGACGATGAAGCTGACGATCGAGCCGATCAATGCGACCCAGCGCGCGGGGCCGGGGTTACGGTCGGAGCCGATGGCCAGAACCAGCAGGCCGCAAAGGATCGGCAACCAGATGGCGAGACTGAGAATCGGATAAGCGTGCATTAGTGTCCCTCGCCTTATTTGCCGCCGAGCGTTACAAACAGGGTCAGGAGCCCCAACATGCCGATAATCATGGCGAACGCGTAGTGGTAGATGTAGCCGGATTGGAGGAAGCGGATCACGCCGGCGAACCAGCCGATAAAGCGTGCGCTGCCGTTGACGATGCCGTCGATCACGACGACGTCGCCTTCCTTCCAGAGACCACGGCCAATCGCCACGGCGCCCCGCGCAAACACGACTTCGTTGATCTTGTCCATGTAGTACTTGTTATCGAGCAGCGTGTAGATCGGCCCGAACGCGCGCTTGATGGTAGCCGGCAGTTCAGGACGAACCAGATACAGGAACCACGCGACGAGCACACCCGCGAGCGCGAGCCACACCGGCAGGCCCGCGACCGAGTGCAGGCCCATCGCGGCCCAGCCGTGGAACTCTTCGGCCATCTCGTGCAGCGCCGGATGGTTTTCGCCGATGAAGATCACCTTCTCGAACGCCACGCCGTGCTGGAAGAAGTCGCCGAACAGCATCGGGCCGACCGCGATCGCACCGATCACGACAGACGGAATCGCCAGCAGCACCAGCGGCAGCCACACGACCCACGGCGTTTCATGCGGTTCGTGCGCGTGACCGTGGTCGTCGTGACCGTGCGCGTCGTGACCATGTGCGTCATGGCCGTTGCCATGACCGTGTGCCGCGGCTTCGGCGCCCATCGGCGAATCCGGATGCTTCGGATCGCGGAAGCGCTCCTTGCCGTGGAACACCATGAAATACATACGGAACGAATACAGCGCGGTGACGAACACGCTTGCCACCACGGCGAAATAGGCGAAGCCCGAACCCGGCAGATGCGACAGCTTCACTGCGTCGATGATCGAATCTTTCGAGTAGAAGCCCGAGAAGAACGGCGTGCCGATCAGCGCAAGCGAACCGATCAGCGACGTGATCCACGTGATCGGCATGTATTTGCGCAGGCCGCCCATGTTCCGCATGTCCTGATCGTGGTGCATGCCGATGATCACGGAACCCGCGCCGAGGAACAGCAGCGCCTTGAAGAACGCGTGCGTCATCAGGTGGAACACGCCGACCGGATAAGCCGACACGCCGAGCGCGACTGTCATGTAGCCGAGCTGCGAGAGTGTGGAGTAAGCCACCACGCGCTTGATGTCGTTCTGGACAATCCCGAGGAAGCCCATGAAGAGCGCGGTAATGGCACCGATCACGGTGACGAACGAGAGCGCACTATCCGACAGTTCGAACAGCGGCGACATGCGCGTGACCATGAAGATACCGGCCGTCACCATGGTTGCCGCGTGAATCAGCGCGGAGATCGGCGTCGGGCCTTCCATCGAATCCGGCAGCCACACGTGCAGCGGAAACTGTGCCGACTTACCCATTGCGCCGATGAAGAGGCAGATACACGCCACCGTCAGCAGGCCCCAATCGGTACCCGGAAAGCTCAACGCGGCCAGTTCAGTGCGCTTGGCAAACACGTCGCCGTAGTTCATCGAACCGGCAAACGCGAACAGCAGGCCGATACCCAGCAGAAAGCCGAAGTCGCCGACGCGGTTCACGATGAACGCCTTCATGTTCGCGTAGATCGCCGACTCGCGCGTGTAGTAGAAACCGATCAGCAGGTACGACACCAGGCCCACTGCTTCCCAGCCGAAGAACAGCTGCAGGAAGTTGTTGCTCATCACGAGCATCAGCATCGAAAACGTGAAGAGCGAGATGTACGAGAAGAAGCGCTGGTAGCCGTCGTCGTCGGCCATGTAGCCGATCGTGTAGATGTGCACCATCAGCGACACGAAGGTCACGACGCACATCATCATGGCCGTGAGCGAATCGACGAGGAAGCCGACTTCGAACTTGGTCTTGCCGATGGACATCCATTCGTAGACGGTGGCGTTGAAGCTCGCGCCGTCCAGCACCTGGAAGAACACCATCATCGACAGAACGAACGAGATGGCAACGCCGAGGATCGTGACCGAGTGCGCACCCGCGCGCCCTACCGCCTTCCCGAACAGCCCCGCGATCAGGCAACCGGCCAGCGGTGCCAGCGGAATCGCCAGCAGCAGGTTTTCATTGAGTATCGTGGACATAACCGCTTTTCCTGAGATTAACCTTTGAGCTGATCGAGATCTTCGACATTGATCGTGTCGAGGCTACGGAACAGGGTCACCAGAATTGCGAGGCCGATCGCTGCTTCCGCTGCCGCTACGGTCAGCACGAAGAACACGAAAATCTGGCCATGCACGTCGCCGAGATAATGCGAGAAGGCGACGAAATTGGTATTCACCGCGAGCAGCATCAGTTCGATCGCCATCAGGATGATGATGACGTTGCGACGGTTCAGGAAAATACCGACGATGCTGATCGCAAACAGAATCGCGCCGAGCACGAGGTAATGGGCAAGGGTCAACATGATTTCTATCTCCTGTCCGCTCAGCTGTTCTTCGCAGACGCCGATTCGGCTGCTGCGGCCGCCGCTGCGGCTTCTTCCGCCGCGACGGTCGCCGGGCTCTTTTCCGACGGCATCTTCACGACGCGCACGCGGTCTTGCGCACGCACCTTGACCTGGTCGCTGATCTTCTGGCGCTTGCTGTCCTTCTTGTGGCTCGTGGTCAGCGCGATAGCCGCGATGATCGCCACCAGCAGCACGAGGCCGGCCACTTCGAACGCGAAGATGTAGTCGGTGTAAATCACTTTGCCGATCAGGCGGGTGTTCGACCAGTCGCCCATGCCGCCCGCCGCGGCGGTCGTGTCGGGCACCACCGTGCTCGTCGCGCCGTAGCCGTGCCACAGGATCAGCGCGGTTTCGAGCACGATGATCGCGCCCACCACCGTGGCCATCGGCACGAAGCGTCTGAAGTCCTTGCGCAGCACGTCGAGGTTGATGTCCAGCATCATCACGACGAACAGGAACAGCACCATCACCGCGCCCACATAGACCAGCACCAGCAGGATGGCGAGGAACTCGGCCTGCAGCAGCATCCAGATAGCCGCTGCGTTGAAGAACGCCAGCACGAGAAACAGTGCGGACGACACCGGGTTGCGCGAGGTGATCACCTTCAGCCCTGAAACCACCAGGAGCAGCGCGAAGATGTAGAACAGTACGGTCGTGAATTCCATGATTACCGGTTCATCGTTAGGCCATCGTCAGGCATTTTCTTTGGCACGGGCGTCCGGCCACAGCGTGACAACCGCCGGAACAGACGCACGCGTGCGCCGTGCCGCGGCTTGCATACCGCGGCGCTCGGCCCGACAACAGGCCGTATTACTGCTGCATTGACTTGATGCGCTACTGCCGCACCTACTGCTTGTACTTGGACGCTTTAACGATACGGTGCGTCGGCAGCCTTGTTCGCGGCGATCTCCGCTTCGTAACGATCGCCCACGGCCAGCAGCATGTCCTTCGTGAAGTACAGATCGCCGCGCTTTTCGCCGTGATATTCGAGAATATGCGTCTCGACAATCGAGTCCACCGGGCAGCTTTCTTCGCAGAAACCGCAGAAGATGCACTTGGTCAGGTCGATGTCGTAACGCGTGGTGCGGCGCGTGTTGTCTTCGCGCGTTTCCGACTCGATCGTGATGGCGAGCGCCGGGCACACCGCTTCGCACAGCTTGCACGCGATACAGCGCTCTTCGCCATTCTCATAACGTCGCAGCGCATGCAGTCCGCGAAAACGCGGCGAAATGGGCGTCTTCTCTTCCGGGAACTGCACGGTCACCTTGCGCTGGAACGTATAACGTCCGGTCAACGCGAGGCCCTTGACGAGTTCCGTCAAAAAGAAGGTCTTGAAAAAATTTTGGATTGCGGTCATGAGTTCATCCGCCCTTTATTTCCAGATATTCCACGGCGACATGATCCAGAAGCCGACCACCACTAGCCACACCACGCACACCGGAATGAAAATCTTCCAGCCGAGACGCATGATCTGGTCATAGCGGTAGCGCGGGAACGTGGCACGCGCCCAGATGAACACCGACAGCAGCAGGAAAACCTTGAGGACGAGCCAGAAGATGCCGGGGATAAACGACAGGAAGCCGAACGGAGCGCTCCAGCCGCCGAGAAACAGCGTCGACGCCAATGCCGAGATCACAATCATGTTGATGTACTCGGCAAGGAAGAACAGCGCGAACGCCATACCCGAGTAATCGATCATGTGACCCGCGACGATTTCCGATTCGCCTTCCACCACGTCGAACGGATGGCGGTTCGTTTCCGCGATGCCCGAGATGAAGTACACGACGAACATCGGCAACAGCGGCAGCCAGTTCCACGACAGGAAGTTCAGGCCGTGTGCGGCGAAGAAGCCGCGTTCCTGCGAACCGACGATGTCCGACAGATTCAGCGTGCCCGCCGTCATCAGCACGACGACCAGCGCGAAGCCCATCGAAATTTCGTACGACACCATTTGCGCCGCGGCGCGCATCGCGCCGAGGAACGCGTACTTCGAGTTCGACGCCCAGCCGGCCAGAATCACGCCGTACACGCCGATCGACGAAATCGCGATCGCATAGAGCAGACCCGCGTTGATGTCGCCGAGCACCGCGCCCGCCTGGAACGGAATCACCGCCCAGACCGCGAAAGCCGGCACCACCACCATGATCGGCGCGATCATGTAGATCCAGCGGCTTGCCTGGGTCGGCTGAATCACTTCTTTCAGCAACAGCTTCAGCACGTCGGCGATAGGCTGCAAAAGACCTGCGGGGCCGACGCGGTTCGGGCCGAGACGCACGTGCATCCAGCCGATCAGCTTACGCTCCCACAGAATCAGGTAAGCCACGCACAGCAGGATCACGACGGCCACCACCAGGATGCGCACCAGTGCCCACACCGTGGGCCATGCCACACCGAGAAGCTGGGTGCCGCCCGAGTTGATCGTATCGAACAAGCTCATTTACGCCTTCTCCACCACCAGTTCACCGAACAGGCTGCCCAGCGCTGCACCGGCAGGCGTAGCCGCCGATACGCGGACGACCGTCTCCGCAAGATTCGCGTCGCGCACGGCCGGCAACTGCACCGATTGCTCGCCCTGGCGCACGCGCACCGCGTCGCCTTCCTTCAAACCCAGTTTGTCGAACAGCGCAGCCGGCAGGCCGACGTTGTTCGCAGCACGCGCGGCTGCGGTCAGATGCAGCGATTCCGCGCGACGAACCAGCGCGTCGGCATGGTAGATCGGCACGTCGGCGATGCGCTCGAACTTGCCTTCCGCTGCCTTCGCCGTCTTGCCGCGAGCAACCGTTACGCCCGTGCGGTTCGACAGGCGCGATTGCAGTTCGCCGTCGCCGAGCGCCGCGCTGCGCACTTCTTCCGCCGTGTCGTATTCGAAGCCGGGCGCGCCCAGCAGGCTGCCCAGCACGCGCAACACCTTCCATGCGGGGCGCGTCTCGCCAAGCGGACGCACGACGCCGTTAAACGTCTGCACCGTGCCTTCCGCGTTGACGAACGTACCGGCCGTTTCAGTGAACGGCGCGATCGGCAGCAGCACGTCCGCGTATTCGGCGCCCGTCTGGAACGGCGACATCACCACGACCATCTCAGCCTGGTTCAACGCAGCCAGAGCCTGCGCCGGATTGGCCGTGTCGAACTCCGGTTCGAAGTTCATCAGCACATAACCCTTGCGCGGTTGTTCGAAGACTTCGCGAGCGTTCAGGCCGCCTTCGCCCGGCAATGCGTTCACCAGATGCGCGCCGACCGTGTTCGCGCCTTCCGTCAGGAAGCCGAGCGTTGCGCCGGTTGCGTCTGCGATCCACTGAGCCGCCGCGTGAATGACCGCGAAATCCGGATGACGCACCGCGCCGTTGCCGAGCAGCACCAGGCGACGCTCGCCCGTAGCCAGCGACCTGGCGACTTCCTTGTCGGCGTCCGACGCTTGCGCGCCAGAGAACGCTTCCGGCAGCGCCGTGCCGTTCGCTTGCGAGACCGCCGACGCGATGCCGGCGAGTGCGTCGAGCCATGCCGACGGCGCCGCAGCGATACGCCGCGCTTGCGGGATCAGCGCGTCGTCGCCGGTGGCTTGCACCAGCGTGAGCTTCGCGCCGCCCTTGGCCGCCTGACGCAGACGCGCGGCGAACAGCGGATGATCGCGGCGCAGATCGGAACCGATCACGAGCGCCGAGTCGATATTCGACAGGTCGGCAATAGCAGTACCGAGCCACGGCGTGCCGTTGACCGGCGCCGAGAAGTCCGACTGACGCAGACGGAAGTCGACGTTAGGCGTGCCGACCGCTTGCGCCAGTTGCTTCAACAGGAACAGTTCTTCGACCGTGCTGTGCGCGCTGCCAAGCGCGGCCAGCGCATTTGCGCCGTGGTCGCCCTTGATGCCCTTCAGACCTTTGACCACATAGTCGAGCGCGGTCTGCCAGTCGGTTTCGACCCACTTGCCGCCCTGCTTCAGCATGGGCTGCGTCAGACGTTCGGGGCTGTTCAGGCCTTCGTACGAGAAGCGATCCTTGTCCGAAATCCAGCATTCATTGATTGCTTCGTTTTCGAACGGCAGAACCCGCATCACGCGGTTGTTCTTCACCTGCACGACGAGATTGGCGCCGACGGAATCGTGCGGGCTTACCGACTTGCGGCGCGACAGTTCCCACGTACGCGCGCTGTAGCGGAACGGCTTGCTGGTCAGCGCGCCGACCGGGCACAGGTCGATCATGTTGCCCGACAGTTCCGAGTCGACCGTCTTGCCGACGAACGACGTGATTTCCGAATGCTCGCCGCGGCCCAGCATGCCCAGTTCCATCACGCCGGCCACTTCCTGGCCGAAGCGCACACAGCGCGTGCAGTGGATGCAACGGGACATCTCTTCCATCGAGATCAGCGGGCCGACGTTCTTGTGGAACACGACGCGCTTTTCTTCGCTGTAACGCGACGACGACTTGCCGTAGCCCACCGCCAGATCCTGCAACTGACACTCGCCGCCCTGATCGCAAATCGGGCAATCCAGCGGGTGGTTGATCAGCAGGAATTCCATCACGGATTGCTGGCCCTTCACCGCCTTTTCGGACTTCGTGCGCACGATCATGCCGGCCGACACGGGCGTCGCGCATGCGGGCACGGCCTTCGGCATCTTTTCGACATCGACGAGACACATCCGGCAGTTGGCCGCAATCGACAGCTTCTTGTGATAGCAGAAGTGAGGAATGTACGTGTCGACCTTATGCGCAGCCTGGATCACCATGCTGCCTTCGGGCACTTCTACTTTCTTGCCGTCTATTTCAAGTTCAACCATGATGGTCAATCTTCCTTAACCTGTTACCGCTCAATCGTTCGCCCCGTTCATCGCCCGCTCGGCAATGAATCCCGTGGTTGACGTGTTCTGGTGCATACCTGTCCGGCGTGCCGCTTGTCCGGGAGCTTGCCCGAGCGCCTGTCCGTGCGCGCCTCGGGCGACTTGCGAGGTCGCTCAGCAACCTCGCTCAGGCAGCCACTGTTTCCGCTGCCGCCGCAGCGCCCGCATGACCGCCGACGAGGCAATGCTTGTGGGCGACGTGATATTCGAATTCGTCCCAGTAGTGCTTGAGCATGCCGCGAACCGGCATGGCCGCCGCATCGCCGAGCGCGCAGATCGTGCGGCCCATGATGTTTTCCGCGACCGAGTTCAGCAGATCCAGATCTTCCGGACGGCCAAGACCGTGCTCGATACGATGCACGACGCGATACAGCCAGCCCGTGCCTTCGCGGCAAGGCGTGCATTGACCGCACGACTCTTCGTAATAGAAGTACGACAGACGCAGCAGCGAACGCACCATGCAACGCGTTTCGTCCATGACGATGACCGCGCCCGAGCCGAGCATCGAGCCCGCCTTGGCGATCGAGTCATAGTCGAGGTCGGTCTGCATCATGATGTCGCCCGGAATGACCGGCGCCGACGAACCGCCAGGAATCACGGCCTTGATCTTGCGGCCGCCGCGCATGCCGCCGGCGAGGTCCATCAGCGTGGCGAACGGCGTGCCGAGCGGAACTTCGTAATTGCCCGGACGTTCGACGTCGCCCGAGATCGAGAAGATCTTCGTGCCGCCGTTGTTCGGCTTGCCGATTTCCAGGTAATTTTGCGGGCCGATGGCGAGCAGGAATGGCACCGCGGCAAACGTCTCGGTGTTGTTGATCGTGGTCGGCTTGCCGTACACGCCGAAGCTCGCCGGGAACGGCGGCTTGAAGCGCGGCTGGCCTTTCTTGCCTTCGAGCGACTCGAGCAACGCGGTTTCTTCGCCGCAGATGTAGGCGCCGTAACCGTGATGCGCATGCAGCTCGAACGAGAAGCCCGAACCCATGATGTTTTCGCCGAGGAACCCGGCGCGGCGAGCTTCGTCCAACGCTTCTTCAAAGCGTTTGTAGACTTCCCAGATTTCGCCGTGGATGTAGTTGTAGCCGACCGTAATGCCCATTGCGTACGCGCCAATGGCCATGCCTTCGATCAGCGAATGCGGATTGAAGCGCAGGATGTCGCGGTCTTTGAACGTGCCCGGCTCGCCTTCGTCCGAATTGCAGACGAGGTACTTCTGGCCCGGGAACTGACGCGGCATGAAGCTCCACTTCAGGCCGGTCGGGAAGCCCGCGCCGCCACGGCCGCGCAGACCCGACGCCTTGACGTCGGCGATCACCTGCTCGGGCGGAATTTTTTCTTCCAGAATGCGGCGCAGCTGGGCGTAACCGCCGCGCGCCACATAGTCTTCGAGATGCCAGTTGTCGCCGTTCAGGCCGGCGAGAATCAGCGGTTTGATGTGACGATCGTGTAAAGACGTCATTTCGAAAGTTCCTCGAGCAGCTGGTCGATCTTCTCGCGGCTCATGAAGCTGCACATGCGATGGTTGTTCACCAGCATCACCGGCGCGTCGCCGCACGAACCCATGCATTCGCCTTCTTTCAAGGTGAATTTGCCGTCGGCCGTGGTTTCGCCGAAGTCGATGCCGAGCTTCTGCTTCAGATATTCAGCGGCGCTGTCCGAGCCGCCGTCCGGGCCGAGTTGACACGGCAGGTTCGTGCAGAGCGTGATCTTGTGCTTGCCGACCGGCGACGTCTCATACATCGTGTAGAAGGTGGCGACCTCCTGCACGGCGACTGCCGGCATGCCGAGATAGTCCGCGACGAACTGCATGAGTTCGGGCGACAGCCAGCCATGCTCTTCCTGAGCAGTGGCCAACGCCGACATCACGGCGGACTGTTTCTGATCGGCGGGATACTTCGCGATCGCACGATCGATTTCTTTCAGGCCTTCAGCTGAGATCATTTTCAGACACGACTCTTTCAATTCCTACCGAACGAAAACCCGTCGCTCACTTCGTGCTGCGACAGACCCGGCGTTCCTTTGCTTGACGCACGCTTCGGACCAAACATGAAGACGCGCGCCGATGAATACGTCCTAGCGATCTACTTCGCCGAACACGATGTCTTGCGTGCCGATGATCGTCACGGCGTCGGCGATCATGTGGCCGCGCGCCATTTCGTCGAGCGCGGACAGATGCGCATAGCCCGGCGCGCGAATCTTGAGGCGATACGGCTTGTTCGCGCCGTCGGAAATCAGGTAGATGCCGAATTCGCCCTTCGGATGCTCGACGGCGGCATACGACTCGCCTTCCGGCACGTGGAAGCCTTCAGTGAACAGCTTGAAGTGGTGAATCAGTTCTTCCATGTTCGACTTCATGCCCACGCGCGACGGCGGCGCAACCTTGTGATTGTCGATCATCACAGGGCCCGGATTCTTGCGCAGCCACTCAATGCACTGTTTCACGATCCGCGTGGATTGACGCATTTCTTCGACACGGACCAGATAGCGGTCGTAGCAGTCGCCATTCACGCCGACCGGAATGTCGAAGTCCAGCTTTTCGTACACTTCGTACGGCTGCTTCTTGCGCAGATCCCACTCGATACCCGAGCCGCGCAGCATTGCGCCGGACATGCCCATTTGCAGCGCGCGCTCCGGGCTGACCACGCCGATGCCGACCAGACGCTGCTTCCAGATCCGGTTGTCGGTGAGCAGCGTTTCGTATTCGTCGACGCACTTCGGGAAGCGCGTGAAGAAGTCGTCGATAAAGTCGAGCAACGAGCCCTGACGGTTCTCGTTCATTCTCGACAACGCCTTCGCATTGCGAATCTTCGACGCCTTGTATTGCGGCATTGCGTCAGGCAGATCGCGATAAACGCCGCCGGGGCGGTAATACGCCGCATGCATGCGCGCGCCGGACACCGCTTCGTACACGTCCATCAGATCTTCGCGCTCGCGGAACGCGTACAGGAACACGGCCATTGCGCCAACGTCGAGCGCGTGCGCGCCGATCCACATCAGGTGGTTCAGCACGCGCGTGACTTCGTCGAACATCACGCGGATGTATTGGGCGCGCACCGGCACGTCGATGCCGAGCAGCTTTTCGATCGCCATCACGTAGCCGTGCTCGTTGACCATCATCGACACGTAGTCGAGACGGTCCATGTACGGCACCGACTGAATGAATGTTTTCGTTTCGGCGAGCTTTTCAGTCGCGCGATGCAGCAGGCCGATGTGCGGATCGGCGCGCTGGATGACTTCGCCGTCGAGTTCCAGCACGAGGCGCAGCACGCCGTGCGCCGCCGGGTGCTGAGGACCGAAGTTGAGCGTGTAGTTCTTAATCTCTGCCATGGCGTTCTCTTAGTGTTTCAGACCGCCATAGCGATCTTCGCGGATCACGCGCGGCGTGATTTCCCGCGGCTCGATCGTCACAGGCTGATAGACGACGCGCTTCTCTTCCGGGTCGTAACGCATTTCGACGTAGCCGGAGACGGGGAAATCTTTACGGAACGGGTGACCAATGAAACCGTAGTCGGTCAGAATGCGGCGCAGATCCGGATGGCCTTCGAAGACGATGCCGTAAAGGTCGAACGCCTCGCGCTCGTACCAGTTCGCCGAATTCCAGATATCGACGACGGACGGCAGAATGGGCATGTCGTCATTCGGCGCGAACACGCGAAGCCGCAGACGCCAGTTATTCTGCACCGACAACAAATGCAGAACGGCCGCGAAACGCGGACCGTCGTAAGCGCCGTCGGCATAGGTTTGATAGTCGACGCCGCACAGGTCCATCATCTGCTCGAAACCGAGCGAGCGGTCGTCGCGCAGACGCGTTGCCACGTTGAGGTAGTCGCTCGCTTTCACGACGATCGTCAACTCACCGATTGCCTCGGTAGTGCTCAACAGGAGGCCGCCAAAGGCCGCCTCGAGGTTCGCTTTCAGGGTCTCGAGTTTGCTTGCCATATTGTGGGGAGAGGCGTTGCCTTATTGACGGGCGATTGTGTTGGTGCGGCGAATCTTGGCCTGCAACTGGATCACGCCGTAGACCAGCGCTTCCGCTGTCGGCGGGCAACCCGGCACGTAGACGTCGACCGGCACGATGCGATCACAACCGCGCACTACCGAATACGAGTAGTGGTAATAGCCGCCGCCGTTCGCGCACGAACCCATCGAAATCACCCAGCGCGGCTCGGCCATCTGGTCGTACACCTTGCGCAGAGCCGGCGCCATTTTGTTGCACAGCGTGCCGGCGACGATCATCACGTCCGACTGACGCGGACTCGGACGAAACACCACGCCGAAACGGTCGAGGTCATAACGGGCCGCGCCCGCATGCATCATCTCGACCGCGCAGCACGCCAGACCGAACGTCATCGGCCACAGCGAACCGGTGCGCGTCCAGTTGATCAGTTTGTCAGCCGTCGTGGTGACAAACCCTTCCTTCAAGACCCCTTCGATACTCATTTGCTTTCCACTCCAGACGGGGCGGCAAGCCTTGGCCACCCACGCAAACCGGCGATTAAACCATCATTCCCAGTCGAGGCCGCCCTTCTTCCAGATATAGGCGAAGCCCAGCAGGAATTCGAGCAGGAAAATCATCATCGCCATGAAGCCAGGCCAGCCGATGTCGCGCAGGGCGACGCCCCACGGGAACAGGAACGCGGTTTCAAGATCGAAAATGATGAAGAGAATGGCGACGAGGTAATAGCGCACGTCGAACTTCATGCGCGCATCTTCGAATGCTTCGAAGCCGCACTCGTACGGTGCGTTTTTCTCGGTATCGGGCTTGTTGGGACCGAGGATCTTGCCGATACTGACCAGTGCTACGCCTAAACCGGTGCCCACAACGAGGAACATCAAGACGGGGAAATAGGCTGCGAGGTTCAAGACTATCCTCAATCGGTTGGTTCTGAATGCCGTCAGGAGCATAGCACCCCTGACGCGAAATCACTTCTGAGACGTACACGCCGCAGACCAACGCAAACCGCGCGCCAGAAGTGAAAATGCCAGCCGAAGCGAAGCAAGCGGCTGGCATTAGATAACATTTGGTGCCGACGGCGAGACTCGAACTCGCACAGCTTTCGCCACTACCCCCTCAAGATAGCGTGTCTACCAATTTCACCACGTCGGCACTGTATGCAATCCGGGAAAACAACTTATAAAACCCGCGAATCGCTTCAAGACTTAGATTCTAACTGGTTCAAACAGTTTGTTCAACGCACAAAAGCACTTTCTACGAAAAATTTTATTTCGGTACGTCGGTGGCCGGAACCGATGCAGCCGACGCCGCGAGCGCAGCCGAACCGCCTGCCGGAGCGGACCCAGCCGGTGCCGCCGAAGCCGCCACGGGCGCGGTAACCGCGGCGCCCAGCACGCCGGCTGAAGGCTTGGCCCGATAAGCGCCGAGGTACGTGAGCGTGAGCGTGGTGACGAAAAACACCGCGGCGAGCACTGCGGTCGTACGCGACAGGAAGTTTGCCGAGCCGGTCGCGCCGAACAGGCTGCCCGATGCACCGCTACCAAAAGCCGCGCCCATATCGGCGCCTTTGCCGTGCTGCAGCAAAACGAGGCCGATGACCCCGAGTGCCGACAACAGCTGAACGACGATAATCAAAGTTTTCAAATACAGCATTGCACTCACCTGAGTCTTTTATTTAGCCGAGACCCGCGGACTGCGGGCCCGGAATGGGTCATTCCGAGAGGCGCCCTGCTCAACCAGCGGCTGTCGTTGCAGCCGCCGCCTTGCAGATCGCCAGAAAATCCTGGTCCTTCAGCGACGCGCCGCCGATCAGGCCGCCGTCGATGTCCTGCTGACGGAATAATTCTTCCGCGTTGTCCGGCTTCACGCTGCCGCCGTACAGCAACGGCACGCCGGCAACTTCGGCGCCCTTCGCGGCGAGACGCCCGCGCAGGAACGCGTGCACCGCTTGCGCCTGGCCGGCCGTCGCGCTCTTGCCGGTGCCGATCGCCCAGACCGGCTCGTATGCGACAACGATACGCGCCGCTTCCTGCACCGACAATTTGGCCAGCACTTCGTCCAGCTGCGCGCCGACCACCTGCTCTGTCGCCCCGGCCTCGCGCTCCTCGAGCGTTTCGCCGACGCAGACGATCGGCGTCAAACCGGCTTCGAGCGCACGCTGCGTCTTCACTGCGACAAGCTCAGCGCTTTCACGGTGATACGCGCGGCGCTCCGAATGCCCGACGATGGCAAACGTCGCGGCAAAATCCGTCACCATTTGCGCCGAGACTTCGCCGGTGTACGCGCCTTGCGTGAACGCGGAAACGTCCTGCACGCCCCACATCACCCGGCTGCCATCGAGCAACGACTGCGCTTGCGCGAGATACGGCGTCGGCACGCACACACCTACGCGCACATCAGCCGGCAGTTCACCCGCGCCTCTCGCTACGGCCTGCAGCAGCGCCGCGTTTTCGGCGAGGCGCCCATGCATCTTCCAGTTACCGACTACCAGTTTGGCTCGTTGTGTCGACATCGTCTCGTCTTGTCTTGGTGGCGGGCCGTGTTGCGCTAGTCGTTCGCGCTTACAGTCCGCCTATCGGATTCATGCGGCGCGCGCAAAACGCGCAATTTTACTTCGTGGGGGAGATCGGGTCAAACAAACCGGCGCGCACCGACTCCTGCCGACGGCCGCGCATCAGGCGTCGTCGCCCCAGGTCAGCACGATCTTGCCGACGTGCGTGCTGCTCTCCATCAGCGCGTGGGCGTCGGCGGCCTGCGCGGCCGGAAACACGCGATGCACGACCGGCTTGATCCGCCCGCCCTCGAGATGGGGCCACACCTGCTCCTTGAGCTGTGCGGCGATTTTCGCCTTGAATTCGATTGGCCGCGGACGAAGCGTCGAACCGGTCACGGTCAAACGGCGGCGCAGCACCTCGTTCAGATTCAGTTCCGCCTTCGCGCCGCCCAAAAGCGCAATCAGCACGATGCGCCCGCCGTCCGCCAGCGCGGTCAGCTCGCGCGACACATAGCTGCCTGCCACCATGTCGAGGACCACGTCGACGCCGCGGTCGTTGGTCAACGACTTGATGACTTCGACGAAATCTTCCGTCTTGTAGTTGATCGCCCGCTCGGCGCCCAGCGCTTCGCACGCGCGGCACTTGTCGTCCGAGCCGGCGGTTGCGAACACACGAAAGCCCAGCGCATGCGCAATCTGGATCGCGGTCACGCCGATGCCGCTCGAGCCGCCCTGCACCAGCAAGGTTTCGTTCGGCCCGCCCTCGCCCTTGCCGAGCTGCGCGCGATCGAACACGTTGCTCCAGACCGTGAAGAAGGTTTCCGGCAGCGACGCCGCCTCGACATCCGACAAACCGCCCGGCACCGGCAAGCATTGCAATAGGGGCGCGACGGCATACTCGGCATAGCCGCCGCCCGCCAGCAGCGCGCACACGCGATCGCCGATTTTCAGACCGAACGGATTATTCTTCCCGTCGATGTCGCCGCCGACGATTTCCCCCGCCACTTCCAGCCCGGGCAAGTCCGACGCGCCCGGAGGCGGCGCATACGCGCCCTTGCGCTGAAACACGTCGGGACGGTTGATGCCGGAAGCCGCCACCTTGATCAGCACCTCGCCCGCTTTCGGCTGCGGCGTGGGCCGCTCCGCGAGCTTGAGAACTTCCGGCGCTCCGAATTCCGTGATTTCGATCGCTTTCATCTGCGTCAACTCCAAGATTGGATTGCGTTGCCTACTGCGTTCGTCCGCGCTTGCCGGGACCTCATTCGCATTGTCGCCGGATCGCGGCAATCACGTGCGACACGCGCGAAAAGCGCGATTTTCGCGCGGCCACGCGATGCAAGCAGCGTACCCCTTGCACCACGCTTCAGCATCCATTTGCAACGCAATCCACCCTGTCCACCATGAAAAACGGCCGGCGCGCATTCGCGCTGCCGGCCGTTGTCCCGCTACCGCTTTACTGCGGCGTCGGTTCGCCTTGCGGCGCGCTCGACGCGCCGTCGTTCAGCAACGCCTTCGCCGACAAACGCACACGACCCTTCTCGTCCGTCTGGATGACCTTGACCTTCACTTGCTGGCCGTCCTTCAGGTAGTCGTTGATGTCCTTGATGCGCTCGTTCGCGATCTCGGAGATATGCAACAGACCGTCCTTGCCCGGCAGAATGTTCACAATCGCGCCGAAATCCAGCAGCTTCAGCACCGTGCCTTCGTACACCTGGCCCACTTCGACTTCGAGCGTGATGTTCTCGATACGCTTCTTCGCTTCGGCCATGCCTTCGCTGCTCGTGCTGGCGATGGTCACGACGCCGTCGTCGGAAATATCGATCGTCGTGCCGGTTTCTTCCGTCAGCGCGCGGATCACCGAACCGCCCTTGCCGATCACGTCGCGGATCTTTTCCGGATTGATCTTGATGGTGATCATGCGCGGCGCGAACTCGGACAGTTGCGTGTTAGCACCCGACACGGCCGACGTCATCTTGCCGAGGATATGCATGCGGCCTTCCTTCGCTTGCGCGAGAGCGACCTGCATGATTTCCTTCGTGATGCCCTGGATCTTGATGTCCATCTGCAGCGCGGTCACGCCTTGTTCCGTGCCCGCCACCTTGAAGTCCATGTCGCCGAGGTGATCTTCGTCGCCGAGAATGTCGGTCAGCACGGCAAACTTGTTGCCTTCGAGAATCAGGCCCATCGCGATGCCGGCGACGTGCGCCTTCATCGGCACGCCGGCGTCCATCAGCGCGAGGCAGCCGCCGCACACCGAAGCCATTGACGAAGAACCGTTCGATTCCGTGATTTCCGACACGACGCGAATCGAGTAGCCGAATTCGTCGGCGCTCGGCAGGCATGCGGCCAGCGCGCGCTTGGCGAGACGGCCGTGACCGATTTCACGGCGCTTCGGCGAACCGACGCGGCCCGTTTCGCCGGTCGCGAACGGCGGCATGTTGTAGTGGAGCATGAAGCGCTCGCGGTACTCGCCTTCGAGTGCGTCGATGTTCTGCTCGTCGCCCTTCGTGCCGAGCGTGGCCACCACCAGCGCCTGCGTCTCGCCGCGCGTGAACAGCGCCGAACCGTGCGTACGCGGCAGCACGCCGGTACGGATTTCGATCGGGCGCACGGTGCGCGTGTCGCGGCCGTCGATACGCGGTTCGCCGTTCAGGATCTGCGTACGGACGATCTTCGCTTCGATGTCGAACAGCACATTGCCGACCGTTGCCTTGTCGGCCGCCACGGTGCCGCTTGCCGCGGCTTCTTCTTCCAGCTTCGCCGAAACCGCTGCGTAGACTTCCTTCAGCTTGCTCGAACGTGCCTGCTTGTCGCGAATCTGGTAAGCCGCGAGCAGTTCGGCTTGCGCCAGTTCCGTCACGCGTGCGATCAGCGGCTCGTTCTTCGCGGCCGGCTGCCAATCCCATTCCGGCTTGCCGCCTTCACGGACCAGATCGTGGATCGCGTCGATCGCGATCTGCATTTGCTCGTGGCCGAACACCACGCCGCCGAGCATCACCTCTTCGCTCAGTTGCTGCGCTTCCGATTCCACCATCAGCACCGCGCGTTCCGTACCGGCGACGATCAGGTCGAGCGCCGATTCCTTCATTTGCGGACGCGTCGGGTTCAGCACGTATTCGTTGTTGATGTAAGCCACGCGCGCTGCGCCGACCGGGCCGTTGAACGGCAGACCGGACACGGCCAGTGCCGCCGACGCGCCGATCAGCGCGGGAATGTCAGCGGGAACGTCCGGATTCAGCGACAGAACGTGAATCACAACCTGGACTTCGTTGTAGAAGCCTTCCGGGAACAGCGGACGCAGCGGACGGTCGATCAGGCGCGAGATCAGCGTCTCGCCTTCCGACGGACGGCCTTCGCGACGGAAGAAGCCGCCCGGAATCTTGCCGGCGGCGTAAGTCTTCTCGAGATAGTCGACGGTCAGCGGGAAGAAGTCCTGGCCCGGCTTGGCGGTCTTGGCGCCGACCACGGTCGCCAGGATAACGGTGTCTTCGACGTCGACGATCACCGCGCCGCTCGCCTGGCGGGCGATTTCGCCGGTTTCCAGGCGAACGTTATGTTGTCCCCACTTAAATTCTTTGACGATCTTGCTGAACATAGTCATTGCTTTTCCTCATCGTAATGCCGCGCGGACCAGAAGCGGCGCGGCAACGCCAGAACCGGCGCCGCATGGGAAGAGGTGTGTTATGCCATTCCAGAGAGCCACGCGCCGCGCCGCCTGCATGGCGAACGCGCGCGAACCGCTGGAATGACACAAAGCTCCGCCCTGAAGCCCGGCCATGTTTCTATTTCTGCTTCTTCTGCTTGCTCTACTGCTGCTTTTCTACTGCATTTGTCGTGCTTATTACTGCATTTACCGCTTCCTGCCCCGCCGCGCGAACCAGCACGCCGCCGCGGAATTCAGGCAGTGCGCGTCACACGAAGCGCACCGTGCAAAAACAAAATGCCTGCATCAGCGGAACTGACACAGGCATCTTGCTGAACGACTGGCCGATTACTTACGCAGACCCAGCTTCTCGATCAGTGCGCGGTAACGATCCGCGTCCTTACCCTTCAGGTAGTCGAGCAGCTTGCGACGGCGGCTCACCATGCGCAGCAGACCGCGGCGGCTGTGGTGATCTTTCGCGTGTGCCTTGAAGTGAACGGTCAGTTCGTTGATGCGGGTCGTGAGCAGCGCGACCTGAACTTCGGGGGAGCCGGTGTCGTTAGCTGCGCGTGCGAATTGCGCGACGACTTCGGACTTCTTGCTTGTATCAACTGCGGACATGTCGATTTCCTTGAGAACTAGACAGGCGGTCACGAAAGAAAGGCCGTGCCGTGGGTTACCCGTGCAACCAGCGCCGCAAAGCGCTCTTTTGGAGAGCTTGCCGACGTCCAGCACCGCAACGGGACGCGTATTGTAGCACAGTGCGATCCCGCCGCGAATCCCGCGGCGCCGGGCTCAATGGCGGTTCCAGACGGCCTCGCGACGACGCAGCGCAGCGGCCGATCTGGCCACTCTCGCCGCTCACGGCCTTTTCATCTTGCAGACGGTCGGCGGCACCGTGCGTTCCGCCGGCAACGCGAGCACCGTGCGAAACCCGAAACCCGAGCCTTCGTTATCGAAATGCACGCCGCGCGTGCCGGCTTTATCCATCTCCATCACGTACAGGGGCTGGATCAGTTGATGATCGTCCGCCCTCATCCACGACGCGTGAAAGCCGTTGTCGAACCGGATGCCTTCGAGCGCCCGCGCAACCGCCGTGGGATCGGCGCTCTGCGCGCGGTTCATCGCGGCGGCGAGCGTTTCGATCATCAGCGGCATGCGCAATACCGGGTAGTCGTCCTGTGCGGCCGGGAAACGCGCGCGGAACGCTTCGTACCACGCATCAGAGGCCGCGCCGCCCGCGTTCGGATGCCAGTCGGCCACGGCGATCACGCGTCCCACGCCCGCCTCGCCGAGCGCCGCCGGCGCGCCGAGACTGTTGCCGTAGAACGTGTAGAACTTCGCATCGAAACCTTGTTCGCGCGCCGCCTTCACGAGCAGCGTCAGGTCGTTGCCCCAGTTCCCGGTGATCACCGCATCGGCGCGGCTCGCGCGCATTTTCGCGACGTAGGGCGCGAAGTCCTTGACGCGGCCAATCGGATGGAATTCGTCGCCGACCACGGCGATGTCCGGGCGCTTCGCTCGCAGCGCGGAACGCGCGAGGCTGCTGACGTCATGGCCGAAGCTGTAGTCCTGGTTCAGCAGATACACCTTCTTCACGGCCTTGTCGCGCTGGATCACGTCGGCGAGCGCGTCCATGCGCATGCCCGCGTGCGCGTCGAAGCGGAAGTGCCAGAAACTGCAGTTGGCGTTGGTCAGCGCGGGGTCGTCGGCGGAATAATTGAGAAACAGCTCGCGGTTGCCCGGCTCGCGGCTGTTCTGCTTGTGGATCGCGCCGATGAGCGCCGCCGCCACCGCCGAGCTGTTGCCCTGCAGGATGTAGCCGATGTGACGATCCGCCGCCGCGCGCAGTTGCGTGAGTGCCTCTTCGGTGCCGCCCTTGCTGTCGAGCACGACGAGTTCCAACGGATGCGCGCCGTCGGCGAGCTTCACGCCGCCGCGCGCGTTGACCTGCTCGACGCCAAAGCGCAGATTGCGCTCCACAGCCGCGCCGGCGTTCGCGAACGGACCGGACATGCCCTCGATCAACGCGAGCTGGATCGGCGCGCCGGCGGGCCTGGGCGCCGTTTCGGCCGCGACGGCGCAGGTTGCCGACATCGCCGCCATTGCCACCGACATTGCCACCGATACCGCCGCCGTCTTGCTGTGCCAGTTCGCCATCGTCCGCGTCCGTCTGATTCGTCAAAGCGCGGATCATAGGGCGCGCGCGATGGAATAAGCAAGCCGCGCGAGCCGTTATCGTGCAAGCCGGCCAACCAGCGCGCGGGCGGGCACATGTTCCCGGCGCCGCGTGTCAAAATGTTCTGTATCGACAAGAAAAACCGCCACTCAAGCCATTGGAGGAAGTCATGTTCAACCGCCATCACCGCAAGGCGGCCTCGACCGGGGCGCCCGCTGACGCGCGCGGGCGCGTGCGCCGCACGGCGCTCGTGTGCCTGAGCGTGCTCGCGCTCGCCGGCTGCGCGCAGCCCTGGCAGCAATATCAGGCCGGCGCGGATGAATCGACGATCGTCGCGCGCCTCGGCCCGCCGCGCGAAAGCTACGACCTGCCGAACGGCGGCAAGCGGCTGATGTGGCCCACGCAGCCGATGGGCGAAACCACCACCGCGGCCGACATCGACGCGTCCGGCAAGATCGTCAATGTGCGCCAGGTTTTGCAGCCGAACGAGTTCTACCGCGCCGAAGTCGGCAAATGGACGAGGGGCGAGGTGCTGGTGAATTTCGGCCGCCCGGTCGAAACGTCCTACTTCCCGTTGATGAAGCGCGAGGTCTGGACCTATCGCTATCTCGAGGACAACTACTGGTACATGATGTTCAGCTTCTATTTCGACGACCAGGGTGTGCTGCGTCTCACGCAGAAAACGCCCGATCCGCTGCACGATCCAGATCGCCGGAACCTGTTCTAGCCCGCGCTGTCATTCACTACGCACGAATCTCCAAAAGCCGCTCACCCAAGCGGCTTTTTTTTATTTATTTCGCATCACGACGAATTTTATTTCACACACAGACGATTAATTTTTTGATAGAAAGGCTTTTGTAAGCATTGAACCGGTGCTGGTCGATCTGCCCAACGACGAGCGCGACCACACGGCACGGCCGTGATTCCTGCACCGGACGATGCGCCCCTTTTTGGAGCCGCTATCGATGAATCGTCCTAAACGTCTTCTCGTCGCCAACGTCGCATGGGCACACGACACCGCCGAGCGCAACCCCGAGTTCTTCCGTGAACTGGCGCGCGGTCAGAATCCGCATGTGCTGTGGATCGGCTGCTCGGACAGCCGCGTGCCCGCCGAAACCATCACGCATTGCGAGCCGGGCGACCTGTTCGTCCATCGCAATATCGCCAACCTCTTCAATCCCGACGACGACAACTCCGCCAGCGTTCTCGAATACGCGGTGCGCGTGCTGAAGGTCGCTCACGTGATCGTCTGCGGACATTACGGCTGCGGCGGCGTGCGTGCGTCGCTGCTGCCGCCCGATCCGAGCCTGCCGCATGTGAACCGCCGCATCGCGCCGCTCTGCTCGCTCGCGAGGACCCATCACGACGAACTGGACGCGCGCGCAAGCGAACGTGAGCGCGTCGACCGCCTGGCCGAACTGAACGTGCTCGAACAGGTGCGCCAGCTTCGCGCGAATCCGATCGTGCGCGACGCGGAGCAGGCGCCGCTTGTGCACGGCTGGATCTTCGCGCTCGAAGACGGACGCCTCAAGGTGCTCACGTCCGGCTACGAGGCCGACGACGCGATGACCTGCGAGACAGCCGCCCACAGCGCGGCGTAGCGCGCAGCGCAAGCGTGGCACGCGTCCGTGCCGCCGCCGCGCGCATGCCTATCCGGTTCAGCCTTCGCCTCTTACCAGGCCTCACCTATTTCTGCACCGACACCATGAATCTTCGAGCTTATTTTTCGACATTTCAGCGCGACATGCTTGCGGGCATCGTCGTTTTTCTGGTGGCTCTACCGCTATGCCTCGGCATTGCGAACGCGTCGGGCGTCGAGCCGTTTGCCGGGCTCGTCTCGGGCATCGTCGGCGGGCTGGTCGTCGCGGTTCTGAGCGGCTCGCGCCTGAGCGTGAGCGGACCGGCGGCGGGTCTTGTCGTGATCGTCGTCGACGGAATCGCGCAGCTCGGCAGCTTTTCCGCGTTCCTCGCGGCCGTGCTGTTGTCCGGCGCGATCCAGTTCGGCTTCGGCGTGCTGAAGGCGGGGCGCTTTGCCGCGTATGTGCCGTCGCCGGTCATCAAGGGCATGCTTGCCGCGATCGGCATTCTGCTGATCGTCAAGCAGTTCCCGCTCGCGCTTGGGCTCGTCAACGGCCAAGCGCCGGGCGCCGCGCCAGCAGGCGGCACGATCATGGCGCCGTTCGGCGCGGTGTCGCTGGTCGCGTGCGTGATCACGCTGCTGTCGCTCGCGATCCTGATGGCCTGGGAAACGCGGCCGATGCGCCGCTTCGCGCTGGTGCGCATCGTGCCCGCGCCGCTTGCGGTCGTCCTGCTCGGGATCGGCGCAACGTTGCTGCTGACGATGCTCGCGCCGTCGCTCGCGCCGGCCGCCGAGCATCGCGTGGCGTTGCCGTCGCTCGAATCGTTCGCGGCGTTGAGCGTGGCGCTCGAGTGGGCCGATTTCGGGCCGCATTTCGCGCAGCTCGTCAATCCGGACGTGTGGCGCGTCGCGATCACGCTCGCCATCGTCGCCAGTCTCGAAACCTTGCTGAGCCTCGAGGCGGTCGAGCAGATCGACCCCGAACGCCGTCCCGCGCCGCCGGATCGCGAGCTCAAGGCACAAGGCGTGGGCAATCTGATTGCGGGTGCGATCGGCGGGCTGCCGATCACCGCGGTGATCGTGCGCAGTTCCGCGAACGTGCATGCCGGCGCGCAAAGCCGTCTGTCGGCGATCATTCACGGCGTACTGCTGCTGGTCAGTGTGTTTGCGTTGACGAGCGTCATCAACCTGATTCCGCTCGCCTGTCTCGCGGCCATTCTTATTTTCACGGGCGTGAAGCTCGCCAAGCCGTCGCTGTTCGTCGCGGTCGCGAAGCAAGGGTTCGCGCCCTTCGCACCGTTTATCGTCACGCTGGTCGGCGTGCTCGCGACCGACCTGCTGATCGGCATCGTGCTCGGCATTCTGTGCAGCGTGCTGCTCGCGCTATATGCGAATCTGCGCCGCCCGATCGTGCTCGCGCAACACGGCGATCACTTTCTGCTGTCGTTTCGCAAGGACGTGTCGTTTCTCGGCAAGGTGCCGCTCAAACACTACCTGCAGCAGATTCCCGACGGCGCCACGCTGATCGTCGATGCGACGCGCGCGGATTTCGTCGATCACGACGTGCGTGAACTGCTCGATAGCTTCGTCGAGGATGCGCCTCGCCGCGGCATTTCGGTCGAAGTGCGGCATCAGGTGCGCACGCAGGCGCGCGCGGCGCGCGGCTGGTCGATGCGGCGCCCCGCCACGGAGTAACGTGGGGAGACCGCGGCGTGCGAGCGGCATGCGCACGCCGCATTAAAAAAGCCCCGCGCCATTGAAGGCGCGGGGCTTCATCTTTCTATCTATCGACAAACGCTCCGTGCGAGCTCACTCCGACCGCTGCGGATTCAGCTTGTCCGAGTTCGAATGCAGTTTGTTGAGCGCCGAGATATACGCCTTCGCCGACGCAGCCACGATGTCCGGATCGGTGCCGACGCCATTGACGATACGCCCGCTCTTCGAAAGCCGCACCGTCACTTCGCCCTGCGCCTGCGTGCCGGTGGTGATCGCGTTCACCGAGTAAAGCAGCAACTCCGAACCGCTGCCCACTTCGGTTTCGATTGCGTTGAGCGTGGCGTCCACGGGACCGTTGCCGCGCGCCTCGCCGGTGATCTCCTTGCCGTCCACCGCGAACACGATTTTCGCGTGCGGCTGCTCGCCGGTCTCCGAATGCTGCGACAGCGACACGAACTTGTAGTGCTCTTTCTGCTGCGCCTCAGCCGATTCCTCGGTGACGATCGCAATGATGTCCTCGTCGAAAATCTCCGACTTGCGGTCCGCGAGTTCCTTGAAGCGTACGAATGCCGTGTTGAGTTCTGATTCGCTGTCGAGCGCGATACCCAGTTCCTGCAGACGCTGCTTGAACGCATTGCGGCCCGACAATTTGCCGAGCACGATCTTGTTCGCACTCCAGCCCACGTCTTCCGCGCGCATGATTTCGTAGGTGTCGCGCGCCTTCAAAACACCGTCCTGGTGGATGCCCGACGCGTGCGCGAACGCGTTTGCGCCGACCACGGCCTTGTTCGGCTGCACGACGAAACCGGTGATTTGCGACACCAGCTTCGAAGCCGGCACGATCTGCGTCGTATCGAGACCGAGTTCGAGCCCGAAATAATCCTTGCGCGTTTTCACGGCCATCACGATTTCCTCGAGCGACGTATTGCCCGCCCGCTCGCCGAGACCATTGATCGTGCACTCGACCTGACGCGCGCCGCCGATCTGCACGCCCGCGAGCGAATTGGCAACCGCCATGCCGAGGTCGTTATGACAATGCACCGAGAACACCGCCTTGTGCGAGTTCGGAATGCGCTCGCGCAGCGTCTTGACGAGATTGCCGTACAGCTCCGGCACGCCGTAACCGACCGTATCGGCGATATTGATGGTGGTTGCGCCTTCCGCAATCACCGCTTCGAGCACGCGGCACAGGAAGTCCATGTCCGAGCGGCTGCCGTCTTCCGGCGAAAACTCCACGTCGTCCGTGAATTTGCGTGCGAAGCGCACGGCAAGCTTCGCTTGCTCGAACACCTGGTCGGGCGTCATGCGCAGCTTCTTTTCCATGTGCAACGGCGACGTCGCGATAAACGTGTGAATGCGGAAACGCTCGGCGGGCTTGAGCGCGTCGGCCGCGCGCTGGATGTCCTTGTCGTTCGCGCGGGCGAGCGAGCAGACGGTGCTCTCCTTGATCAACCCGGCGATGGTCTGGATCGAGTCGAAGTCGCCGTTCGAACTCGCCGCGAAGCCTGCCTCGATCACATCCACTTTCATCCGCTCGAGTTGCTTGGCGATGCGGATTTTTTCTTCTTTCGTCATCGATGCGCCAGGCGATTGTTCGCCGTCACGCAGCGTCGTGTCGAATATGATCAGTTTGTCGGACATGAGGAGTCTCCTGCGGAGTCGTTCGATTGTGGGAGTCGGATATTGGAATGGATGCGGTTGCCGTTAGCGCTCCGAGGCACTCGACCGCGGACCGCGAGCCGCGACTCTAGCGGTTGGCGCGTCGACACACGGCGCACGCACGGTTAGCTGACTTTATTCTGCGATTCAAACTGCGGCTTGCATTACGCTCGGCGCGCACTGCACTGCCATTCGCCGAACCGCCTGGCCTCGCGCCGTTGCTGCGGAAGAAAGCATCGCCGGCACAGTCATCCAACGACTATAGCGGCATTCCACCCGCCGTGCAATTCACGCCAGGCGCGGCTGGCAAGCGCCTCGCCGGTGTCCGCGGACAGCATCGCAATGGTGGCTTGCCAAAGAACAAACGGCGCCCCGAAGGACGCCGTTCTCTCATGCAGCACAAGCTTCGAGCGACACGCGCGCGAGGCAGCGCGCTACCTGTCGTGCGCGACCGAACGAGCGGGATTGCCCCGGCCACGCAGCACCTGGTAACCCCAGAACACATACCCCGACAAACCGTACAGCACGAACAGGCCGAACAGCATCAGCGGCGGATCGGACGAAACGAGCACGAACGCGACCACCACAAGCAGAATCACGCCGAACGGTACGCGATGCCGCACGTCGAGCGCCTTGCCGCTATAGAACGGCGCGTTCGAGACCATGGTCACGCCCGCATAGATGGTCAGCACGAACGCGACCCACGGCAGCCAGACGAGTTTGAGCGGCACGCGGTTGTCGGTGGCGAGCCACACGAAGCCCGCAATCAGCGCCGCCGCCGCCGGGCTGGGCATGCCCTGGAAGAAGCGCTTGTCGACCACGCCGATGTTCGTGTTGAAGCGCGCGAGGCGCAACGCCGCGCCCGAGCAATAGACGAACGCCGCGAGCCAGCCCCATCGGCCGAGGTCTTTCAGAATCCACTCATACATGACGAGCGCCGGCGCGACGCCGAACGACACCATGTCGGACAGACTATCGAACTGCTCGCCGAACGCGCTTTGCGTATGCGTCATACGGGCGACGCGGCCGTCCATGCCGTCGAGCACCATGGCCACGAAGATCGCGATGGCCGCGATTTCGAAGCGCACGTTCATGGCCTGCACGACGGCGAAGAAACCGCAGAACAGCGCGGCCGTGGTGAACGCGTTCGGCAGCAGATAAATGCCGCGCTTCCTCAGGAATTGCTGACGCTGCGCGCGCCGGCTGTCCACGGCCGGCGACTCCGCGACAATCGGCTTGTTGCGACGGAACGGACGCGGCAGCGGTCCACTGTTGCGCGGTCGGCGCGGTTTGAATGCGGCCATTCGGACAATCTCCTTTGTGCCGCTTTACAGGTCAGCGAGAATCGTGGACGACGCCGACACCTTCTCGCCGATCGACACACGCGGACGGCTGCCCACCGGCAAATAAACGTCGACACGCGAGCCGAAGCGGATAAAACCATACCGTTGACCGCGCGTAAGCGGCTCGCCTGCACGGACGTAGCAAAGAATACGCCGCGCGATCAAACCGGCAATCTGCACGGACGTCACCGTTTGCCCGCCGGCCATTTCGATCACGATTGCATTGCGCTCATTTTCGACCGAGGCCTTGTCCACCGCGGCGTTCAGATACGCGCCGGGGAAATATTCGACCTTCGAGATCGCGCCGTCCACGGGCGAGCGCTGCGAATGCACGTTGAATACATTCATGAACACGCTGATTTTCAGCGCTTCACGATTGGCATACGGATCGTGCGCGGTTTCCACTGCGACGATGCGGCCGTCCGCGGGACACAGCACGGCATTCGCCTGAGTCGGAATCGGGCGCGCCGGGTCGCGGAAGAACTGCACGACGAAGATCAGGATCAGCCAGAAGATCCAAGCAAAGCCGAACCCCGCGAAAGCGTGAACCAGTAAGGCAACAACGGCCGCGATGGCGATAAACGGCCAGCCTTCTCGCGCGATGATCGGATGTGGGTAATTCATGGATGGCTTCGATATTTTTGTAAAACCGTAGGATAGCAAAAGCCGCCCGGGGTTCAGCACCCTCGGGCGGCTTTTTGCATGACCGGCGCATGCGGCGGTGCGCCGCGCCGGTTTCAGGCGATAAAACGGACTTCTTAGTTCTTCGACTGGTCGACCAGCTTGTTCTTCGCGATCCACGGCATCATGGCGCGCAGCTTCGAGCCGACCTGCTCGATCTGGTGCTCGGCCGTCAGACGGCGGCGCGATTGCAGCGTCGGTGCGCCGGCCTTGTTCTCGATGATGAAGCTCTTTGCGTACTCGCCCGTCTGGATGTCGGTCAGCACGGCCTTCATCGCCTTCTTCGTTTCAGCCGTCACGATGCGCGGACCCGTCACGTACTCGCCGTATTCGGCGTTGTTCGAGATCGAGTAGTTCATGTTCGCGATGCCGCCTTCGTAGATCAGGTCGACGATCAGCTTCAGTTCGTGCAGGCATTCGAAGTACGCCATTTCCGGCGCGTAGCCCGCTTCCACCAGCGTTTCGAAGCCGGCCTTGATCAGGTCGACCGTACCGCCGCACAGCACGGCTTGTTCGCCGAACAGGTCGGTTTCCGTTTCTTCGCGGAAGTTCGTTTCGATGATGCCGGCACGGCCGCCGCCGTTCGCCGCCGCGTACGACAGCGCGATGTCACGTGCTGCGCCCGACTTGTCCTGCGCAACCGCGATCAGGTGGGGCACGCCGCCGCCTTGCGAGTAGGTGCCGCGAACCGTGTGGCCCGGCGCCTTCGGCGCGATCATGATGACGTCGAGGTCGGCGCGCGGAATCACCTGGCCGTAGTGCACGTTAAAGCCGTGCGCGAATGCCAGCGCAGCGCCTTGCTTGGCGTTTGCGTGCACTTCCTTTGCGTAGACTTCTGCGATCTGCTCGTCGGGCAGCAGCATCATGACGACGTCCGCGCCCTTCACGGCTTCCGCCACTTCCTTCACTTGCAGGCCGGCATTCTCAGCCTTGCTCCACGATGCGCCGCCCTTGCGCAGACCGACCGTGATGTTCACGCCGCTTTCCTTCAGGTTCAGCGCGTGCGCATGGCCTTGCGAGCCATAGCCGATGATGGTGACCTGCTTGCCCTTGATGAGGGAGAGATCGGCGTCCTTGTCGTAGAAAACTTTCATGTCGGTTCCTTGGCTAAATTCGATGATTCGAGAGATTCAGATACTGCGAATGTTGTGCTGCAAGGCCGGATAGTGATGAGCGCCACCGGCCCGGATCGGACGCTGCGCGTTACACCTTCAGAATGCGCTCGCCGCGGCCGATGCCCGAACTGCCCGTGCGGACCGTTTCGAGAATTGCCGTGGAGTCGAGTCCTTCGATGAAGGCGTCGAGCTTGTCGCTCGCGCCCGTCAGTTCGATCGTGTAGGTCTTTTCGGTGACGTCGATGATGCGGCCGCGGAAAATATCCGACATCCGCTTCATCTCTTCACGTTCCTTGCCGACCGCCCTCACCTTGATCAGCATCAGCTCGCGCTCGATGTGGGCGCCCTCGGTAAGGTCGACCACTTTCACCACCTCGATCAGGCGGTTCAGATGCTTCGTGATCTGTTCGATCACGTCGTCCGAGCCAATGGAGACGATGGTCATGCGCGACAGCGAACGGTCTTCGGTCGGAGCCACCGTCAAGGTTTCGATGTTGTAGCCGCGTGCCGAGAAGAGACCGACGACGCGCGACAACGCGCCCGGTTCGTTTTCGAGCAGGACGGAAATAATGTGTCTCATGATTCGCTTCTTCCAGATGTTTTGTCGATGTCTGCGAACAGTCCGGCGCCGCTTCGTCCGACTGCGTCTTTTTTGAAGACGTTCGTGACGAAGCCGGCGCTACAAACCGTCGTTATAGATCTTCCGAACCCATGAGCATCTCGGTGATGCCCTTGCCGGCCTGGACCATCGGCCAGACGTTTTCGGTGGGGTCGGTCTGGAAGTCGAGAAACACGGTGCGATCTTTCAGGCGCAGCGCTTCCTTGAGCGCCGGCTCGACGTCGGCCGTGCGTTCGATACGCATGCCCACGTGACCGTACGCTTCGGCGAGCTTCACGAAATCGGGCAGCGCGTCCATGTACGAATGCGAATAGCGCTTGCTGTACTCGATCTGCTGCCACTGGCGCACCATGCCCAGATAGCGGTTATTCAGCGAGATGATCTTCACGGGCGTCGCGTACTGCTTGCAGGTGGACAGCTCCTGAATGCACATCTGAATGGAGCCTTCGCCCGTGATGCACAGCACGTCGTCGTCCGGGTGCGCCATCTTCACGCCCATCGCCGCCGGCAGGCCGAAGCCCATCGTGCCCAGGCCGCCCGAGTTGATCCAGCGGCGCGGCTTGTTGAAGCGATAGAACTGCGCCGCCCACATCTGATGCTGGCCGACGTCGGAGCAGACGAACGCGTTGCCGTCGGTCAACTCCCACGCCTTTTCCACCACGTACTGCGGCTTGATGATGTCGCTCTTGCGGTCGAACTTCAGGCAGTCTTTCGCGCGCCAGGCTTCGATGTCCTTCCACCAGTCGGCGAGCGCCGCGGTGTCCGGGCCATGCTCGGCTGTTTGCAACTGCTCGATCAGCTCCTTCAACACTTCCTTCACGTCGCCGACGATAGGAATGTCGACCTTGACGCGCTTGGAAATGGAAGAAGGATCGATGTCGATATGGATGATCTTGCGCGGACGCGACGCGAAGTGCGCCGGGTCGCCGATCACACGGTCGTCGAAGCGCGCGCCGATGGCGATCAGCACGTCGCAGTGCTGCATGGCCATGTTGGCTTCGTACGTGCCGTGCATGCCGAGCATGCCGAGGAATTTCTTGTCGCTCGCGCGGTAGCCGCCCAGACCCATCAACGTATTGGTGACGGGATAGCCGAGCAGATCGGCGAACTGGTTCAACTCACGCGATGCGTCCGCGAGAATGATGCCGCCGCCGGTGTAGATGTACGGGCGCTTCGCCGACAGCAGCAGCGACACGGCCTTGCGAATCTGGCCAGAGTGGCCCTTCGTGACCGGGTTGTACGAGCGCAGCGACACGCTCTTGAGCGGCTCGTACTGGCAAGGCGCTTTCGACACGTCTTTCGGAATGTCGATCAGCACCGGGCCGGGACGGCCGGTACGGGCAATGTAGAAGGCTTTCTTGACGGTGGCGGCGAGGTCGCGCACGTCCTTCACGAGGAAGTTGTGCTTCACGCAAGGACGCGTGATGCCGACCGTATCGCACTCCTGGAACGCATCCTGGCCGATCGCGGCAGTCGGCACCTGGCCGCTGATCACGACCATCGGGATCGAATCCATATAGGCGGTGGCGATGCCGGTCACCGCATTGGTGACGCCGGGGCCGGAGGTCACGAGGCACACACCGACCTTGCCGGTGGAACGCGCATACGCGTCGGCGGCGTGAACCGCGGCCTGTTCGTGGCGCACGAGGATGTGCTCGAACTTGTCCTGCTTGTACAGCTCGTCGTAAATGTAGAGTACCGAGCCGCCGGGATAGCCCCAAACAAATTCGACGTCTTCGTCGGCCAGTGCCTTCATGAGCACGGTGGCGCCGATAGAGTCAGCTTCGTGTTGTGGAGTGGTATCCGACGTGGAGAATTCCGCGCTGGGCATATTCATTTGATTCACCTTTCGAATTTTCGGCAAAAAATTGATCGGGTGCTCTCTGCCGGGCTTGTGGCTCGGGTTCAAGCGGCGCGTCCAGTTGACAGGTGAGCTTCTTGGGCCACACCTCAATGAGACAAGTCACTTATATTGCGAACCAGCGACGATAGCGGCAGACGTCCGCGCGGTCAAGCAAATATTGCCCCAACGCCCGCCGGGACGCCCTTTAATGACCGACGCGCCGCCTCGCGACGACAGCGGCGGTCCCACGTTTCGCCCCTGCTCGCGCAAAAATTTGTTAGCATCCGCGGGTTTTACGACATTTTTCGACCGATTACGCGCACGCTCGCTGCGCCGACCCCCAAACGGATGGCATCAGACAAGGAACTCGCCGACTTTCTGGCGGGCGTCGAAAGGCGCGCATTCAAGCAGACGGTCTACGCCGTGCGGGACGACGACGCCTCGCTGGATATCGTGCAGGACGCGATGATCAAGCTCGCCGAAAAATACGGCGACCGTCCCGCGGCCGAGCTTCCGCTGCTGTTTCAGCGTATTCTGCAGAATGCGATGCACGACTATTTCCGTCGTGCGAAAGTGCGCAATACGTGGGTGAGCCTGTTTTCGTCGTTCGGTAATGCCGACGACGACGAATTCGATCCGCTCGAAACGTTCGAGGCGCAGCAAGGCTCGGCCGGCGCCGAGAGCAACGAGCAGAAACTCGAGCGCGAACAGGTCTTGCAAATGATCGACGACGAGATCCAAAAGTTGCCGGCACGTCAACGGGAGGCGTTTCTCATGCGTTATTGGGAAGATATGGATGTCGCCGAGACTGCCGCCGCCATGGGCTGCTCCGAAGGCAGTGTGAAGACGCACTGCTCGCGGGCCACCCACACGCTGGCGCAAGCGCTCAAGGCCAAAGGAATCACGCTATGAGCTCCCTCGAAACAAAAGAACTCGAGTTCGCCCGCCAGGTGCGCCGCGCGCTCGACGAAAACGCGGCCGGCATTCCGTCCGCCGCCGTCGACCGGCTGGCCGCCGCCCGCCGTGCCGCGCTTGCCCGCAAGAAGCCCGAAACCGCCGCCGCGCCGGTGTTCGTCCCGTCGTTTGCGGGCGTGCCGTCCGGTCTGCCGGATGAACAACGCCCAGAGCGCCGCCGTTCGCCGCTGCGCCGCTTCGCGCTGGCGTGGCCGCTCGCCGCGCTGGTCGTGAGCCTCGTCGGCATTGCCTACTGGGAAGACCAGCAACGCACGGCCGAACTCGCCGATATCGATGCCGCCATGTTAAGCGACGACCTGCCGCTCAATGCCTATCTCGACCACGGCTTCAACGCGTATCTTTCGCGCGCCCACTGAGCGGGAGATCGTTCGGGTGAGCTACAAGCGCGGTCTGGCCGTTGTTTTCGGATGTGCGATAGCGGCGCTCGTGTCGTTTGCCGCCACGTATCCGCGCTTCTACCCGAGCCCCTCGCCCGCCGGCGCGCCCGTTGCGAACAGCAACGGCGTGGCGCCCGCGCCCGCACCCACGCTCGGCGTCGAATTGCCGAGCCTGCCCGGCAGTAAAAGCCCGATGGCCTGGTCGCGCCTGAGCGCGGCCGAGCATATCGCGCTCGCGCCATTCGAGGCGCAGTGGGATTCGTTCAGCGACGAGCGCAAGCGCAAGTGGCTGAAAATCGCGTCGCGTTACTCGAAGCTGTCGCCGGAAGCGCAAAAACGCCTGCACGACCGGATGACCGAATGGGTCCGCATGACGCCCGATCAGCGGCGCGTTGCACGCGAGAACTATCAGGTCTCGAAGCAGTTGCCGCGCGAAGCGCGTCAGAACGCGTGGAAGGCGTATCAGGAACTGCCCGAGGAACAGAAGCAGCGGCTCGCCGCAAGCGAGCATAAACGGCGTCCGAGTGTGGTCAGCGCACCGCCGTCGGGCCGCAGCGAGATCAAGGGGCTCGACCGTCTGGTCAATGCGCGTGAGCGCGCCGCGAGCGGCACGCCGTCGGCCAGCGCGGCCGCTGCGGCCGCGTCGTTGCCGAGCCCGGCGTCGCTGCCGGGCATTCCGGCGGCCGGCCGCGTGGGGGCGGCCCCCCCCCGGCCGGGGTTGCCGGCGGGCGCGCCCGGCCAC
>NZ_JARESN010000031.1:0-55783 GCF_046054045.1 Paraburkholderia sp. RL17-368-BIF-A
CGCCCCCCCGTAACCCCCCGCCCCCCGGCGGCCCCCCGGGGGCCCGCTGCCGGACGTGAACGGGGAAGGGCGGCGCGGCTCAAGCCGCCGCCTTGTCGAGTTCGGGATAGTGCCTGAAGATGCACGCCTCGTTATGTTCAATGCGGCGCTCGGACTGCAGATAGGCGGCGATATTCGGCCGCTCCATCACCGCGGCATGCAAGGCGGCGAGCCGCGGATACTGCTCGCCGAAGCGCTTCAGCGCGCGCGGGAACGCGTAAAGCAATCCGTCGATCAACTGGAACATCGAGAGATCGACGTAGGTGAGCGAGTCGCCGACCATGAAGGTGTCGCCGGCCGGATTCTGTTTCAGCACGCGCTCGAAATACTTCATGAACTTCGGAATCCGGTTGTCGATGAAGTCATGCGCGCGCGTTTTCGCGGCGTCTTTCTGGTCTTCGTAATAGAGGCTGGCCGCGAGCGGGTGATGCGTGTCGTGGGCTTCGGTCACCACGTCGGCGATAGTCAATTGCAGGCCGTTTGCGACGTAGCGCAAGCTTTCCACGGACGGCGCGAGATTCAGGCGCAGTCCGAGATAAAAGAGGATGTTCGCGGTCTGCGCGATCACCAGGTCGCCGTCTTTCAGAAACGGCGGAGCGAACGGCGGATAGGGCTCGTCCCTGCTTTTCATGACCGCCATCATCGCGCCGGTGCCGAGACCTTCGGACGGCTCGCCGCGCGCCACTTCGACATAGTCCGCGCCGGCTTCTTCCAGCGCGAGCCTCACAAATTCGCCACGGCCTTGCAGGCCGTCCCAATAGTAGAGTTCCAGGCTCATCGATCTGTCCTCATTCGGGTTGCGGGAAGGGTGTGCGGAACGCGTCGCGCTTGCTGCTGCGGGCGCTGGCGATGCTGTTTTGCGTCGTTTGCGTTCTTCGCGTTTCTCGCACGCCAGCCAGTATGCCGCGCGGCGCGGCCGGATGCTTTCCCAGACGCACGAAACCCCGCACGCGGCGGGGTGTGTTCGGGTGAAGTGCGGCTTAGCCGAAGAAGTGCTGGACAGCCCATGTGATACCCAGTCCGCCCGCAATCAGCCACACGTACAGGATGAAGCCCGTGGTCAGCGCACGCGGACCTGCCTCGCGGATTTGCGAAATGCGCGTTTCGATGCCGAGCGCGGTCATGGCCATGGTCAACGCGAAGGTGTCGAGCGTGTTGAGCGTGCTGGTGGCGGCTTGCGGCAGCACGTGCAGCGAGTTGATCACGACGAACGCGAGGAAGCCGAGCGCGAACCAGGGAATCGCGAGCTTGCCCGGACGACGCTGTTGAACCGAAGCGCCTTGTTGCGAGCTGGCAGACGATGCGTCAACGTCGCGGCGCGCCGCACGGTTGACCCACAAGCCGACCACGAGCAGCACCGGCACGAGCAGCATCACGCGAGTCATCTTGACGATGGTGGCGATATGCGTCGCTTCCGGGCTTACGTTGCTCGCCGCGCCGACCACCTGCGCGACCTCGTGAATCGTGCCGCCAAAAAAGAGTCCGGCGCCCGTCGTGTCGAGATGCAGCCAGCCCGCCTTGAAGAGAACCGGGTAGAGGAACATGGAGAGCGTGCCGAACAGCACGACGCTGCCCACCGCCATCGCGCTTTTGTGCGGCTTGGATTGCAGCGTCGACTCGAAGGCGAGCACGGCCGCGGCACCGCAGATCGCGCTGCCCGCAGCGGTGAGCAGCGCGGTGTCGCGGTCGAGCTTCATGATTTTCATGCCGGCCCACGTGCCGATTACGAGCGTGCTCACGACGATCAACACCGATTCGGCGAGGCCCGGCAAACCGACCTGGGCGATTTCCTGAAGGCTCACGCGCAGGCCGAAGAACGCGACGGCGATGCGCAGCAGCTTGCGCGCGGAAAAATTTACGCCGGCCGCCCAGCTTGCCGGCATGCCGTCGCGCAGCGCGTTGCCGTAAATCGCGCCGGCGACGATACCGACGATCAGCGGGCTCAGCCCCAGCCCCGCAATCGCAGGGATCTGGGCGATGCGCGTGACGGCGGCGGCGAACAGGGCGACGAACAGAATGCCGTTGAGCTGGCCGCGGGCGGATGACGCTTCGGCGGTGGCGGCGGTGAGGCGGGCGGTGGTCATGGGTGCAGCCTTTGGACTGACTGGAGTCGATGGGTCTAATCCTAAGTTAGATATATGAATATGAAAAATCGTGATTTAGAATGGAAACTATCCGCTTTGCCGATAGTTCGTTGCCATGACCCCTGATCAGCTTATAACGTTTGCCGCCGTCGCCGAACATCTGAACATCAGCCGCGCCGCGCTGGCTCTGCATTTGTCGCAGCCGGCGGTGTCGGGGCAACTGCGTCAGCTTCAGGATGAATTCGGCGAGCCGCTTTATCAGCGCGACGGGCGCGGCGTGCGTCTGACGCCGGCGGGCGAGCAACTCGCGCAGTACGCCGCGCGGCTGCGCGACACCTGGCGCCAGGCGCATGCGTACCGCGACGCGCTGCGCGGCCTCGAACACGGCACGCTGCGGATCGGCGCCACCACCACGCCCGCCAGTTATCTGCTGCCTTATCTGATCGCGGATTTTCATCGGCAGTATCCGGACGTGACGCTGCATACCGCCGACGGCAATACGACCGACATCGTCGGCGCGCTCGGCTCGGTCGACATCGCGCTGATCGAGGGGCCGGTCGGCACCGACCTGCCGCCGGATACGGCCGTGCACGCGTGGCGCGAGGACGAGATCGTGGCGATCATGCCGCGCACGCATCGGCTCGCGGAGGGGATGGGAGCAGACGCGGCAAATGCGGCAAATGCCGGGCTTGACCTTGCCGCGCTCGGCGCGGAGCCGCTGATCGTGCGCGAGGCGGGCTCGGGCGTGCGGCAAGTCGTCGAGCGTGCGTTTGCCCGCGCGGGCGTGCCGATGCGCGTGGCGCTGGAAATTGCCGGCGTCGAAGGCGTCAAGGAAGCGGTGCGGGCGGGCATGGGCATCGGCTTCGTCTCGGCAATGTCGATGCGGCACGAAAACGGCGCGCTGCGCGTGTTCTCGCTGAGCCCCGAGCCGCTGACGCGGCGGCTGTCGATTGTCGTGCCGCACGCGAGCGCGCCGTCGCGTGCGGTCAAGCGGTTTTTGGCGTTGTGTCTGGAGGATGGGGCGTAGACACCGAGCGCTGCGGCGCGCCGTGCCAACACAGCCCACAGCCCCGCCTGGGGATTTCCACTATGGTCTCCGACACGAACCCAAGCGCACTATTCGCCTATCGCAAGCGCTTCGGCGCTTTTTTGAAATCCGCCTTTGGAACCGGTTCCATAGATGGAAGCGGGACGAAACACACGGTAGTGACGACATGACGGATGCAGTGGAAGTAGCGATTGTTGCCAGCGCTTTCGGCGCCGACGCGGTGCGCACGGCGGGTCATCGCAAGTGGGCGGAGGCGAGCCGGCGCGCCCGGGCGACCGGTTTCGAAGTGCGTCGCGAGCTGTTCGGCGACGAAGCCGACGCGGAGCCGGCGTGCCTCGCGGTACTGGGCAAGCAGATTGCGGAGCTGGGCCTGTGGTCGGTGTACTCGACACCGGCGTCGCTGTACGCCGAAGGCGGTCAGCTCGACGCGGCCGCGCTGCGGCGCGCAGTGGATGAAGCGACGGCCCTCGGCGCGCGCTTCGTCAAACTGCAACTCGGCGGCTTCGCGGACCGCGCGCACGGCGACGCGATCGCCGCGCAATTGCACGGCGCGAACGTTCGGCTCGTCGTCGAAAACGGGCAACTGACGCAGGGTGGTTCGCTGCATCAGTTCGTCGGCCTGTTCGACGGACTGCAGCGCGAAGGTCACGCGGATCTGCTCGGCATGACGTTCGACGTCGGCAACTGGGCGTGGTGCGGCGTGCCCGCGCTCGACGCCGCTGTGGCGCTCGCGCCTTACGTCGAGTACGTGCATTGCAAGATCGCGGCGGGCGAGGGCGCGCGGCGTTTTGCGGCCGCGCCGGCTGCCGACGATGCGCGCTTCGCCGCCGTGCTGGACCGGCTGCCGCGCCGCGTGCCGCGCGGGATCGAGTTTCCGCTCGATCCCGCCTGCATCGACGACGACGCCACGCGGCGCGTCGCCTGGTTGGCCGCAGCGTAGGCGGTGGCGAGGACTGAGGCCCGAGAGTCAGCAGCCTAGAGTCAGCGGCCGAGAGCGAGCAGCCAAGAGCCGAAAGCGAAAAGCCGACAGCCGAAAGCCGAGAGCCAGAACCTGAGAGAACGAGCAGCAAACAAGACATAACAACAGAAGCAACAGCAGCAACAGCACCAAGGCACCAAGGCACCAAGGCACCAAGGCACCAAGGCACCAAGGCACCAAGGCACCAAGGCACCAAGGCACCAACCGCAGCAACCGCACCACCGCACCACAAGCCCGACGCACAAGCAGGAGCAACGCATGACCAACCCGCCCGCAGCACTGGACATCATCACCTACGGCGAAGCCATGGCCATGTTCGTGGCCGCCGAAACCGGCCCGCTGGCGGGCGTCGGCCAGTTCACGAAACGCATCGCGGGCGCCGACCTGAACGTGGCGATCGGCCTTGCGCGGCTAGGCTTCAGGGTCGGCTGGATGAGCCGCGTCGGCAACGATTCATTCGGCCAGTACGTGCGCGACACGTTGACGAGAGAAGGCATCGACCAGCGCTGCGTGACCACGGACGAGCGCTATCCGACCGGCTTCCAGCTCAAGTCGAAGAACGACGACGGCAGCGATCCCGCCGTCGAATATTTCCGCCGCGGCTCGGCGGCGAGTCACCTGTCGGTCGCGGATTACGTGGCGGACTACGTGTTGCCCGCGCGTCATCTGCATCTGACCGGCGTCGCGCCGGCAATCTCGGAGAGCTCGCGCGAACTCGCGTTTCATCTGGCACGTGAGATGCGCGCAGCCGGAAAGACCATTTCGTTCGATCCCAACCTGCGCCCGACGCTGTGGCCGTCGCGCGCCGCGATGGTCGAAGGCTTGAACTCCCTGGCCGCGCTGGCGGACTGGGTGCTGCCTGGCATCGGCGAGGGCGAGATTCTGACCGGCTACACGCAGCCCGAGGACATCGCCAGCTTTTATCTGGAGCGGGGCGCGCGCGGCGTGATCGTCAAGCTCGGCGCCGAGGGCGCGTACTTCCGCACCGCCGACGATGCCGCGATGATCGCCGGCCAGCCGGTCGCGAACGTCGTGGATACGGTCGGCGCGGGCGACGGCTTCGCCGTCGGCGTGATCAGTGCGCTGCTGGAAGGCAAGACGCTGCCCCAGGCGGTCGCGCGCGGCAACCGTATCGGCGCGCTGGCGATTCAGGTGATCGGCGATTCGGAAGGCTTGCCGAGCCGCGCCGAACTCGATGCGCTCGAACGCGATGATGCGGCGAGCGTCGCGCATGCGGCATGACGCGCAGGCGCGGCGAACGTGGCGCAGGCGCCTCGGCGGCAGAGGCGGCGCGCACTGGCGAGCGCGCGCACGCACCGGCAGCCAGCGGCACACGCATGCATCGAAACGGCAAGCACACGCATCGAAGCGCCGCGCGCAACGAAGACAGATCCAGCAAAGCACGGCGCGAGCCGCGCACCGATAACAGCAAGAGCGCTCGACAAGCGCCGCACCAGCTCCGTCCATCATTGTTTCGGGAAGCCGTAAAAGGAGACACCCCATGACTTCATCTCTCGCGATCCGCCGCTGGTGGACGATCATGCCGATCGTATTCATCACCTACAGCCTCGCTTATCTCGACCGCGCGAACTACGGTTTCGCGGCGGCCGCCGGCATCAACCAGGACCTGGGCATCAGCAAGGGATTGTCGTCGCTGATCGGCGCGCTGTTCTTCCTCGGTTATTTCTTCTTCCAGATTCCCGGCGCGATTTACGCCGAGCGCCGCAGCGTCAAGAAACTCGTGTTCTGGAGCCTGGTTCTCTGGGGCGGCTGCGCGGCGTTGACCGGCATGGTCAGCAATATTCCGTCGCTGATGGTGATCCGCTTCGTGCTCGGCGTCGTCGAGGCCGCGGTGATGCCGGCGATGCTGATCTTCATCAGCAACTGGTTCACGAAGAACGAGCGCTCGCGCGCCAACACGTTCCTGATTCTCGGCAATCCGGTGACGGTGTTGTGGATGTCGGTCGTGTCCGGTTATCTGGTGCACTCGTTCGGCTGGCGCCATATGTTCATCGCCGAGGGCGTGCCCGCGATTCTGTGGGCCGTGTGCTGGTGGTTCATCGTGCAGGACAAGCCGCAGCAGGTGTCGTGGCTCACGCAGCAGGAGAAGGACACGCTCGCCGAAACGCTGCGCGCCGAGCAGGCCGCGATCAAGCCGGTGCGCAATTACGCCGAGGCGTTCCGCTCGTCGGCGGTGATCAAGCTGTGTGCGCAGTACTTCTGCTGGAGCATCGGCGTGTATGGTTTCGTGCTGTGGCTGCCGTCCATTTTGAAGAACGGCTCGACGCTCGGCATGGTCGAAACCGGCTGGCTGTCGGCGCTGCCGTATCTCGCCGCGACCATCGCGATGCTGGCGGCGTCGTGGGCATCGGATAAACTCAACCGCCGTAAAGTGTTCGTGTGGCCGTTCCTGCTGATCGGCGCGGTCGCGTTCGCGGCATCGTATGCGCTCGGCTCCACGCATTTCTGGCTCTCGTATGCCGCGCTCGTGATTGCCGGCGCCGCGATGTACGCGCCGTACGGTCCGTTCTTCGCCATCGTGCCGGAACTGCTGCCGAAGAACGTCGCCGGCGGCGCGATGGCGCTGATCAACAGCATGGGCGCGCTCGGTTCGTTCGTCGGCTCGTATGTGGTCGGCTATCTGAACGGCGCAACCGGATCGCCCGCGGCATCGTACGCGTTCATGAGTGTCGCGCTGATCGCCGCGGTCATCCTCACGCTGATCGTGAAGCCGCAACAGCAGGCGGCAGCGCCGCGGCACAAGCTCGCTACACCGTTGCAAGGAAAATAAGCTGATGAAGAAGATCGTCGCGTGGAAGCCGTTGCCTGAAGATGTGCTTGCGTATCTGCAACAACATGTCGAAGTGGTGCAGGTCGACCCGGCCCGCCATGATGCATTCGTCGCCGCGTTGCGCGAGGCCGACGGCGGCATCGGCGCGAGCGTGAAGATCACGCCGGCCATGCTCGAGGGCGCGACGCGCTTGAAAGCGCTCTCGACGATCTCCGTCGGCTTCGATCAGTTCGACGTCGCCGATCTCACGCGACGCGGCATCGTGCTCGCGCACACGCCGGACGTGCTGACCGAATCCACCGCGGACACGGTGTTCTCGCTGATCCTCGCGTCCGCGCGCCGGGTGGTCGAGCTTGCCGCGTGGGTGAAGGCGGGGCAATGGCAGCACAGCATCGGGCCCGCGCTATTCGGCGTCGACGTGCAGGGCAAGACGCTTGGCATCGTCGGCCTGGGACGCATTGGCGGCGCGGTCGCGCGGCGTGCGGCGCTCGGTTTCAACATGCAGGTGCTCTATACGAACCGCAGCGCGAACCCCGAGGCCGAAGCGGCTTACGGCGCGCGCCGCGTCGAGTTGGCCGAACTGCTCGCCACTGCCGATTTCGTCTGTCTGCAAGTGCCGCTCACGGAAGAAACGCGGCACATGATCGGCGCAAAAGAACTCGCGTCGATGAAGAAAAGCGCGGTCCTCATCAACGCGTCGCGCGGCGCGATCGTCGACGAAAGCGCGCTGATCGAGGCGCTGCGAAACGGCACGATTCACGGCGCGGGTCTCGACGTGTTCGAGAAGGAACCGTTGCCCGCCGACTCGCCGCTCTTGCAGATGGCGAACGTGGTCGCGCTGCCGCACATCGGCTCGGCGACGCACGAGACGCGTCATGCGATGGCGCGCAATGCCGCCGAAAACCTCGTCGCCGCGCTCGCCGGTACGCTGACGACGAACATCGTCAATCGCGAAGTATTGCAACGGTGACGGCAGTCGCGATGAAGCGTTCGGCGGCCGGCTCGTTCGTTAAGCGACGCATCTTGCGTTGCACCTTGAGTTGCATGGGGCCTCGCATGGCAGCGAGCGCGAGCACGCGATGAGTGCCACGCCCACATCTCAAGGCGCGCCGCGCCGCGCGACGATCACCGACGTCGCGCGCGAAGCCGGCACCGGCAAGACCAGCATTTCGCGCTATCTGAACGGCGAGATGAGCGTGTTGTCGCCGGAACTGCGCGCACGCATCGAGGCGGCGATCGAGCGGCTCGACTATCAGCCGAATCAGATGGCGCGCGGCCTGAAGCGCGGCCGCAACCGGCTGATCGGCATGCTGCTCGCCGACCTCACGAATCCTTATACCGTCGAAGTGCTGCAAGGCGTCGAGGCCGCATGCCACGCGCTCGGCCTGATGCCGCTCATCTGCCACGCGGCGAACGAAGTGGAGATGGAGCGGCGCTATCTGCAACTGCTCACCACGTATCGCGTCGAAGGCGTGATCGTCAATGCGCTCGGCGTGCGCGAGGAAACGCTGCGGCCGGTGGGCGGCGGCGGGATTCCGGCGGTGCTCGTCGATCGTTCCGTCGAAGGCCTCGCCGCCGACATCGTCGGACTCGACAATCGCGCGGCGGCGGAACTGGGCACGCGGCATCTGCTGGACAGAGGCTTTCGGGAAATATGGTTCGTCGTGCAGCCGTTCGAGCAGGTCAGCTCCCGGCGGCTGCGCGAGGCGGCGTTTCGGGACGCGATGCGGGCACATGCGGATGCGGATGCCCATGCCGATGCTGATGCTGATGCAAGCGCTGCGCAAGGTCATACGCTCGTGCTCAATCTCGCCGACGCCGCGCAAACAGAACACGGCCTCGCGGAACTGGATCGGGCCATCGACACCGCGCATCAACGCGCAGGCAGAATAGGCACCCCCGCGCGCATCGCGGTGTTCGCGGCGAATGCGCCGGTCGCGCTGCGGCTCGCGCTGCATCTGAAGGCGCGTTACGGCGACGCCTGGCAGACACGCGTCGCACTGCTTTCCATCGACGACCCCGAGTGGGCCGAACTGACCGGCATCACGACGATTCGCCAGCCGACCTATGACATCGGCTATCGCGCGGTCGAGTTTCTGCATGAGCGGATCGAGGGCGTGCAGACCACGGCGCGCGATTGTCTGCTGCCGGGGGAGTTGATCGTGCGGGCATCGACGGCGAGCTGACAGGCTCACGCGATCTGAGCGGCACTGCAGCGGCACTGCAGCGGCACCGCGCGACGTCATTCGCCCCCGCCGCCCGCCGCACCCCCATCCCCGCGAACTTCGCCGCCCGTTTCCCGCCGATCTGCGATCATTCGGGCTGCGGCGCGCAGCGGGTGCGCGCCGGTCATCGCAAGGAAACTCATGGTCGTTGCACCGCTCACTCTGTCGAGCCTCGCGCTCGCGACGCTTGTCGTCGCCGCTTTGCCGTTTGTCATTTACCGCCGCCTGCGCCGGCCGCTTGCGCTGAAGCCGCGCCCGGCGATCGCCGGCATCGCCATATTCGCGCTGTTCGCGATGGTCATCGAGCGCGCGCTGAACGATTATGTGCTGCATCGGAACGAGGCGACCGCGACGTTCCTGTCGCATCCGCTGGCCTTCGTCGTGTATGGCGCGCTGGCCGCCGGAATCTGCGAGGAAGTGGGGCGGTTCATCGGCATGCGCCTGCTGATTAAGCGTGCGTCTGCAAGTGCTTCGGCAAGTGCGTCTGCAACGCCCGCGCCCGCGCAACAAACCCCGCGCACCGACGACGGCACCGCGCTCGCGTACGGACTCGGTCATGGCGGCGCGGAAGCGTGGCTCGTCGGCGTAATGGTGCAGGTTCAATGGATTCTGTTCGCCGTGTTCGAAAACCGCGGCCAGCTCGACAGCTATCTGAGCAATCTGCCGACCGAATCGTTGATGCGCATCCATCTGATACTCGCGAGTCTGACGCCGCAAACAGCCGGCATTTTCGCGCTCGAACGGATCGCGGCGCTCGTCTTCCAGATCGGTTTGTCGGTGCTGATGTGGCGCGGGCTGCGCGCCGGCTGGCGCGGCATCCTGCCGCTCGCGATCGCGCTGCATGCGCTCGTCGACGTGCCCGCCGCGCTGTTCCAGGCGCAGCTCGTGCCGCTTGCCGCGGTCGATGCGGTCTATGCGCTCGCAGCGGTCGTCGTCGTGGGATTGCTGTTCAAGACGTTGCGGCGTCCCGTCGCGGACGCTGTGACGGAACTGCCTCGCTAGGATGATGGCGTCGCTGCGGCCGATGCGCCGCAGCGGCCTCGATAGCCGCTGCTTTACAATCGACGGCCGTCCACCGCAGCCTATGACCTTCGGCACATCCATGGAAGCTTACCAATACGACTGCGCGAATCCCGAGTTCGAGGAATTGGCGCGCGTCATCAGCGATCTCTTTCCCGAGCAGACGCAGTTCATCCAGCGTGCCGCCGAAGACGGCACGCCCACGCTGGCGATTCACTGGGTCGCGATGCGCTTCGGCGCGACCGCGCGACGCATCGTGATGACGGTGCAGATCGCGCCGGCGGCGCTCGCGCGTTATCGCGCGCTGCCTGCGCGCTTGCGCGGCCGCAGCTTCGCGGTGTTGCGCGCGTATGTCGAGGCGAGCATCGGCTCGCTCGAGGAACAGTATGCGAATGGCGAAGCGGTGCCGCGCGAAGTCACCGTGGATCTCGGCGACGAATTTGCGTAACGCGCGCGTGACGTGCTTTAGTCCGCGAGACGGTAGACCTTTGCGAAGCGCGCGGCCTGCACGACGCCGTAATCGCCGGGCGCGTACTGCATGATCCAGTCGCCGGCCGCGCCGCGCAGCACGTCGCCGCCGTTCGCCGAGCGGGCCAGCGAAAACGCTTCGTGCATCTGTTTCGCGAGCACGACGGCCGGGCGGTTGCGATAGGCGCCGGGCTCGCCGTGCGTGAGCGCGGCATCGGCGGGAACATACTTCGCGTCGAAGCGTTCACGCGACACGACCCAGCGGTCGCCGGTCGAGCCGGTGATCAGCGCGTCGCCTGGCAGATAGCGGTTCGGGCCTTCGAGACTCATCAGTTCGCCTTGCGTGGCGGCGAATTCGACGTTGACCGTTTCGTCCTTGACGACACGCCGGGCGGCGGGGTCCTGGCTCAGGTCGAGATTTTTCAGGTGGTTCATGAAGCGGGGCAGAAGGTGTGTTGACGGCGGCGCCGCGATCTCGATGTGATCGAGCGCGGACTCGCATCATGCCAGACGCATCTTACGGAGCGCTTCTTTTGCGGTGCGACGTGCGGGACGCGATGCGATCCGATTCGACGTGATGCAATCCGGCGCACATCGCGAAGCGGGCGCGGCACTCAGAACAAACGGCGTCTAGCTTCGAACCGCGCCGCTTGCATCACGCACCGCGCCTGCAATCCGTTAAGGCTTCACCGTCGCATCGCTCGCCGGAGCCGGCGCCGCTTTGCCGCTCTTGCCCTTGCCGTGATGACGACGCCCGCCCTCAGCACCGCCTTCGCGATGGAACGTCGTATCGGCGAGCTTCTTCTGTTCCGGCGAGAAGCTGTTGTAGAGCGGATCGAATGCGTCCACCAGTTTCTTCACGCCGTCCGCATGGGCCTGCGCGATGGTCGCATACTGCTTCATGTCGTCGAGCGCGGACAGGTTTGTCGCGGCGCGGCGTTCCTTGAACAGTTCGCCCATCGTCTGGCCGTTGCCGCGCATTACGTCGGCGAATGCTTTCCATTGCGGCTCCTGCTCGGGCGTGATCTTCAGTTGCGAATGCAGATAGGCGATGCGGTCTTCGACATTGCGCTCATGCCCAGCTTTCGCGGCGGGCGCGGACGCGGCCGTGCCCGAGGGCGCCGCTGCCGGCGCCGAGGCTTGTTGTGCGAATGCGCCGCTCATCGCGACTGCGGAGGCCAGCAAGACCAGTGCTTTTTTCATCGAAACTCCTGATGTCTATTCGAATTGGGACGATTGGACCAGTGCGTGCGGCGAGCGTTCCGCGTCATGGCGCGGCATAACGTGACATAGCGCTGGATAACTCGCCAGGCGTCATGATGCGGATCGCTCGATCCTTACGGTCGCCGCTATTAGTATCACGATATCCCTACAATGCGGCTCTTGTGCGACAAACGCTTACAACCGAAACGAACAGGAAATAGCGGGTGGATAAATTCGTCAGCATGGAGATTTTCGTGGCCGTGGTGGAGGCGGGAAGCCTCACGGCGGCAGCGGAGCGCTTCGACATTTCGTCGGCGATGGTGGGCAAACACATCCGTTCGCTCGAGACGCGGCTCGGCACGCGGCTGCTCACGCGCACCACGCGCCGTCAAAGCCTGACCGAGATCGGCCGGCAATACTACGAGCAGTGCCGGCGCATTCTCGCGGACGTGAAGGACGCCGAGTCGCTCGCCGAAGCGATGGCCGCCGCGCCGCGCGGCGTGCTGAAGGTGACGGTGCCGCTCACCTACGGCGTCGAAGTCTTCTCTTCGGCGATGACCGATTATCTGAGCGCATGGCCCGACGTCACGCTCGAACTCGACCTGTCGAACCGCATGAGGGATCTCGTCGAAGAGGGCTTCGACGCGGCCGTGCGCATCGGCCATCTGCCGGATTCGAGTTTTGTCGCGCGGCCATTGAAGCCGTATCGCATGCGCGCGTGCGCGTCGCCGGCGTACCTTGCGCGCGCGGGCATTCCGCGCACGCCGGCCGATCTCGCGCATCACGAATGTCTCGGTTTCCTGCATTGGGGCCGCGAGGGGACATGGCGGCTCGGCGGCGAAAGCGCAACGGAAAACCCGCTCCGCGCAGGACGTTTTCGCGCCAACAACGGTCAGGCGCTCAAGGTCGCCGCATTGCGCGGCTTCGGCCTCGTGCTGCAACCGGAGGCGCTGCTCGCACGCGAGATCGAGAGCGGAGAACTGGTGTCGGTGCTGGAAGAGCATCTGCCGCAAGGCGCGCCCGTGCATCTCGTCTATCCGCGCGACCGCCGCGCCACGCCCAAGCTGACCAGTTTCATCGACTTCGTGATCGAGCGCTTCGGCGTTTGAAGACGCGCCGCATGGCACTGAAGACGCGCGATAATCCGCACCACTCCGACCACTTCTTCTTCCTTCTCCGATGAGACCTCCGCGCCTCGACCAACTCGACGATCTCGACCGCAACCTCGTGGCGCTGCTGCAGGCAAACGCGCGAGAAAGCGTCGCCAATCTCGCGCGCCAGCTCGGCGTTGCGCGTACCACCGTGATCGCCAGAATCGCGCGGCTCGAGCGCAGCAACGTGATCGCGGGCTACAGCGTGCGGCTCGGCCAGGACGTGCTCGATTCGAGCATCTATGCGTATGTGGGGATCATCATCGCGCCGAAGCATGGGCCCGCTGTGCAAAAGCGCCTCGGCAAGATGCCCGAGGTGCAACTGCTATGCGCGGTGAGCGGCGAATTCGACTACGTCGCCTGGCTGCGTGCGGATTCGCCCGATCGTCTGAACGATCTGCTCGACCAGATCGGCGGACTCGAGGGCGTGGAGCGGACCACGACCTCGATCATTCTCGCGCGCAAGATCGATCGCGGCATGGTGTGAGGCGCACCTTGCCGACGTTTGTTGATGCTCTTTTATGGCGCTTTTGACGCGTTCCTGACGTTTCGTCGGCGTGGCTCGTCAAAACGTCGAAGTTGATGGTCATTACGCAGCATTTTGCGCGTATGAACTGGTTTTGCTTCTCCCTACACTGTCGTTCGAGGGTTCAGCCCGCCGCGCGCCGCGCTCGATCGCGGCGCACCTGAAGCTGGAGACAGCGCACGAAATGAACCGGACGAGGTGCTCACGCGCCGCTCCGATCGACAAAGGAGAAGAACATGAAAGTTGCCATCGTTGGTGCAGGTCTGATCGGTCACACCATTGCGCATATGCTGCGCGAAACCGGCGACTATGACGTCGTCGCATTCGACCGCGATCAGCCCGCGCTCGACAAACTCGCCGCGCAAGGCATTGCGACCCGCCGCGTGGATTCCGCCGATGCCGCCGCACTGCGCGCCGCGATTCATGGCTTCGATGCGCTCGTCAATGCGCTGCCGTATTACCTCGCGGTAAACGTGGCCGCAGCCGCCAAGGGCGCAGGCGTGCATTACTTCGACTTGACCGAAGACGTGCGCGCGACCCACGCAATCCGCGCGATCGCCGACGACGCCGACCACGCATTCATGCCGCAATGCGGTCTCGCGCCGGGCTTCATCGGCATTGCCGCGCACGAACTCGCGAACCGCTTCACGGAGATTCGCGACGTGAAGATGCGGGTCGGCGCGCTGCCGCAATTCCCGACCAATGCGCTGAAGTACAACCTGACGTGGAGCGTCGACGGCCTCATCAACGAATATTGCCAGCCGTGCGAAGCGATTCGCGATAGCCGCACGCAGTGGGTGCAGCCGCTCGAAGGCCTCGAACATTTTTCGCTCGACGGCACCGAGTACGAAGCGTTCAATACATCGGGCGGTTTGGGTACGCTCTGCGAAACGCTGTCGGGCCGCGTCGAATCGCTCGATTACAAGTCGGTGCGCTATCCCGGCCACCGCAATCTGATGCAGTTCCTGCTCGAAGACCTGCGTCTTTCCAGCGACCGCGATACGCTCAAGAGCATCATGCGCCGCTCGGTGCCGTCGACCGCGCAAGACGTGGTGCTCGTGTTCATCACCGTGAGCGGCATGCGCGACGGGCAACTGGTGCAGGAAGTGTTTACCCGCAAGATCTTCGCGAAGACGGTCTGCGGCGTGCCGATGAGCGCGATCCAGATCACGACGGCCGGCGCGATGTGCGCGGTGCTCGATCTGTTCCGCGAAAAGAAGCTGCCGCAACGCGGCTTCGTGCGTCAGGAGCAGGTGTCGCTGCGCGACTTCCTCGGCAACCGCTTCGGCCAGCTTTATGAAGGGCAAACTCTGGACTCGCTGCAAACACTCGCGACGGTTTGACGAACCATCTTCGATAGAAGCTGGAAGCGCAAACGCCCCATACGTGGGGCGTTTTCGCGCGTTTTTTCGTTTACTGCGGCTCGCCGAGAATACGCGCGAGCAGCGCCTCGTGATCGGCCTCGCTCGGCGCGGTGTTATCGAACATCAGCAGATCGTTGCACATGTCGCCGGCCGGCACGAAGCGCCGCTGACGGTACTCGTCCCAGTGAGCGAGTTTGTACGCGTCGTTCGGATTGGCGCGCGCCACGATTCGCTGCTGCGCCGTCTCTTCCGACACATGCACCCACGCCACGCGCACGCTGACATCGTCGCCGACGCCGAGCCACGCGCGATCGAAAAGCCGCCGCTCGCGGACTTCGCGTGACAGCGGCCCGACCACCAGTGCGCTCACGCCGAGTTCGAGATTATCGCGCGCGGTGTCGATGAGCCCGCGATACTCCGGCTCGCGCAGATGCTCAAGGAACAGCGGGCTGTCGCGATCGTTCGGGTCGCCTGTCAGCATGCCCATCGCGGCGGCGCTATAGCCGCCGTACAGCGTGTCCTTGTCGAGCAGACAGAACGGCGAACCGGTTGCTTTCATCAACCTGCCGATCAGCATTTTTGCGAGCGTCGTCTTGCCGGTGCCCGCATGACCGCAAATAAAAACGAGGCGGCTCACGACAAGCTGTCCTCCATCCGAACCGCCGCGGCAATGGCAGGCATCGAGATCGAATACCACATTGCAGTCTCCTTACTGTCGTCCTTTGCAACGATCATGAAGAAGAACGCAGAGGCGCGCAAGCGCCAGGGCCTTTAACAAATCGATACATGAGTGCAGCCCGCAGCCCTTAACATGACGGTTACTTATTCCATTCATGCAGAGGGGCTTGTATGCACGCGTGCCGCGATGCAGCCCGCTCTGTTCCGCTTTCAGGGTAACCAACATGCTGATCAATTGCGCCGCCTATCAGGACGGCCGGAAGCTGGCAGACATCGACATCGATAGCATCAGCGACTACGTCGCGCGGCCCGAGTGTTTCGTGTGGGTCGCGTTGAAAGATCCGGGCCCGGGCGAGCTCGCGGTGATGAAGCACGAGTTCGGTCTGCACGACCTCGCAATCGAAGACGCGCAAAACGGTCATCAACGGCCGAAGATCGAGGAGTACGGCGAGTCGCTGTTCGCGGTCATGCACACTGTCGAGATGGACGAGGACGGCGAACTGCTGCTCGGCGAGGTCGACGTATTCGTCGGAGCGAACTATGTGCTGTCGGTGCGGCGCGGCACGCGCGCGGGTTTTCAGAACGTGCGGGCGCGCTGCGAGCGCGAGCCGCAGTTGCTGAAGGCAGGCTCCGCGTTCGTGCTGTATGCGCTTGCGGATGACATCGTCGACCGTTATTTCCCGATCATCGACGCGGTGAACACCGAGATCGAAGCGATCGAAGACCGCATTTTCGAGCGCAACAATTCGGCGGCATCGCGCGCGATCATTCAGGATCTGTATTCGCTGAAGCGGCGCCTCGTGATTCTTCAGCATCACATCGCGCCGCTGCAGGAAGCGATCAGCAAGCTCACGGGCGGGCGCATTCCGAGCGTCTGCGAAGGCATGCAGGCTTACTTTCGCGACGTGTACGACCACCTTGAGCGGATCGTGCGGATCATCGACGGACGGCGCGAAATGGTCGTGACCGCGGTACAGGTGAACCTCGGCATGATTTCGCTCGCGGAGAACGAAGTGACCAAGCGGCTCGGTTCGTTCGCCGCGCTGTTCGCGGTGCCGACGATGATCGCCGGCATCTACGGCATGAATTTTCAGAACATACCGGAACTGCATTTCCGCTACGGCTATCCGCTCTGCCTGGGGATCATGCTCACCGTCGACCTCATCCTCTACTGGCGTTTTCGCAAGGCCGGCTGGCTCTGAGCGCGAGGCCGCGCTTGCGCGCCGGCCCCGCTTGCACGCGGCGCAATAAAAGTCCAGCATAGGCGGCCCGTCGGCGGCGGAGATTGCAGCCGACGGCAACACCGTCACACGCGGACCCAAGCGAGGACCCATTGCCAACCATCGTCTGCCGGACCGTCTGCGAGGCGTTTCGGCGCCCGGCCGTCGAGCGCTTTTGCGAGCCGCCCCGACGCGCCGCATTTTTTGCGCGCCGATGCACTGCAACACTTCGGATCGTTGACAGTTTGGCCGCGATGCGCTGAGAATGAGTCCCGCAAACGTTTGCGCGTAATTAAAAATACGGTTCGACAGAGCCTGACAAACCCAGGAGATATGCATGAGCAATCGCATTCGCCGCCGCATCGTGGCGGCCGCAATCCTCGCCACCGCCAGCACCGCCTTGCCGTTTTCCGCCGCCTATGCCCAGACGGCGCCCGCTCATAAGCCGAAAGTCGCGCTCGTCATGAAGTCGCTCGCCAACGAGTTCTTTCTCACGATGGAAAACGGCGCGAAGGACTATCAGAAGCACAACCCGTCGCAGTTCGACCTGATCACGAACGGCATCAAGGACGAGACCGATACGGCGAACCAGATCCGCATCGTCGAACAGATGATCGTCTCGAAGGTCGACGCGATCGTGCTGGCGCCGGCCGACTCGAAGGCGCTCGTGCCGGTCGTGAAGAAAGCGGTGGACGCGGGCATCATCGTCGTGAATATCGACAACCGGCTCGACCCGGACGTGCTCAAGTCGAAAGACCTGAACGTGCCCTTCGTCGGACCGGATAACCGCAAGGGCGCGCAGAAGGTCGGCGACTATCTCGCGAAGAAGCTGAAGGCGGGCGACGAGGTCGGCATCCTCGAAGGCGTGTCGACCACGACCAATGCGCAGCAGCGCACGGCCGGCTTCAAGGACGCGATGCAGGCGGTCGGCGCCAAGGTGGTATCCGTGCAGTCGGGCGAATGGGAAATCGACAAGGGCAACGCGGTCGCTTCCGCGATGCTCAACGAGTACCCGAACCTGAAGGCGCTGCTCGCGGGCAACGACAACATGGCGATCGGCGCGGTTTCCGCGATCCGCGCGGCAGGCAAGCAGGGCAAGGTGATGGTGGTCGGCTACGACAACATCAATGCGATCAAGCCGATGCTGAAGGACGGCCGCGTGCTCGCCACCGCCGACCAGTACGCCGCGAAGCAGGCCGTGTTCGGCATCGACACCGCGCTGAAAGCGTTGAGCGAGCACAAGAAGCAGTCGCAGTTGTCGGGCGTGGTGGAAACGCCGTGCGACCTGGTGACGAAATAAGCGCCGCCAGCGCATGACCGACTAGCAGGGCGCGCGGATTCGCGCCGCATCAGTACGCAAATCCGCGCCTACTATTCAATGAACGCTCAATAGCCGCTCAAGAAACCCGCCGTGCCGCCGTTAATTCAGAGGTAAGCGTCATGACGGCGGCCGTGCGGCGAGAGGGAGCGCGGCCAGAGCGCCTGCGCATTCCGCGCATTGGGCCGGCATTGACCGCGCGGCGCCCGGCGCCGTCTCGCCCGAGCAGATCGTGTGAGACGCGCCTCGCGCCGCGAAACAGGATCGCGATGGATTCAACCGACCACGACGCCTTGCCTGCCGTGCTGTCCGTCAGCGGCATCGGCAAGACCTACGCCGAACCGGTGCTCGCCGACGTGTCTTTGTCGCTGCGCGCCGGCGAGGTATTGGCGCTCACCGGCGAGAACGGCGCCGGCAAGAGCACGCTGTCCAAGATCATCGGCGGACTCGTCGAGCCGACCGCCGGCACCATGCAGCTTGCCGGCAAACCGTATGCGCCGGCGAGCCGCACCGAAGCCGAGGCGCTCGGCGTGCGCATGGTGATGCAGGAGCTGAATCTGCTGCCGACGTTGTCGGTGGCCGAGAATCTGTTCCTGAACCGCTTGCCGCGCGCGGGCGCGTTCAGCTTCGGCTGGATCGACCGCCGCAAACTGCGCGAGGACGCGCGTCACGCGATGGCGCAAGTCGGGCTCGACGCGATCGACCCCGATACGCTCGTCGGCGAGCTTGGCATCGGTCATCAGCAGATGGTGGAGATCGCGCGCAATCTGATCGACGACTGCCGCGTGCTGATTCTCGACGAGCCGACCGCGATGCTGACCGCGCGCGAAGTCGATCTGCTGTTCGAGCAGATCGAGCGCCTGAAGGCGCGCGGCGTCGCGCTCGTCTATATCTCGCACCGGCTCGAGGAACTGGCGCGAGTCGCCGGGCAGATCGCGGTGCTGCGCGACGGCCGCCTCGTGCACGTCGACGCAATGGCCAATCTGACGAGCGACGAAATCGTCACGTGGATGGTCGGCCGCGAGCTTGGCGAGCAGATCGATCTCGGCGTGCGCAAGATCGGCGCGCCGCTCTTGCGCGTCGAGCGGCTTTCGCGCGGCAAGGTGGTCCGCGACGTGTCGTTCGAAGTCCGCGCGGGCGAAATCTTCGGCATCAGCGGGCTGATCGGCGCGGGCCGAACGGAGTTGATGCGGCTGATTTACGGCGCCGACCCGAAAGACGGCGGCACGGTGGCGCTGGCTCCGACGCCCGGCGCACCGCCTGCGCCGGTCAGGATCGATTCGCCGTCGGACGCGGTGCGCGCGGGCATCGCGCTCATCACCGAAGACCGCAAAGGCGAGGGCCTGCTGCTGCCGCAACCGATCGCGGCGAACGTGTCGCTCGGCAACATCGGCAGCGTGGCGCGGCACGGCATCGTCGATGCGAAGCGCGAGAACGCGCTGGCGAAAAAGCAGATGGACGCGATGCGGATTCGCAGCTCCGGCCCGGCGCAGATTGTCGGCGAGCTGTCGGGCGGCAATCAGCAGAAGGTCGTGATCGGCCGCTGGCTCGCGCGCGATTGCCGCGTGCTGTTATTCGACGAACCCACGCGCGGCATCGACGTCGGCGCGAAGTTCGATATTTATGGCTTGATGGGCGCGCTGGCTCGTGAAGGGCGCGCGCTCGTCGTGGTGTCGAGCGATCTGCGCGAACTGATGCTGATCTGCGACCGGATCGGCGTGATGTCGGCGGGAAGCCTGACCGGTGTGTTCGAGCGCGGCACGTGGTCGCAAGACGCGTTGCTGGCCGCCGCTTTCGCCGGCTATCGCGGCCGCGAAGCGCTGTTGCACGACCTCGACGCCAATGAAGCAGGGAGTTTGTCATGACCGATCAATCGTTGCGCGACGCGCCGGGCGCGAAACACGGCGCAGATGGGAGCAAGGCCGCCGCGAATGCGAATGCAAGCGCCGCGCCGCCGGCCGATCCGTCGGCGCCGCTCGCGAGCGGCAAACCCGCGGGCACCCGGCTCGGCTTTTCGAACTACCTCGGCCTCGCCGGTGCGCTGCTCGCCATGATCGTGCTGTTCTCGCTGCTGAGTTCGCACTTTCTGACGTACGACACGTTCAGCACGATCGCCAACCAGATTCCGGATCTGGTGGTGATGTCGGTCGGCATGACGTTCGTGCTGATCATCGCCGGCATCGATCTGTCGGTCGGGTCGGTGCTTGCGCTTGGCGCGTCGGTGGTGAGCGTGGCCGCGCTGAAGTGGGGCTGGGGCCCGCTGCCGTCCGCACTGCTCGGCGTCGCAGCCGCCGCGCTGACCGGCACGGTCACCGGCGCGGTCACGGTCGGCTGGCGGATCCCGTCGTTCATCGTGTCGCTCGGCGTGCTCGAAGCGGCGCGCGGCCTCGCGTATCAGATGACGAATTCGCGCACCGCCTATATCGGCGATGCGTTCGATTTTCTGTCGAACCCGATCGCGGTCGGCATCTCGCCGGCCTTCCTGATCGCGGTGGCGGTGATGATCATCGCGCAACTGGTGCTCACGCGCACGGTGTTCGGCCGCTACCTGGTCGGCATCGGCACGAACGAGGAAGCCGTGCGGCTCGCGGGCGTCAATCCGCGGCCGTACAAGGTGATCGTGTTCGCGTTGATGGGCGCGCTCGCGGGCCTTGCGTCGCTGTTCCAGATTTCGCGGCTGGAAGCGGCTGACCCGAACGCGGGCGTCGGCATGGAACTGCAGGTGATCGCGGCCGTGGTGATCGGCGGCACGAGTCTGATGGGCGGGCGCGGTTCGGTCATCAGTACGTTTTTTGGCGTGTTGATCATTTCGGTGCTGGCGGCCGGCCTCGCACAGATCGGCGCGAACGAGCCGACCAAGCGGATGATCACTGGCGCGGTGATCGTGGTGGCGGTGGTGCTGGATACGTATCGCAGCCGCCGCAAACGCGCCTGACATGTTCAGCGTAACGTGTGGCGGGTGCCAGAAGGGCGATTTGCGGTAAAGCGTAAGAATTCATGAGTACGGCGTGTTCGATGAGGACGTCCCGGGGTCGGCGCAAAGTCTGACTGGCGGGAAAAACAGGCGGGAGAGCAACAGGTTATGGCGACGATCAAGGATGTAGCAGCCGTGGCGGGCGTGTCCTTCACGACGGTATCGCACGTCGTGAACAACTCGCGGCCGGTGTCGGCCGACGTGCGCGCGAAGGTCGAGCTCGCCATCCGCCAGCTTCACTATGTGCCCTCGGCGGTGGCCCGTTCGCTGAAGGCGCGCGCCACCGCGACCATCGGACTCGTGGTGCCGAACAGCACCAACCCGTATTTCGCGGAACTGGCGCGCGGCATCGAGGACGGTTGCTCCCGCAACGGCTACTGCGTGTTTTTCTGCAATTCCGACGACGACCCGGCGAAGCAGCGCAACTATCTGCGTGTGCTGCAGGAAAAGCGCATCGACGGGCTGATCGTCGCGTCCGCCGGCGACGACGCGGTCCTCGCGCAGACGCTTGCCGACGCTCGCGAGCCGCTTGTGATCGTCGACCGCAATATTGAAGGCGTGAACGCGGACCTCGTGCAGATCGATCACGAGAAGGGCGCGTATCTCGCCACGCGTCATCTGCTGGAACTCGGGCACGTGCGGATCGGCTGCATTAGCGGGCCGGTCGACACGGCGGTGAGCGCGATGCGCGTGCACGGCTTCATTCGCGCGATGAGCGAGCGCGGCATCGAGATTCCGCCGGACGCGATCGTCGAAAGCGATTTTTCGGGCACCGGCGGCCATCGCGCGGCGGCGCAACTGTTCGATACCGTGAAGCCGTCGGCGATCTTCGCCTGCAACGACATGATGGGCATCGGCGCACTGCGTGCGGCGGCGGAGCGCAATATCAGCGTGCCGCGCGACTGCTCGATCATCGGTTTCGACGACATCGAGCTCGGGCGCTTCACCTATCCGGCGCTGTCGACGGTCGGGCAGTCGGTGCGCGCGCTCGGCGACATGGCCGCGCAGACGTTGATCGAACGGATTGCCGGCAAGTCGTCGGCGAACGCGCGGCCGGGCGGGCGCAGGCGCGTCGTGTCGCCGCGGCTGATCGTGCGCGAATCGACGGCGACGTGGGCGGGCGCGGGAAAGCGTCATCTGGCCGCGTGATCGGGCTGGAGTGCAGCGCGGCGTATCGGCAGGTTAAAGGCAGGAGAACGGGAGAAATGAGTGGCCAGTAAGGAAACGCGCTCACGCGTGGCAGTGGTCGGCAGTCTGAACATGGATCTGGTGGCGCGCGCGCCGCGTCTGCCGCATCCCGGCGAAACGCTGGCCGGCCGCACCTTCGCGCAGGTCGCGGGCGGCAAGGGCGGCAACCAGGCGGTGGCCGCAGCGAGGCTCGGCGCGCAGGTGTCGATGCTCGGCTGCGTCGGCGCCGATGCGAACGGCGCGCAATTGCGCGCGGGGCTCGAGGCGGAACGCATCGACTGCGCGGCGCTCGAAACCGGCCGCGAGGCGACGGGCGTGGCGCTGATCGTCGTCGACGATGCGAGTCAGAACGCGATTGTGATCGTCGCCGGCAGCAACGGCGAGGTGACGCCTGAGACGATCGCGCGTCACGAAGCGGTGCTCGCTGCGGCCGACGTGGTGATCTGCCAGCTCGAAACGCCGCTCGCCACGGTGCACGCGGCGCTTGCCGCGGCGCGGCGGCTCGGCAAGACGGTCATTCTGAACCCGGCGCCGGCCACCGGGCCGCTGCCCGCCGAGTGGCTGCCGCTGATCGACTATCTGATTCCGAACGAGCTGGAAGCCGCGACGCTCACCGGCTTGCCGGTCGGCTCGCCCGAAGAAGCGGCGACGGCCGCTGCCGTGCTGCGCGCGGCGGGCGCGCGCAATGTCCTGGTGACGCTCGGCCCGCGCGGCGTGCAGGCGGCGCTCGAAGGCGCGGCGCCTGTGCTGTACGACGCGCCGAAGGTCGAAGCCGTCGATACGACGGCGGCCGGCGACACGTTCATCGGCGGATTCGCCGCGCAGCTTGCGGAAGGCGCGGACGTGGATGCGGCGATCCGCTTCGCGCAGCGCGCCGCGGCGCTGTCGGTGACGCGCGCCGGCGCTCAGCCTTCGATTCCGACGCGGGCGGAGTTGGGCGGGTAGGTTGTTGGGGGCGACGCTGAACTGCGCTCGCCTGGTCTCTTCCTGGTAGTTCAAAGGCTCGGGTTCGGCTGCGCAGCGCAGACGCGGTGCGCCCAAGCGCGCGCGGGCCAGCTTGCCCGCGTGAAAGCCGCCTTTGCCGCCCGAGCCGTACACGCGCGGCCCAAGCCGCAGGTCTCCTTTCCCGCAACTCAAAGCCCTCACATGGCCGCTCGAGCCGCAGACGCCTCGCGGCAAGCTGCGTTCGTCCGTCGCTCCCCAGCGTGTCCCTGCGCAGCCTTGCAACTCTCGCCCCCCGCTCAGCCATCCTCCCCACCCACCTTGTAACTCTTTCCGCCTCGTCTCCTGCCTTTCCTCAGACGTATAAAAACTTCAAGTCCGCATCGCAACTGCCGTTAATGCGGCTATCAGGGCGCCGACGAAACCAATAACAACCAACCGCGCGCGGGCCGTTATCGGACTTTTATTGCTGCAAAGCAGCCTCTCAAGCACAGGACACTTTATGTTGAACAAGGGCATTTCGATCAAGGCCCGCATTGGCCTCACGATGGCTTTTCTCGCCGCCTTGCTGCTGGGCATCGGCGCGTTCGGGCTGTTCGGCATGAGCCGTTCCAACGACGCCTACCAGGAAACCTTCACGAATTCGATGCCGAGCGCCGTGAACATCGGCAACGCCGAACTGTATGCGGCGCGCGAGCGTCTCGCGCTCGATCGCGCGGCCTTCATGATCGGGACGCCGGAAAGCGCGCCGACGCTGGAACGCGCGCGCTCGATGCGCACGACCTCCGACATGTGGTGGAAAAAGTATATGGATCTGCCGCGCGACGCCGACGAGGACCGTCTCGCGCGCGACGTGGTCAGCAAGCGCGACGCGCTGCACCAGCAGGCCGACGCGTTCGCCGCGGTGGTCGCGGCGAGCGACCAGAGCAAGCTGATCGACGGCGCAAAGGGTCTGCAAAGCGCCTACAACCAGCTGGCGACCGCCGACGACGCGCTGCGCAAATATCAGTTCGAGCTGGCGCAAGCCGGCTACGATGACGCGCAATCGAACTTCCATATGTTCCGCATGGTCAGCATCGGCGCGCTGATTGCCGGTATCCTCGCGGCGTTGCTGTCGTACGTGGCGCTCAGCCGCGCGATCGCACGGCCTCTCGCCGAGGCGCTCGACCATTTCGACGCGATCGCCGCGGGCGATCTGCGCCGCCAGGTCGTCGTCAGCTCACGCGACGAGATGGGCCAGATACTGGAAGGCATCTCGAAGATGCAGCGCAGTCTCATCGAAACGGTACGCGCGGTGCGCGGCGGCAGCGAATCGATTGCGACTGCCACGCGCGAGATCGCCGCCGGCAACATCGACCTGTCCTCGCGCACTGAAGAGCAGGCGTCGGCGTTGCAGGAAACCGCGTCGAGCATGGAAGAACTGACCGGCACCGTGAAGCAGAACGCGGACAACGCGCGTCAGGCGAGCGCGCTCGCGGCCAATGCGTCGGAAATCGCCAACAAGGGCAGCGCGGTGGTCGGCCAGGTCGTCGGTACGATGGGCGAGATCAACCAGAGCTCGGCGAAGATCGCCGACATCATTTCGATCATTGAAGGCATCGCGTTCCAGACCAACATCCTCGCGCTCAACGCGGCCGTGGAAGCGGCGCGGGCCGGCGAGGAAGGGCGCGGCTTCGCGGTCGTGGCGGGCGAAGTGCGCAGCCTCGCGCAGCGATCGTCGGCGGCGGCGAAGGAAATCAAGGAATTGATCGACACCTCGGTCGACCGCGTGCAATCGGGCTCGGCGCTCGTCGATCAGGCCGGCCGCACGATGAACGAAATCATCGGCGCGGTGCAGCGCGTGACCGACATCATGGGCGAAATCGCCGCGGCGTCGGAAGAGCAGAGCAGCGGCATCGACCAGGTTGCGCGCGCCGTCACGCAGATGGACGAAGTCACGCAGCAAAACGCCGCACTCGTCGAGGAAGCGGCGGCGGCAGCGTCGTCGCTCGAAGATCAGGCGGACAAGCTGCGCGGCGCGGTCGCCGTGTTCCAGCTCAGCGACGAAGGCAAGGCGTCGGGCGGTTCGTTGGCGAAGCACACGCCGACGCCTGCGCGTGCCGTCTCTGCTGCGCCGCGGGCAGTTTCCCGGACCGTCGCCCACGCACGCTCAGCCGCCGCGCCGCGTGCGGCCGCAGCAGCCCCTGCGCAGCCCGTGACGGCTGCGCACGCTCCGGCCGCCGCCTCGGCGCCTGCGGCACCGAAAGCCGCGCCGGCTCCGCGCGCGCCGGCGAAGTCCGCCGCCGTCGTCAGCGCCGGCAGCGATCAGGACTGGGAAACGTTCTGACGGCATCCGCGGCGTTTGCCGCACGGCTGCGCGAGCGCCGGACAGGCGCCGTGCAACCGGCGTTCCCGGCGCGACGGCGTCTGAATCGACGTCACGACGCCCGAGCCGCCTATATTGAAGACAGCAACGAAAAGACCGCGCCTGCTGACGCAGCCGCGGTCTTTTTTTATGGCGTGCGCATTAAGTCGCATTTGCGAAGCGGCGGGCGCCCTGGCGAGCCTCGCGATCCGGTACATTGACGGGCGGGTGACGGTAATTCGTAACCGGATCGCCGGCGAAGCACGGGTTGGCAAAGCGGCAGTGTGCAAGTCGGCGCCGCGCCCGACCAGTGCATCGCGCTCCACGTCACGTCACGCTTGCCGGTCAGCCGGTCAGCCGGTCAGCCGGTCAGCCGGCCAGCCGCTCGCCCTCACGCTTCTCACGCTTCTCATGCTTCAAACGCACGTTCAATGCGCCAGCCACAAAGGACCGACATGACGCCACACGACCTCGCGCATCGCCTCGTCGAAGCACGCCGGCAGCATCGCCCGATCGACGGGCTGCCCTCCGAACAGTTCCCGCCCGACGCCGCGACCGCGTATGCGATCCAGCAGGCGGTCATAGCAGGCCTCGGCGACTCCACCGGCGCGTGGAAGATCGGCGCGAAGGCGCCCGGCGGATCGACCTCGGGCGCGCCGATCCCGGCTTCGCTGGTGCGGGCTTCGCCGGCGCGCGTCGAGCATGCGGGCTTCTTTCGCGTACTCGTCGAGCTGGAGATCGCGTTCCGTTTCACCGAGGTCATCGAGCCGCGCAGCCGCGCCTATACGCGCGACGAGGTGCTCGCGCTCGTCGGCGTGGTGCTGCCGGCCATTGAAATCGTCGATAGCCGCTTCGCCGAATGGCCGAACATCGCGCCGCTCGCTCAACTCGCCGACGCGCAAAACAACGGGGCGCTCGTCACCGGTCATCCGGTCCCGTATGCGGGGCTCGCGCGCGGCTTCGACTTCGTGTCGCCGGAACTGGAACTGAGCTTCGACGGCGAGTCGCTCGTGCCCGACGCCACCGGCAATCCGGCCGGCGATCCACGCGAATTGCTGGTGTGGTTCGTCAACCATTGCGCCGCCATGGGCATCACGATCGAACCGGAATGGACGCTGACCACCGGCTCTTACGTCGGTGCGCATAAAGTGGGAAAGCCGGGCATCGTGCGCGGCCACATCGACGGACTCGGAGAGGTCGAGATCGAACTGACCTGATTGCGCGACACTGTGTCATGTGACACAGCGCTGCATTTCTTTCGACGCCGTCCTTGTAACGGCGCATTACAAACTCATCATCAAGCGGCTGCCCACGGGCGGCCGTTTTACATTTGACGCGTCGCCGAGGACTCCTTAGCCGTATACCCTATTGAAGCGGTTGCGCGCCGCGCCGTTATCCAGTTAACAAAGTTGAACGACAGTTCAACGAGGCATCGACAACGTAAAGCGGAGCAAAGCCGACCATGCCGTCGACGCGGTTATGCAAAGCATGTGAAGCATCGCATTGATAGCAAAGCATGCGCAGCGATGTGATGGAACAAAAGCTCGCGTGCATGGACGAACTGCATGAACGTGCGACGCCGAACGCCGCTTGCAACTTTGGTCGATCGACGTGTAACAGATGCGCACACAGGTAGACCAAATGCGTGTCAAAGCGTTAAGGAAGCAAGAGGCGAAAGCAGAAAAGAGTGGGGACGTAGCGCGAAAATGCGCGATGTGCGGCTGATGCGAGGCTTCAAGGTACGCGACGTGCGTGTGCAGGCAACGCGTGAATGTAACTGCTGATGAGTGCCGTCAAAGAAGTAGTGAAGCGACACTGTGAAGCGAGGTCGTCAAGCAACGTTCGCGGCACTGTTCGACGCGCAAGATTGTAGGTGGTCGAAACGGTGTTTCCAAGTGATGAATGTCGGGAGGCCCGCACGGCGCGATTTTCGCAACGTAGTTCGTGAAAAAAAATTTAAAAGGGTTTAGGATGAATTCGAGCGATGTCGTTTCCGAATAGCGCGCCGCGCACGACATCGGTCTAGACTTCGGCGAGGAGGTAGCATGGATATCTACAGCAGTTTCGCGACCCGCTTCGAGAAAACGCGAGAGGACGAACTCTCGCTCGAGGAGTACCTCGCGCTCTGCAAAGACAATCCCGCCGCGTACGCCACGGCTGGCGAACGCATGTTGACGGCAATCGGAGAACCCGAACAGATCGACACTCGCAACGATCCGCGCCTGTCGCGCATCTTCGCGAACAAGGTCATCAAGGTATACCCCGCATTCCGTGAGTTCTACGGAATGGAGGAGGTGATCGAGCAGGTGGTCGCCTACTTCCGGCACTCGGCCCAGGGGCTCGAAGAAAAGAAGCAGATTCTGTATCTGTTGGGCCCGGTCGGCGGCGGTAAATCGTCCATCGCCGAACGTCTGAAGCAGCTCATGGAGCGCGTGCCGTTCTACGCGATCAAGGGCTCGCCTGTGAACGAATCGCCGCTCGGTTTGTTCGATTACGACGAGGACGGTCCGATCCTCGAAGAGCAATACGGCATACCACGCCGCTACCTGAAAAGCATTCTGAGCCCGTGGGCGGTCAAGCGCCTGCACGAGTACAACGGCGACATCCGCAAGTTCCGCGTGGTGCGGCGCTATCCGTCCATCCTGCGGCAAATCGGCATCGCCAAAACGGAGCCGGGCGACGAGAACAATCAGGACATCTCCTCGCTCGTCGGCAAGGTCGACATTCGCAAGCTCGAGCAATACGCGCAAGACGATGCGGACGCCTACAGCTACTCCGGCGGCCTGTGTCTCGCGAATCAGGGCCTGCTCGAATTCGTCGAAATGTTCAAGGCGCCGATCAAGGTGTTGCACCCGCTGCTCACCGCGACCCAGGAAGGCAACTTCAAGGGCACGGAAGGCTTCGGCGCGATTCCTTTCGACGGCGTGATCCTCGCGCACTCGAACGAGTCGGAGTGGAAAGCCTTCCGCAATAACCGCAACAACGAAGCCTTGCTCGACCGGATTTTCGTCGTGAAGGTGCCGTACTGCCTGCGCTATTCGGAAGAGATCAAGATCTACGAGAAGCTGTTGCGCAATTCGTCGCTGGCTAATGCTGTCTGCGCGCCCGGCACGCTGAAGATGATGGCGCAAATGTCGGTGCTCACGCGCTTGCAGGAGCCCGAGAATTCGAGCCTCTTCTCGAAGATGCAGGTCTACGACGGCGAGAATCTGAAGGACACCGATCCGAAGGCGAAGTCGTACCAGGAATACCGCGACTTCGCGGGCGTCGACGAAGGCATGACCGGCGTGTCGACCCGCTTCGCGTTCAAGATTCTGTCGCGCGTGTTCAACTTCGATTCGACCGAAGTCGCGGCCAATCCGGTGCATCTGATGTACGTGCTCGAACAGCAGATCGAGCGCGAGCAGTTCCCACCGGAAACCGAGCAGAAGTACCTGTCGTTCATTAAAGACGTGCTCGCGTCGCGTTACGCGGAATTCATCGGCAAGGAGATCCAGACGGCGTATCTCGAGTCGTACTCCGAATATGGGCAGAACATTTTCGATCGCTATGTGACGTATGCGGACTTCTGGATTCAGGATCAGGAGTTCCGCGATCACGACACCGGCGAGAGCTTCGACCGCGCGGCGCTCAATGCCGAGCTGGAGAAGATCGAGAAGCCCGCGGGCATCAGCAACCCGAAGGACTTCCGCAACGAGATCGTGAACTTCGTGCTGCGCGCGCGTGCTGCGAATGCAGGGAAAAATCCTGCGTGGATCAGCTACGAAAAGCTGCGCGTCGTGATCGAAAAGAAAATGTTCTCGAATACGGAGGAACTGTTGCCGGTCATTTCGTTCAACGCCAAAGGTTCGGCGGAAGAACAGCGCAAGCACGAAGACTTCGTCAACCGGATGGTGGCGAAGGGCTACACGCCGAAGCAGGTGCGCTTGCTGTGTGACTGGTATCTGCGCGTGCGCAAGTCGTCATGATACGCACTGCGTGCCGCTCGCGCGGTCCGACCGCGCGAGCACCCTGCGAGCCGCAAGCTGCATGGACATAGCATCGGGCCATCCAGCGTGCGTCTCGCGCACCCGAATTTGGGCAGTATGGGAGACCGGGCGTGCTTCATCAAATCATCGACCGCAGGTTGGCAGGCAAGAACAAAAGCATTGCAAATCGCGAGCGTTTTTTGCGCCGCGTCAAGAACTACATTCGTCGCGCCGTTTCGGAAGCGGTGCGCGACCGCAGCATTAAAGACATTCAGAACACCCAGAGCATCACCATTCCGCGTAAGGACATCGCGGAGCCGTCGTTCCGGCACGGACCGGGCGGCCGGCGCGAAATGGTGCATCCAGGCAACTCCGACTACATCCGCGGCGACAAGATTCAGCGGCCGCAAGGCGGTGGCGGCGGAGGCGGCGGCAGTCAGGCGAGCAACGAAGGCGAAGGTCAGGACGACTTCGTGTTCGAGCTGAGCCGCGAAGAATTCATGCAGTATTTCTTCGACGATCTCGAACTGCCGCGGCTCGTCAAAACCCATCTGATGGCCGTGCCCACATGGAAGAGCATCCGCGCGGGCTGGGCGGCCGAAGGCACGCCGAACAACATCGACGTGGTCCGTTCGCTGCGCAGCGCGCTTGGCCGCCGCATCGCGCTCGGTGCGCCGCTCGTCAACCAGTTGCACGAAATGGAGCGGCAACTCGAGGTGCTGAAGGCCGACCCCGACGATCGCCGCGAAGAAATCAAGCTGCTCGAAGACGAGATCCACCATCTGCGCGGGCGCATCTGGCGCATTCCGTTTATCGACCCGTTCGACCTGCGTTACGTGAACCGCGTGAAGCAGCCCACGCCGTCGAGCCAGGCCGTGATGTTCTGTCTGATGGATGTGTCCGGTTCGATGGACGAGCAACGCAAGGATCTCGCCAAGCGCTTCTTCATCCTTCTTTATCTGTTTCTCAAGCGCAATTACGAAAAGATCGAGGTGGTGTTCATCCGCCACCACACGCGCGCCGAGGAGGTCGACGAAGACACGTTCTTCCACTCGACCGAAAGCGGCGGCACGGTGGTATCGAGCGCGCTCGAGCTGATGCAGAAGGTGATGGACGAGCGCTATTCGCCGACTGAATGGAACATTTACGGCGCCCAGGCGTCCGACGGTGACAACTGGACCGACGACTCGCCGAAGTGCCGCAAGATACTCTCGGATGACATCCTCGAGAAGGTGCGCTATTTTGCGTATATTCAGGTGACGCCCGAAGAGCAGAACCTGTGGCTCGAATATGCACAACTGGCCTTGAGCCAGCCGCATATGGCGATGAAGAAGGTCGAAACCGCGGCTGACATCTATCCGGTGTTTCGCGAGTTGTTTGAAAAGCAGGTGGCGTCGTCATGACGACCAAACATTTGCATAACGAAGCGCGCGGCTATCAGCCGGAGCGTGGGACAGGCGTGCCGCAGCGTGAGTCGGGGCATGCCGAGGCAGGGGCGGACGAAGAGCGGGCCGCCGCAGCCGGAGCAGTCGACAACGCTGACGCACGGGGACACACCGGAACGCCCATCGAGGGGCAAAGGGAAGTCCGTATGAACGTAGCCGATAGACGGCCTCTGCCGTGCCCGTCCGACTGGACCTTCGAGTTGATCGAGGAGTACGACTCCCATATTGCCCGTGTTGCGGAGCAATATGAACTCGACGTGTATCCGATCCAGCTCGAACTCATCAGCGCTGAACAGATGATGGACGCGTATGCGTCCGTCGGCATGCCGGTGAATTACCGGCACTGGTCGTTCGGCAAACACTTTCTCTCTACCGAAAAAAGCTACCGTCGAGGGCAGATGGGGCTCGCGTACGAGATCGTGATCAACTCGAACCCTTGCATCGCGTATCTGATGGAAGAGAACACGATGACGATGCAGGCGCTCGTCATCGCGCATGCGGCGTATGGGCACAACTCGTTCTTCAAGGGCAACTATCTGTTCCGGCTGTGGACGGATGCGCATGCCATCATCGACTACCTCGTCTACGCGAAGAACTACATTGCGGAATGCGAGGAGCGCTTCGGGCTCGATCGCGTGGAAGAACTGCTCGATTCGTGCCACGCGCTGATGAACTACGGCGTGGACCGCTACAAGCGTCCGCAGAAGCTGTCGCTGGAAAAAGAATTCGCCGCGCGGCGCGAACGCGAGGCGTATCTGCAATCGCAGGTGAACGAGTTATGGCGCACGCTGCCCACGCGGCATACGCCGCTGCCCGAGGAAATCGAGGAGCGTTATCCGCCGGAGCCGCAGGAAAACCTGCTGTATTTCGCGGAGAAAAATGCGCCGCTGCTCGAGCCGTGGGAGCGCGAGGTGATCCGCATCGTGCGAAAAGTGGGGCAGTATTTTTATCCGCAGCGGCAGACGCAGGTGATGAACGAAGGTTGGGCCACGTTCTGGCACTACACGCTGCTCAACACGATGTACAACCAGGGCAAGCTGGAAGACGGCTTCATGATGGAGTTCCTCCATTCGCACAGCAATGTGGTCTATCAGCCACCTGTCACCAAGCCGTACTACAGCGGCATCAATCCGTACGCGCTGGGTTTTTCGATGATGAGCGACATTCGCCGCATCTGCGAAAACCCGACGGAGGAAGACCGCAAGTGGTTCCCGGAACTGGCCGGCAGTCCGTGGCTGCCCGCCATGCACTACGCGATGCGCAATTTCAAGGACGAGAGCTTCGTCGCGCAATATCTGTCGCCGCATCTGATCCGCGAAATGCGGCTGTTCTCGGTACTCGACGACGACATGCGCGACGCGCTGGAAGTCTCGGCGATCCACGATGACAGCGGCTATCAGTACGTGCGCCAGGCGTTGTCGCGGCAGTACGACATGCATCATCGCGAGCCGAACATTCAGGTGTGGTCGGTGAATACGCGCGGCGACCGCAGTCTGACGCTGCGGCATTTCATGAGCGACAACCGGCATCTTTCGTCCGATAGCGACGAGGTGCTCAAGCACATGGCGCGCTTGTGGCAGTTCGACGTGTATCTGGAAAGCGTCGACGAAAACGGCACGGTCAGGAAGCGTTACGAGTGCCGCTACGTGCCGCCGGCCGTGAGGGCGTGAGGACGTCTCACGGCGTGAGGGTCTTTTGGGCGCGCCCGCCACTGTCGTGGCCGGCGCGCCAGTCTTTATGGTGTCGAAGCCTGGCAGGCGATTCGCGCGCGGCCTGTCACGAGTTACGCGTGGGCACCCAGATCAGCCAGAAAATCGCGGGCGCGTTCCGACAAGCCCGGCGCGAGGTTTAGCGCCTGGGTGGCCGCCGTGCCGACCCGGCTGCGCGCGTTTTCCTCGAGTTCGTCGGCGGCTGTCGTCAACCAGTCTGGAAACTTCTCCGCGAGCGCGTCGATCAACACGGCGGCCTGCCGCCGGTCCTTGTCCGCCTTGAGCGCCCGCGACGGGTCGCGAAGCGTGCTGACGACAAGCTTGTGAAGCGCGAATCTGGCGGGGTCGGGCAGCATGACCGGCACCACGTGTTCCTTGCCGAGGATAAAGCCTTGCGTAGGGTTCGTTACCAGATACCTGAAGTAGGGAAGTCCGGTTGCGTGGGCGCGCAAGTGCGGCAAGGCCTTCGTCTCGTACGCTTCCGTACCCGGCACGAGCAAGTCCACCTTGAGGTGCTGTCCACGCGCCTTGAACGACGTGGACGGCTTTCGCGAGTGCAGTTCCGGCATCTCGAGAAACGGAATGCCGCTATCACGAAGGATGTCGAGAAAGCTGCGCTCTTCGGGGATAGCCACCGAAATGCTCCCGGCGCTGCCAATGTCGATATCTTCCGTCCGGTAGTTCGCAGGCAGCCGCACGCCCAGGCTGTTCAGAAGCGCGCCGAAGGCGTGGGAGCCGGCCAGCACTCCGCCGTGGCTGAAGATGCCCGCGTTGAAGAGCGTTGCCAGCGTGAGCGCCGAAGAGTTGTCCGCGGCGGCAAAGTTCGCCTTGCGCAGTATCTGGACCTCGGCGGCAAGCGCGCGCATCTCCGCGCTCTCGAGTAGTTTCGCCTCGAGCGCAGCCTCGGTAGCGGGCTCGCCTGCGCGGCCAAGCGACGTTTCCTTATGCTTTCCCGATGCCAGATAGACGCGCCAATAGGTGTACGTTTTCCCGTCGACGGTCTTCTGGGCCGCCGAGCCCGGAGAGTGCAGGGGAATATGACCTTGTGCGCCGGCGCGCTCGGTGACGGACGAATACAGCGTTTGCAATGCGTCGTTGTGGAAGCTGGCCATTGCTGGCGTCTCCTCATACCCTGTGATTGAGCATTAAGGTATAAATTCACAACAGTCAAATTTATACCTCACGATTAAACCCGAGGGATAAACCAGGAATGAGCTCCGAACTGTGCCGGGACCGGACTGGCGACGGCGCTCGCCGTAGCGCTTGCCAACAAACCCCCAACTTTTACTTGCGATTCTGTAAAATTCGCCCACGCTAAAAATCGCGTGCTGAAGGCGGCGCCACGACCGTCGCCTCCGTTCAAGAGACAAGGAAGACAACATGACCGACCTCACAGACCACAGCGTGGCCTCCGCCCACGACACGCGGCGCCGCATTTTCGCGATCGTCGGCGCTTCATCGGGCAATCTCGTCGAGTGGTTCGACTTTTACGTCTACTCGTTCTGCGCGCTGTACTTCGCGCCCGCGTTCTTCCCAAGCGGCAACACCACCACGCAATTGCTGAACACGGCCGGCGTGTTCGCGGCAGGCTTTCTGATGAGGCCGATCGGCGGCTGGTTCTTTGGCCGTCTCGCCGACAAGCACGGCCGGCGTACCGCGATGATGATCTCGGTCTTCATGATGTGCGGCGGCTCGCTGGTGATCGCCGTGCTGCCCACGTACGCGCAGATCGGCGCGCTCGCGCCGGCGCTGCTGCTCGTCGCGCGGCTGTTCCAGGGACTCTCCGTGGGCGGCGAATACGGCACCAGTGCAACGTATATGAGCGAGGTCGCGCTGAAAGGGCGGCGCGGCTTCTTCGCGTCGTTCCAGTACGTGACGCTGATCGGCGGCCAGTTGTGCGCGCTCCTCGTGCTGGTGATCCTGCAACAGACGCTCTCGACCGCGGAACTCAAAGCCTGGGGCTGGCGCGTGCCGTTCGTGATCGGCGCGATCGCGGCGCTGGTCGCGCTCTATCTGCGTAAATCGCTCGATGAAACCACTACCGCCGCGACGCGTCAGCGCAAGGAAGCGGGCACGCTGCGCGGCTTGTGGCAGCACCGCGTCGCGTTCATGACGGTGCTCGGCTTCACGGCGGGCGGCTCGCTGATTTTCTATACGTTCACCACGTATATGCAGAAGTATCTGGTGAACACGGCGGGCATGAATGCGAAGACCGCCAGCAACGTGATGACCGCGGCGCTCTTCGTCTACATGCTGCTTCAGCCGCTGTTCGGCGCGCTGTCGGACCGCATCGGCCGGCGTCGTTCGATGCTGTGCTTCGGCCTCTTCGCGACCATCGGCACGGTGCCGCTTCTGCATGCGCTGAAGGACGTGACGAGCCCGTATGCGGCGTTCGGTCTCGTGGTGCTGGCGCTTGCCATCGTCAGCTTTTATACGTCGATCAGCGGCCTCATCAAGGCGGAAATGTTCCCGCCCGAAGTGCGCGCGCTCGGCGTGGGCCTCTCGTATGCGGTGGCGAATGCGATCTTCGGCGGCTCGGCCGAATACGTGGCGCTGTGGCTCAAGTCGACCGGCAGCGAACCGATGTTCTACTGGTACGTGACCTTGATGTGCGCGATCGCCGGCATCGTCGCGCTGCGCATGCGCGATCCGTCGAAAGAAGGGTATTTGCGTCACGAACCGTGAGCCGAGGCGCGGGCTCGGGTGCGTGCTTAGGTGCGTGCTCAGTGCGTGTTCACGCCACCACGATTTCGGTGCCCAGTACGTGCAGAAGGTCGCGCAGCGCTTCGGCCTGCGCCATCTTCGCGTCGCTGCGCAGGTGGATCTGCACGGCTCGCCCGGCAATTCCGTCGATGGGTTGAGCGAGCCACAATTCCACCGCCAGTCCCAATCCCTCGGGCTGATTGGCGGCGACCGGCTCGATCACACGCGGCTTGAAACAGGCACTGTCGGACATGGCGAATCACCTCGGACTTGATGACGTGTCCGGCTCATCGTAATCAGCGGCGCGCGCGAGTCCAAGCAACAAATACGCCTTTGCTAAGCAGAGGATGCTTAGCAGAAAACGCGCTGACGGCGCATGTCGGCGACCGCCGACGACGTCGCCGCGATCAGCGCGATTCGGTCGTATCGGCGGTGAGTTCCGCGACAAGCTCTTTGATGGTTGTGCCGGGTTCACCGGTCAAGGCTGCTACAGGAGCCGCCGTTGCCACGGCGCCGGCTGCGCCCGCTGCGGCCACCGCCGTAACCGTGGCTGCGGCGCTCGCCCTCACCACGCTCTCCGTCTCCGCCATCACCACATCCCCCGCAGCAATCCCCGCCCGCCCGCGCGCATTCACCGCCGCTCGCGAAAGCATCAGCAGGTGGTAGTAAAGCCGCGCGCTGAATCCATAGCGATACGCGAACAGATGACCCAGCGCGATCTTCAACCCGAGCCGCGCCTGACGATTCCTCGCATGCACCGACACGACGATTGGCGCGAGCCGCCGCAGCGCGAGCTTGCGCGAAGGCTCGAGCTGCGGCGGCAACTTCAGCTTCCTGACGAACGCGTAGGCGCTCAGCGTGGCTGCCGCCGCGGTCCCGCGCGTGCTGTGCGAAATCGAAGTCGCGGTCTTGCGATACACCGACACGTAATCGTGCAGATAAAAGACCTCGCGCGCCGCGAGGCACAGCTCGGTGCCGAACACGAAGTCGCAGCACGCGCCGTATTGCTCCTTATAGCCGACGTGCCTAACGAGCCGCGCGTCCGCCATCCAGCCGTTGTTCGGGAACATCTGAACGAGCCCGGTTCTGCCCGGCAGCGGCTGCAAGCCTTCGGCGTCCTTCGTGCGCCTGAACGCCGCGTTGAGCCGCGCGCTGGCCTCGACGTCGATCGCGCCGTCATGGTTGGCTTCGTACTGTGCGCCGAACGCCGCATCGAGTTGCGGATGCAGCTTCCACAGCGACACGAGTTTTTCGACGCCGTCGGTGGTGAGCAGGTCGTCGTCGTGAAGCAGCAGAATCTTGTCGCCGAGCGCGCGCTCGAACAGGCTCGCGACGTTGCGCGCCTGGCCAAGCGGCGGCTCGTTCCTCGCATAACGGATGCGCTCTTCGCTCAACTCGTGCGGATAACGCGACGCGAGCAGTTGCGCGGTGCGCGCATCGTTTGAATCGTCGCCGATCACGATTTCCAGATTGCCGTAGGTCTGCGCAAGACACGAGTCGATGCACTCGACGATCAGCTCCGGCCGGTTGCAGGTCGGCACGCAGATCGACACTTTGGCTGGCTCGGCGGAGGGCACGGGAATGGACATGGGCGTCGCCTTTGTTATCTGTTGAAGGGGCGGCAGCCGGCTGCTTGTTCGCATACATCGCTGCAAGCAGAAAAGTAGTGCATCGCGCCGAAAAAATATTCGGTAAAAAAGCGGAAAAAATGTCTGCTGTATGAAAGCTGCGGAAAGGGAAAAATTTATGCGGCTTTGCGCGCTCCAACGCAGCAAAGCCGCTTCCAGACCTGCGCTTAATTTCAGCCGACTGACGGCTCGCCTTCACCCGGCTTCTGACCCGGACGGTCCGCCGGCGACTGATCGCGGTCGGCGTCGCCGCGCTCCGGCAGCTTGCTCTTTTCGTTGTCGCTATGTACCGCGGGGTGCGGATGGGCGATGTCGTCGGGCTTGTCGTTGCCTTGCTTGGGGTCGGCCATGGCGTTCTCCTGATCTTGAAGACTTACTCAGGAAGCAAAGCCTGGGCCCGCACTTCACTCGGCGTGAGCGGCGCCCGTCAGCGAAATGATGAAATCGATGAAGGCGCGCACCTTGGCCGGCGGATGGTGCCGCGACGGATAAAGCGCGTAGAGCGGATAAAGCTCGTCGCCCCATTCGGGAAAAAGCTCGACCATCTTGCCGCTTGCGAGCAAGGATTCCGCGCCGAGCGCGAGGATTTGCGCGATGCCCTGGCCCGCGGCGCACACGCTGTGCAAGGTGCCCACATCGTTGACGGTCAGGCGGCCTTGCGGCGTGACGACGATTTTCTTGCGGCCGCGATGAAACTCCCAACTGAACGGATAACCGGTCAGCGGATCGCGAAACTTGATGCACGCATGCTGGCCGCTTTCGAGTTCCGCAGGATTCGCCGGATGCCCATGCTTCTTCAGATACGACGGCGCGGCCACCGTCAGAATGCGCGTGTCGAGCAGCTTGCGCGCGATCAGCGACGACACCGGCGGCTCGCCAAAGCGGATTGCAACGTCGAAACCGTCGCCGACCATATCGCCCAACTGGTCGCGCGTGATCAGTTCGAGCTGCAAATCGGGATGTTTGTCGACGAAACCGCCGAGTCTCGGTCCGAGCACGAGGCGCGAAAAGAACGGGTCCATGTTCACGCGCAGGCGTCCGCGCACGGCCGTCGCGCCTCGGGCGGCGCTGGCCGCCGCGTCCTCGAGGCCGCTTAGCAGCGGCACGATCTGTTCGTAGAAGCGCCGGCCTTCGTCGGTGAGCGTGACCGAGCGCGTGGTGCGATCGAATAGCCGGATGCCGAGCCGAGCCTCGAGCCGCGCCACCGAACGGCTTACGCCCGATTGAGACATGTCGAGCGCAACGCCTGCTGCCGCGAAGCTGCCGCAATCGACGATCGCCGTCAGCACGCCCATGCCGTTCAGCACGCGCTCGTCAAATGGCATCGGAGAATCCTTTTCTTGTTCGTTGACGCGGTACATGCTAACGCGAAACGCGCGGCGGGGAGCCCGTCCACGAAGGATCGCGGGTCCGTCATGCGCGGCGCATATGAGACGCGCGAGCGTGTGAAAGTAACGCGGCGGCGCGGACTCAGTTGCAACGTTACCGAACCCGAACCCGAACCCGAACCCGAACCCAAGCGCGAATCAGCGCCCCGCGCCCTGGCTAGCCGGCGCGCGCACGGCGGGCGCCGCGTCGAGATGGCGGAACACCCACGCGGACAGCAGCGTGATCGCGCCGACGCAGACGAAGCTCAGCCGGAAGCCGAGCGCCGCCGAGCCCCATTGCGCGGCAAAGAGCTTCACGAGCCCGCCGCCGATGGATACGCCCAGGCCGATCGCCAGCATCTGCACCATCGAAAAGAGGCTGTTGCCGCTGCCGGCGTCTTCGTGCGAGAGGCCCTTGAGCGTGACGCTGTTCATCGCCGCGAACTGCATGGAGTTGGCCGCGCCGAATATCGCGAGAATCACGATTTCGACGATGAGCGGCGTGCCGCGCGAGATCGACGCAAACGCCACAATCGACGAACCGACGATGAGCGTATTCACCAGCAGGAAGAGGTCGTAGCCGTAGCGCCGCACGAGCGGCGCGATCCAGCGTTTCGCGACCGTGCCGGCGAGTGCCGCGGGCAGCATCATCAGCCCCGAATGCAGCGGCGTGTAGCCAAGCTGAAGCTGCAACAGCAGCGGCACGAGAAACGGCACGGCGCTCGAGCCGATGCGGCACACGAGATTGCCGACTAGCCCCACGCTGAAATTCGGCTCGCTGAACAGCGACAGTTTGAAGAGCGGGTTACGCCGCCGCCTCGCGTGCGGAATGTAGGCGAGCGCGCTCACCGCCGCGAGCGCGAACAGCGCCGCGGACCACGCCGCCTGATGCGTCGGCACGGGGGCATCGACGGCCAGCGAAAACGCGATCATGCAAAGCGACAACAACCCGCAGCCGATGAAGTCGAACGGCGGCGCCTGGGTCGCGCCATGCGGCGGCAAAAAACGCTGCACCGCGTAGAGACCGGCGGCGCCGATCGGCACGTTGATCAGAAAGATCCAGTGCCATGTGATCGCCTGGACGAACCAGCCGCCGAGCGTCGGTCCGACAATCGGGCCGAGCTGACCGGCGACCGAAATAAACGCGAGCGCCGCGACGTATTGCTCGCTGGACACGCTGCGCAGCACGGCGAGGCGTCCGATCGGCAGCAGCATCGAGCCGCCCACGCCTTGCAGCACGCGCGCGAGCACGAGTTCGCCGAGCGTGTGCGCGCTCGCGCAGCAAATCGAGCCGATCACGAAGACGAGGATCGCGGCGAAATAGACGCGCCGTGTGCCGAAGCGGTCGGCAAGCCAGCCCGAGGCGGGCGTGAGCATCGCCATCGTCAACGTGTAGGCGACCACGATCGGCTGCATCGCAAGCGGCGCGACATGCAGGCTGTGCGCGATGGACGGCAGCGCCGTGTTCACGATCGTCGTGTCGAGCGACTGCATGAAAAAGCCCGCGGCGACGATCCACAGCAGCGCGGTATGCGACGAATCCCTGGTCATGTGATGGCAAGCGGCGGCGCGCGGGCGCCGGTTAAGCGGAGTTTTTTGTCAGCAAACGCTTCAATGATACGGCATTGAGCGGTGTTGCAAGGCGGGGAATGGGGAGGGCGTGCGAGCGGTGGAGGTGTGTGGTACGAGTGCGCAGCGCGAGCCGCCTCTTTGAATCGCGTGATCCAGCCGAGTTGAAAGAGGCGCTGCGCCAGCCAGTGCTGCTATGTACAGTGACGCGCTTATTCAGGCATCGAGCGGAACGAAATCGCGAAGCGGTTCCAGGCGTTGATCGTGGAAACGAGCAGCGTCAGGTCGACCAGTTCTTCGTCGCTGAAGTGAGGGCGGACCGCTTCCCACACGGCGTCGGGCACGTGATCGTGCGAGATGAGCGTCAACGCTTCCGTCCATTCGAGCGCGGCGCGTTCGCGATCCGTGAAGAACGGCGTTTCGCGCCACGTCACGACCGTTGCAAGACGCCGGTCGGTTTCGCCGCCTTTGCGGGCGTCGGTGGTATGCATGTCCACGCAGAACGCGCAGCCGTTGATCTGCGACGCACGCAGGCGAACCAGTTCCGCGAGCGACTTTTCAATCGACGATTTGCCGATGCGTTCTTCAAGGCCCAGCATTGCCTTGATCGCGGCGGGACTGGCTTTGTAGTAGTTCAGACGTTGTTTCATGATTCACTCCTTCGCTTTGGTGGGACGCATCCGGTGATGCGATGAGTGAATACTAGTCCCGGCATTGGCTTTGCAAAATGGCCATTTTCGACGATTTGTAGGTGGCCACTTGAATGTCCGCAACCGGCTGCGAACCCCCGCTTAAGCGCCCTTGCTGGCTGTAATGGCATCGTTGCCGCGCTCACGGCGATTCGGTATGGTGGGTCATCACCTTATGAAGAGATAGCGAATGACGTCCGCCGCCGAGCCTGTTGTGCAACCTGGTTCACCGCCTATCCGCACCGACGTGCTGATCGTCGGCGCGGGTCCCGTTGGGCTCTTTGCCGCTTTCGAGGCCGGCGTGATCGGCTTGTCCTGCCAGATCGTCGATGCACTCGGCAAGATCGGCGGCCAATGCACCGAGCTCTATCCCGACAAGCCGATCTACGACATTCCCGCGATTCCATCATGCACGGCGCGCGAACTCGTGGACCGCCTGCTCGCGCAATGCAAGCCGTTCGACGTGCCGATTCATCTCGATCAGCGTGTGGAATCCGTCGAGCAGCGCAGCGACGGCCGGTGGACCGTGCGCACCGATCGCGGCCTTGTGTTCGACGTCGCGGCAATCATGCTGGCCGCGGGCAACGGTGCATTCGTGCCGCAAAAGCTGCCGCTTGCCGAAGCCGTGCCGCTCGAATCGCGCCACGTGCATTACAGCGTGCAGCGTCTCGCCGATTTCGCCGACAAAACCGTGGTCGTGGCGGGCGGCGGCGATTCCGCGCTCGACTGGGCGCTCGCGTTGCGCAAGGTCGCACGGCGCGTGACGCTCGTGCATCGGCGCAACGGATTCAGCGCCGCCGATTCAAGCGTCGAGTTGATGCGGCGCGCGGTCGAAGCCGGTGAGATGGACTTTATTGTCGGCGCGATTTCAGGGCTGAAGGTGCAAAGCGACGCGCAAGAGAACGCCGAAAGCGCTGCACTCAAATCCATCACATTGCGACATATCGAGGGCGAGACCGAGTTGCCGGCGGAACAGCTTGTCGTGCTATACGGACTGGTCGCGGACCTCGGTCCGATAGGGCAGTGGGGCTTGAGCCTGCACGGCGGCCGCGTCGATGTGGATACGTCCAACTACGAGAGCTCGCGGCCAGGCATCTTCGCGGTCGGCGACATCGCCAACTATCCGAACAAGCAGAAGCTGATTCTGTCGGGCTTTCACGAGGCGTCGCTCGCGTTGCGCAAAGCGTATTCGTATGCGTATCCCGAGCGCAAACGCGTGCACGTCCATTCGAGTTACGACGCGAAGCTCGCGGAAAAAGTCAGCGCGGCAGGCTGAGCGTGCAAGACGATTGAAAGAGACCCGCTGGAGACCGCACGATTGCAAGATGGTCCGATCGCAGCGGGTCTTTTTTACATCACAAGCTGCTATTTTCCCGCAGGCTGACTCGCGGCCGCCGCCGCGCTGGCCGCCTTGTCTTTCTTCTTTGCTTCATGATGGCCGATCGCGCAGCCTGCTGCTGCGCCGGCCACGCCGTGGCCACCCGCAATATGTCCGCCGACGCCGCCGACCACCGCGCCTTTAGTGCAACCTTCGGCATGCGCCGCAGCGTGAACGAACGCGAATGAAACCACGAGAGCCGTGGCGAGAGAGGCATGTTTCAAGGCAAGCTCCTGATGTTGAATTGATCGTGTGTCGATAAAGCAAGTGCGAGACCTGACCCCGTGTTTAGCGGTCTGAAAGGTTCGTTTCTTGCTGCGCGATGAGCGCTGCTCGACGAAGCGCCGGGCACTTCGCACGAGGGTCGGGCGCCGCGCCGCGCAGCGTGAGTCCCAGGTCGAAACGCAATCGGAGCCGAGCGGCATGTCACGCACGAGGACCGCGCGAATCACATCGGGCAGGGCAAACTTTTTCGCGCGTCAGAGCGCGTGGTTCGTGCTGAGCCCGTTGTCCGCGAGCGCTGTTCTTCCATCCACAGCTTCTGCCGACTCCGCGCCCCTCGCGTATTTTCTCCACACCGCAGGGCCCGCTGCTGCGCCGACGATGCGCCTCGGCTGGGTGCTGACTGCAATCGTCGTGCTGGTGGTGCTGATCGTGAGCGGCTTGCTTGTCGTGGCGCTCGCTCGCAAGCGGCCTGCTGAACCGGCGGACACGATTGGTCCCGAAGCGGGCGGATTGCGCTGGATTTATGTGGGGACCGGTGCCTCGTGTGTGGCGTTGCTCGGCATGCTCGTCTACACGATGGCGACGCTCGAATCCGTCGCTTCGCCCGCATCGCATGCGCGGCTTGTCATCACCGTGACCGCCTACGACTGGTGGTGGAAAGTCGATTACGCCGACGACCCCGACGCCGCGCGAAACTTCAGTACCGCCAACGAAATTCATATTCCTGTCGGCGAGCCCGTGAAGGTGCGGTTAAAAAGCGCCGATGTCGTCCACGCGTTCTGGGTGCCGCAGCTTGCCGGCAAGACGCAGACCATTCCCGGTCAAACGAACGAGCAATGGATTCAGGCCGATCGTCCCGGCATTTATCGCGGACAGTGTTCGCAGTTCTGCGGCGCGCAGCATGCGCATATGGCCTTCGAAGTCGTCGCACAAAGCGCCGCCGATTTCGATGCGTGGCGAGACGCGCAAGGGCGCAACGCGATGCCGACGCAGGCATCGGCGCACGGTGCGCACGACGCGCAATTCAGCGCGGGCAAGAAACTGTTCGACGAGCGCTGTGCCGGCTGCCACACGATACGCGGCACCGACGCGCACGGCTCGCAGGCCCCTGACCTCACGCATCTCGGCTCGCGACGTCTGATCGCGGCCGGTGCGCTGACGAACACGCCCGAGCATCTGCTCGACTGGGTACAGCACGCGCAGCGAATCAAACCGGAAGCATTGATGCCGAGCATCGCATTGACGACGAGCGATGCCGCCGCGCTGTCCGCTTATCTCGCGACGCTTCATTGAACCTGAGCCGGTCGCGAGTTTGCGCGACCGCCTAACGTAAGGAGCGCATTTCGATGTCCGATCACGCCGACGCGTCGAGTTCGAGCGCATCGTCTTCATCGGCGGCTGAGGCAGAGACAGCGGCAGCGGCAGCGGCAACGCATGCGCCGCGCCTCGCGCGCCGGCCGCGGCGCGGCCGCGTGCCGCCTGGCAGCGCCGACGAAAAGCGCCTGCGCGAGATCTGGGAAACGCCGCCGGGCTGGCGCGGCTGGCTTTCGTCGGTGGATCACAAGACGATCGGCTTGCGCTATCTGGTGACCGCGTTCTTGTTTCTGCTGATGGGCGGCGTCGAAGCGCTCATCATGCGCGTCCAGCTCGCGCGGCCGAATGCGACGGTGCTCACGCCTGAGCAGTACAACCAGCTCTTCACGATGCACGGCGTGACGATGATCTTTCTGTATGCGCTGCCTGTGCTGTCCGGCTTCTCGAACTATCTGTGGCCGCTCGTGCTGGGTTCGCGCGACATGGCTTTTCCGCGGCTCAATGCGCTGTCGTACTGGATCTTTCTATTCGCGGGCATCTTCCTGTACGCGAGCTTTCCGACCGGCCAGGCGCCCGACGCGGGATGGTTCAACTACGCGCCGCTCTCGGGCCTCGAATACAGCACCGGACCCAACATCGACGTCTACGCGCTGGGCATGGTGCTGCTCGGTATTTCAACGACAGTCGGCTCGATGAACTTCGTCGTGACGTTGCTGCGCATGCGCGCACCGGGCATGTCGCTCGATCGCGTGCCGGTGCTCGTATGGGGCACGCTCACTGCATCGGCCGGCAATCTGCTCGCGGTGCCGTCGGTGAGCCTCGCATTTTTCCTGCTGTGGATGGACCGCCGCATCGGCACGCATTTCTTCGACGTACTGAACGGCGGACGGCCGCTGCTCTGGCAGCATCTGTTCTGGATCTTCGCGCATCCGTGGGTCTATGCGGTCGTGTTGCCGGCGATGGGCATCGTGTCCGATGCGTTGCCGGTGTTCTGCCGGCGCCCGCTGGTCGGCTACGGTCCTGTCGCGCTCGCCACCGTCGCGACTATGGCGATTGGTTTCGTCGTGTGGATTCACCACATGTTCGCGACGGGAATTCCCGCGCTCGCGCTGTCGTTTTTCGGCGCGGCGAGCATGGTGATTGCGATCCCGAGCGCAGTGGCCACGTTTGCATGGATCGCGACCATCTGGACGGGGCGGCCGGTCTTTCGCGTGCCGTTCCTGTTTTTCGCGGGCTTCGTTTTTCTGTTCGTGGTGGGCGGCGTTTCGGGCGTGCTGACCGCGGCCGTGCCGTTCGACTGGCAGCTAACCGACACCTACTTCGTCGTCGCGCATCTGCATTACGTGCTGCTCGGCATCAACGTGTTCCCGGTGATCGGCGGCATCTACTTCTGGTTTCCTAAGTTCACCGGCAAGATGATGAGCGAGCGTCTTGGCAAGCTTGGTTTCTGGGTGATGTTCGCGGGCTTCAACATCGGCTTTTTCCCGATGCATATCGCGGGGCTGCTCGGCATGCCGCGCCGCATCTACACGTATCCCACCGATATGGGCTGGGATACGGTGAACCTCGTTACGTCGCTCGGCTCCTTTCTGTTTGCGTTCGGTATCCTGATCTTTCTCGCCGATCTCGCGGTGAGTCTGAAGCGCGGCAAGCCGGCGGGCAATAATCCGTGGGACGCACCATCGCTCGAATGGGCCGTGAGCTCGCCGCCGCCGCCGTACAACTTCGCCGTGGTGCCGACGCTCGCGAGCCGCCATCCGCTGTGGGAAGGCCGTATCGAGGAACCCGGCAACGCGGGCAACGTGCGCTCGCAAATCGACGAAGGTTATCTGCTGGCAGAAGGGCGCGAGGCGCTCGGCACGACCGCGCTCGAAGCGAATCCCGACGTGATTCTGAAGATGCCTGGCGACTCGTACGCGCCGTTCTTCCTTGCGTTGTTCGCCGCGCTTTTCTTCGCGGCGCTCGCGCTCGCGGCGTGGCTTTTCGCGGGCGCGATGCTGGCGGGCTGCGCGGTGTCGATCATCGTATGGCTGTGGCCGGAGCGCGAACTGATTCAGCGCGAACCGGTTGCCGTCCACGACGCCGGAGGCTGACATGAGCGACGCCGTCAACCTGCAGCGCTCATCGCGTGAGCCTCGCGAGCCGGACGAACCGGCCGGCGTATTGCCGATAGGCAGCGCCGGCGAGCGTTCGGGCGGCTGGTGGGGCTGCCTCACGCTCGTGCTGACCGAAGGCGCATTGTTCGGATACCTGATCTTCACGTATCTGTATCTCGCTTCGCAAAATCCGCAGCACTGGCCGCCGGAAGGTTTGCCCAAACTCACGCTCGGCGTCGTCAACACAGTCATTCTGCTCACTAGCAGCGGGTTCGTCTGGCTGTGCGAGCGTTGCGTGCGCCGCCGACGCGTGCGCTGGGCAGTCGCGTCGATGGCCACGGGTGTCGTGCTCGGCATCGTCTTCATGGGCATTCAGCTTGCGGAGTGGCACGACCATCCTTACGGGCTTACGACGCATCTGTATGGCTCGCTCTACTTCACGATCACCGGCTTTCATATGGCGCACGTCGCCGTCGGCATCGTCGTGTTGCTGTTGCTGCTGTTGTGGACGGCGCTTGGCTATTTCGACGAGCGGCGTTGCGCGGCGTTGAAGATCGGCGGACTGTATTGGCATTTCGTCGATATCGTCTGGCTGTTCATCTTCAGCACGCTGTATCTGACGCCTTACCTCTTTCAGGAGTGGTCATGGCCCAGGACATGAACACGCATTCGACGAGCCCATTGCCCGGCGCGCCGCACCCGCTGCGCCATGTGCTGATCGGTCTGCTGGTCGCGCCGCTCGCCTGGCTCTTGCAGATGACTGTCGCCGAAATGCTCGCTGCGCAAAGCTGTTATCCGTTCGATCATCCGTTATCCGAACCAATTCTGCCGTGGATGAAAACAGCGCTCATCGTGCTCGGCGCATTGTGCCTTGCGGCGGGCTCATTCGGCACCTGGGTCGCGTGGCGCGAAATGCGGCAGCTTGCGCCGGTCGAGTGGGCCGCGCTCGATGCCGCGCGCCGCAAGCGGGTAGAGTTGCAGCGCTTTTTGCTCAGGATCGCGGCGTTGTGCAGCACGCTGTTTCTGGTCGCTTTGATTGCGGTCGACGCCGCCATCGCGATCGTCTCGCCGTGCAAATGGTGGTGACGATGCGCGGCCTTCGTGATTTTCTCGCGATGCGTGGCGGCGGCTTGGTGCCGCGAGGTTGGCGCGCGGGCAGTGTGGCCGCGGTCGCGCTCGCGCTGACGGGCATGCTGTTGCACGATGCCACGAGCCATGCAGGAGAAGCCGCGGCGAGCGGGGCGGGCAACGGCGTAACGAACAGCACAACGAACAGCACAACGAACAGCACGGCCACGCGCGAGATCAACGCGAGCATTACAACGAGCGCCAACCCCACCGAAATCGCCCGCGGCGCCTACCTCGCGAAAGCCGCCGATTGCGCCGGCTGCCACACAGCCCCGCCGCATGTCACCCAGCCGGGCGCCAAGCCCGTAGCGACGCCGCCGTTCGCGGGCGGCCTCGGCATGGGCTCGCCGTTCGGCACCATCTATTCGTCGAACATCACACCCGATCCGCAAGCGGGCATCGGCCGCTACAGCTACGAAGACTTTGCGCGCGCGTTGCGCGAGGGCGTCGCGCGAGGCGGCAAGCGGCTTTATCCGGCGATGCCATACCCATCGTTTTCGAAAATCACCGACGACGACATGCACGCCCTCTACGCGTACTTCATGCACGGCGTGCAGCCTGTGCCGACACCCGCGCCGACGACGCGTCTGCCGTTCCCGTTCAACCAGCGTTGGGCGCTGCTGTTCTGGGACTGGGTTTTTGCGCCGACCAGGCAATACCAGCCGGACCCCGCGCATGACGCGCAATGGAACCGCGGCGCCTACCTCGTGCAATCGCTCGGACATTGCGGCGCGTGCCACACGCCGCGCGGCCCCGCGTTCAACGAGCGCGGCTACAGCCATTCGGGTTCGACGTATCTGACGGGCGGCACCAATGACAACTGGTTCGCGTCGAATCTCACCGCCGATCCAGGCTCGGGCCTCGGCCGATTTTCCGCCGACGACATCGCCGCCTTCCTCAAAGCCGGCCACGGCGGTGGACTCGTGACTTTCGGCAGCATGGTGCAAGTGGTCGAAGACAGCACCCAGTACCTGAGCGATGCCGACCGCGCCGCCATCGCCGCGTATCTGAAGAGCCTGCCGCCGCGCGCGCCGAACGGCCGCTTCAATGCAAACTCGCGCGCCGCGCAGCAGACCGTGCGGGCGCTCAGAACCGGCGACGTCGAGCGGCCCGGCGCCGGCATCTACGCCACGTATTGCGCGCGATGTCATCAGATGGACGGCGCCGGCGTGCCGCAAAAGTATCCGCGGCTGGCGGGCAATCCCGCCGTGCTCGGGGCATCGAGTACATCGCTCGTGCGCTTGCTGGTCGAAGGCGGCGAGAGTCCGCACACACTCAGCGGTCCGGAGCCGCGCAAGATGCCGTCGTTCACGGACAAACTGACCGATAACGAAATGGCGCGCGTGCTGACGTTTATCCGCAATACGTGGGGCAACGCGGCTGCGCCGGTCACGTCGCGCGATGTGTCGCGTGTGCGGGCGAAGCTGGGGAAGTAGCGCCTCGAATAGCGCCTGGAACAGCGCCTCGGAATAGCGCTTCAAAAAGCGTCGCCGCGTCCGGCGATCGGCACATGGTTTGCTTCTCCTTGGCATCTGCTGCCGGTACTGCGCGTGGCCTTGCCTTCATCGAACGGAGGCGGGCCGGACCCGGAGGACAAAACAATGATGGACGCGATTTATCTGCTGTTCGGGCAAGGGCGCGATCTCGACCCGCTGCAGATGAGCCTGCGCGCGGTCGTCGTGTTTCTGATCGCACTCGTGCTGATCAGGATCTCCGGACGGCGTTCGTTGGGACAGCGTTCGCCGTTCGATTCGGTCGTGGTGATTCTGCTGGGCGCCACGTTGAGCCGCGCGATCGTGGGCGCGTCGCCGTTCGTCGCCACGGTGCTGGCATCGCTCGTGATCGTCGTTTGCCATCGCCTGCTTGCGTGGATCTGCATGCGCTCGCATGCGATCGAGCGGCTGGTCGGCGGCGTCGAGCGCGAGCTGTTCAGCAACGGCGCATTCAACGACGATCAACTGCAGGCCGCGCTGATGACCTCGAACGATGTGCGGGAAAGCGTGCGGCAGAAGATCGGCTCCCGCTCGCTCGACAAGGTCGCCGCGGCGATTCTCGAGCGCAACGGCGAAGTGAGCGTGATCCGCAAGGAGCAGTGAATTCGGCGCGGCGGGCAGCGGGGCAGACGAGCAGCGCGGGAGACCAGCAGCGCGACAGACGAGCAGCGTGGCAGACGAGCAGCGTGACAGACGAGCAGCGCGACAGACGAGCAGCGCGACAGACGAGCAGCGCGACAGACAAGTAGCGCGGCAGACCAGCAGCGCGACAGGTAAGTCACCAGCTCGCCAAGCCACCAGCCCCCGCAGACCGCGCTATCCGCTCGTCGTCAGCCGCGCCCACCGCGCGAGATTTCTTCCCCGGCGCCACGCGGCAGCCGCAACGTCACCGGAATCGACGCGAACGAGCACAATCCCACCACGAGAAACGCGGGCCAGAAATCCGACCACATGATCGTGTCATGGCCGTTCAGCATGCGTGAAATCTGCAGCACGATGCCGCCGACCGTCACGCCGAGACCGAGCGACATCTGTTGCACGACACTGCCGAGGCTCGTCGCCCGCCCGACGTCGCGGCTCGCGATTTCCGCGTAGGTCAACGAATTGAGGCTCGTGAATTGCAGCGCGGGAAAGAAGCCGCCGAGCAGCACCACGACCCAGATGATCCACGTCGGCGTGCCGGGAAAAAACAGCCCGCACGCCGCGATCGAAACGCCCGACAGCGCCGCGTTGACCACCAGCACCGAGCGAAAACCATAGCGATGCAGCACGCGCGACGCGACCGTGCGCATGAACATGCCGCCGAATGCCGACGCGCAGGTAATCAGGCCGGACTGAAACGCGCTCATGCCGTGTCCTTCCTGAAGCATCAGCGGCAGCAGGAAAGGCAGCGCGCCGAGACCGATGCGAAACAGCGATCCGCCGAGCACGCTCGCCTGAAACGTCGGCACCTTGAAAAAGCGCAAATCGAGCAGCGGCAGCCGCGCGCGCTGCGCATACACGACGTAAAGCACCAGCAGCACCGCGCCGATCCCGCACATGCCGAACGCGTCGCGATTGGCGATCAGCTCGCCGCCGATCAGCGACAACCCGAGCAGAAGCAGCACCGCGCCCGCCGCCGACAGAAAAAAGCCGATCCAGTCGAGCGGGCCGGGATGCGGCTCGCGCGTGTTGGCGATGTGCTTGTTCGTCAGATAGATGCCGAGGATGCCGATCGGCACGTTGATAAAGAAAATCAGGCGCCAGTGCAGATAAGTCGTGATGAAGCCGCCGAGCAGCGGGCCGGCCGCGGGGCCGAGCATCGCGGGCACGCTCAGATAATTCATCGCGCGGATGAAGTCGACCTTGTGCACGACCCGGAAGATGATGATGCGGCCGACCGGCACCATCATCGCGCCGCCGACGCCCTGCACGAAGCGCGCGAGCGTGAAGGTGGCCAGCGAATTCGACGCCGCGCACAGCAGCGAGCCGGCCACGAAGATGCCGATTGCCGTGCGAAACACGGTGCGCGCGCCGAAGCGGTCGGCGAGCCAGCCGCAAACGGGGATGAACACGCCGAGCCCGAGCACGTAGCTCGTGACCGCGATTTTCAGCGCCACCGGGTCGCGCCCGAAGTCGCGCGCCATCGCGGGCAGGGCGGTGACGATCACGTTGGCGTCGACGCTTTCCATGAACATCGCGCACGCGACGATCAAAGGCGCTATCAGGGCGGTGCGGGCGGCGGTCATGGACAAAGCTGCGGCGGGCGGTCGCAGGCAAAGGGGCCATTATTGCACCTGTACGGTGCGGTTTGTTAATACCGCGGGCCTGCATGCCGCCCTTTTTGCGGTCATCGACCTCGGAGCGCGCTGCCGACGCCGCTGTGATTCTTGCGCAACAGGTTTATTTTTTTGTTGCACTGCGCAACGAGAGGACTATAATCGGGTTATTACCTAGGTAGAAACCCTATACAGGAGCCTCGATATGAATACCGCCACGAACGCTGCATCCGCCCGTAACACCGTCGCCGCCAAGGGCAACTGGCTCGCGAAACTGCGCGCTCTCGCGCTGCACGCACTGAATCTGCATCTGCAAAACTGCGCCGTGATCGCTGAGGCGCATCGCCGCCCGCAGTAAGCGGCAAAACGCGGCCGGGCGCGCTGAAAGGCGCGGTCGACGGTCGCGCGTTAAAGACGGTCGCGCGTGACAACGAACGCGGGTCAGCAAGCAACAAGCGGCGCATTTCGCGCCGCTTTTGCTTTGTGAACGCCGCGCGCTTCCCGTGGCTTATTCGCGGCTGACTCGCGGCTGACTCGCGGCTTACTCACCCGAACGACGCGGCAAACGGATAAGCGTAACCGTTCGCCGCATTTTCGCCGCTCGCGCGGACCAGGCGCTCATCGCCAGCACGGTCGACGCGAGGGCCGCCAGATACAAGCCCGCCATCATCCAATCCTGTTCGGCCATCATCGTTTCTCCCGTCAAGTGCCCCGTTTGTGCGACCAACGGATCGCATCTCGCGAGGCTATTGCTTGCGATTACGGCACTTGCGGCAAAAAGCTTAGCCAGCCGTGGCTCACAGCTCACGTCAACCCGCGACGAATCTTCGTTGACCCTCCACGATTAGCGTTTAAACTTCAGCCCCCTGACTTCCGGGCCGGCCGGCGCGGCGCGGGTTCGCCCAGGTTAAACCCCGGCGCAAAGGCCCGCAGTGTCAACCTTTTGATCTGCTTGCCGTTATCCAGTTGTAATCGCCGCAAGGCGACCTGGCGGCAGACGGCCCGTCGCCGCGACAGCTGACAGCTCCACGCAAGGCCCGCATTGACCATGTTCCATCGATATAAGAATAAATTCGACCGGCTGGGCGCGATGTTCGTCCGCGCATCCAAAGCGCGAGGCATCAGGGGATTGCTCTCGCCCGTGCTCGCGCTGGCGATCTGCGCGCTGCTGCTCGGCGTGCTCCAGCATTTGTCGCAGGCCGTCGACTACCGCTCGGTGATGCACGAGCTGCGCCGCTTGTCCGCCTCCGAGTGGACCGCCGCGCTGGCCGCCACGGCGCTCAGCTACGTGGCGCTCGTCGGCCGCGATGCAGTCGGCTTGCGCTACCTGGGTGCGAGCGTGCCGCGCCCGGCGCTATGGATCGGCGCGACGGCCGGCTCGGCGCTCGGCAACGCCACCGGCTTCGGCGCGTTGACGGGCGGCGCGGTGCGCGCCCGCGTGTATGGCGCCTCGAGCATCACGCCCGCGCAGATCGGCCGCATGACGGTCTTCACGAGCGTCTCGCTCGCGCTTGCACTGGTCCTGATGACGGCGTTCGGCATGGTCTGCCTCGCCGGCCCGCTTGCGCCGATGCTGCATCTTTCGCCCGTCACGGTCCGCTGGGTCGGTGCGTTGCTGCTCGCCGCGCTGATTCTGCTGACCGCCGCATGCCGCGCCGAGACCCGCGCGATCCGCACGCGCTGGCAATGGCTTTCATTCGACATTCCCGCGCGCCGCGACCTGCTCGAACAAGTCGGCCTCGCGGTCGTCGACGTGATCGCCGCCGGCCTCGCGTTGTGGGCGCTGCTGCCGCATGCGCATGTGAGCTTCGTCACCTTCATTACCGTCTATGCCGCGGCCATGCTGCTCGGCCTGATCGGCCATACGCCCGGCGGCGTCGGCGTGTTCGAAGCGGCGATGGTGTTCACGCTGAACGGCAGCGTCGCGACCCAGCAGATGGTCGCCGCGCTGCTCGCTTATCGCGCGATCTACTTCGGCGCGCCGCTCGTCGTGTCGGCTGCGCTGCTCGCGGGTTTCGAGGGCCGCGCGCTGAAAGGCCGCTTGCCGCTGCGCCATGCGGCGGCCGCGTCGAAACTCGCGCCGCTGTTTCTGAGCCTCGTCACGTTCGTGGTCGGCGGCATGCTGGTGATCTCGAGTGCGACGCCCGCGTTCTGGCAGCGCCTTCATATTCTTCGCGACGTGCTGCCGCTGTGGGTGCTCGAAAGCTCGCAGATGCTGTGCAGCGTGCTCGGCGTGCTGCTGCTGTTCGTCGCGCGCGGGCTGCTGCGGCGTCTCGATGCCGCCTGGTGGATGACCTTGCTGCTCGCGGTGCTGAGCCTCGCGTTGTCGCTGACCAAGGGCCTGGCGTTCGTCGAAGCGGGCGTCTTGTGCACGCTGATCGTGCTGCTGCTCGCGACGCGCCGGCGCTTCAATCGTCATTCGTCGCTGTTCGCCGAGCGCTTCACGGCCGGCTGGCTCGTGTCGGTCGCAATGGTGCTGATGCTCGCGACGTGGGTCATGCTGTTCGCGTTCCGCGACGTTCCGTATACGCGTGACCTGTGGTGGCAATTCGCCTTCGACGAACGGGCGCCGCGTGCGCTGCGCGCAACGCTCGCCGCGAGCCTGTTCGCCGCGACGTTCTCGTTCTGGCAGTTGCTGCGTCCCGCGCCGGGCCACTTCGTGAAGCCCGCGCCGGAAGATTTGCAGGACGCGGCGCGCATCGTGCGCGCGCAGGAGCGCAGCGACGCCGGCCTCGCGCTGATGGGCGACAAGAGCTTCCTGTTCTCGGAGTCGCGGCAAGCGTTCCTGATGTACGCGAAATACGGCCGCACGTGGGCCGCGCTGCACGATCCCGTGGGTCCGCGCGCGGAGTGGGCCGGTCTCATCAGCAAGTTCGTCGCGCTCGCGCATGCGCACGGCGGACGCGCGGCCTTCTACCAGGTGCGCGCGAACGCGTTGCCGCTGTATCTCGACGCGGGCCTCTCGCTGATGAAGCTCGGCGAGGAAGCGCACGTCGTGCTCGACGATTTCGATCTCAAGGGCTCACACCGCGCGCATCTGCGCTACGCGCTCAAGCGCGGCGAGCGCGACGGCTTCACAGTCGAAGTGATCGACCAGGCGAACGTGCCGGCGTCGCTCGAAACGTTGCGCGGCATTTCCAACGGCTGGCTCAATAGTCGCGATGCGCGCGAGAAGAGCTTTTCGGTCGCCGCTTTCACCGACGAATACCTCGCCGCGCAATCGGTGATGCTGGTCCGCCAGAACGGCGAGCCGGTCGCGTTCGTCACCTTCATGACGACCGACCTGAACACCGAGGCGACCGTCGGCGTGATGCGTCACGTGGAAAGCGCGTCGCCGTACGCGATGGAATATCTGTTCACGCAACTGGCCTTGCATCTGAAGCAGGCCGGTTTCCGCTCGCTGAGTCTCGGCATCGCGCCGCTCTCGGGCATGCAGCCGACGCCGCTTGCGTCGCGCTGGCACCGGCTTGCCGGCATCGTGTGGCGCTTCGGCGGCCGCTTCTATAACTTCCGCGGACTGCGCGCTTTCAAGAGCAAGTTCCAGCCGCATTGGGAGCCGCGCTATCTCGCGGCGTCGGGTTCGGTGGGCGTGGTCTTCACGCTCGCGGACCTGTCATTGCTGGCAGGAGGCCGGCGTTCATGACTTTGCAATCGTTTTTCAGGCTCGCCGTCGTGGCGGGCCTCGTGGCTGGCGGCACCCTCGCAGACGCGGCGACGACCACCATTTCCGGCGGCCGCTACGGCAACGTCACGGTCACGCAGCCGGCCGGTCCGTTGCGCGGCTTCGTGGTGCTTTACTCGCAGGCGAGCGGCTGGAGCGCGGCCGATCAGCAAAGCGCCGACGCGCTGGCGAAGCAGGGCGCATTGACCGTCGGCGTGGATACCGCGCGCTATGCCGCGAAGCTCGCGACCGATCCCGCGCAGAAGAAAGAAGCCTGCCATCAGCTCGTCGGCGATGCCGAAGCGTTGAGCCATCAACTCGAGCGGCAGTCGCTGTCGAACCATTACTTCGCGCCGATCGTCGCGGGCACGGGCCAGGGCGCGACGCTCGCGATGCAGGTGCTCGAGCAGGCGCCGTCGAACACGATCGCCGGGGCTGTCGTGGTGGATGCGGAGCACACGCTCGATCCGCGCTTCAAGCCGTGCCCGCCCGATTCGACGATCATTCGCGACAAGATTCCGGGCTTCGTCGAAAAGGCATCGACGGGCAACGCGGGCAACGCCGACCGCGCGCGTCTTGTCGCGGTGATCGCGCCGCATCTGCAAACCGTGTCGACGCATGACGAGGACGTCTCCGATCTGCCGCTCATCGAACTGCCCGCCGCGCATCCGAACGGCCTGATGGCCGTCGTCATTTCCGGCGACGGCGGCTGGCGCGATCTCGACAAGACCATCGCCCAGGCGTTGCAGAAAGACGGCGTGTCGGTGATCGGCATCGACAGTCTGCGCTACTTCTGGAGCGAGAAGCCGCCCGCGCAAACGAGCCGCGACCTCGCGCGCGTGATGCAAACCTACGGCGCGCGCTGGCATGCCGAGCACATTGCGCTGATCGGCTATTCGTTCGGCGCGGACGTGATGCCGTTCGCGTATAACCGCCTGCCCGAAGCGTTGCGCGCGAAGGTGTCGCTGATCTCGCTGCTCGGCTTCGCGCCGGACGCCGATTTCCAGATTCGCGTCGGCGGCTGGCTCGGCATGCCCGCGAGCGACAAGGCGCTGAAAGTGCGCCCGGAACTGGCGCGTGTGCCGCCCGCGATCGTGCAATGCATCTACGGCCAGAACGAGGAGGACACGCTGTGTCCGACGCTGACGAAGACCGGCATCGAAGTGATTCGCACGTCGGGCGACCATCATTTCGGCGGCGATTACAACGCGCTCGAGCGGCGCATTCTGAGTTCGTTCAAGAAGCAGAGCGGCGTGCGGGACTGAGTGCGCTGATCGCGCGCTCGTTTCGCACGGCGTACTCGCGGCACACTTGCATTGACAAATCCTGACCAGTCAACGATGATCGTCCGCATGAACTGCCTCGACATCCGTATTGCGCTGATTATTAGCATCATTCATCGAATGGTGGGTTAGCGCGCGTCTGATAGCAGTCACACATAACCCGCCCCACGAGGCGGGTTTTTTTATGTCCGCTTGCTCCTGCCTCCTGGTCGACTTTCGATGACACGTCCTTGCCGCACAGGAGCTTGCCTTGCCCTCACGCGAATCACAACCGCTCGATGAAGCCGTCGACCATGTCGCGCTTCGT
>NZ_JARESN010000004.1:0-490021 GCF_046054045.1 Paraburkholderia sp. RL17-368-BIF-A
CCAAAAACAGCACGGGCGCACCCGGCTCACACCGGTTCCGCCCTTCTTCATTTGAGCGGCTCGCCGCCCGCGCGATCAGTTCAGGTACTGGAACAACGACAAGTTCTGAATCTTCACGAACGCCTGCTGTGCCGCTTGCAACGCGTTCTGCGCCAGCGTGTATTTGCCGACGGTCTTGATCATGTCCGTCTGCGTCAGATCCGACAGGTTGCTCGCCGTTTGCAGCGTATTGTTTTGCGTCACCTTCTGCAGCGCCTGCACTTCCTGCGAGCGTCCGCCCACGGTCGCCGTCGCGGTCACGACGTTGTTGATCGTGTTCTCGAGCTGCGTCATGCTGGTGACGAGCGCGCTCTGGTAGCTCGCCGTCGACGCACCGCCCGAGATCGGCGATTGCAGCGTGCTGATCAACTGGCTCAGGTTCGCGAACACGTCCATGCTGCCTTGCGTGGCCGGTGTGACGGAGAAGCTGTCGCCCGCATTCGGCGCGCCGCTGATCGTCACCGACTGGCCGCCGAGCGTGATCGCCGAGCCTGCGGTGAAGGCTTGCGGGCCGCTCGTCGTGACCGCGCCGGTCGCCGGATCGGTCTGGCTGACGGTGTAAGTCGTCGACGACGAGAAGTTGATCGAGTACGTGTTGTTGTTCGTCGGATCGGTCGGGTTATTGAGGCTCACCGTACCGATGACGCCCGTGCCCGTGTTAGCCGCGGCCCCCGCCGGAACCGAGCTCGTGCCGATGGGCGCGACGCTGCTGAAGATCGAAGTGCCGTTGTCCGAGGTCTGCACGAGGTGCGAGTCGGTGATCTGCACGGCCGGGATGCCGGTGTCGCCCGAATAGGTGACCACGCCGGCCGAATTCGTGTTGTACGGCTGCGCACTGCTTTGATAGCCGGCGAACAGGTAGTTGCCCTGCGGATCGGTTGCGTTGGCAAGCGTCATCAACTGGCTGCGCAAGCTTTGCAGTTCCGTTGCGATGGAGCCGCGGTCGCCGTTGTTCAGCGCACCGTCGCCGGCGTTCAGCACGAGCGTGTGGACTTTTTGCAGCACGTCGGTCACGCTGCCGAGCGTCGTCGATTCGAGCTGCAGCGACGCGAGCGCCGTGTTCTGGTTGCTCGTGTACTGCGCGAGAGTCGTCGCCGTCGAGCTCAATTGCACGGCCTGCGCCGCGCCGAGCGGATTGTCCGACGGCGTGGAAAGGCTCACGCCGCTCGAGATCTGCGCGTAAAGCTGCGACAACTGAGCTTGCTGATCGCTCATCGTCGCGACGTTCATGGTGAAGTACTGCGTGCTGGAGATGCGCATGTTCAACGCCTCACTGGAAGATGCCGAGCAGCGTCTGGAACAGGGTCTGCGCGGTCTGAATGACTTTGCTGTTCGCCTGATAGAGCTGCTGATACTGAAGCAGATTGGCTGCTTCTTCGTTGATGTTGACGCCCGACACCGACTGCTGCGCGGTGGTGATCTGCGTCACGAGCGAAGCCTGAGCCGTGCTCGAAGTCTGGATCTGGTTCGTCTGGTTGCCGATGTCGTTGACGTAGTTTGCATACGCGCCCGTCAGCGTGACCGTGCCGCCGTTCATCGATTTCGCCGTGGACAGGTTCGACAGCGCAAGCGCGTTGCGGCCGTCGTTGTTCGCACCGCTGTTCGGGCCGATGGTGAACTTGTCGCCGGCAGAAGGCACGCCGCTGATCGTCACCGAGACCTTGTCCATCTGGCCGGCCGTCGTGTTGTTGATCGTGAGACTCGCGCCGGTCGCCGACGAATACGGCACGACGGTCGTCGCGCTCGTGATCGGATACGTGGTTGCCGGTGAACCGGCCACCGTCACCGTCGAGCCGACCGGGAAGCCGGTGAGGCCCGTGCCGTTGTAGGTGAGCGTGGTGGTCGAACTCGGCATCGTGTAGCCGGCCGTGACCGTGCCTTGCGAGATCGCGCCGGTGCCGGTGTTGGTCGACGCGGCCGAGCCGAGTACCGGCGATGCGGCTGCGATTGCGGAGCCGTCCGTGGTCACGGTCGCGAAACTGTTCAACGCGCCGCGGGTCGGTTCGACCGTGAACGAATCGCCGGGATTCATCGTGCCGGTGGTCGAAAAGTTCAGGCCGTTGATCGGCTGGCTCAGGTTCGCCGCGGTACCGACCACGGTGCCCGTCGAATTGTCGGTCAGCGTGTAGCCGGTGCCGTTGTAGGCGAGCGTGTAGTCGCCGGTGGTCGGCTGCGCGGGGTTCGCGAACGACACGTTGAGCGACGCATTGCCGGTGTTCTGCGTGTTCGCGTAGACGGTCGGGCCGCCGACGGAGAACAGCGCGCCGCCCTGCACGCCTGCGAGCGTAATGCCGAGCGCGTTCTGCGCATTGACCTGCGACGCGAAGCTGACGGCGATCGCGCCGAGCTGCGCTTCCGCCGGATCGAGCGTCTGGCTGCGGAACGCGAGGAGACCGCCGAGCGTGCCGCCGTCAATCTTGCTGTCCGGCAGAATTTGCGGCGCCGCGGCCGGATTCGCGCCCGCCTGGCCGAGGTACTGCACGGACAGTTCGCTCGAATCGCCCGTCGAAGGCGCTGTACCCAGGTTGAAGCTGTTGCCGCCCGACACGAGCGGCTGGCCGTTGCTCATGAACACGCCGTAGCTGCCGTTGCTGTTGACGACCTGCACGCCGATCAGTTGCGACAGATTCGACACGGCGAGGTCGCGCTGATCCAGCAACTGGTTCGGCGGCTGGCCTTGCGTGCTGGCAGCGGAAATCTGGCCGTTCAACTGCGCGATCTGCTGCGTGTAGCTATTGATCTGCGAAACCGTGTTGCTCAACTGCGTGTTGACGCTTTCGCGCAGCGCATCGTATTGCTGGCCGGCGGCGTTAATCTGGTTCGCGAGCGTCTGCGCGCCGCTCATCGCCGTCTGGCGCGTGGCGAGGCTCGAAGCATTGTTCGAGACGTTCTGCATGCCCGTGAAATAACCCGTGATCGCACTGGCAAGGCCGGCAGTCGGGCTGCCGACCAGATTGTTCAGTTGCGAGATCAACGAGTTGTAGGTGGCCAGCGAGCTGCTCGACGACTGCGCGTTGTTGAGCTGCGTCGTCAGATACTGGCTGTATTGACGCGTGACGGTGACGGTCGAGACGCCCTGCGGCAGGAAGCCCGAACCCGTGTACTGGCCGCCCGTTTCCGCGAAGACCGGCGTTTCAATGGTGTAGCCCGGCGTCGACGCATTGCTGATGTTCTGGCCGGTCGTCGTGAGTCCCCACTGGGCTGCGTTCAGTCCACTGAGGCCGAGATTGATGAGATTGGACATGCGTCATCCTGAAGGGCGACACCGTACACATGCCGCCGCGTTACTTGAACAGACTGTTTAACGGCTTTTGCGACGGAAAATTGAGGCCATTCACGACGCTTGTGAGACTTTGGTTCAACGTTGATGCAACGTTTGCGAGGCCGATGCGGCGCGGGCCTGCATACACCCCGCGCGCTTCGCTTCTGCTTCGCCTCTGCTCCCGCCCGTCCGTTAGCGAACGAGCGAGCGGCGCTTCATTTCGAGTTGCGTGATGAGACGCTGCAGCGTGTTTTCCGCGCTGCCCGGCAGCGTCAGAAAACGGAAGCCGAGCTGGTAACGCTGCGTGCCGTTAGGCAGCGCGAGCGACCGATGCGACACGAGCTGCAGATCGAGCGACAGGCGCCCCAATGAGCCGAGCACCAGTTCGCAGTCGTCCAGACGCGTGCCCATGGGCAGTTCCGCCACACGCTCGTCGGCGGTGCGCATGCCGACGCCGCCGAGCGACAGGTCGTGCACTTCGAAGCGGAAAGAATCGCCTTCCGGCAGACGGCCGGTGCATACATACGGATCGAGAATCGGTGCGTCGACGCGGAAATACTCGCGGCGTTGCACATAGAACAGCACTTCCGGAAAGTCCGCTTCGAATGCGGGCAGTCCCTCGAAACGCGTCTCGCGCGGCGTGCCTGTGCCGAACTCCATGCGCACGCCCTCGGGCGCCGCGTGAAACTGGCAGCTCGCGGCGGCGAGCAGACCGCGGTTCTGATCCGACAACGCGCCCCAGTCGAACGTGAAGGTGCGGCCGCGCACATCGACGTCGAGCAGGCGCGTGACCAGTTGGCCGCCCGCGTATTGCACGGTGAGGAAGTCGCCCCGATTGACGAGATTGCGCAATTGAACGCCGATTTCCAGCGGATTACGACGGCCGAAATCGTGGGCGCTGTCGTCTAACGGAACGTGCGGCTGCATCTGCGTGTCGGTTTGGCCGTTCGACTGATTGGTTTCCATGGGCTTGCCGGTATGCATGTTCTTGCGGGCACGTGCCAGAGCTCCTGCCGGGGCTTTCGGGCGGTCTTTTTTCTGCGGACCGCGGCACGCGCATTCAACCGGACATTGACGCTTCCGGTATGGGCTCTAACGGATTAGCGGCAGTATCCCGCTAAAATTTAGGGGCGCCCAATGAATTATTTAGAGTCGCTTCGCGCAAACGTTAAAGCTCGGGTAACTCGCCGATAACGCGTCGGTAAATCGTCGGCCGTTTTTTAACCACGTTTATTGGCCGCGCCGGTTTTCACACCCGGTTTCGCGGGTAGACCGGCTGCCCTCCGGCAGCCGGCCTCTTCCGTCTTGTCACGCGCGTGGCCCCGTCGCATGCTCTCTTCAACCCATCTTGTCCATAATCGACATCAGCTTTTTCGCGTAATGCGGATCGGTTGCATAACCGGCGCGCTGCATGCCGTTGGCAAAACCCTTTACGTCATGCGCGGAATTGATGACCTGCGCGTAACGCGGATTACCCTTGAGCAGGCTCGCGTAATCGGTCATGGCTTCCTGATACGAGTCATACGCGCGGAATTTCTCGACCACGCGCTGCGGCTTGCCGTGCACATACTCGGTGGTGAGCGTGGAAACCGTCTTGCCGGTCCAGTCCTTCGTCGCCTTGATGCCGAACACGTTGTGGCTCGTCGTGCCGTCCGCCTTCTTGATCTCGCTCTTGCCCCAGCCGGATTCGAGCGCGGCCTGGCCGATGATGAAGCGCGCCGGAATGCCGGTCGCGGCGCTCGCGGCCTGCGCCGGACCCGCGAGCTTGTCGACGAAAGCGTCGACCTTCGGCGAGCTGCCGTCGCCCTTTAACGGCGGCGTGAGCGCGCTGTTGGCCGAGTAGCCCTTGCCCATCGCGAGCTGACCGTTCGCTTGCGCATTGCCGTATGCCTTGGCGAGCGCGTTGAGCGCCGCGGTCTGGCCTTCGTCGCCGCCGCTGCCGCCGCCGAGCGCATTGGCCATGCCGGCAAAGCCGCCTGCGCCATTGGCTCCATTGACGCCGCTTACCTGCATGCCCTGGTTGCGCATCAACTGCTTGAGCATCGCGTCGGCCACGCCGATTCCCTTCTGCGACAGATGCTGCGACAACTGCTGGTCCATCATCGACGTGAAGGTGGCCGTGTCATGCGAGTCGAACGGGCCGTCCTGCGGCGTCGCATCGCGCATGCTCTTGAGCATCATCTGCGTGAAGACCGCGTCGAACTGCTGCGCGGCCACTTTCATGCCGGCTTGCGGCGATGCCTTCGCCTGCGCGCTCAGCTTCGCGAAACCCTGCACGTCGAGCGCGAAGCGCTGGCTGAGATCGTTCGCCGCCGCGGCGGAATTGGTCGTATCCGAATTCATCTGCTGTCTTCCTTAGATGATTTCCAGGTCGGCGCGCAGAGCGCCCGCCGCTTTCATCGCCTGCAGGATCGACATGAGATCCGCGGGCGTCGCACCCAATGCGTTGAGCCCCTTCACGACTTCGGCGAGGTTCGCGCCGGCCGTCACCATCTTGAGTGCGCCGTTGTCCTGCTTCATCTGAATCTGCGACTGCTTTGCGACGACCGTCTGGCCGTTCGAGAACGCGCCGGGCTGGCTCACCACCGGCTGCGTGTTGATCACGACCGACAGATTGCCGTGCGCGACCGCGCAGCTCTGCAGCGTGACCATCTGGTTCATCACGATGGAGCCGGTGCGCGCGTTGAGAATCACCTTCGCGGCTGCTTGCGCCGGTTTCACATCAAGGTTCTGCAACTGCGCCATGAAGGCGACCTGCTGCTCGGGATCGCTCGGCGCGCGCAGTTGAATCGTGCGGCCGTCGAGCGCCGTCGCCGTGCCGCCGCCGAATGCGTTGTTCACCGCGGCCACGACACGCTGCGTGGTGTCGTAGTCCATTTCGTTCAGGTCGAGCTGCATCGTGCCCGCTTGCGATACCGAGGTCGGCACCGCGCGTTCGACGATCGCGCCGCCCGCAATGCGGCCCGCCGCCAGCGTATTGACCTGCACCTTGCTGCCGTTCGCGCTTGCGCCCGCGCCGCCGACCGCGAGATTGCCCTGGCCGAGCGCGTACACCTGGCCGTCGGCGCCCTTGAGCGGCGTGAGCAAAAGCGTGCCGCCGCGCAGGCTCTTCGCATTGCCGAGCGACGACACCGTGATGTCGATCTGTTCGCCCGGACGCGCGAACGGCGGCAGCACCGCCGTCACCATCACCGCGGCGACGTTCTTCAACTGGATGTTCGACAGCGACGATTGCTGGTTGCTCGAACCGGCCGCCTGGTTGTTGATCGAGATGCCGAGGTTCGCCAGCATGTTGGCGAGCGTCTGCGTCGTGAACGGCGTTTGCGTGGTCTGGTCGCCCGTGCCGTCGAGACCGACGACGAGGCCGTAGCCGATCAGCGGATTGTCGCGCACGCCCTGGATCTGCACGAGGTCTTTCAGACGCTCCGCATGAGCGGGCGTCGCCGCCGGCAGCGCCGCACACGCGAGCGCGACGAAGGCGAGCGTCCGGCCGATCCTGCCGGCAAGCGCTGAGAAGCGGAATGAAACAGTACCCATGATCACCACGGCGACACGTTAAGGAAGAAGCGTTGCAGCCAGCCCATGTTCTCCGCTTCGTCGACATAGCCCTTCGCGGAGTATTCGATTTTGGCGTCGGCCACCTGCGTGGAGTACACGGCGTTCAGATTCGAGATCGTGTTCGGATTGACGACGCCCGAGAAGCGCACGAACTCGTTGCCCTGGTTGATCAGCATCTGCTTTTCGCCGCTGACCATCAGATTGCCGTTCGGCAGCACACCGGTCACCGTCACGGTGATCGTGCCGTTGAACGTGTTCGACGCGTTAGCGCCGCCTGTCGAGGTGAACTTGTTGGCGCCGCTCGCGCTCAGGTTCGCCTTGCCGAACAGGCCGCCGAGGAAGCCCGCCGTCGGCACGTCGAAGCTCGTCGTGCCGTTGCGGTTCACGCCCGCGCCGGAAGACTTCGTCGCGTTGACGTTTTCCTGAATCACGATCGTCAGGATGTCGCCGACATTGCGCGGCCGCTGGTCTTCGAACAACGGCCGGCCCGCGTAACCCGGGTTGTAGATCGAGCCGGGCGACTGCGCTTGCGGCGGCATCGGCGGCATGGCCGTCATCGGCTGCTGCGTGATCGGCTGCTTCGGCACGAGGCCGCAACCGCCGAGCGCGGCGAGCAGCGTGAGCTGCACGAGCGCCGCGGCCATGCGCGAACGAACCGGATTACGAGTGAAGTACGACATCTTGATTACCGCCTGTTAATTCCTGCTGGCTACCGCGTTAAATCTGCATCTGGCTAAGCGTCTGCAACATCTGGTCGGACGTCGTCACGGCCTTGCTGTTGATTTCGTAAGCGCGCTGCGTCTGGATCATGTTCACCAGTTCCTGCACCACGTTCACGTTCGATGCTTCCACGTAGCCCTGATTCAGCGTGCCCGCGCCGTTCAGGCCAGGCTGCGCGACGTTCGGCGCACCCGACGATGCCGTTTCCGCGAACAGGTTTTCACCCTTCGCGTCGAGACCAGCCGGGTTGATGAAGGTCGCGATCTGCATCGAGCCGAGCTGCTGGCTGTTGGTCGAGCCCGCAACCGTGATCGACACCACGCCGTCGCTGCCGATGGTCAGCGACGTCGCGTTGGTCGGCACCGTGATCGCCGGGATCACCTGGTAGCCGCTCGACGTGACGAGCTGGCCTTGCGCGTTGGTCTGGAACGAGCCGTCGCGCGTATAGGCCGTGGTGCCGTCGGGCATCTGCACCTGGAAAAAGCCCTGGCCGTTGATGGCGACGTCTTTCGAGTTGCCCGTTTGCTGCAGATTGCCCTGCGTGTACAGACGCTCGGTGGCGACCTGCTGGACACCCGTGCCGAGCTGGATGCCGGACGGCAATTCGGTGTTCTGCGTCGAGTTCGCGCCAGGCTGGCGGACGGTCTGATACAGCAGATCCTCGAACACCGCGCGCGAGCCCTTGAAGCCGTTGGTGCTGACGTTCGCGAGGTTGTTCGAGATCACGTCCATCTGCGACTGTTGCGCATTCATGCCGGTAGCGGCGATGTAAAGTGAGCGATTCATATTCTTTCTCTCTCCAGGGGCGCGTGAGCGGCCCGTTAGCTAAAGCTCAGCAACTGGTTAGCCGACTGATCGTTCTTGTCGGCGCTTTCCAGCAGCTTGGTCTGCATCTGGAACTGGCGCGCGTTGGTGATCATCGAGACCATCGCGCTAACCGGATTCACGTTGCTTCCTTCAAGCGATGCCGGGGCGACCGCCACGGCCGGATCGGCGTCGGCGGGATTGCCGTCGGCGGTGCGAAACAGGCCGTCGTCGCCGCGCGTCAGCGTTTGCGGATCGGGATTGACCAGCTTGAGCTGATCGATCGTCACCACAGCGGTCGGCGGATCGCCCGGCGTGAGCGCGGTCACCGTGCCGTCATGGCCGATGGTGATCTGCGCACCCGGCGGCACCGAGATCGGCCCGCCGTTGCCGAGCACCACCTGATTCGTGGCGTTCACGAGCTGGCCGTTCTGGTCGACGTGAAGATTGCCGGCGCGCGTGTAGGCCTCGTTGCCGTCGGCGGTTTGCACGGCGAGCCAACCCGGCCCTTCGATGGCGACGTCGAGTGGATTGCCCGTCTGCTGGATCGGGCCGGGCGTGTAGTCCGCGCCCGGCGTCGACGACAGCACGAAGGTACGCGTGGTGTTGTCGTTGATCGAACTGCCGTCGCCGAACGACATCGGCACGGCGCGAAAAGTCGCCAGCTGCGCGCGAAAACCGGTGGTCGACGCGTTCGCCAGATTGTTCGCAACGATGGCCTGCTGTTCGAGCGCTTGTGTGCTGCCCGACATCGCGGTGTAGATCAGCCGATCCATGATGGGTCCGTCCTGCTCGCTTACAGGTTGATGAGCGTCTGGTCGACGGTCTGCTGCGTCTTGATCGTCTGCGCGTTCGCCTGATAGTTGCGTTGCGCGGTGATCAGGTCCACCAGTTCGCTCGTCAGATCCACGTTCGAGTTCTCGACCGCGCCGCCTTGCAGCACGCCGTGATTGGTCGAACCCGGCGCCGAAATCTGCGCGACGCCCGATTGCGACGTCTGCTGGAATTCGTTGTTGCCGAGGTTCACGAGACCGTTCTGGTTCGAGAAGTTGGCGAGCACGATCTGGCCGAGCGCCGCCGTCTGCTGGTTCGAGTAGTTGCCGGTCAGCGTGCCGTCGGCGCCGATCGTGAAGCTCGTCAGCGTACCGGCCGCGTAGCCGTCGGGCTGCAGCGAGTTCACGCCGTCCTTGCCGCCGTACTGCGTGGTGCCGGCAATGTTGAGCGTGAGCGCCTGGGGCGTCGCCGAGCCGTCGGTGGTCGGCACCGAGAAGTTGAACACGTACGGCGTGGTGGTCGCCGTGCCGGAAGCGTCGGTCGTGCCGAGCAGCGTGCCCGACGAGTTGAAGTTCGCGTGGCCCACGAGCGACGCGGTGCCCGTCGACACGCCGGCGTACACGTCCCAGGTGCCGGCCGCGGTCTTGGCGAAATACATGTTGACCGTCTGCGATCCGCCGAGCGTGTCGTAGACCGTCGTGCTGGTCGAGTAGTTATACGTCGACGAGCTGTTCTGGTTGAAGGCCACCGGCGTCGGCGCGATCGCGTAGCTGTCGCCGGTCGCGGGCACGCCGTTGAACGTGACCGTCTGGCCGTTGCCGAGCGAGATCGGCGAGCCGGCCGTGTAGGTGCCGGTCGTCGAGGTGCCGAGCGTCGTGTCGGTCACCGTGTAGGCCGTCGCGCTGGTGAACGTGACGGTGTAGTTGTCCTTGTTCGTGCCCGACGCCGTGTTGGTGATCGTCGCGCCAGGCGTGGTCAGCGTGCCCGCGTTCGTCGTGGCCGCGGTGACGCTCGGCGTGCCGAGCATCAGCGGGTCTTGCGCGTTCAGGTTCAGGCCGGCGGCAATGTTGGTGGTCGCCTTCGGCGCGATGTTCGCGGTCGGCACGCTCAGCGGCACGGTCTGCGCGGTGTTGATGACGCCCGTGCTGTTCGCCGCATAGCCCATCAGTTGCAGGCCCTGCGCGTTCGTGATGAAGCCGTTCTTGTCGAGCTGGAACACGCCGTTGCGCGAATACACGAGCGAGCCGTTGTTCGACAACTGGAAGAAGCCGTTGCCGTTGATGGCGACGTCGAGCGCCTGGTTCGTGCTCGTGATCGTGCCTTGCGAAAACTGCTGCTGCACTTCCGAGAGCTTCGTGCCGATGCCGATCTGGTTGCCCACGGCCGTCGCCACCGAATTCGCGTACATGTCGGCGAATTGCGCCGCGCCGCTCTTGAAGCCAACGGTATTCGCGTTGGCGATGTTGTTGCCGATCACGTCGAGATCGCTCGACGATGCGGACAAACCACTCAAACCTTGTTGGTAACCCATGACGGTCTCCGTGTCTGGAAAGTCGTAACTGACTGAATCTGAATCTGGATCAAAGGATGGCGGCCACGTTGGTCAGCCCGACCGTCGTGCCGTTCGACAGCACGAGGCCCGGCGTACCGTTGCTCTGCATGACGACGCTTTGCACCGTCGAGCTTGCGAGCGTGGTAGCCGTGGCCTGCTGGCCGTTGATCGTGCCGACCGCGCTGATCGTGTAGTTGCCGTCGGGCAGCGCGTTGCCGGCCGAGTCGGTCGGCGTCCAGCCAACCGGAATCGTGCCCGCGGACTGCTTGCCGAGATCGATCGTCTTGACGATCTGGCCCGCCGAGTTCTTCACGACGACTTGCAGGTCGTTCACCGAATTGGCGAGCTGCACGCCGAACGCGCCGGCCTTGCCGCTCGCGACCGACACCGAGCTTCCCGGCGCGAGCACGGTCGAGCCGATCAGCAGCGCGGCTTGCGACTGCTGGCCTGCCGACATCTGCGTCGCGAGCGAGCTCAACGTCGTGTTCAACTGGCTGATGCCGGACACGGTGTTGATCTGCGCGAGCTGCGAGGTCATCTGCGAGCTGTCCATCGGATTGGTCGGGTCCTGGTTCTTCAACTGCGCGACGAGCAGGCTCAGGAAGGTGTTCTGCAGATCGGTCGCCGAGGTGCCGGACGTGCCGGACGTCGAACTCGTCGAGCTGCTCGAGCTGGACGCGCTGTTCGTGCCGTTCATCGTATCGAGCAGCGTTTGCGACACGGTCGTGCCGTTGTTGCCGATGGTGGTGCTGGTGGTCAAGGGGCTCTCCTCAGGTTCCGATCGTGAGCGTTTTCAGCATCAGGGTCTTGGCGGTGTTCAGCGTCTCGACGTTGGCCTGGTACGAGCGCGACGCCGAAATCATGTTCACCATTTCCTGCACCGGATCGACGTTCGGCAGCGTGACGTAGCCGTCCGCGTTGGCCGCCGGATTGCCGGGGTCGTAGGCGGTCTTCATCGGCGTCGGGTCGTCGACCACGCCGGTGACCTGTACGCCGCCGACCTGCTGGCCGGAGCCCGTGCGTGCGCCGCCGATCGGCGCAACCCCGAACACGACCTGCTTGGCCTTGTACGGCTGACCGTCCGGGCCGGTCGTGCTGTCGGCGTTGGCGAGGTTCGACGCCGTCACGTTGAGCCGTTGCGACTGCGCCGACATCGCGGAGCCTGCAACACCAAATATGTTCATCAAAGAAGGCATGTTTGCTGACCTTTCCTGCCGGTTAGAGCCGGCTTCAAATGAGTTCCCGTAGCGATTGTTCTTGCGTACTGCGTGTTGCTTTGCGTGCGGACCTTGCGTGCGGACCGTTATCCGGCCGTTAGCCGCTTACGAGCCCGACTGGATCGCCGACAGCATCGTCTTGATCTGGCTCGACAGCACCGTCATGCCCGATTCGAAGTGCAACGTGTTGTCCGCGAACTGCACGCGCTCGGTGTCCAGGTCGACGGTATTGCCGTCGAGCGCCGGTTGCGTCGGCACGCGGTATTGCAGATTGCGGTAGTCGTCGGGCGAGCCGCCCGCGGGGCTCAACGTCGACTTGCCGGGCATGTGGCCCTGCGCGGTCGCCGCCATCGACATTCCGCTCGTCACGCCGGCCGGTTGCGCGAGCGGCAGCGTCGCGGTGTTCGACGCGGTGTGCCCGGCCGCGCCGGTCTTTTTCAGCGCGCCCGCAAGCGACGAAGCGAAGTCGACGTCGCGCGCCTTATAGCCGGGCGTGTCGGCATTGGCGATATTCGACGACAGGAGCTCCTGACGGTAAGCGCGCACATCGAGCGCTTCACGTCCAAAGGCGAATTCGGCATCGAGTTTGTCCAGCATAAGAATCTCCGGAGAACGGTCCCGAGGCTTCCCGTGCACCTCGCGTGAGGGCTGCATCGAGCGGGAAAGCCTTTTTGCATGAGGTGCATCTTATGGGCGGCACGCAAGCAGCAATCGGACGAATAACCGGGAAAGGGGGCTTCTATTCAACGTTTGCGCAAAGGGCACGCTCAATAGAATGCAAGGCGTACCGAATGCATTCGATGGAGAACCGCGATGGACCAGCCCACTTTCGATCCGACGCCCCGCGCAAGAAGCGCGGCGGGGCATCGTATGAGTGCGGCCGTGTTGCGCGTGGTTGCGAGACTCGTGGTGGGGTCGTCGCTGGCGGTGTCTGTGGCTGGCGGCGTCGCGCTGTTCGCGAATGCTGCGCATGCTGGCGAGGCGGACGGCCCGATCGTGATTGCCGGTCCCAACGAACAGAACCCGGCGGCGCTCGCCGCGCTTGCAGAACATATGCAGGCGACGCCAGCAAAACGCACGGGCTCGGCGGCCACGCTCGCCGCGGCCACCGCGCAATCGCTGGGCCGTGGCCCGTCGACGCGCGACGCCGATCCATTCGCGCGCGCCGCTAATGCGAGCGGCTCGATTGTCATTGCGGGCGCCGGCGAAACGCCTGCCGCGCCGCAGATGATTCGCACGAGTTTCAAGCCGGATGCGAACGGCGTCGTTACTATTCCCGCGCCGGGCCGTGGCGGTTCGGCGAACCTTGGCGATACGGCAAGTCCGGCCGATGCGCCCGCGCGCGCCAACGTCAGTATTAATGCGATGCAGGCTTCGCGCCGCGTCGTGCCGGTTGTCGTCACGCCAGCGCCGCCGGCAAATAGCGCGAGAGACGCCGCGGGCGTTCAGCCGGTCGCGGTCAATGCGCCGTCGAGCGCGATGAGCCGCGCAGCGGTCGGTGTTTCGGGAACTGCGGCATCGGCGGACGCCTCGGTGAGCGACGGCTTCGAAACGCTCGCATCGCGCGGCGAGCCGCCGCAGTTCGGCGCGGACGGCAAACCGGTCGCGCAGCGCTCTAAAGCGTCGGCCAATTCCACCAATAACGCGGCTGCTCGCGTGTCGGCGACGCGGGCCGTTGCATCAGCGGTTGCGCCAGCGCCAGCGGCAACGGTCGCATCCGCGCCCGCGCAACAGAATCCGCGCACGGCTGCGACTACGACAGCGGCTGCCGCTGCGCAGCCCGCGCCGCTCCCCGGCCAGCAAGACCCCGAAGCGATCCGGGCCGTCGCGCTTGCGTTCCTGCAACAGCAATCGGCGGGATTGCCGGGCAAGGTGGACATCACGGTCGCGCCCGCGTTTCCGCGCGGTCTCGCGGCTTGCATGATGCTCGAGCCGTTCATGCCGAGCGGCGCGCGCCTGTGGGGCCGCGTGACCGTCGGTGTGCGCTGCGCGGGCCAGCGTCCGTGGACGATTTATCTGCAGGCGCGCGTTTCGCTGCACGCCACGTATTACCTCGCGAGCCGCGCGATGTCGGCCGGTGAAGTCCTCACCGCCGCCGATCTCGTCGCGCGCGAGGGCGATCTGACGGGCTTGCCGCAGGCCATCGTCACCGACCCGTCGCAGGCTCTCGGCTCGGTCACGTTGACGCGCGTTTCCGCCGGCATGCCGCTGCGCCGCGACATGCTGAAAAGCGCGTCGGCGGTATCGATCGGACAAACCGTGCGCGTCGTCGCGGCCGGCGACGGTTTTGCGATTTCGGCGGAAGGCAGCGCGATGAACAACGCGTCGCCGGGTCAGCAGGTTCGCGTGAAGACCGCCAACGGCCAGGTCATCTCGGGCATCGTCAAGGACGGTTCGACGGTGGAGATTCAACTGTGAAACACAACGATCCGCGCGTGGCGAGGGTTTGCGCCGCGCCGTCCGTATCAGGGCCGGATCGTCTTGATAGACAAGGAAAAAGCTGGAGCGATTGCGCTAAAGTTTTGATCGACGCTTGCCGTTATCAGAATCAAATCGTAGAGGAAGCCAATCGTGAAAGTCGATTCCCAAACCAAGTCGAATCTGCCGACGTTGATAGATGCCGTGTCCCGCCCGCAGCAAGGCGACGCGGCGCCCGCGAACAGCGGCGCGCAGACCGCGAGCACTGCCTCGCAAACCAGTTCCAGCGGCTCGGGCGACGCCAGCGTCAGCCTGTCGGGTCTGTCGCAGCATTTGCGCAGCCTCGCGGCGTCCGGCTCGGCCGACATCGACACGGCGCACGTCGAGTCGATCAAGCAGGCCATCAAGGACGGCACGCTGCAGATCGACTCCGGCAAGATCGCCGACGGCGTGCTGAGCACCGCGCGCGAACTGTTGCAGAACAAATCCTCGTCGACCGGCAATTAATCGACGCATCGAAGTACGGTGAATGGCCGGGCGGCGTTCGACAAACCCGGCTCGCAAATCCAGCGCGAGCCGCCGTTTTCAGCGAGTTGTTGAGATGAAAGACGCCCTGCTTGCCACCCTCATCGAAGAGTATTCCGCCGTCGAGGCGTTCGCCTCGGTTCTGACGCTGGAGACGAAGGCGCTTACCGCCTTGTCGCCGGTCGAACTGCTGCCCTCGGTCATCGAGAAAAAGACCGCGCTGATCGGCGAGCTCGCGCAGCTCGAGGCCCGCCGCGACGAACTGCTCGCCGGCATGGGTTTTCCGGGCGGCTGGGCCGGCATGGAACTCGCCGCCAGCACGGACGAGCGGCTCGCCGCGCAATGGTCTCTGCTGCAAAAAGCCGCCGAACGCGCGCGCCGCGCCAATACGAACAACGGTGAGCTGATTCGCGTGCGCATGGACTACAACCAGCGGGCGCTGGAAGCATTGCAGGTGGTGGTGCCGAAGAAGGCCGGCTTCTATGGCCCGGATGGTCGTATTCCGGCGCGGGCAGCGGCGGTTTAGATCCCGCCCGGCTTCAGGCCTCTGCGTCTTCCGGCGACGCTGTCGGCGCGCGGGAGCGCAGTGCAGCCTCAGCGTGACCAACGCTAGCCACGGCTAGGGTGAGGCAGGCCACGTCACGCCACGTCACCAAGCCATCGAAAAAGGGCTCGTCGCCATGACGAGCCCTTTCGTTTTTCAATCCCCTCGCGCACTCGCGCTCGCCTTCTCCTTGCACGTTGGCCATCCGGCCAGGTGGCATTAGTCCGCCGCAAGCGATCAAATCTTCCTTTTCCCCAACGAGGTTTTTGCTCCACCAGCGGTGCCGTTTGCGCCCGGTTTCCAGGCGCCGTCACCCACGGCAGCAAATTCCACTCTAGCGAGGTTGTGTAATCGTGTGTATGATGCGAGGAGTGCAGTATGAACAGCGGCGAGGTAGTCAAACTGATTCACGCGGCCGGTTGGCGGCTAATCCGAATATCGGGCAGCCATCACCATTTCCGGCACGCATTCAAAGCCGGGCTCGTGACCATCCCTCATCCAAAAAGGGATCTTCCGCCCGGCACGCTGAACAGCATCTTGAAACAGGCAGGGCTGAAATGAAAAACTTGATCTTTCCGGTCGGCATCGAGGCGGGCGACGCACAGCACGCGTTCGGCGTCGTCGTGCCGGATATTCCGGGCTGTCATTCGGCGGGAGACACGCTGGAAGAGGCTTACGCGAACGCGAAAGAAGCGATCGAGGCGCATCTGGATACGCTGCTCGACGAGGGCTTGCCGATTCCCGAAAGACTGACGCTGGACGAGCATCGGCGTAATCCTGACTACGCGGGTTTCACGTGGGGCTTCGTGACGACCCGGAACATTCCCGCGCTCAAGAAGGCGGTGCGCATCAACATCTCGTTACCCGAGGCGTTGGTGCATGAGATCGACAAATACGCGCAGGCGCACGGCATGTCGCGTTCCGCTTTTCTCGCGCTCGCGGCCGAGCACGAAATGGCGGACGCTTGAGAGAAGGTGCATGCAACGGGCGTGTGCAACGGCGTGTGCAACGCCCTCGCTTTGCAAATGCTCCGGCACACAACCGGTAACGCTATTGCCTCGCTATTGCGTTGTTACGCCTCGTTATACATCGGCGCGAGGCGGCCGCTCACGTCGCCTCGGCGTTGGCCCAGGCCATTTCACGCAGGCGCGTGCGCAAACGCGCCACTGCCTGGCTGTGTAGCTGACATACGCGCGACTCGCTGACTTCCATCACCGCGCCGATTTCGCGAAGGTTCATGCCGCGCTCGTAATAGAGCGACATCAGGAGCTTCTCGCGTTCCGGCAAGCGGTCAATCGCCTCGACGAGCGCCGAGCGCAAGCTGTCGTCGAGCAAGGCCGAAAGCGGGTCCGAGTGATCGACGCAATAGCGGTCGAGAAACGGTTCGTCGTCGGCGGAACGGTCGAAGTCTTCGTAGTAGATCAGCTGGCTGCCGTGCAGGTCCTGCAGCATCGACTGATACTCGTCGAGCGGCATTTGCAGGTGTTCGGCAACCTCCGTTTCGCTCGCCGAGCGGCCCAGATTCTGCTCGACCTTGTGCACGGCTGTTTCCACTTCTCGCGAAGTGCGCCGCAAGCTGCGCGGCAACCAGTCGTTGCTGCGCAATTCGTCGAGCATCGCGCCGCGAATCCGCTGGCTCGCGTACGTCTCGAACTGCGCGCCCTGATCTTCTTTATAGCGGCTCGCGGCATCGAGCAAGCCGATCATGCCGGCCTGGATCAGATCGTCCAGATCGACACTGGCCGGCATCTTGGCCACGAGCTGCAAGCCGAGCCGACGCACGAGCGGTGCGTACTTCGTCAAAACATCGGCTTGGGAAATCTTTCCCTGAGCGTTATACATCGTGCTCCCCTTGTCCTTGTGCCGCCACTCAGGCGTGCTGCGCAGACGGTTGGTCGGCGTGTTGCGCCGCTGAAACTGTCGCAGGCGCCATCCACGGCGTTTGCGACGACATCGCTGGCCGCATCGGCCAGTACTGCAATTCGGCTGCGAGGTGCCGGAAATCGCGCGCAGCCGGTGTCGACGGAAATGCGTCGACGACACAACGCGACAACTCTTCGGCTCGCGCCATCCGCGCATCGGCGGCAATGCAACCGGCGTCTTCGAGCGCCACCGCGAGGTAGCGGCTGGCCACGCCGGCCAGGTTTGCAAAAGCGGTGTGAGCGTCTTCCACGCTCTGCACGTGATTCACCAGCACGCGAAACTGCGCGATCGCGTGCGCGTAGTGCAGGCGCTTCATGCACGCGTATGCGTCGGTGATCGCCTGAGCGGCCATGCGCGTGACGATCATCACGTCGTGCGCCTGCATCGCGAGCGCCGACAGGTGCCCTTGCTGATCCAGTTGCGCATCGATCAGCACGACGTCGGCCGAGCCATGCAGCAGCACGCCGAACTGCGCCGCGCTATAACTCTCGCGATGCGCACGCGCGGCGGCCAGCACCGAGAAGCCGAGCGGATGCCGCGTGGCGGCGTCGTCGAGCGTCATCTCGCCGCGCATCACGGCGACAAAATTGCCCGCGCCGCGCACGCTGCCGGCGAGCGCGCTCACCGATTTTTCGCCCGTGCGCTCGTCGAGCACGAGCACGTCCTTGCCTTGCTGCGCGAGCGCCGCGGCGAGATTGATCACCGTGGTCGTGCAGCCCGCGCCCATCGACCCGCCGGTCACCGCAATCACGCGCGAGCCGCTGCGCGCGAGGAGGCGCCGCAGTCCTTCTGCCTGATCGGGGACGAGCTTATCCAAAGCGAACCTCATGCAGTTCGGCGGTCGAACGCGCGGAAAGCGCGGAGAGCAACGCGGGCACGTCGTCGTCATGCGGGACGAACGGCGAGTGATCGCGCGGAATGCAGAACGCGCTCTTGAGCAGGAAGCGTTTGGTCGCGACGTACAGGTTCTCCGGCACCTTCTGACCGGTCGACACGTAGTGCACCGGCAGCTTGTAGCGGATCACCGTATCGAGCACGCCGCCCAGGTTGGTGGCTTCGTCGAGCTTGGTCAGAATGCAGCCGGCGAGCGGCTGTTGATCCGGTCCGCGCTGATACGCCTGCACGACTTCGTTGAGCGTGTCGCCGTGGCTCGTTGCGTTGAGCAGCAACAGGCGCTGCACCGGCTGACCGGCGCGGCTCAGCATCGCGATCTGGTCGGAGACTAGGCGATCGCGCTGGCTCATGCCGATCGTGTCGATCAGCACGATGTGCTTGTTGCGCAGTTCGGAGAGCGCGAGTTGCAGGTCGGCGCTGTCTTTCACCGCGTGAACCGACACGCCGAGAATCTTGCCGAAAATGCGCAGTTGTTCGTGGCCGCCGATCCGGTAGCTGTCGGTGGTGAGCAATGCAACCTTGCTGGCGCCGAAGCGCATCACGCAGCGCGCGGCGAGCTTCGCGGTGGTCGTGGTCTTGCCGACGCCCGTCGGGCCCATCAGCGCAAAGACGCCGCCGCGTTCCATCAGCGTGTCTTCGTCTTCCATCACGGGCAGGTTCGAGGCCAGCACCGAGCGCACCCAGTCCATGCCGTCGTCCATGTTGTCGACGTCTTCAGGCAGGTTGTCGACCATCATCTGCACGAGCTGCGCGGAGAAACCGGCGGCGAACAGATGCTTGGTGAGCGCGCCGTGCGACGGATTGCGGCGCTGGCGGTCGCCCCACATGAGGCCCGCGAACTGTTCTTCCATCATGCCGCGCAGCGACGAAAGCTCGCTCATCACGGTTTCCTTGACGACCTGCTCCATGCGCGCCTTGATCGCTTCGGCGACGCCAGCGGGCGTGCGCGCGTCGTCGGCGGAAGAGGAGGACGGCGATGAAGACGAAGACGGCGACGGCGCGAATTTCTGCGCAGCGCGGCGCGCGGCCACTTGCGCAGCCTCGCGAGCCCAATCGGGGGTGTTGTCCGCTTGCTGTGCAGTGGCGCGGCCGGGTTCGACGGCAGCGCCGAGGCCCCTGGCCATCGCGGCGGCCGGCGTGATCGCTGCCGGACGCGCGGCGTATTCACCGTGCGATTCGTGCTCGCCGGCGATGCGGCGTGCGTGATCGATCAGCCACGGATTCGACTCGGCCATCGTGCGCGGCCCGTCGACATCGGAGGCGGATGCAGCGGACGTCGACGGCACGCCGGCGGCCTTCAGCAGATCGGCGCGCATGTCGTCGTTCAGACGCGCGGCTGCGGCGCGCGCGCTCGGCTGGCCGACGTGGATCTGTTGCGATTGCGGCGCCGGCGAATGCTTCGCGGCCGCCGCTGTCGTGTTCATCGTATTCGCCGCGGCCGTGGCCGCGGATGCGCCCTTGCGCGCGTCGACCTGTGCGGCGGACGGCTTGGCGGCATTCATCGCTGCATTCATCGCAGCACTCGGAACGATCCTCGCGGCAGGCTGCGCATCGTGGCCGCCTGCGAGCGCCGAGTCGGCGAAGCCGCCCGCCGTCTCGGCCCCGGCTTCCGGGCTCGCGCCGAACACCGACGAGAACACGTCCGGCATGCCGCTCGCATACGGATTGGCCTGCATCGGCTGAGCCGCGGACATCGCGCGCGGAGCGGCTTGCGCGGCCACCATATTCGTCGATGCGGAGTGCGCTGCGCTCACATCGGCGCGCGGAGCCTTCGGCGTGATCGCCGCGAGGTCGCTGTCGGCCAATGCGACGATCTCGACACTGCCGTCGTCCATGGTTCGATTGGACAGCACGACCGCGTCGGCGCCCAGTGCTTCGCGCACGAGACGCAGTGCGTCGCGACTGGTGGCACCGATAAATTTACGAATGTTCAAGCTGGACCCCCGATGAGGTAAACGGACTGACGGACCGGCAACACACCGCTTCCCATTGAGATCATTATTGCGAAAGCCCTCGACCGACGATCGGTGGATAAAGGCCGTTAAACGTGGGTAATTCGGACGATGGACGCACGCCGCGATTAACGCGCTTGCATCGGCACAAGACGCCGCCCCGTGTGCGAGCGAGCGGGCCTTACGAGCGAAGCATGGACGCCCCAGTGCATGAGCGGTGCGAAAAGTCAGGCGCGGAAATGAAAACCGGCGCCCACAGGCGCCGGCCGATAACTGGAACGTGAAGCCGGATCGCGCGTTAACCGTGCGCGCCGATCAGATTCACGACCTTGATGTTGCGCGTATCGGGCACTTCCGCATACGACAGCACCTTCAACTGCGGCAGGCTGCGGCGCAGGAAGCGCGCGAGCATCGGCCGCAATGCGTGCTGCACGAGCAGCACCGGCGCGAGTCCCATGTTCTGCTGACGGCTCATCGCCTTCTGCGTTTCGGTCATCAGCGTATGCGCGAGGCCGGGCTCGAGGCCAGGGTTGGAACCCGTCGACAGTGCCTGCGACAGCACACGTTCGAGATTCGAGTCGAGGCCCATCACCTGCATGTCGCCGGTGCCGGGGAACCACTGCTGCGTGATCGCGCGGCCCAGCGCGAGACGCACGGCGGCGGTGAGATCGTGCGCGTCGGTGATCTTCGGCGTGTGTTCGGACAGCGCTTCGAGAATCGTGCGCAGATCGCGAATCGGCACGCCTTCTTCGAGCAGGTTTTGCAGCACCTTTTGCAGCGTGGTGAGCGGCAGCGTCTTCGGCACCAGATCGTCGACGAGCGACGGCGTGTCCTTCTGCATCCGTTCGAGCAGCGCCTGCACTTCGCGGCGGCCGAGCAGTTCGGATGCATGCGTGACCACGAGGTGATTCAGGTGCGTCGCGACCACCGTGCTCGAATCGACCACCGTGTAGCCGTACACCTGCGCCTGTTCGCGCAGATTCGTGTCGATCCAGATAGCCGGCAAGCCGAACGCCGGATCCTGCGTCGGCGTGCCCGGCAGCGCGGCGGACACCTGGCCCGGATTGATCGCGAGCCACTGGCCCGGATACGCCTCGCCGACGCCGACTTCCACGCCCTTGAGCGCGATCCGATAACCGTTCGGCCGCAACTCCAGGTTGTCGCGAATATGAATGACGGGCGGCAAGAAGCCGATTTCCTGCGCGAACTTCTTGCGGATGCTCTTGATCCGCTTGAGCAACTCGCCGTCCGAATTCTTGTCAACGAGCGGAATCAGCCGGTAACCCACTTCGAGGCCGAGCGTGTCGATCATCGTCACGTCGTCCCAGCTTGCTTCGGCGTTCTCGACCGGCGTGACCGCGGCCGGCGCGACGTCGACGAGCGCCGTTGTGTTCTTGCGCTCTTCGGCGCGCTTCTTCATCGTGCGGCCGAGCTGGATCAGGCCGCCGCCGAGAATCAGAAACGCGAAGTGCGGCATGCCCGGAATCAAGCCCATCAGTACGAGAATGCAGCCGGTGATCATCAGCACGCGCGGGTTCGTGAAAAGCTGCCCGGTAAGCTGCGTGCCGATGTCTTCATTCGTTGCCACACGCGACACGATCACGCCCGCGGCCGTCGAAATCACGAGCGACGGAATCTGCGCGACGAGGCCGTCGCCGATGGTGAGCAGCGTGTAGTTCTTGCCCGCCGACGCGAAGTCCATGCCGTGCTGGACCATCCCGACGATCAGGCCGCCGAAGATGTTGATCACCATGATGAGCAAGCCGGCAATCGCATCGCCGCGCACGAACTTGCTCGCGCCGTCCATCGAGCCGTAGAACTCGGCTTCCTGCGACACTTCCGCGCGACGCTTGCGCGCCTGCTCTTCGTTGATGAGACCGGCGTTCAGGTCGGCGTCGATCGCCATCTGCTTGCCGGGCATCGCGTCGAGCGTGAAGCGCGCGGACACTTCCGCGATCCGCCCCGCGCCCTTCGTGATCACCATGAAGTTGATGACCATCAGGATGATAAAGACGACGATACCGACCGCGAAGTTGCCGCCCACGAGGAAGTGACCGAACGACTCGATCACCTGGCCTGCGGCGTCAGGACCGGTATGGCCTTCGAGCAGCACGACGCGCGTCGATGCGACGTTCAGCGAGAGCCGCAGCAACGTCGAGAACAGCAGCACGCTCGGGAAAGCGGCGAAGTCGAGCGGCTTCATCGTGTACATGCTGACGAGCAGCACCATCACGGAAAGCGCGATGTTGAAGGTGAACAGCAGATCCAGCAGGAACGGCGGCAACGGCAAAATCATCATGCCGAGGATCATGCAGATCAGCACCGGGCCTGCGAGGGCGCGTAAATTGGTGCCGCTCAAGGCATCGGGCCGTCGAGCGAGGAAACCGGCGCGAGCGTTCATGCGGAGGCTCCGTCTTCGTTAGCAGGGTTAAGCGTGTCGGCGGCTTCCTGATCGGCGTCTTGATCCGATACACCGCCCTTGTCGAGTTCCGCGGGCACTTCGAGCTCGGTCGGTGCGACCGGCACGTCGCCGCCTTCGGTCTTGAAGCGCCGCAACTGGTACACCCACGCGAGCACTTCCGCGACCGCGCCATACAACTGGCCGGGAATCTCGCGATTGAGTTCGACGTTGTGATACAGCGCGCGCGCAAGCGGCGGCGCTTCCAGCAGCGGCACGTTGTTTTCGGCGGCGAGTTCGCGAATGCGCGCGGCCACGAGGTTCACGCCCTTCGCGACGACCTTCGGCGCGCGCATCTCGCCGTCCGTGTATTGCAGCGCGACCGCGAAATGCGTCGGGTTCGTGACCACGACGTCGGCCTTCGGCACCTGCGTCATCATGCGGCGGCGGGCAATCGCGCGCTGCTGCTGGCGAATCCGGCCTTTCACGTGCGGATCGCCTTCGCTTTCGCGATGCTCGCGCTTCACTTCTTCCTTGCTCATGCGCAGTTTCTTGTGGAACTGCCACAGTTGATACGGCACATCCAGCGCGGCGACGACGAACATGCCCGCGACCGTCATCCCGCAGCACACGGCGATCAGATGCACGGTGTTGGCGAGCGCGAGATGCAGCGGCTGCGTGGCGAGCGCGAGGATCTCCTCGCGCCGGTTCCAGATTGCCGTGCCGCCGATAATGCCCACCACCAGCGTCTTCGCGAGCGACATGGCGAGCTGGATCGGTCCGTTGATCGAAAAAATCTTGCCGAGGCCGGCGATCGGATTCAGGCGTTCGAACTTGGGCTCGAGGCCTTTCGTCGACAGTTGCCAGCCGCCCAGCGCCATCGGCGCGAGCAAGGCGGCCGCGCCCGTGACGGCGAGAATCGGCAGCAAGGCGTAGAGCCCTTCGCGGCTCGCCGCGCCCGCGCCGATCATCATGCGGTGCGTTTCAAAAGCGCCCGCGTGGTCGAACGTGAACGCCGCGCGCAGCATCGCCTGCAAATGCTCGCCGATGCTGTCCGACATGCCCCACACGCCGAAAAAGCCGGCGGCGAGCAGCGCGAACGTCGAAAGCTCCCGCGAACGCGCGATCTGCCCCTCCTCGCGCGCTTTCTGCAAGCGCCGAGGGGTGGCTGATTCGGTTTTTTCGAGGTCGCTTTCCTCTGCCACAAAGCTCTCCGGTTGGGCGAGGCACTGCGCCTCTTTCCAGTGAGAGCGATTATTCCCGCTCGGCGCAAGCACCGATCGGCGGATAAGGAAGGAGAAACCGGGGCTTTTCGGCGGATGGACAAGCGGCGCGCGAAACCGCGCGCCGCCGCAAAAAACAACGCCCGCGCTGTTGAGCGCGGGCGCCGTGGAGAGCCTTCAGGCGTTGCGTTGCCCAGACTAGCTTGCGTAGGCCACGAACGGCGCCTGGGTGCCGCCGGTCGGCCGCAGGTCGAAGCCGTGATAAACGTGGCGTCCGTAGAAGAACGGCAAACCGAGGTCGAACGCGGCGAGCCCGCCGATCTGACCGGCCAGGTCGTTGAACGCATAGTTGGTGCCGTTACCGAATAGCGTCGACGCACTCTGGATGCCGATATTCGCCACCGCCTGCACGCTGTTCTGGCCGACCAGCGTGATGGAGCGGGTCTGCGCGCCGGACGGGCAATAGAAGCCCGAGAAGTTGCTGCCGCACAGCGTGAGCGAGCTGTCGTTGAAGAAATAGCCGTTTGAGCCCGAATCCAGGAACGCCGTGACCGTGTTGCCGTTGAACACGCTGTTGGTCAGGTCGCCTGCGCCGTCGGTGGTGAAGGTCTGCGCGGAGCCGAGCGCATTGTTCGACTGCGTGCCGATGCCGAATACCAGCGTGCCGGTGGCCGAAGCCGCGCCGTTGTCGCCGATGGGCGGCATTTGTACGATCACGCCGTTGTTGTCGAGGGGGAATTTAGCGACCGGATTGGCGACCTGGCTCGCGAGCGGAACCGCGGTGCGCGTGCACGACGTGCCGCCTGGGCACGAGAAGTAATTGCTGTACGTCCCAGCCGTGGACGCGTTCGCGCAGGTCGAGCCGCAATCGTAAAGCGCGGTGCCGATGCCGATGATGCCGTTCGCGCCGAGATCGTTCGCCGTGTTCTCCGCCGAGCCGCTGCCGCAACCCGCCGACGGCGTCGTGCTCGCGGCCTTGTCGCCGATGATCTGCAACGGAACAGCCGCAGTCGTCGTTTCGCCGCCGATGGTCACGGTCGCGGTGCGCACACTGCCCCACGTGTAGCCGTCGGCGAAAGTCGCGCATTCGGCGAGCTGGCCGCCGCTTGTCGACGTGCTGATCGGCAAGCCGGCCTGCATCGTCGAATTCAGCGCCGAATTGACGATGCGCAGACCGAACGAGCCCGTGTCGACCTGAATGTTGTCAATCTTCTGACACGTCCCGGTGCCGGGCACGCAGACCGTCACGCTGATCGTGGGAATGTTGATGACGCCGGTAACGCCGTGGGCCACCGTGATCGCCACGGTGTTCGCGGCAGTCGCGGCAATCGGCTGCTGGGTCGGGCTGGGCGGCAAGCCGCTCGACGAACTGCCGCCCGCGGAGCCGCCTGTCGAGCCGCCGGTTGAACCGGTCGAGCCGCTGCTGGAACTGGAGCCGCTATCGCCGCCACCACCGCACGCGGCGAGCGCCGACACCAGCACGACGGTTGCCACAACCTGAGTCCAGTCCTTGAGTTTCTTCGCAATGTGCATGGTTCGCATCGTTCGTCCTCGTTACTGGATGTCGGAGCCGCTGACGCCGGCAGGCAGCGCGGGCGGCAGCCACGCGCGGCCGCTGAACGCGCCCATATGGCCGCCGGACTGGACAACGAGGCTGCTCTGATCGACCGCAACGGGGCCGCGTGCGCCGCCGCGCGCGGCGCGCGCTGCCTTCACGCCGGCCACGTACTGCGGAAAGTAGCTGCCGAGCAGTTCGTTCAGATCGGGCATTTGCGGGCCGCGCCAGGTGATGGCGAAGACGGTGCCGTCAGTGGTGAGATATTCGCGCACCACCGTGCCGTTGCCGAGCGTGGTTTCACGCACCGTGTACGACGCCGTAGCCGAAGCGGAAGAAGCCGCGCCCGATGCGGAGCGAATCACGGCGCTCGAGGGCTGCAAGGTGCGGGCGGATACCGACGCGTCCGCCGGAGGCGTCATTGGGGCGCCGCCGAGCGCCGCGTGAGCGGACGGCACGGCCGACAACGAACAGGACAACATAAGCGCCGTAACCAGACCGGCGCGGCGTACACGACTGCGCATGACGAGACTCCTCCCTGACTGCTGGCCGGCTTGCGCGTGCTGCGAACCGGCTGCGTTTTAGGCAAATCATAGGGCGCGGAGGGGCCGCATTCTCGAGGAAAACCTCACGATGCAAGCCTCCGGTGACAGCGTTCACCGTCACGCCGCGCCGCTCATTGACCCCATAGTATGCCTGCGGTTTGTGTCCAGAGACAGCACGCGCGCGCAGGAGCGCGGCTTGCTATTCATACTGTTCGGCCGCGCGCCGCGAGGGCGCGGGCCGCTCAGAAACCGAGGCTGGCGAGCAGGTCGTCGACCTGCGATTGATCCTGCACCACGTCAGTTTTGCCTTCCGGATTGATCTGCGGCCCATTCAGCAGATGCTCGGGGCTGCCGGTCGGCGAGACTTCCGCGACGAGGGCCGCGGCATGCGCGGCGAACTGTTCGCGCCGCTCGAGCGCGATGTTTTCGACGAGCACGCCGAGCAACTGCTGCTCGATCAGATACACGACGTCCGTGATCTTCTTGATCACCTGGCCGGTCAGATCCTGGAAGTCCTGCGCGAGCATGATCTCCATGAGCTGCGAGTTGGTCGCGGTGGTCGCCGTGGGCACGCCGCGCAAAAACTCGCGCGTGTCGTTCATGAGCGCGCGCACTTCGGCGCGTTCGATCGGCGCCGAATACCATTGCTCCCAACGCGCGTCGAGTTCGCCGGCGTCTTTTTGCAACTGCTCCTGAATCGGTTTCGCGATGTCGATCGAGGACAGCACGCGCTCGGCGGCCTGCTCGGTCATGTTCGCGATGTACTTCAGACGGTCGCGTGCATCGGGTACGGCTTCCGCCGCGCGCTCGACGTGTTTGTCGAGCCCGAGCTCGCGCATCGAATCACGCAGCGTACGTGTCAGTTGTCCAATGCGGGCGAGGATGCGGTCTGACGCGAAGTCGCCGCTCTCGTTGACCGCTTCGGCGCCAGGCGCATTGGTCGGCAGGTTCACATCAGCTCCCAGTCTTGGCCATCTTCTCGAGAATCTTGTTGAGCTTCTCGTCCAGCGTTGCAGCCGTGAACGGCTTCACGACATAACCGCTCGCGCCTGCCTGAGCCGCGGCGATAATGTTTTCCTTCTTCGACTCGGCCGTCACCATCAGCACCGGCAGATGCTTGAGGTTGGCGTCGGCGCGGATTTCCTTGAGCATCGCGAGACCGTCGAGGTTCGGCATGTTCCAGTCGGAAATCACGAAGTCGTAGGTGCCGCCGCGCAGACGCGCGAGACCGGCCTGGCCGTCTTCGGCTTCGTCGACGTTACCGTAGCCCAGCTCTTTCAGGAGGTTGCGAACGATCCGGCGCATCGTCGGAAAGTCGTCCACTACCAGAAACTTCATTGCCTTATCCATTTGATTCCCTTTACTTGATTCACGGTGCGGCGTGTGACCGCCTCAATTCGAACGGCGCATCAAACCCGCTGAACGCGATCGCCCATCGACGCAAGACGCGCCATCACGCGCCGGCTCATATCCGGCAGCGACGCGATTTCGTCGGCCGCGCCAAGCGCAATCGCTTCACGCGGCATGCCGAACACGATGCAGCTCGCCTCGTCCTGCGCAAGGGTGTAGGCCCCTGCCTTTTTCATCTCCAGCAAACCCGCGGCGCCGTCACGCCCCATCCCGGTCAGGATCACTCCGACCGCATTCTTGCCCGCATGCTGCGCGGCCGAACGAAACAGCACATCCACCGAAGGACGATGCCGGTTCACTGGCGGATCATCCGACAGATGCGCGATGTAGTTCGCGCCGCTGCGGGCAAGCAGCAGGTGAGCGTGGCCGGGTGCGATATACGCATGTCCCGGCAGCACGCGTTCGCCGTGCTCAGCTTCTTTAACGGTAATCCGGCACAAACCATTGAGGCGTTGCGCAAAAGATTTTGTGAAACCGGGCGGCATGTGCTGCGCGATCAGCACCGCGGGCGCATCCGGCGGCAACGGCACGAGCACTTCGCGGATGGCTTCAGTGCCGCCCGTCGACGCGCCGACGATGATCAGCTTCTCCGTACTCAGCAGCGGATTGTTGAAGAGCGGCGCGGCGGCAACGGGCGCATGCGCGCCGGCAGCGGGCGCATGATGCGCGGGCGCCGCCTGGCGCACACGCGCGCGCGCCGCGGCGCGAATCTTGTCGGCGAGCTTTTCCGAATAGTCGAGCATGCCGTCGCGAATGCCCACCTTCGGCTTGGTCACGAAATCCACCGCGCCGAGTTCCAGCGCGCGCAGCGTGATTTCATTGCCGCGCTCGGTCAGCGACGACACCATCACGACTGGCATCGGCCGCAAGCGCATGAGCTTCTCGAGAAAGTCGAGGCCGTCCATGCGCGGCATTTCGACGTCGAGCGTCAACACGTCCGGGTTGTGCTGCTTGATGAGGTCGCGCGCGACGAGCGGGTCGGGCGCGGTTGCGACGACGGTCATGTCCGGCTGGCCGTTGATGATCTCCGTCATCAGGCTGCGGATTAGCGCCGAATCGTCGACACACAGTACTTTGATCTTTTGCACAGCGCTCACGCCTCCTCTACGGTTCTGGCGTTAGTTGAATTAGTCGGGCGCGGGGTGGAGCCGAACAGTTCGATGCGCGGCTTCGCTGCGCCGGCGCTGTTTGATGGACCATTCGCGCCGCCTGCGGCGCCGAAAAGCTCGACCTTCGGCTTGGCCGCGCCCGAAGCGCCGAACAGTTCGACCCTGGGCCGCGCGGCGGCCGGCGTCGCAAACAGCTCGACGCGCTTTCTCGCGGCGGCAAGCCGTTCGGCGCGCGCTTCGGCGGTCTGACGCATGAGCGTCTGTTCGCGCTCGGCCACGCTCGGGTCCTGTTGCAGGCGCAACTTCTTCACCATCACCTGGCCCGTGCGCGGCATGAAAGCGACCTTGCGCGGATGCGAGCCCTGCAAATCTTCGGCGACGATGCGAATCTTTTCGAGCGCGAGATAGCGGCGCACGAATTCCGAATTGCGGTCGCCGATATTAATCGTCGTCATGCCCGCGAGCACCGCGCCGCCGCCGAACACCTTCGCTTCGAAACGCTCGCGCCGGCCGCCGGCTTTAATCAGCTCGTTGATCAGCACTTCCATCGCGTAGGCGCCGTAGCGCATCGAATCCGATGCCGCCTGGCCGACTTCCGCGCCGTCGTCGGGCAACATGAAGTGATTCATGCCGCCGATGCCAGCCGTGCGATCCTGAATGCAGGCCGCGACGCATGAACCGAGCACGGTGACGAGCACCATGTCGTCGTGCGTGGTGTAGAACTCGTTCGGCAACAGCTTCACGCCGGGGCGTTGGAAGTGGTTGTCGTAGTAGAGGTTGGTTGCGATAGGCAAGGCGCTGCTCATACCGTCACCCCGCTCGTCGTCGCGCTCGTGGTCGTGCTTGTCGATGCGGCCGTACGTGCCGGCGCGCGTGCGCCCGCTGCATCGCGCGTCAGTTCATACACGGTCTGGCCGCGCAGCCTGAACGCCTGCGTGACATACGTGAAGTTCTCCGAATGGCCGGCGAACAGCAGACCGCCCGACTTCATCAGCGGATCGAAGCGCGAGAGCACCTGCGCCTGCGTCGGCTTGTCGAAATAGATCATCACGTTGCGGCAGAAGATCGCGTCGAACTGCGTGCGCAACTGGTAATCGCGGTCGGTGAGGTTCAACTGCTCGAAGCGCACCATCTGGCGCACTTGCGGACGCACCTTCACCATGCCGGCATGCGCGCCCGTGCCCTTCAGGAAGAAGCGCTTGAGCCGCTCGGGCGACAGGTGCTTCACCTGATCGAACTGATACACGCCGGCTTCGGCTTTCGCGAGCACCTGCGTGTCGATGTCGGTGGCAAGCACCGTGGCCTGGCGTGCGCCGCTTTCGCCGAGTGCTTCGATCAGCGTCATCGCGATCGAATACGGCTCTTCGCCCGTCGAGGCCGCCGAGCACCACACGGAAACCGGCTGCGCGCGACGCGCGACGAAGTCCGCGAGAATCGGAAAGTGATGCGCCTCGCGGAAGAACGCGGTCAGGTTCGTGGTCAGCGAATTGGTGAACGCTTCCCACTCGGCCGGATCGTTTTCCGCTTCGAGCAGATCGAGATACTGCTTGAACGAATCGAGGCCGCGGGCGCGCAGCCGGCGCGCGAGGCGGCTATACGCCATGTCGCGCTTGTGATCGGAGAGGGAAATGCCGGCGCTGCGGTGAATCAGTTCGCGAATGCGGCCGAAATCCGCGGAGGTGAATTCGAAATCACGTCCCTGTTCGCCGGACCGGGTCGGCTCCGGTCGGTCGATGCGTTGCTGTGCGCGCGTTGCCATCATGAAAGTTCCTGCCTGCGATACGAGCCATCACGCTTGCCCGACGGACGTACCGGCGAGCAAGGGATTGTTTTTGCGGGGTCGCGCCCGCCCGCAAGTTCCATCACCATGCAGTCGGCCCGCGACACGCCGTAAAAGCGTGCTTCGATGATTCGCGCCCGCTGGCGCGAGATATCGAATGACTGCATGTTTCATCGCCATGTTTAAAAGGTTTCCCAGTCGGCGTCCGATCCCGCCGAGCTTGCGCTCGCCGCTGCGGGACGTGCCGCCGGCTCGAATGCCGCGCGAGGCGTCTTCGGCTTGAGCGCGGGTTCGACGCGTGCGGTGCCTGCTTGTCCAGCGGCTGCTTGCTGGTTGGCCGGAGCCGCTGCTGCGCTGTTTGCGGTCGTCGCGTGAGTTGCCGCATGCGCCGTCGCGTTTGCCGTTGCCGCATGCGCCACCGAGCCATTTGCCGTCGCTTGCGCGGCACGCGGCGCGGCCTTTGCCGCAGGCTTGCGGCTCGTGCTCATGGCACGCGCCTTCACTTGCGGCACGGCCGGCGCGCTCGGAGCACTGAAGCCGCGACCCGAACCGCTGCCAACCTTCCAGCCGCTCAGCACGGCCTGCAACTGACGCGTCTGATCTTCGAGCGACCCTGCTGCTGCCGCCGCTTCTTCGACGAGCGCGGCGTTCTGCTGCGTCACTTCGTCCATCTGCACGACCGCGCGATTGACCTGCTCGATGCCGCCCGATTGCTCCTCGGAAGCCGCGCTGATCTCGCCCATGATGTCGGTCACGCGGCGCACGGCCTGCACGATCTCGTCCATCGTCGTGCCCGCGCGTCCGACGAGTGTCGAGCCGCTTTGCACCTTGTCGGCGGAGTCGCCGATCAATTCCTTGATTTCCTTCGCGGCGCTTGCACTGCGCTGCGCGAGGCTGCGCACTTCGCCCGCCACGACCGCGAAGCCGCGGCCCTGTTCGCCGGCACGCGCAGCTTCCACGGCCGCGTTGAGCGCGAGGATGTTGGTCTGGAACGCAATGCCTTCGATCACGCCGATGATGTCGACCACCTTGCTCGAACTGGTCGCGATGTCCTGCATCGTCGTCACGACCTGGCTCACCACGTCGCCGCCGCGTGTCGCGATGTCGGACGCATTCACCGCAAGCTGGCTCGCCTGGCGCGCGTTCTCGGCGTTCTGCCGCACGGTGCCCGTGAGTTCTTCCATGCTCTGCGCCGTTTGCTGCAACGACGCAGCCTGCTGTTCGGTACGCTGCGACAGATCGGTGTTGCCCATCGCGATTTCGCGCGCGCCGGTGTCGATCGACTCGGTGCTGCTGCGCACCGCCGTCACCATCGACGCCATGCTTTCCTGCATCCGCTTGATGCCGGCAAAGAGGCGGCCGATTTCGTTGTGGCTCGTCACCTCGATCGTTTCCGACAGATCGCCCGACGCGATCCGCTCGAAGCATTCGCTTGCATCCTGCAGCGGCTTCACGATCAGGCCGCGCAGCGCGAAGCGCAGGCCGACCACGAGCAGCAGCGCGAGCGCGGAGAACGCGATGATGAGCGTCGTCATCAGCGAAATGTTCGACTGCGCGCCGGCCTGCTGATCCACCGCCTGTTGCTGCAGACTTTTGATGACCGCCGACGCCGCGTTGTCGTAGACGACGAACATCGGGCTGATCTTCGTGTCGGCGATCGCGTGGTACGCGGCCATATCGTTCGCGCGCAGCGCGGCGAACTCGGGCTCCATGCCGTCGCGCACGAGCGTCGTGCGGCGCGCCAGCAGTTCGTCCATCTGCGCCTGGTCGACGCCGGTCTTCGGCGCGTCGAGATAGGTCTGCCAGTTCTTGTTGCTGAAGCCGTACAACTCGACCGCGCGGTCCAGCACCTTCTTCGCGGTTTCGGTGTCGCCCGCCGCGGTGAGCGCGGTGAAGCGATCCAGCGAGACACGCGAGCGCAGCAGATAGGCCGAAGCGTCGTCGAGCGCGTGAATTGCGACGAGGTCGCCGCGCGCGATACGGTCGAGCGAACGGCTCGCGCTGCCGAGCGCCGTCAGCCCAAGCACGCCGACCACCATGGTCAGCGCGACGAGAATGATCCCCACTAGCGTGAGCGATGTGCGAATCGACCACCTGCTTAGCATCTCAATGCTCCCTGTTCCTAACTTTTGTGAACGCTGCGGCGGTTACACGCCGAGCGTTTCGATGAGCGCCATTTCACGGCTCGTCATCAGCTTCTCGATGTCCATCAGAATCAGCATGCGGCCGTCGACGGTGCCGAGGCCCGTCAGATACTCGGTCGTCAGCGTCGCGCCGAATTCCGGCGCCGGCATGATCTGATCGACGGCGAGCGTCAGCACGTCGGACACGCCGTCCACCACCATGCCGACCACGCGATGCGCGACGTTCAGGATGATCACGACGGTCTGGTGGTCGTACTCGACGCGGCCCAGATGAAACTTGATGCGCATGTCGACGATCGGCACGATGATGCCGCGCAGATTGATGACGCCCTTGATGAACTCGGGCGCATTGGCGATGCGCGTCACGTTGTCGTAGCCGCGGATTTCCTGCACCTTGAGAATGTCGATGCCGTACTCTTCGGCGCCGAGCGTGAAGACGAGGAATTCCTGACCGCCGGCATCGGCCTGCTGCGCGTCGCGGCGACCATTCGTCGCGTTCGCGACGCTCGAATTGATGGATTGAACTTCTGCCACGTTAGCCCCCAAACGGTTGGGATAAATTGAGTTGAGTGAGTGATACGTCGAGCCGGGCGGACATCATGCGAGGCTCATTGCGCCATGCGCGTTGCGCGATTCGCGGTTCAGCGCCGCCACGTCCACGATCAGCGCGACGCGGCCGTCGCCCAGAATGGTCGCTGCGGAAATGCCGCGCACCTTGCGGTAATTCGTTTCCAGATTCTTCACGACGACCTGCTGCTGTCCCACCAGCTCGTCGATCAGCATCGCAAAGCGGCGCCCCTCGGTCTGCATGATGGTGACGATGCCCTGGGTCGGCTCCTGCTTCGCGCCGTCGACGTTGAACACCTCGTGCAACGCGACGAGCGGCAGATATTCGCCGCGCACGCGCACCACGCGCTCGCCGTTGGCGACCGTGTAGATGTCCTCGGCTTGCGGCTGCAGCGACTCCATCACGAAGTTCAGCGGCAGAATGAAGATCTCGTTGCCGACCTTGACGGACATGCCGTCGAGAATCGCAAGCGTGAGCGGCAAAACGATGCGCGTCGTGCTGCCCTTGCCGGCGTGCGACGTGATTTCCACGTGACCGCCCATCGACTGGATGTTGCGCTTCACCACGTCCATGCCGACGCCGCGGCCGGAGACGTCCGTGACCTGCTCCGCCGTCGAGAAGCCCGGCAGGAAGATGAGGTTCCAGACTTCCTCGTCGGTCATGCTTTCGCTGACCTGCATGCCCTGCTTCGCGGCCTTCGCGAGAATCTTGTCGCGGCGCAGGCCGGCGCCGTCGTCGCTCACTTCGATGACGATGTTGCCGCCATGATGTGCCGCCGACAGAACCAGTTGGCCGGTCGCGTCCTTGCCTGCTGCGCGGCGCGCTTCGACGGTTTCGATGCCGTGGTCGAGGCTGTTGCGCACGAGGTGCGTCAACGGGTCGATGATCCGCTCGATCAGGCTCTTGTCGAGTTCGGTCGCCTGACCGAAGGTGACGAGCTCCACTTCCTTGCCGAGTTTCGCCGCGAGATCGCGCACGAGACGCGGGAAGCGGCTGAACACATAATCCATCGGCATCATGCGGATCGACATGACGGCTTCCTGCAGATCGCGCGCGTTGCGCTCGAGCTGCGCCATGCCGTTGAACAGGCGATCGTGCAGCGCCGGGTCGAACGTGCTGGTGGTTTCCGCCAGCATCGCTTGCGTGATCACCAGTTCGCCGACGAGGTTGATCAACTGATCGACCTTTTCGACGCCGACGCGAATCGAGCTGCCTTCCGCGCCGCCTGCCGCTGCTGCGGGGCGGGCGGCCTTGCGGTCGGAGTCTGCCGCGGCGGGTGCTGCGGCGGCAGAAGCTGCAGGAGCAGCCGCCGGTTTAGCCGCGGCGGGAACCGGAGCCGGCGCTGCGGCCTTCGCAGGCTCGGCTGCGCGTTCCGCCTGCGCCGGCGCTGCCGCCTGCTGCGCCGGTTCGGCAGCCGCTGAGTGTTGGGTGGCGGCCGAAGCCGCCGGTGCTGCTTGCGCCGGAGACGAGGGCTCAGCGTCGGGCGTTCCAGGTTCGCCTTGCTGAGCACCGTCCGCCGGCGCGGTTCCGCGGCCGATCGAAATCTGACTTTCGTCGATCACGAAGCAGCACACGGCGATGATGTCGTCGGACGTGACATCGGTCTGAAGCCACAGCGTGAGATCGCCGCCGCTCTTGACCTGCCCGACGATGTTGCCCAGGTTGCCCAGCTCTTCGGCGAGCAGTTCCTGGTCCTTCGCATCAACGCCCCGTAGCGTAATTTTCAGATGCGGGCCGGCGGCGTCGTTCGCGTCGCCGGCTCCTTCGGCTTGCCCGGTCTGTGCCGGTTCGCCGTCATTCCATTCGCCCGCCGCCTGCACCGCCTGATCGACGACGTGCTCGGGCGCGCTGCCTTCTTCTACTGTTGCGAATTCTTCGATCGGCGCGGCCACCGCGACTTCGACCGGCGCCGCAGCAGCCGGCGCGGCCATGCCGCGGCTTTCCGCGTGCAACTGCTCGAGCTTCGCGCAGATCGCCTTCGCGACCGCCGCGTCCGGCTCGGCGCTCGCGCGGTAGTCGGCGAGCTGGCCCGAGAGCACGTCCTTGGTTTCGAGGAACGTGTCGATCATGTCCTTGCGCAACACGAGTTCGTTATTGCGCGCACGGTCGAGCAGCGATTCGAGGATGTGAGTCGTTTCCGTCAGCGCGGTAAAGCCGAACGTCGCCGCGCCGCCCTTGATCGAATGCGCCGCGCGGAAGATTGCCGCGAGGTCTTCGGGATCGGGATGCGCGATGTCCAGATTGAGCAGCAACTGCTCCATCTGCGCGAGCAGTTCGTCCGCTTCGTCGAAGAACGTCTGATAGAACTGAGTGATGTCGAGTGTCATGCCTGGGTCACCGCGAAAGTTCCTGTCTAGGCCTGGGCTACCTTGCCGCAGCGTCGAGAGCTTCTATAACTTGTCTAGGGTTGCGCTATGCGTGATCTGGCTCGGCCAGAGCCGCGACCAGTTCGGTCAGCAGTTCGGGGTCGAGCGGCTTTTCGATCCAGCCGGTCGCGCCCGCTTCGCGCGCCGCGGCCTTGAACGGCTCGCCCGATTCCGTCGTCAGGACGAGGATGGGCGTGTCCGCATAAGCCGGATTGCCGCGCAGCTCGGCGATCAGATCGAGGCCGGTCTTGCCCGGCATGTGCTGATCGGTGAGCACCAGGTCGAACCGCACGGCGAGCGCGTTTTCGAGCCCTTCCGCGCCGTCCGCCGCGAGCGTCACCTCATAGCCGGCCGCCGTCAGCGTCGCGGAAAGAATCTGCCGCATCGATGCCGAATCGTCGATTGCCAGGATATGCCTGATCATGAAAACCTCGCTGCACTTACGCTGTGAATCGCCTGGCTGTCCGCGCCGCTCTGGCACGGTAACGGCCGGGCGACCGTCTTTCCGTTACTGAGTCGCCGGCGTTGCCGCCGGCACCTTCGGCGCGACCGTCACGGGCGGCGCCAGTTTTTGCAGCAGCGGCTTTGAGCCCGCTGCGTCGTCCGACAAGGTCGTCGTGGTGGAGTCGTCATGGTTGAGCGCCTCCTCGGACTTCCTGTTCAGCACGATGACGCTGATGCGGCGGTTTTCCGGGTCCATCGGGTCCGCCTTGTTCAGGTTCTGCGTCGACGCGAGACCGAGCACGCGCATCACCTTTGCTTCGTCCATCCCACCTGCGATCAGCTCACGGCGCGACGCATTCGCGCGGTCCGCGGACAGTTCCCAGTTGCTGTAACCCTTCTCGCCGCCCGCGTACTGCGCGGCGTCGGTGTGACCCTGCACGATGATCCGGTTCGGCACGTCGTTCAGCGTGTGGCCGATCTCGCGCAGAATGTCGCGCATGTACGGCTCCACCTGATCTCTCGCGGTCGCGAACATCGGCCGCTTCTGCGAGTCGACGATCTCGATGCGCAAGCCCGTCAGCGTCGAATCGATGCGAATCTGCTGCTTGAACTGGCGCAGCACCGGATTCGCTTCGATCGCGGCCATCAGCTTCACCTGCAAGTCGTGCAGGCGAACCTGCTCGCGACGCTCCAACTCGCCCTGCAACTGCTTCATCGAGTCTTCACTGCTCTTTGACACCGTGCGCTCGGCGCGATTGTTCGAACCATCGGTCGAGCGCGTCACGCCCTGCGCGTCGGTCGAGATATCACGGCCGCCGCCCTTCAGAATGCTCGAGTCTTCCGCGCTGCGGTCGCCGCCCCACAGCGTGATCTTCAACGGCTGGTTGAAGTACTCCGCGATGCCCTTCAACTGCACCGTGGATGCCGAGCTCAGCAGCCACATCAGCAGGAAGAACGCCATCATCGCGGTCATGAAGTCCGCATACGCGAGCTTCCAGGCGCCGCCGTGGTGGCCGGCCTTCTTCGGCGCAGCGCGCTTGACGACAATGGCGCGGTCTTTGTCCTTGCTCATCGGTTCGGTCCCGGCGCCCTTACTTGGCCTTCACGCGGCGCACGTGCTCTTCGAGCTCGGCGAACGACGGACGCTCGGTCGAGAACAGCACCTTGCGGCCGAACTCGACGGCGATCGCCGGTGCATAGCCGTTCAGGCTCGCGAGAATCGTCACCTTGATGCACTGGAACATCTTGGTCGACTCGGTCACGCGCTGTTCGGCGACGCTCGCAAGCGGCCCGATCAGTCCATACGAAAGCAGAATGCCGAGGAAGGTGCCGACCAGCGCCTGCGCAATCATTTCGCCGAGCACGGCAGGCGGCTTGTCGGCGGACGCCATCGTGTGCACCACGCCCATGACCGCGGCCACGATACCGAACGCCGGCATCGCGTCGCCGACCTTGTTCAGCGCATGCGCGGGCGCTTCGCCTTCCTGGTGATGCGTTTCGATCTCTTCGTCCATCAGACTTTCGATCTCGAACGCATTCATGTTGCCGCCCACCATCAGCCGCAGGTAGTCGGTCAGAAACTCGATGATGTGGTGATCGGCGAGAATCTTCGGGTACTGCGTGAAGATCGGACTCTTCGACGGATCGTCGATGTCCGCTTCCAGCGTCAGCGTGCCTTCCTTGCGCGCCTTGGCGAGCAGGACGTAGAGGAGCGCCATCAGCTCCATGTAGACGTCCTTGTTGTACTTCGCGCCCTTGAACAGGGTTGGAATGACGCGCAGCGTTGCCTTGATCGTCTTCATCCCGTTACCGAGGATGAACGCGCCGACGCCTGCGCCGACGATCATCAGCACTTCAACGGGCTGCAACAGCGCGCCGAGATGGCCGCCTTCCAGCGCGTAACCGCCGAAAACGGACAAAAGCGTCACGAGTGTTCCCACGAAAATCAGCACTGCCGAGCCCTCACAAAGAAGCGACGGTGACCGTCGTTAAACTGGTTTACGGCAACACAGCAGAAAACTTTGACGGAAAAGCGGCTTGCCGCGACGGTGTAAACCAGAGGCGGACGCGGTCGGCAAGGCGCCGCTTGCGGAAGGTTTGACGCTGCGCTGCGCTGCACTGCGTTGCGCTGCGTTGCGCCGGGCGGGCAAGCCCGCGGCATAAGGCGATGAATGGAAGGCCGCGTGGCGGCGGCCGCTGCGGGCGCTACGCGTCGAGCGCCGCGAGGCTCTCGCGGGCGCGGGCGTCGGCGACTTTCTTTGTCTTACCGGCGCGCGATGGCGGCTGGCACAGTCCGCAGACGAACCCATGCTTCGGGTCGTGAGCGTGTGCGACGAAATGTCCGCCGCAGCGGCAGCAGGGCGTGATCTGCAGCATGCCCGAGTCGAAGAAACGCACGAGCGTCCACGCGCGCGTGAGGCTGAGCACGGGTTCGTCGTCGTGCAACTGCACGTGCTCGCGATACAGCCGGTAGCTCTTCACGATCGACTGGATCGTCGCGCAGCCGCCATGATCGGCCATGAAACGGTAGATGTTGTAGAACAGCGAGGAATGAAAGTTCGGCTGCCAGGTCATGAACCAGTCGGTCGAAAACGGCAGCATGCCCTTGGGCGGCGAAACTCCTTTCAGTTCCTTGTACAGCTTGATGAGCCGGTCGCGCGACAGGCTCGTTTCCGCTTCGAGCAGTTGCAAACGCGCGCCGAGTTCGATCAGTTCGATGGCCAGGGTGATTTCCTTGACTTCGAGCACCACACTTTTATATGCCATCCTGCTTGCGTCCCGTCCCGATTGCCTTGCCGAAGCTGCGAAACGCCATTCAGCCGAGCTGCTCGACCGGCTGGCTGGCCATCAGAATCGCGGAATGCGCCTGCGCGACGGCGCTGGACTTGCCCTTGTCCGCGAGTGCGGAGAGCACGGCATGATCGTCGAAACGGAAACGGCACAACACCTGATTGGACGCCGCGAGCTTGACGGTCTGCGCCAACGAGAGGTTGGCGAGCACATCGGCTAGCTGGTCCGAGATCCCCATGCGAAACATGCCCATCGGCTTGTCTTCGCGAAGCAGGCGCTGCGCGAGCAGGAGATAAGACAGGTTGACTTCTCTGATCTCATTGAGCATTTCGCTTGTCGCGCTCATGATTCCCCCGGGGTGTATCTGGCTGGTCAGGCCGTTACGGAAACGTTTGCTCGGACGCGCGCACTTAAACGCACGAATCGGCTCGTTTCTGGTCTTGCGGCCATTGTCCCCAAAGGGGGAGCGAAACAAAATCGGACAGACACCCAGCTTGTTTGACGGATTAATCCGTCATTCGTGTAGGAATTTTTCCTACTTTGCCAGGTTGGGAGAGAAAGGAATGAGACTGCGCGATGCCGCGCGGCAACTCTTTATGCGCGGTGAATACTTAGCGCCCGAGGATTCGGCGTAAATGAACTAAACGGTGAGTTTTGCGGAGCCGCGCCTCGCACCGTACGACGGTGAGCCGGATTATAAGGTCTTTTCACCACTGCGTAATATTTTGTGCGGCGGGAGCGGGCTCGCGGCTTGCTACAGGGGAACGCGCCGTTTACCAGCGCCGTCGGGAGCTTGGGCTGAAATTGGCCTGTGAGCGCCCAGCGACGGGCGTTGGCGCGTGTAACGTCTCGTGTTTCGCGCTGTAACAACGTTAAGCGTTTGAAAAATAACTCGAATTGGCGCGGCCGATCCCGATAATGAAGCTAAGGGATAACCCGATGCAGATTCGGAGCACCCCCGGGCGGCGGCTTACCGCGCCCAACCGTCCGTCAGGCATTCGCTCCCCGCTCGACTCGAGCGCTGCTGTGCGAAGCCGTGTCAAACAGGAGAAACGCATGCGAATCGCACAAATTGCGCCGTTGTATGAAGCAGTCCCGCCGAAGCTCTACGGTGGCACCGAACGTGTCGTGTCCTACCTCACCGAGGCATTGGTCGACGAGGGCCACGACGTCACGCTGTTCGCGAGCGGCGACTCGGTGACATCCGCGAAGCTCGATGCGTGCTGGCCTCGTGCGCTGCGCCTCGACCCGACGATTCGCGACGCGCTCGCCCCGCACATCCTGATGATGGAAAAGGTGCGCCGGGTCGCGCACGAGTTCGACGTGCTGCACTTTCACCTCGACTACATGCCGTTCCCGCTTTTTTCGACGATGGACACGCCGTTCGTGACCACGCTGCATGGCCGCCTCGACCTGCCGGAGCTGCAGCCGGTGTTCGATGCGTTCCCGGGCGCGCCGGTCATCTCGATTTCGGATTCGCAGCGGGTGCCGCTGCCGCAGGCGAACTTCCTGAACACCATCTATCACGGTCTGCCGGAGCAGCTACTCACGCCGCAGACGCACAAGAAGCCGGAATACCTCGCGTTCCTCGGCCGTGTTTGTCCGGAAAAGCGCGTCGATACAGCCATCAAGATCGCTGCACAAAGCGGTTTGCCGCTGAAGATCGCCGCCAAGGTGGACAAGGCCGACCAGGATTACTTCAAGCGCGAGATCGAGCCGCTGCTGTCGCAGGCGCATGTCGAGTTTGTCGGCGAAATCAACGAGGCGCAGAAGCCGGAGTTTCTGTCGGGCGCCAAGGCGCTGCTCTTCCCGATCGACTGGTCCGAGCCGTTCGGCCTCGTCATGATCGAGTCGATGGCCTGCGGCACGCCGGTGATCGCGTTCAACCGCGGCTCGGTGCCTGAAGTGATCGATCATGGCGTGACCGGCTACATCGTCGAGGACGTGCAAGGCGCGGTGGCCGCGCTGCAGCGTCTGGACGAGCTGTCGCGCACGGAAATCCGCGCGCAGTTCGAGCGCCGCTTCAGCTCGAAGACGATGGCGCGCAACTACGTGGACGCGTATTCGGCGCTGATCGAAGCCGCGCGCCGGCCGGTTCTGCGCCAGGTCGCAGTGGGCTGATAACGGCGAGCGCCGCGCGGCGTGTCACGCGCGCGGCGCTTTAAACGGACGAGCGTTCCGTTGCCGATACAACTGATTCGCTACCGGCGCTTTCGATTCATTGAAAACCGCGCACATTTTTCCATGTGAATCGTTTGCGCGGACGATAAGCCGGTCTTATCGCGCTACTTTTAAGAAAAGCCGCCTGGCAAAGGCGGCTTTTTTAATGGCGCCGTGGATGCGCTTCCACATCCGATTAGCACAGTCGAGTAAACACGCAGCGGCGTTGGTCCTTCAATCCGCTTTCGCGTCACTCGCAAGCAACTCAGCTCGCGCCAATCAGAAAACGTTCGCGGTTCTTGCCGACGATCCACTTGGGCGGTTTGCCGCGGCCGCTCCACGTATTACCCGTTTTCGGGTCCTGATATTTAGCCGGCAGCGGCGCCTTCTTGGGCGGACGGCCCCGCTTGGCGGCCACTGCAAAGCCGAGGTCCTGTGCAGTCAGGCCATATTCGGCGATTTTTTGGCGGATGTCGGCTATCACATTGTCAATTTCCGTGCGACGAGCTTCTTCTGCTTGTGCCTGCAATTTGGCGATCTGCGCCTTGAGGTCTGCATATTGAGACATTCCGGTTCTCCCCTTTTAGAACTCATTCGCCTCGCAGACTAACTGTAATTATAAAAATTCGCAATGGATAACATTACCCATTAAGCGAGCTATCTTCTGATAATTATTAAACATAGCTCAATTGTAAAACGGCTTTATCCCGTAATAACTGGTAAAGCCAGCCGGCATTGACGATTCTTGACACTCGATTGGCCACTCTTTCCCTAGAATTGAACGTTCACAGCACGCGCCCGCGCCGGCCGTGCGTTCACGCTCCGTGCTTCCCGAGCGTCAATTATTTTAGGATACCCAAACATGCAGTTGTCAAAGCGCCTTGCCGCCGAGTTGTTCGGCACATTCTGGCTCGTGCTCGGGGGCTGCGGCAGCGCGGTTCTCGCCGCGAATTTCGCCGGTCCGGTGCATGGTCTCGGCATCGGTTTCGTCGGTGTGTCGCTCGCTTTCGGGCTGACGGTGCTGACCATGGCCTTTGCGATCGGACACATTTCGGGCTGCCATCTGAACCCGGCGGTCAGCGTCGGCCTGACGGTGGCCGGCCGCTTCCCGGCTCGCGACCTGCTCCCGTACATCGTCGCGCAGGTGGCGGGCGCAGTGCTGGGCGCCGCGGTGCTCGCGCTCATCGCGTCCGGCAAACCCGGCTTTGACCTGGTCGCGAGCGGCTTCGCGAGCAACGGCTACGGCGACCGCTCGCCGGGCCATTACTCGCTCGTCGCGGCGTTCGCCTGCGAGGCGGTCATGACCGGCTTCTTCCTGTTCGTCATTCTCGGCGCGACCGACAAGCGCGCGCCGGCCGGCTTCGCGCCGATCGCCATCGGCCTGTGTCTGACGCTGATTCACCTCGTTTCGATTCCGGTCACGAACACGTCGGTCAACCCGGCGCGCTCGACCGGCCTGGCGCTGTTCGTCGGCGGTGCTGCGGTGGATCAGTTGTGGCTGTTCTGGATCGCGCCCATCATCGGCGCGGTGGTTGCCGGCCTGGTGTATCCGCTGATCGCGGAAAGCCGCGGCGGCAATGCGCAGAAACTGGCTCTCGACTGATCGAGGCCGATTGTCTGAGTGAGCAAAGCGGGCGCTGCGGCGCCCGTTTTGTTTTTGGGCTTATGTCGCAACCATTCGATTTGATTAATCCGTTATACAGATGTAAGCCGCGATTACGCGTTGCGCGGCGCGACGCTGCTTCGGCGTAACGGCGGAGCGCTTGTGCCGGCGTTCAAATAGGCCCGCGGCCTGCGCCGACAGCCTTTCCGTCGTCATCACCCAGCGCCAGGCACCGCACGAGCGCAAACTCGCCGTTCCTCAGATCCTGCGAAGTTGCTTGCAGTCCGTAACATCTGGTCGCAGTCCCGGCCGACCGGATTGCGTAGATTGGACCTGTACGACAAACCTCTGTCGCGTCACAGCAAGCCTCTTGCAGGAGAAAAACATGAAACGCATCGTCACTCAATTGCTGGTTGCCGCGGGCCTTGCAGCAGGCGCATGCGGGGTCGCGCAAGCGCATACGGACCTGAATATCGGCGTCTCGCTCGGCGCGCCGGTCTACACGCGGCCCGCCCCGGTCTATGCAGCGCCGCAACCGGTGTACTACGGCAACGGCGGTTGGGGGCATCGTTACGATCGCGGCGACTACTATCGCGGCGACCACCGTTACGAGCGCGGCTGGAACCGGAACGATCGCCATTGGGGTTATGACGACCGCGGCCGCGGCGATCGCGGCGACCACGACCGACGCCGCGGCGGATGGCGCGACTGATTGCGATACTGATGGCGCGACCGATTGCCGGCCCAAAACGAACGTGACCTGAGCTAGCCCGGCTTCACCGACTGGCCCGCATCCGCGAAAGCAGATGCGGGTCAGTGTCCGTTTAAGGCCTGAGGCGCTAGGCCATCAGTTCGTCGTCGATTGAAAAGAGCTTGCGCAAGTGGTGCGCGACACCCGCTTCGAAGTTATTGCCGATGCGCGGCACGTTGGGCAGGCGCGTGATCAGGTCGGGATTGGCGTTGTTCATCATGAACGGATGGCCGGCTGTTTCGAGCAGGTCGATGTCGTTCATGTTGTCGCCGAAAGCCACGCAGTGCGCGGCATCGACGCCCACGCTCTCGAGCACGATCTGCAGCGCGCGTCCCTTCGACACATTCGACGTCATCACTTCAAGACAGTCCGGCAGCGAGTACGTCACGTAGAGCGCGTCGCCGAATTCGCGCGCGAGGTTCGCGGCCACTTGCGCGAGGTCCGCCGGGTCGCCGATATAAAGAACCTTGGCGATGTCCACGCCGTCGTGCGCGAGCAGTTCGGCCACTTCGTAGGTGAAGCCCGAATCCTGATGAAACTTGAGCAGCTCGGGCGCGTCGCGGTCGATCAGCCACGCCTGATCGGCGAACAGGTTGACGATCACGCGACCGTGCGCGCCGACAATCTCCGGCTGCACGAGGCGTTGCACGATAGCGGGCGGCAGATCGTCGGCGTGGATCACGGTGTTGTCCGGCGCATGGATGCGCGCGCCGTTCGACGTGATCAGATAAGGCTTGATGCCGAGGATGTCGCGAATGCCGGCGACATCGCAGAAATGGCGGCCGGTGGCGATCACAAACTGCACGCCGTCACTTTCGAGCTTGCGCACGGTGGCGACCGTGAAGGGGTCAACCTGGTGATCGGCATTGAGCAGCGTGCCGTCGAGATCCGTGGCGATGACTTTGTACATGGCGAGATGGCAGGCAGCTTGGGAGGCTGTATTTTACCGTCGATGCCTCGCTGTTCGGCTGGCAGGTTGGGCTTCAAGGTTCGGCTTCGACTTCCACTTCAGGGTTAGGCTCCAAGGTTCGCCTTTAGGGCTCGGCTCCGAGCTTCGGCTCCGAGCTTCGGCTTCAAGGTTCGGCTTCAAGACTCGGCCTCTAGCCTCCGCCTCAACTCTCACCCGCCAGCCGCCCAGCTTCCCTTTGCGCCAACCGCAAGCCGCCGTGCGCGGAATCCGCGAATGGCTCGCGCAAGCGCGGCTGATAAGCCTGCGGCACGTATTCGCGCAACGGCGCACCAAGCCCGCCGCACAACGCAATCGGCAAACTCGCCGATGGGTCGAGCGCCGCGATCATCTTGCCGATTTCAACGCCCGCCGCGCCGAGCAGCCGCGCGGCAAACGGATGCGTGCGGTGCGCGATCACGACCCGCGCGAGACTCGCGTACGCCGTCTGATTCGCCTCGCAAAGCCACACGGTAAGGGCGTCCCGATCGCTCGCGCCGACGTGCGCAAGCAGCGCGTGCGCGAAGTCGTCGTTGGGGCCGCGGCCGTCGAGCGCGTGCTGCGCATGGACGACGGCGCGCACGCCGAGCCAGGCGCCGCTCGCTTCGTCGCCGGACGGAAAACCGTAGCCGCCCACGATCCGGCATTCGCCGCCCTCATGATCCGCCGCTGCCGCGATGCTGCCCGTGCCGAGCGCGACGATCACGCCGTGCGCGCCCCCGTGCGCGCCGAGCAGCGTCGTGTACGCATCGCTTTCGACGGCGAGTCCGGCCAGCGCGGGCGCCTGCGCGAGAAACGACGCGAGCCAGTCGCGGTTGTTCACGCCAGCAAGGCCGCAACCGAGCACGCAGCGCGACCAGTCGAGCGCAACGCCGGCGTTCGCGAATGCCTGCTCGCAGCCGGCCGCAATGGCCAGCCACGCACGTTCGACGCCAAGCCCCAAGCCCGACGGCCCGCTCGCCGCCTGCGCCAGTTCGCGCCCCTGCGCGTCGGCGAGCACGATGCGTGTGCCGGTGCCGCCGCCGTCGACGCCGATCAGAAATAGGTCTTTGTTCATCGATTGAAATGCGTTTCGTGAGAAATAGGCATAGCGTGGCAGGTCCGTTTCGATCCGGCAATTGGCCGAATGGCCAGCTTGCGGCGCTCATGCGTTCGGCTATGCTGGCGAGCGACATCACAACGGGGAGCGCTAAATTGACACAGCGATGCAACTGGGTATCGAGCGAAGCGCTCGCACATTATCACGACGCCGAATGGGGCGTGCCGTCCCGCGACGACCAGCATCTCTTCGAACTGCTCGTGCTCGAAGGCGCGCAGGCCGGCTTGTCGTGGTCCACGATTCTCAACAAGCGGGCCGGCTACCGGCGGGCATTCGCGGACTTCGACATCGACAAGGTTGCGCGCTTCACGCCGGCGCAGGTCGAGAGGCTCGTCGTGGACGAAAGCATTGTGCGCCATCGCGGCAAGATCGAATCCGCCATCACGAATGCGCGCGCCGTGCAGCAGATTCAGGCGGAGCATGGGTCGTTGGCCAACTTCATCTGGTCTTTCGTCGATAACACGCCGATCCAGAACGAATGGGCATCGTACAAGGAGGCGCCGGCATCGACAGAAGTATCGGATGCGCTCAGCAAGGCGCTAAAACGCTACGGCTGCAAGTTCGTGGGCTCGACGATCTGCTACGCGTTCATGCAGGCGGTGGGCATGGTCAACGATCATGAGGCGACTTGCATGTGCCGCGCCAGGTGTGCAGCGCTCGGCAAGAAAGGACGCGCGCGTAAGGCCGGTTGAGGTTGGGGCGTTCAATCGGCGACTCGTATGGTCGCTGGGCTGACGGACCTCACGCCTGATTGCGACGGCCCTCTCGCAACAGTCCCCTTGCGAGATCATCACACGCCCGTCCGCATCAGCTATCCGGTAAAGCCCTGCTGTGCTTATCGCCGATGCCGGCCGTTATACGGTTATGAGCGGTCACAAGCAGCAGTGACCGCTGCGTTCGCCGCCGCAACGCCGGCGCAAAGCCCGCCTCGGGCTCGCGCGCGAATCCCCGAATTGAGGACGTTTCGCGATGCTAGTCGGGGTTTCGCCAGCGAACGCAAGCGGGATACTGGAATCAGCCGCTCAATAACGAGTAACGACCGCGTCGCATAGCGAAACCATCATGAAAACTCTTACCTTCCTCACCCATCAGGACATTTTCGACCAGGCCGTCAGCCATCTTTTCGGGCAAAAGCGCGCGGCGCTCCTACCGCGCGGAGGCGGCGCCTATCGCGGCTACTGCGGCGGCTGCCCAGTCGGCAACTTCATCAAACTGCGCGATTACATGACGGCCATGGAAGGGGTGCCCGTGCGCTATATCGGCAAAACGCCCGTCGCGGCGCCCGCTTACATGGACGCCGGCATCGCCGCGCTGCGCAAGGCGCTGCTGCGGTCGCGCATCAATGTGTACGATCAGGAGACGATCGATCTGCTCAGCTGCCTGCAAAACGTGCACGATGTGTTCGGCACGTGGGAATGGGATGACCGCTTGAATTCGATTGCACGCCAGTTCGGTCTGTCAGCGCACATGCTGAAGAACGCGGCTTAACGCTACAAGGCGCGCGCCGCCGCCCGCGCCAACTCGCAAGGCAACCGGGCGCCCATAAAGCAAAACGGCGATGTGGCTTCTTTCGAAGCTCACACCGCCGTTCTGACCGTGCTGAAAAAGCGTGCTTAGTGCAGCTTCTTCGGCAGCATCTGGCTGCGCAGGCGCTTGTGCAGGCGCTTCACAGCAGCAGCCTTCTTGCGCTTACGTGCCGTGGTCGGCTTTTCGTACGATTGGCGCTCACGCAGTTCTGCGATCAGGCCGTTCTTTTCGATTGCGCGACGAAAGCGGCGAATCGCCACTTCGAACGGCTCGTTTTCTTTCAGAAGAATCGTCGTCATGTAATTCCTAACTCAATCACTTGATAGGGGTTAATTGCGTGGCGGGGAAACCGCTCACGCGCCGGCCCTCCGGTCGTTTCGATTCATGGCCAGTAACAGGCAAACGCGGGAAGAACCCGGCCAAACCACGAATGAAACGAGAGGCAAAGCGGCCACGGAGGCCGGAAAAGAGAGGTGTGGAGCTCACCGCGGAACGCGGACAGACGTATTGCAAAGCCGCGCCTGCTGCCGTTTCGCCAAACCTTCCATCAACGAAAAGACGATGACGAAACAGGCAAAGATCTCAATTCACTCCTGATGATATCAGGAAACTGTCCATCGTACCAGGGGTTTAGGGATTACGCCAGGCCGCCGCGGCAGTTCACGCGCTCGCGTCGTCCAGTTCCCGGATGTCGCTGCCCGTCAGCGTCAGATGAACAGCGGCGACGAGGCTCTCCAGTTGCCGCAGCGACGTCGCGCTCGCAATCGGCGCGGTCACGCTCGGCCGGGCGATCAGCCACGCCAGCGCGACGCTGGCCGGCGTACTGGCGTGCCGCGCCGCGACCCGGTCGAGCGCACCGAGGATTCGCAGGCCGCGCTCATTCAGATACTTCTCGACGCGGCTTCCGCGCGCCTTGTCGGCAAGATCTTCCTTCGAACGATATTTCCCGGAGAAAAATCCGCTCGCGAGACTCCAGTACACGACCACGCCGAGCTGATAGGCGAGCGCCACAGGCTCCAGATCGGTCTCATATCCGGCGCGATCGTACAGGTTGTACTCCGGCTGCAACACCTGATATTCCGGCAGCCCATGCTGACGGGAAAGCGCCAGCGCTTCTTCGACACGCGCGCCGCTGTGGTTCGACGCGCCGATCACCCGCACCTTGCCCGCCTCGATCAGCCGCTGATACGCGCCGAGCGTCTCGGCAAGCGGCGTCGCGGTGTCGTCGTCGTGGGAAAAATAGATGTCGATGTAATCGGTCTGCAAGCGCCGCAGCGAATCTTCGACGGCTGCCTGAATGTTCGCGGCCGAGAGCCCCTTGCGCTGCGGATGCTTCGACACTTTGGTCGCGAGCACGATCCTGTCGCGCTTGCCGCTACGCTGAAACCATTTGCCGATGATCGCCTCCGACTCGCCGCCGTGGTTGCCGGGCGCCCACGCGGAATACACGTCGGCGGTGTCGATGAAGTCCAGCCCGGCGTCGACGAACGCGTCGAGAATCGAAAACGAAGTCGCTTCGTCGGCGGTCCAGCCGAATACATTGCCGCCGAACATAAGCGGCGCGACTTGCAATTCAGAGTGTCCAATGCGGCGCTTTTGCATGATTTCTCCCGGCTTTATCGCAAGAGAAAAAGAGGATACGCCGCCTTTTCAAATCCCGCAGCGCGCTTGCCGGATCAGCCCCAAACGCTTGTCCGGCGCGACTCGCGCGCCCGGCCCGGCAAGCAAATCGGTGTGCGATTACAGAAAGTTCCTCAAGTTTTTTTTAGGAGGGCCGTCAACCTTCACTGAGGCGGCCAGCAATGAACGAAGCTTCCGCCGATGCCAATATGGCGTATTGGGCTCAGGCTTATTTAGGAGATTTTCCATGCTCGGAATCAATAGCAATATCAACTCGCTGGTTGCACAGCAAAACCTCAGCGGCTCGCAAAGCGCCCTGTCGCAAGCCATCACCCGCCTGTCGTCGGGCAAGCGCATCAACAGCGCGGCTGACGATGCAGCAGGTCTGGCGATTTCGACCCGTATGCAAACCCAGATCAACGGTCTGGGCCAGGGCGTGTCGAACGCGAACGACGGCGTGTCGCTGATTCAGACGGCGTCGAGCGCGCTGTCCTCGCTGACTTCCAGCCTGCAACGTATCCGTACGCTGGCTGTGCAGGCTTCGACCGGCACGATGTCGTCGTCGGACCAGGCAGCGCTGCAGAAGGAAGTTGCGCAGCAAATCCAGGAAGTGAACCGTATCGCGTCGCAAACGACGTACAACGGCACGAACATTCTGGACGGCTCGGCTGGTATCGTCGGCTTCCAGGTTGGCGCGAACGTCGGTCAGACGATCAACCTCGACCTGTCGAAGAGCATGTCGGCCGCTAGCCTCGGCAGCGGTTCGCTGGCAACCGGCCAACTGGCTGGCACGATCAGCAACCTGAACATCGACGCAGCGACGGGCGCAGCAGCAACGTCGACGCCGAGCGCGAACATCATCACGTCGATCAACGTGCTGTCGGACGGTCACGGTGGCTTCAGCTTCACCGACCAGAACGGTTCGGCGATCAGCTCGGCAGCCGCTAGCACGATTTTCTCGGCAGGCGCACAGACGAACGCTACGCTGGGCGCTCCGGTCACGACGCTGACGATGAACACGGCTGCATACGACCAGACGAACGCAGCGCTGGACAAGTCGGTCCTCGCCGCAACGGCACAGATCGGCGCAGTCAACGCGTCGAACACCTCCGTGTCGAAGCTGGACATCAGCACGGTCAGCGGTGCGAACGTGGCAATGGTCGCAATCGACAACGCCTTGACCGCAGTCAGCAACCTGCAAGCAAGTCTGGGTGCAGCACAGAACCGTTTCAGCGCAATTGCAACGTCGCAGCAAGCTGAAGCAACCGACCTGTCGTCGGCACAATCGCAGATCACCGACGCGAACTTCGCGCAGGAAACTGCTAACCTCTCGAAGGCTCAAGTGCTGCAACAAGCTGGTATCTCGGTTCTGGCGCAAGCCAACTCGCAGCCGCAGCAAGTTCTGAAGCTGCTCCAGTAATAGCTTCTGAAGTTTGACCGGACCTCGCGCTTCACCGCGCGTTGTCCGGTTTTTAGCGTTTCGATGGAAGGCTCGCCTTCCATCCAGCATTTCTGTTACGCCCATCACGCATCACAACGGACGCACGGAGCATTTTCATGTCAACGATTACGAGTTCATCGGCGGCGAGCGCGGCATCAGCGACTGTCGCAGCCGACAATGCAGCCCTGCAGCAGGCCATGCAGTCGGTCATCACGGGCGCGACGGGCAATTCGTCGCTGGACGTGTCGACGCTCGTCACGGCTCTCGTAAATTCGAAGACTGCCGGCCAGGTTGCCGCGTTGACGGCGCAACAAAGCTCGGACAACACCCAGATTTCCGCATTCGGCACGCTTTCGGCCGCGCTTGGCGCGCTGGAAACGGGCCTCACTTCGCTGTCCAACGGCGGACTCCAGAATACTTTTACCGCGACCTTGAGCGGCGGCACCGGCATCACCGCGACTGCCACTACGGGCGCGGTCGCCGGCAGCTACAGCGTCGCGGTCTCGCAGGTCGCGGCGTCGCAGGCGCTGTCGTCGTCGGCTTTCACGGCTAGCCAGGCGCTCGGTACGGGCACGCTGTCGCTCTCGCTCGGCAGCAAGTCGTTTGACGTGTCGATCACGAGCAGCAACAACACCGTTGCCGGCATCGCCGCCGCAATCAACAGCGCGACCGGCAACCCGGGCATCACGGCGACTGTCGTGAACGGCACCGACGGCGCCCACCTCGTGCTCGCGTCGAGCACGACCGGCGCGTCCAATACGATCAGCGTGGCGGTCGGCAACCTGAGCGGCGATAACGGCCTGTCGAGCCTCGGCGTGACGTCGACGGCCAGTACGACGGGCGGCCAGTCGACCATCACGTCGGCCAACAACGCGAGCGCGTGGACACAAAGCACGGCTGCACAAGACGCCGAGTTCAAGATCAACGGCATTGCCGCGTCGAGCTCGACCAACTCGGTCACGAGCGCGATCGCAGGCGTGACGCTGAACCTGACGTCGGCCGCGGTGACGACCCCCGCGACCACGCAGACCCTGACGGTTGCCGCGGACACCACCTCGCAGGCCAGCGCGATCAACAACTTCGTGTCGCTCTACAACACGGTCGTGACGACCATGGGCACGCTCGCGCAATACACGCAGGGCGCGACGACGCAGGGTCCGTTGCTCGGCGATTCCACGCTCAACACGATCAAGAACGCGCTTTCGTCGATTGTCGCGAGCGGCGTGAAGAACGGCGGCACGTCGCAGAGCCTCGGCTCGATCGGTATCTCGCTGCAAGCCGACGGCACGCTGCAGGTGGATAGCGCGGCGCTCACCAACGCATTGCAGAACAACTCGTCGACGGTGGCCTCGCTGTTCAATTCGACCAACGGCATCGGCGCGCAGTTGAGCACCAGCATCACCAATTTCACGAAGACAGGCGGCATGATCGACGTGCGGACCACCGCGCTGAACTCCGACCTGAAGAGCATCCAGACACAACAGACGAGCCTGAACGACTACATTGCGCAGCTGACGAGCCAATACTCGGCGCAGTTCACGGCGCTCAATACGTTGATGGCGACGATGAACAACAACTCGCAGTACCTGACGCAACTGTTCGGCGGCACGAATAGCGCCGGCGCACTCGCGACCAACAAGTAACGTCACGGAGAACGCACATGGAGTCCTCTGCCCTGATCGGGAAAGTGCTGGCGCTGACCGGCGAGATCGAGCAAGCGGCCGCGCTGGCCGACTGGCCCGAAGCCGCGCGGCTCGCCGAAATCCGCTCGCCGCTGATCATGTCGCTTGACGCGCAGCAGGTGCAAGGCTCGCTCGACGTGATCCGTTCGATCGTCGCGCGCGACGCGGCCCTTTACGCCAATGCGCAAACCACGCAAGTGGAATTGCAGGCCGAATTCACGGCCGCGATGCGCCGCGCGAGCGCCGTCGACAAGTATCAGAAAACGGCGTTGCTGTAAGCCGATAAGCGGCGCAAAGACGCCTTAACCGTATAACCAACAACAACTGCGCACCGGAGTAAAGCTGCGCTCGTTGCACCCTCGCCCGCCTTGCGCGGGCGTTTCTTTTTGTGCTTCGTAATCAGGTGAATTGGTGGCCATTTTGCCGTCACTTCCACCCTTCACGGCGCGAATTCGGACTTGATAATCCAACGTACAGCTTCCTCGTGCGAGCATCATGTCCATCCAATTCCAGTTCCCGACGTCCCAGCCTCTCACTCCTGAACAGCAGCGCGCTCAGGACATCGCTCTCGTCATGCAGAGCGCCATCGAGCAATATCACAAGGGTGAGATCGACGACGCGCGCGCGCTGTTCGAAGCCATTCTCGAGGCCATGCCGGAGCATCCGGATGCGAACTACAACCTCGGCGTGATCAAGGTCCAGACGAACCGCGCCGCCGAAGCCGTTCCGCACTTCGAGGTCGCGCTAGGTGTGAGACCGTCCAACGGACAGTATTGGGTCGCCTATATCAATGCGCTGTTCGAAAGCAATCAGTTAGCAGCCGCATGGACCGCGGTGGAGCTGGCACAACAGCAGGGCGTTCAAGGCCCCGCGATGAATAGCCTGATTCATCAGTTGGCGCAGCCGGAAAAGCGGATGGAAATCAAAGTCAATGCGCATCCGGACGCTGTGCAAGACGTCAATCTGGTCATCGGCGAAGCGGCCGAGGAGCCGGCAAAAATCGCGCGCGTACCGTTGAGCGCGGCTCAGCATCGTGCAGCATCGGCCGCGGAGATTCAAAAGCACAACGCGCTGGTGCACAAGGGCAATTTCCCGGAAGCCATCAAGCTCGCTCGCAAGCTGACCGCTCGCTACCCGAAAGACATCCAGAGTTGGCGTGCGCTCTCCATTTCGCTTCACAAGAACAATCAATTCCGGGAAGTACTCGAAGCGTCGCGCAAAGGCGTGGAGCTGGATCCCACTGACATGATTTGCCGATTACTGCTCGCGGATACATCGCGCCACACCGGCGCGCTGGACGAAGCCGAACGGCACGCACGGCAACTTATCGCCATTGCGCCGGATCACGCAGAGGCACATCGGATTCTCGGCGTCACGCTGGTCGCGCTTGGACGGCGCGCCGAGGCGATTGCGTCATGCATGCGAGCCGCACAGCTTGCACCGCGCTCGGCTTCTGTACACAGTTCGCTGGGCAACGTGTATCTCGGCATCGGCGCTATCGCGGAAGCCGAAGCCGCGCTGCGCACCGCGCTTGAAATCGAGCCTGCCAATAGCAACGCACGCACGAATTTGCTGTTCTGCCTGACGCACAGCAATACGATCAGCAAGGCCGCGTTCCTTAAGGAACACAGGTTATTCGGGGAAATGCACGACGTTCCCGCCATCGTTGCGAGCCGCCGTTACACCAATCGACGTGATCCCGAGCGCAAGCTGCGCATCGCTTTCGTTTCCGGCGACTTTTGCAATCATGCGGCGGCTTACTATCTTCTGCCCGTCGTGCAGCATTTGACCCATGACCCCGAGCTATCGCTTCACTTCTATTACACCTTTGGGGTGAATGACCACCTTACCGAGAAGCTTCGCGCACACGCCGACTCGTGGCACGCGGTGGCCGATCTTAGCGATGCGGCGCTGAGCAGGAAGATTGCCGATGACGGAATCGATATTGTCATTGATCTTTCGGGGCATACGGCGCATTCGCGAATCATTGCACTCGCGCACAAGCCGGCGCCTATTCAGGCGTCGTGGATCGGCTATCCAGCCACCACCGGAATGACCGCATTCGATTACTACCTGTCGGATCGGTTCATCACGCCTCCCGCGCAATTCGAGGATCAGTTCGTCGAAAAGCTGGCGCTGCTGCCCGCGATCGCTCCGTTCATGCCGCCGCCGAACTGCCCGCCCGTGAATGCGTTGCCCGCGCTTCATAAAGGCTATGTCACGTACGGCAGCTTCAACCGGCTCAACAAGCTGAGCCAGGAAGTTATCGCACTGTGGAGCGTCATTCTGCGCGCCGAGCCGTCCTCGCGAATGGTGATTGGCGCGATCTCGAGCAAGCTGGACGAGCCGACATATCTGGAATGGTTCGCCGCTGAAGGCATCACCGCCGACCGGCTGACGTTTTGCCCGCGCGGGTCGCTGCCTCTTTACATGCAGCAGCACCACCAGGTCGACCTCTGCCTCGATACGTTCCCCTACACGGGCTCGACCACGACGCTCAACGCGCTATGGATGGGTGTCCCAACGATCACGATGCCCGGCATATCGATGCCGAGCCGCGGAGGCGCCTGCTGGCTCGAGCACGTTGGGCTCGAACAGTTCATCGTGCGCGACAAGGAAGAATTTGTCCGCAAGAGTCTCGAGTTGACTCGCGATCTGGACGCGCTCAACGAACTTCGAATCGGCATGCGCGAGCGCTGCCTGAACTCCGTTCCATTCCAGCCGGAGAAGGTCGCGGCGGGTCTGTCGATTGCGCTGCGCACCATGTGGAAGCGTTGGTGCGCGGACCAAACGCCTACCGCCTTCGAAGCGACCTTGCCGGCTGACTGGTCCCCGCCGCCTGCTGCGCTTTCGACGGACGCGGTGATCTAACGAGCCGCGCGCTGCACCTACTAGCGAAGAACCCAATCATGAACGCAAGCCTGCCTGCTGAAGCTGTTTCGGCGCTGACAGAAGAAACCATCTTTGTCACGCAACCTTATCTGTCGCCGCTTGACGACTTCATTCCGTATCTTCGCGAGATCTGGGACAGCAAGGTGCTGACTAACGGCGGCCCGTTTCACCAACGGCTCGAGGCGGCGCTCGAGGAGTATCTCGGCGTCGACCACCTTGCGCTGTTTTCGAACGGCACGCTGGGTCTCGTTACTGCATTGCAGGCGCTGCGCATTACGGGCGAGGTGATCACGACGCCCTATTCTTTCGTGGCAACCGCGCATTCGCTGCTCTGGAACGGCATCAAGCCCGTTTTCGTCGACGTCGATCCGCACACGCTGAACATGGACCCGCGAAAGATCGAGGCCGCCATCACGCCGCAGACTACGGCGATCCTGCCGGTGCATTGCTATGGTTATCCTTGCGACACCGAAGCCATTCAGAAGATCGCCGACAACTACAATCTCAAGGTCATCTACGACGCGGCTCACGCATTTGGTGTGCGCACGGGCGGCGGCAGCGTTCTTCGCCACGGCGATCTCTCCGTTCTGAGTTTTCACGCGACGAAGATCTTCAACACATTCGAAGGCGGCGCGATCATTTGCCCGGATGCAAAGACCAAACAGCGGGTCAACCACCTGAAGAACTTCGGTTTCGTCGATGAGACGACGGTGGTCGCGCCCGGCATTAACGGCAAGATGAGCGAAGTCAATGCCGCGTTCGGCCTTTTGCAATTGAAGAATATCGATGAAGCATTAGCCAGTCGACGCGATATCGCTTCCCAGTACTGCGCGCTGCTTTCCGATGTGCCAGGCATCCGTTGCCTGCCGGCCTGCGACAGCCCCATTGCGAATCGCGCTTACTTCCCGATTCTCGTCGAAGACGATTTTCCGTGCAGTCGCGACGCGTTGTTCGAGAGATTGCGTCAGCACAAGATCATCGTGCGCCGCTATTTTTATCCGCTGATCTCGGATTTCCCCATGTATCGCGGTCTCGTCAGCGCCAACCCCGCCAACCTTCCGGTCGCAGCCGATGCGGCGAGGAAAGTGCTGTGTCTGCCGATTTACCCCGGTCTTTCCACTGCGAACGTGGAACGGATCGTCGATATCATCAAGACGTATTAAAAGCAGCACGCTCTCTTGTGAACTCCAGATACAAAAGAGCACTCGACGCATGACATGCGTCGAGTGCTCTTTGTTTGTGTCAGGAAAGAAGCCCGCCAGTAATTACAAGCTCTGCTGAGACTGTTCACGCACACTTGCCAGTTCTGCGGCTTTGGCCCGCTGAAGCTCACCGAGTACTTCGAGCGCACGACCCTCGTCCGCCGTGAGATCGACAACGAACGCATCGTTATTGTCTTTGATCCACTGCAGCGACATGTCCCACCATGCCAGCTCCAGCAAGCGCTCCCGTACTTTTTCCGAAAAACGGAAACGCACCAGCCGCGCCGGCGAGCCCGCATAGATACCATACGGTTCGCTGCGGAAGTTCGGCGGTATCAGCGAGCGCGCACCGATAACGCATCCGCTTTCGATGACGCTGCCGCCCAGGAATACAGCCTCGTCGCCGATCCACACATCGTTATGAATAACCGTGTCAGCGTATTGCGGCATCATTGCATTGGTGAGACCGTTGCCGTAGATGCTGAACATGGTCGTCGATATGGTCTTCGTTTCATGCTGGGCGTTCAGAATGAATTTGAGCCCCATACCACCTGCGACGTTCTTTCCAATCACCAGCTTCTGCGCATGGCCGTCGTATCTGGCGACCGAACCCACGCCGAGAACACTGCATCGGCCGATATGAAACACTCCGTCGGTGGCCTCTTCATCCAGCCAGTTCCTGAAGAAGTTGTTAGGGATGGTCGAGAAAGCCCCGTCCCGGTAGCCGATCACAATGAAATGCTTCGATAGAGGATGAGTCGGCACGACGCCGATGCTGTCATCCGACGTAACAACGTTCATATAAATCCAGTGCGTGTTGAGGTTTAGTGCACGATGACTTTATTGCCGCATGGAACTGCCGGGCAAGTTGTCGACAGGGTGAACGTGGTGCGGCCTGCATTCACAGATAGCGGGCCCCGGCAACCCTGTCGCGCACCTTCCTGGCGGGACTGCCGTAGACGACCGAATAGGGCTCGACGTCCCTCAGAACGGTAGCTCCCGCGCCAACGATGCTGTGCTCTCCGACGTTGATGCCGTGGCGAAGCACTGCGCCGATGCTAATGGCGGAATACGCACCGATCCGGCAGTTGCCACCCGTTATCGCTCCGGGCGCCAGGCTCGAAAACTCGTCCATCACAGAGTCGTGATCCAGCGACGAGTTCGTGTTCAGAATACAGAACTGGCCTACGCGACAGTCGGGATTAACGACCGCTCCAGCCATCACCACACTGCCCGCCCCGACCGTTGTGCCGCGACCAATCGTTGCCCGCGGATGAATGGCATTCATGAACTGCAGTTTGGGGCAAAGCGCTTCGACCTTCGCCGCCACTTTCGAGCGGACGACGTTGTCGCCGATTGCAATGATGGTGCCTTGCAGATCGTGTTCAGCCACGAGACGGGGAAGATCGGCTTCGCCGCCTAGCACCGGGTAGTCAAGCGTCCGTTCACCCACGTTGCGGTATGCGTCGATTAACCCGGCAATGCTGTGCTTTCCTTCCTGCTCGACGATATCGATGACGACTTTTGCATGGCCGCCCGATCCGACGATGACAATGTGGCTCATACCCGCCTCCGCGGACTTGCTCGACTGGTTCCCTGCCGCTTGATGCATCGACAACATGCGCGAATAATGCGCCGCGCAACGGTGATTTCGTCGGCGGCGCTAGTCGAGATCTATGTCGCAATGGTTTGTGAAATTATGCCGTCGTCCCCCATCGCGCGATTCCGGGAGTTGGCGAGAGAAAAGCCGTTAGATCGATGTATTGGGCGGGAGCATCGCCGCGGCTTGTGATTCGCCGGCGACGTGGCTCGAACGCCTAACGGCTTAGCGTGATCGCCAGATAAGCGGCGTACAGCGCGCCGCAGACCAGCAGCGCCCACACGGGCGCGCCGCGCTCGCGGGCGTTGAGCCGCAGCCAGCCCGCCGCGACCAGCGTGATGACGATGCCCGTCACCACCTCGATGCGCGGCGTCCACGGCGTCAGCAGAATGCCGATAGCGGGCAACAAGGTGCCCTGAAAAACCATCGCGCCCGTGATGTTGCCGAACGCGAGTGTGTCCTTGCCGCGGCGAATCCACAGGATGCTGTTGACCTTCTCCGGCAACTCCGTGGCGATCGGAATGATCAGCAGCGACAGCAGCAGCGGCGACACGCCGACCACCGCGGACACGCCCCGCACGCCGTGGATGAAACCCTCCGCGCCCCACACGAGCAGCGCGACCGCGATCAGCAGTTGGACGGCGATCGTCGCGAGGTTGGTCGGCACGCCGAGGCGCGCGAGCATCATCTTGCCGGGCGCTTCGGTGCCGTGGCCTGCATCGACCAGATCGTTCGACGCGCGGAAGGTCGCCACGACATAGGCGACATACACGCCGACGAGCGCGACGCTGAAGAGCGCGCGCACGATGCGCTGCTCATGCGGCACATACATGGCCGCGGCGGCCAGCAGGAAGGCAAAGAGGAAATAGTTGAGATCGCGAGTGAAGCCCGAACGCTCCGGCGCGACGCGTCCGCCGACGCCGCGCGAGCGCAGCACGGCGAGCGTCATCAGAAAGGTAGACAGCGTGGACAGCATCAGCGGTGCGCCGAGAATCGCGCCCACGCCAATTTCCTCGTTGACGGCACGATCGCTCGTCCCGCCGACAATCGCTATAAGCGGCACGAGCGTCTCGGGCAACGCGGTGCCGACTGCAGCGAACAACGAGCCGGTCACGCCTTCGGATATCTTAAGCCGCTCGCCGAGATGTTCGAGCGCGTTGGTGAAAAGCTCGGCCGCCACGAGGATGACGACCAGCATGATGGCCAGTTCGATGAGAAGACCGGTCATGCGCGGCTCCGTGCATCGAAGGGATCGACGTGATCGACGTGATTGACGTGATGGACCGAAAACGTGCGGCGCGGCAGATCGCGCGACAGCAAGTTGAGCAGAAGACGAGGAGATTGAACAGCGCGGGATTTCACAGCGGCTCCGAGGTCGGACGTAAGACGAACCATGACGCACCGCGACCCGTCCGACCAGAACGAAGCAGTGCGCCAATGGTCTCGCCAAACCGACCCGGTCGAACGCGCCATGACCCGCAGGCCAAGTATGTTGACGCGCTCTCCTTCACGCGATGCCGCGATGCCGCGATGCGTGAAGGAAGGCTACTCCCCAGTGACCCGGGGATTTTAGCGGGAGTGGGCGGAGCCAACAAGCCTTCGCAAAGAAGCTTGTTGACTGTGTTCGCCGTGAGCCGAGCTTTTACTGCGTGCCAAGTGTGGTGTCCATGCAGCTTGCGCAGCGGTCTGTTTTCTTGCCGCGCGCAAGCTCATCGAGTCATTAATTGAAGTGATACTGGACGCCTACCGTGAAGCTATTGTTTGTTCTCTTCGTGCCGTCGTGATGGCTCGAGTCCGTGGTCCATTCGGCGACCGCGCTGACATGCTCCGCGAACTTGTAGTCCACGCCGAGGCCCCAATGGAACCGCGTATCGGGGTCGTCGCCCGTGAAGCCGGCGCGAATGTACGGCATGAACTGGTTAAACGGCATGCCGAATTTGGCGTCGATTCCTGCGTCCTTGGACGTAGTAGAGCCGTGGTGCAAATCCGCGAAAGCCTCGGCTCCTACCACGAACCGCTGCACGTCGAAGTTGTATCCGGCGGTGAAGCCCGGAAACACCGTGTTATGCGACGCCTTGTTGAATGCGCCCGATGCATCCGAATTATTGACGCCTAGCTTGAAACCAACATAAGGACCGGCGAACTGGCTTGCGCCCGCTTGCGGCGCCGCTTGTGCGCAAGGAAGCTGTGAAAGAAGAACCACCGATGCCGCGAGAATTGATCTGGTTATTTTGTGCATGAATTGCAAATAAAGCTCTTAGTCCGGCGAGTGATCTCGCAATGCCTGTCGCACTGAAATGCGAAAGGGTCGGCGTAGGCCGACGCGCAACTATTCCCATATCGATGGGAATTGCATAGGCAGCGCGCGCCGATTCAGCGAATGGATGAGAACGATCTGAAATTTCAGCGAAGAGGTGAGGCGGGGGCTAGGAGGCGTGTGGGTGGGGCAGCGCGTCGGGCGAGTTCGAGTTGTTTTGGCGGTTTGTCGATGGTACTGCGGGACCACGCTTTCGAGCACGACAGCCGGATCTGCTCCGCCTAAGGTCTACGAAACGTCTCTCCACGCACGACCGGAGACTGAGTACGCCAAGGTCCCGTACCCGCTGGGTCCTGTATGATCCTACGCGACTCGCGTGCAACAACCCGGAACCCGGGCGCCCCAGGCAGCCTTCCGATAGCTTGCAAATAGATAGTTGCTCTATTGCTATGTCGAAAATACCGCTGCTACGAACCGCCCTGCCGCCGATCTGAACCAAAGTCGTTTTGATTGCTCCCGGCGTGTGGGAACCCTCGGACCAAGTCCGGGATAATCTAAGCTGGATATCCTGCCGTTGATTTCCCTCAGGTCACTGCACAGCATCGAGGTATAGGTCTCACGGATGCTGAAGTGAAGTCCGCTTGTTGAATGGTAATGGAATGAAACGCATTCTAATAGTAAAAGTCACCTCCTTAGGTGACCTGGTACATGGTCAGCCCGTGGTGGCCGACCTGCATCGCGCCTTTCCTGGCGTCAAGATTGACTGGGCCGCCGATGCGTCCTTCGCCGATGTTCCTCGCTGGAATGCGGGCATCGACCGCGTGCTGTGCGCGCCATTGCGGGGCTTCAAGAAAAACCGCTCTGGGGCCGAGCTCAAGGCGATCTTTACATCGATATCTGAACTGCGACGCGAGAAATACGACATCGTTCTCGATCTTCAGGGCGTCTACAAAAGCGCGATAATTTCTTTCCTTGCGCGCTCGCGCCGGCGTCTAGGCTATCGTTCGGCAGACCTCGGCGAGAGCGGCGCCGCCTTTGCTTACACTGGCCGCTTCGCGCCACGCGAAGATCTCAATGCGTGGGACGGCTTGCGCCGCACTGTCGCCGACGCATTCGGCTATCAGGTGAGCGGGGCACCGAGCTTCGACCTGTCAATCCCCAGGTCTGCCGATCCTTCCGTCAAGCCAGAAGAACAGCCGTACGCGATGCTGTTCCATGCCACTTCGAGCGATGTAAAGAAGTGGCCGACGGCTCACTGGGTTGCCATTGGCCGCTCGCTTGTCGAGCGCGGCATTACCCCCCTTCTGCCGTGGGGTTCAGCCCGCGAGGAACAGGAGGCCATCGCAATTGCGAAGGAAGTGAGGGGCTCTCGTATACTGCCGCGGATGTCTATCTTGCAGGTCGCGCAGTACGTCGATGCCGCCACGCTCATCGTCGGGACAGATACAGGCTTCGTGCATCTCGCAAGCGCACTCGGCAAGCCCACGGTCATGATCTTCACTGCAACAGCACGGCGTTATTTTGGCGTCGACGTGCCTGGCGTATCGGTGTCCGTTGGTGACGACGGGCGCCCACCCTCGGTAACGGAAGTCCTGGATGCCATTGCTTCGCTGGAGCCTTTGCCTTGAAGATATTGCTGACCAATTTTCACTATGGGCGCGGCGGAGGTCACGATACGTACATCCTGGCGATTGCCAAGGGGCTTTCCAGGCGGCATCAGATATTTGTGGCTGCGCCCTCGAGTAGCAGGCTATTCGAAAAGGCCAGCAAGCTCGAACACGTGACGACACTGCCGCTTGAATTCCCAGCCAAGCTGAAAGACGCCGGCCGCATGATTTCAGCGTGGCGCGCATTGCGCTCGCTGCTGGAGAAAGAACGCTTTGATGTTGTGCACGTCAACGGCTCTCCAGACCATCGCCTGGTCGTATTCAGCCTGATGTGCTTCAAGGGCCGCAAGCCGCGCATTGTATTGACCAAACACAACTCCATCGCCATCAAGAGTGACTTCGTCACGAAGATCAGAGCCCGCGCGACAGATGATGTCATTGCCGTGTCCGATTCGACTGCGAGCCTTGTGCGCGATTCGGTATATCGACACTGCTCGCTTATCACCATCAAGAATGGTGTGGACATCGACGACTTCAAGCCGTCGGACGCAGTCGAGATCGCCGCGGCGCGTAAGTCGCTGCTCGGCGAATCGAAAGCCGACAAACTTGTGCTCGGGACCGTGACAGGCTTCGACTGGTACAAAGGCACGATGGACGTGATCGCCGCAGTGAGCGCGTTGCCGCCATCGCTACGTGAAAAGATTGCAGTCGTGGTTGTCGGAACGGAGCCGAGCGCAGAGCAGTGGCAGGTTATTGATTCGGTGGGTATGCGCAGCCAGCTCGAAGTCGCGGGTTTCGTGGAAGACGTGAAGCCCTATATCCGGGCGTTCGATATCGGCTTCGTCACGTCATATGCGGTGGAGACTGTGTCGTTTGCCTGCCGCGAGATGATGGCGATGGGCAAGCCTGTGATAGTGTCGAGCTACAGCGGTCTGCCGGAGAACGTTCGTGATGGCGTCGACGGCTGGGTCGTTCCGCCGCACGACCCCGATTCGTTAACTCGGGCGCTGAAAGGAATTCTCGAGCGGGGCGATCGCCTGGCGGACATGGGAAAGATGGCGCGAGCAAAGGCAGTCGACGAGTTTTCTCAAGAGCTGTTTGTCGACAGGACGGAGATGGTCTACCGACTAAGCCAGTCGTAATAGGTCCATTCGCAATGGTCGCTGTCGGCCCGACCTGATGCGATCGGTCAAACGGGCTCCAGCCGCTCTTATCTACTATGCCAAAACAGGTTATTCACATATTCAACGGATTCCAGAATCCGCACGGCGGCAGCGAACAGGAGACGCTCAACCTCGCTCACCTGCTTGGCAAGCAAAGCGAAGTGAGACTGTGGTCGACATCGTCGCGCAGTTCGCCCGAACTGAGGGAAAAGTTCGGAATCACCCCTCTCGGCATTGCACCGAGGCACCGCCCGAACGGAGGCACCTATGTCTTCGTCGGAGCACACTGGCGCAACACGGTATGGCCGTATCTCGCCGCAGTGCCACAACGTCTGATCTACGTGTTCAACACGTTCCATCCGAAGATACTGACGCTGACATCGAAGCATCCGCCCTTGCTGCGCTGGCCGAAGACGGAGTACGTGTTCATCTCCGAATTCCAGAAAAAGCTGGTAGGCATGGATGGCGTGGTGCATCCATCGCCGATTGACATCGAGCTGTTCACGACGGCACGTGGTGTGGCACGCAATCGGCCGGTGATAGGGCGTCTGAGCCGCGACACCAACGACAAGCATAACGACGAAGACCTGGTGCTGTATCGTGAATGGTCTGCTCAAGGGGTCGGTGTAAGGCTGCAGGGTGCTACATGTCTGCGCAACGCGCTCGGGGAGAACACAGGTATCGAGCTTCTTCCAGAGGGAGCTACGCCAGCCGCGGATTTTTTGCGCTCTCTCGACGTCTTCTATTACCGGACAGGGTCTCACGTCGAAACATTCGGCCGGGTCGTGCTCGAGGCAATGGCCTGCGGCCTTCCGGTGGTATGCCATCGGAACGGCGGCTACGCCGATTCGATCCGGCACGGCGAGAACGGCTTTCTCTTCGACACGACCGAACAGGCGCGGCAGATTGTGGGCGCGCTGCTAGCCGATCCGGCACTGCGTACGTCCGTGGGACAGCGCGCCCGGCAAACCGTCGAATCGATGTACTCGAAAGAGGCCCTGGAGCTTCGTGCTGCGTTTTATCGTCAGGCGCCGGGCCAGGACTAGTCAGACCGCGGAATGCACTGTAAATACGGATCATCACTTGCAGGGTCATAGGGAGCGGTCCAGGCTCCGCACCTTTGAGTTAAGCGAGGGGTATCGCATGGACACGGCGCACAACCAGCAGGTAGCGTGCGAGTGCCGTCCAGCGATTGCCATTTCGGCACGGGATGAGAAACGAATGAATATGAAAGCGATGCTGTCAGAAAAGAGCCTCCGGCCCAAAACTGAGTCGTACCAGTTGTTCCTCGCGAGGACGTTTGCACTTGTCACCCTGTGCGCCGTACCCATTTCCACGGCCGGAGTCAATCTCGGTTCCGGCCTGGTACTGCTGTTTGCGCTGCTGTCTCCCGAAGTGTGGAGGGCATGCGGGAAAATCCGCACATCGCCCACGAGCATCGTCGCGCTGATCCTCTTCGTTGCGCTCGCTCTTAGCATGGCCTATACGTCGGCGAGCAATGACGAGGCTTTCAACTTTCTCCTGAAGTACCGAAAACTGTTGCTGCTGCCCATGCTGTTCCTGGTTTTCTACGGCAGCGACCGATCAAAGTGGTGCCGCGTGGCCATATGGGCGTTGTTCTCGGCGCTAACGCTGACCATGCTGCTCACCTACACGAACTTTTTCGGCTGGACGGCAATCGGACCGCTGCACGGTAACGATCCGATTACGAAGCCCTGGGTCTTCAAGGACCACATATCGGCGGGCCTGATGATGGCGTTTCTGGCCTATCTGTCGATGGCTCTCGCGACAGCTTCGCCTAAAGGCATCGGACAGTGGCTCCTGCGCCTCGTCGCCCTGCTCGCGCTCGTCAACGTGCTGTTCGTGCTACAGGGACGCACCGGGCAGGTCGTAGCGATCGCCTACATGGCAGTTTATGTCGTCGTTCAACTAATGAAGTTCAAGCATCAGGGCAAACGGACGCGCTGGATAACGACCGCCGCGAGCGTCATGCTGTGCATGTGTCTGGTGGTCTATTCCTTCACGGCAAAGAACTCACGCCTTGCCGAAACGCAACAGGAAATCACACAGTTCGAGGTCTACAACAAGAATACGTCGATGGGCGTGCGGCTCGAGTTTTATCAGCGCAGCCTGGAGCTGATCCTGCATCGGCCGATTGCCGGATACGGCGTCGGTAGCGTTCGAACCGAATTCGAACGGCTCGCGAAGAACAGCTCTGGTGGGCGTGCCGCGATGGCGAGCAATCCGCACAACGAGTTTTTCCTGATGGGCGTACAGCTCGGAATGGTGGGAGTGGCCCTGTTCGCCTGGCTCCTGATCGCGATCGCGCGGGAAAGCTTGCGTCTGGACACACTTGCGCGCACGGTCGTCTACGGTTACCTGTTCGCCTTTGTCATTGGCTGTTTCGCGAACTCGTTGCTGCTCAACTTCACAGAAGGCAATCTGTTCATCTTCCTGATCGGCATCCTGCTCGCCAGCGGCCCGCGGCGGGAGGACACAAACGGGTCGGCCGAAAGGACGCCTAAAGCCGCCGACTAGTGTGGTCAAGTTTGGAGGGGCGAAAGGATAATGTGCGTTGAATATGCTGGCTGGCCACAGCCGCGGGTGGGCTTCTGCTGGCCGGGCTGCCGACGCATCTGGCCGAGATGGCGCATGTAGCTATAGCCGATGATGGCGTCAGCGATACCGCAGTTAGCTGCGATTTAGCCTGGAATTCGGAGAGGGAGTAAACAGGTAGATCGTCGTAACCCTCGTGAGGGTTGGTGCGCCCGGCTGGGATCGAACCAGCAACCCCTGCCTTCGGAGGGCAGTACTCTATCCATTGAGCTACGGGCGCTTCGACTTGACAGCGCGGCAACCAGAAGAACGGCTGCGGCGCCAAAGCGAGACCGAAAGGATACCCGGTTTCGGCCATACCGTCCACCGGACGGCCTCCGCGGCCGTTTCTCGCGCCATCCCCGGCAGATTCACGCGCCACCCCAACGCGTCCGCTCCAGTTCGCACGATGCGGGTAAACGCCTGCTGAACAGCGCGCCGCGCCTCTCGCCGCCGTCGAAAGCTTCCGTCTATAATCGTCCGTGGCTGATCAAGAACAAGAAGTTGCCGTCGCGCTGTACCGCTCACATACCCACGGAGACGAGACAAGCATGAGCGAAGCACCACACGGAGCCCCGATTAAAACCCCAGGACAGCTCATCGCCGCGGTCATCGCCGGGTTTGCTGTGCCGATCATCATCATCGTTCTGCTGGCTTACTACGTCGACAATTCGACGCGCACCGGCGCGGGCACCGACAGTCTCTCCGAAGCCGAAGTCACCGCCCGCATCAAACCACTCGCCCAGGTCGACGTTCGCGACGCCAACGCGCCGCGCGTCTACAAGACGGGCGAGGAAGTCTACAAGGCGGTCTGCTCGGCGTGTCACGCGTCGGGTGCGGCGGGCGCGCCGAAATTCACCAACACGGCCGACTGGGCGCCGCGCATCTCGCAGGGCTTCGACACGCTGCTGCATACGGCTCTCGCCGGCAAAGGCGGAATGCCCCCGCGCGGCGGCACGAGTCCCGACGATTACAGCGACTTCGAGATCGCCCGCGCGGTTGCGTACATGGCGAACAACTCGGGCGCGAGCTTCCCTGAACCGGCGCAACCGGCATCAGGCGCCGCGGCGGCGTCCGCTGCGACGGCTGCGACCGCGGCTTCGGGTGCGGCGGCAGGCGGCGCTTCCGACGCAGGCGCGGCTCAGGCCGCCGCAGCGATGGCCGCGATGGCAAGCGTTCCGCAAACCGCCGCTGCGCCCGCAGCGGGCGCGACGCAAAGCGCCGATGCATCGCAAGCGGGCAAGGCCTTGTATCAGCAGGTTTGCCAGGCATGTCACGCGGCCGGCGTGCTCAACGCACCGAAGTTCGGCGACAAGGAAGCGTGGGCGCCGCGCCTGAAGGAGCCGATGGACACCGTGTACAACTACGCGCTGCACGGCAAGGGCGCGATGCCGCCGAAAGGTGGCTCGAATGCGTCGGATGCGGACGTGAAGGCCGCCGTCGATTACATGGTCAGCTCCGTGAAGTAACGCACCGAACAGCTTCGCGGCTTTTGCCGCGCCACGAAAATCCCTGCACCGCGTGCGCCTACGCGGGCAGGGATTTTTTCATGCCGTGAAGCTGTTCAAAACCAAACGCTCAAGCCTCGGCGTCCGCGGCGGGATGGCTGAACGCCTCGACGAATGCGAGCCTCGGCGCACTGCGCGCATGCCCCGCAAAACGCGCGTGCAACTCGGCGGGCGCGAGCCACGGATAACTCAAGCCTTCCTGCAACGCTTCGAGTAACGCGCCGTCGGCATCGGGCACGACGTCCATGCGTGCGATGTGGATATGAAAGCGGCTCACGGCGGGCGTGTCGTCGAAAGTCCATCGATACACGCCGTGCCCCACGCGCAATGCGCCGGCCGCCGGTTCGCGCATCAGCACGAGCCAGGGCAGCGGATCGATCGCGCCGTCGCGCACCGTCAGCGAGTCGCACACGTAATACGTGCGGCATTGCGTGTAAGTCGCGCCGAAATCGGTGACGAGCGTTTTCGTGATCGCGTCGCGCCCGAGCGTGCGCGCGGGAAACGCGATCGTCGACGTCGCGAGTGAAATGGTGAGCTCGGCATCGGACGCGAATGCATCGGCCATGCGCTGCGGGCGCGTATTGTCTTTTGCGTCGATGTAGGCTTCGAGCGCGCGAATGTAAGGCGCGTGCGGCGGCAAGGTCATGCGGGCGGTCTCCGGTTGGCATGCTCGAAGGCGCGCGAGTAATGCGTCTAACGCGACCAACTAGCCGCGCCACTGTAGCGCGCGCATCCGCGAAACCAGCCGAAGCACCTTTGCTCAGCGTGGTCTTGCCGACTCGCAAAAACAAGCCCAAGCCGCGCGTCACGGCTTCTGCAACAGCGCCTTCAAGCTCGCGAGCCGGTCTTTCGGCGACATCGGCGCTTCTTCGGGCGTCGGCGGCGGGGCATCGTCGAGCAGCATCTCGGGGATGAACCGCGACGGCTCGCAGACCACCGTCTCTCGCGCGCGCTTGCGCTTCTTGCACCAGTTCAGATGCAGGCTGCGCTGCGCGCGCGTGATCGCCACATACATCAGACGGCGCTCTTCCTCGATGCGCCCGTCGTCGATCGGCTCGTCGTCCGCGCCGCCGCGATGCGGCATGATGCCTTCCTCGACGCCCACCAGAAACACATGCGGATACTCGAGACCCTTCGACGCGTGCACCGTTGAAAGCCTGACCGCGTCGGGATCTTCTTCGCGGCCTTCCAGCATCGACATCAAAGCGACCGTCTGGATCAAACCGAGCAGATTCTTGCCGGTATCGGCGAGACCGTCGGCCGTGTCGTAGCCAGTAGCCTCGCCATTTGCCGATCCGCCCGACCCCGCCGGATCGTTCACATCAGCCTTCGTGCCCTTGCGCTTTAACCATTCGATGAACTCGAGCACGTTCTGCCACTTCGCCTGCGCCTGGCGTTCGTCGAATGCATCGTAGAGATACGCTTCGTAGTGGATCGCGTCCATCAACTCGTCGAGCAGCGTGCCGGCCGCATCTTTTTCGGCGCGGTCGGTGAGGCGCTGCATGAAGTCGCAGAACGCGCGCATCGGTTCGATCTGACGCGGCGACAGGCGCGCCTCGATGCCGCCCATGTACACGGCCTCGAACAGCGACACCTTCGCCTGGCCCGCGAACGACCCGAGCGCTTCGAGCGTCGTATTGCCGACGCCACGCCGCGGCGTGGTGATCGCGCGGATGAACGCGGGGTCGTCGTTCGCGTTGGCGATCAGGCGCAGATATGCGCAGATGTCCTTGATCTCGGCCTTATCGAAAAACGACTGACCGCCCGACAGCACATACGGAATCCGCTCGCGGCGCAGCACCTGTTCGAAGATCCGCGCCTGGAAATTGCCTCGATACAGAATCGCGTAATCGCGGAAGTTCGCGCGCCGCTCGAACTTGTGCGCCGACAGACGAAACACGACGGATTCCGCTTCGTGCTCCTCGTCGTTGCACGGCGTGACCGTGATCGAATCGCCCATGCCGTGCTCGGACCACAGCTTCTTTTCGAAGAGCTTCGGATTGTTGGCGATCACATTGTTCGCGGCCGTGAGAATGCGCACCGTCGACCGATAGTTCTGCTCGAGCTTGATCACATGCAGCTTCGGAAAATCCTTGCCGAGCTGCGCGAGATTTTCGAGCGTCGCGCCGCGCCAGCCGTAGATCGCCTGGTCGTCGTCGCCCACGGCCGTGAACGCGGCGCGCGGGCCGGCGAGCTGCTTCAGCAATTCATACTGGCATGCATTGGTGTCCTGATACTCGTCGATCAGCAAATAACGCAGCTTGTTTTGCCAACGGTCGCGCACCTGCTCGTTCTTCGCGAAGAGTTCGGCGGGCAAGCGGATCAGATCGTCGAAATCGACTGCCTGATACGCGTGCAGCGTCGCCACATAGTTGCGATAGACGATCGCGGCCTGATGCTCGTCTTCGTTCGCGGCAATCGCCATCGCCTCGTCGGGCATGATCAGGCCGTTCTTCCACAACGAAATGATCGACTGGATCTTGCGGATAAAGCCCTTGTCCGTCGAGCCGACCTGTTCCTGGATCATGCCGAAGCAGTCGTCGGAATCCATGATCGAGAACTGCGGCTTCAGGCCGACGTGCTCGGCTTCCTGCCGCAGAATCTGCACGCCGAGCGAGTGGAACGTGCAAACAGTCAACTGATTGACGGGCACCTTGCGGCCTTCCTTGCCGGGCGTCGTGAGCGTCTTGCCCTCGAGCAGCTTGCCCACGCGCTCGCGCATTTCCGCAGCGGCCTTGTTGGTGAACGTGACGGCCGCGATGTGGCGCGGCTCGAAACCCTTCGCCTCGATCAGGTGCGCGATTTTCTGCGTGATCACGCGCGTCTTGCCGCTGCCTGCGCCGGCGAGCACGAGACACGGCCCGTCGAGATAACGGACCGCTTCACTTTGAGCGGGATTGAGGCCTGCGGACATCGTCTGTAGATGGTGTTGCGGTTGAAATGCGGCTGCGAGGACGCGGCTATGAAAGGCGCGGCCCTCGGGGAAACGCGCCGTTAAAGCGGCGCTCACGGCGCCGCGGCACAGTCTTGCAGCAAGTCGCGAAGCGAGCGGAGTGGCCGCCCGGCGCACGCTGCGGCATACCCGCCGCGCGTGATCTGAAGCCGGTCGACGCGCCCAGGTTCGCGCGAGAGGAGCGATGCTAACACGGATGAAATCGGCGGATAAATTCGGCCGACGAATCGCATCGGCACACGGCCGCCACCAGCCAGCGCGAAAATCTCACGCGATCCGCCGACGCTCCGTCGCCGCGCGCCCATGCCACAATGACGGCGTTGCGCGCCGCCGCCGCGGTGGCAAAGCGGCGCGCCGTTTTTGCAGGAAGACACGCATGTCCGCATCGCTGAAAATGGGATTGATGGGTTACGGGTTCGCCGGCGCGACCTTTCATGCGCCGGTGATCGCGCACTGCGGCCGCGCGAGCGTCGCGGCTATCGCCACCGGCAAGCCGGAGACCGCGCTCGCCGACTATCCGCACGCGAAAGTCGTCGCCGACCTCGACGCGCTGCTTGCGCTCGACGACATCGACTGCGTCGTGATCGCCACGCCGAACGACACGCACTTCGACCTCGCGCGCCGCACGCTGGAAGCGGGCAAGCACGTCGTCGTCGACAAACCGGTGACGCTCACCGCCGCAGACGCGCACACGCTCGCCAACATCGCGCTCGCGCGGGGCAAGCTGTTCGTGCCGTTTCACAACCGCCGCTGGGACGGCGATTTTCTGACCGTGCGCGATCTGCTCGCGAGCGCCGAGTTGGGGCGCGTCACGCACTATGAATCGCATTTCGACCGCTTCCGGCCCGAAGTGCGCCAGCGTTGGCGCGAGGAAGCGTCGCGCGGCGGCGGTCTGCTGTTCGACCTCGGGCCGCATCTGATCGACCAGGCGCTCGCGCTGTTCGGCGCGCCGCAGACCGTGGCGGCAACGGTGCGCACGCATCGCGATCAGGCGAGCGCACCCGACTACGTGCATATCCAGTTGGGCTACGGCGCGTTCGAAGTCGTGCTGCATGCAAGCGCGCTGACGGCGATCGTCGCGCCGCGCTTCGTCATTCACGGCACCCGCGGCAGCTACGTGAAATACGGGCTCGACACGCAAGAGGACCAGTTGAAAGCGGGCCTGCGTCCGGGCGACGAGGGCTTCGCCGCCGGCAACGCGGCAGGCACGCTGCGGGTGCTCGGCGGCGATCGCGAAGCAGAGCGGGAAGTGCCGACGCGCAATGGCGATTACGCGGGCTTCTATATCGCGCTCGCCGACGCGATTCAACACGGCGTGAAGTTCCCCGTGAGCCCGCAAGACGCCGTCGATGTGATGACGATCATCGAACTCGCGGCGCGCAGTTCCGACGAAGGCATCCGCTTGCCGTTCGAACGCATTCGTTAAACGCCCAGGCCGGCGCGAAGCGAAGCATCTCGCACCTCGCGCCGGCAAACCTCGACAGGCGACAGGCAAGCGACCGGCAGCCGACTGACAAAACCGCAAGCAATATAACGTTACAAATCGGCCGGCCTTTGGGGTCAGCGTGAGCGAGCCGTGATCCGTTGCTACGTCTGTAGCATCGCAAAACGACAACGACTTCACGGAGAGTCCATGCCACGTATCATCCGCGCGCTCGCCGCATGCGCATTGCTCGGTTCCCTCGCCGCCTGCGTGGTCGCGCCGCAGCCCGAACCGGCGCCGCGCCCCAACCCGCAGCAGATTGCCGACAAGCGGCTGCGTCAGGTCGACGGCCGCATCGACAACCTGAGCCGCCGTATCGACAATCGCGTGAATCAGGGCTATTACCCGCCGCCGCAAGGGGGCGAGCTGCATCATCGGCTCGACGTGATCCGGCGCGAAGCGCACGACATGGCCGCGCAGCACGGCGGCGGTCTGTCCGCCGACGAACAGCGCGTGCTCAACGAGGAACTCGACGGCGCGGCGCGCGCGATCGGCGAATGACGGCGAGCCGGCGCAACATGCCGGCCCGAAGCCGGCCCTAAAGCGCGGCGCACCAGCCCTTCGGCGGACACGCCCTTTATTTGACAAGCCTCCGGGCCTCGCGTACATTCGCCGCACGCGTCGGGAGAGCGCGCTGGCCGCTGAATTCGCAGGCCGCGCCGCCGAAGGGGCACACCCGGAAACTCTCAGGCAAAAGGACCGACCGCGTCGAAAAACTCGCGCCCACGTAACAGCCAGGCAATACGCTGGCAAACATCAAGGCGCGGTTTTTCGCACTCTGGAGAGCGGCAGTAGCCGTCTGCGTCGCACACGCCGCGCAGACCTTGGCAAGCTGCCCACCGAAGGGGCGCGCGTTCACCGTGGCGAATCCATATCGCCACGGCAGCGCAATCTCTCAGGTATCGAGGACAGAGGGGCCATGCAGCACCACGCTCGCCGCTAAAGGCGCGAGGCGCGGCGCCGCATGGCCTTTTTTGTTTCGCGAGACGCCCGAGGCCCCATGACCGAACTCAAACACACTCCGCTCAACGCCACCCATCGCGCGCTGAATGCCCGCATGGTCGATTTCGGCGGCTGGGACATGCCCGTCAACTACGGCTCGCAGATGGACGAACACCGCGCGGTGCGCACCGACGCGGGTATGTTCGACGTCTCGCACATGTGCGTCGTCGATTTCACCGGCGAGCGCGTGCGTGCGTTCTTCGAATACGCGCTGGCCAACAACGTCGGCAAGCTGCAAACACCGGGCCGCGCGCTCTACTCGTGCATGCTGAACCCCGACGGCGGCGTGATCGACGATCTGATCGTCTATTACTTCGGCGAAGATCATTTCCGCGTGGTCGTCAACGCGGGCACCGCCGACAAAGACATCGCGTGGTTCAATCAACTGAACGAAGGCGGCTTCGGCCTGACGATCACGCCGCGCCGCGATCTCGCGATCGTCGCCGTGCAAGGTCCGAACGCACGTGAGAAGGTCTGGCAGACGGCGCCCTCCCTCCGCGCCGCCACTGAGGCGCTGAAGCCCTTCAACGCCGCGCGCATCGAAGCCACGCCGTTCGGCGAACTGACCGTCGCCCGCACCGGCTATACCGGCGAAGACGGCTTCGAGATCATCGTTCCTGCGGACCACGTGGTTGCGCTATGGAACGCGCTGCAAGCGCAAGGCGTGCGCCCGGCAGGTCTCGGCGCGCGCGACACGCTGCGCCTCGAAGCCGGCATGAATCTGTACGGCCAGGACATGGACGACAACATCTCGCCGCTCGACGCCGGTCTCGCGTGGACCGTCGACCTCGCTTCGCCGCGGGAATTCGTCGGCAAAAGCAGGCTCGAACTGGACGGCTCGAAGGCCGCATTCGTCGGCCTGATCTTGCGCAAGGAAAACGGCAAGGCCGCAGGCGTGCTGCGCGCGCATCAGAAGGTCGTCACGCCGCACGGCGAAGGCGAAATCACCAGCGGCACTTTTTCTCCGACGATGCAGGAATCGATCGCCTTCGCGCGCGTGCCGCAAGGCGTGCAGCCGGGCGATATCGTCCACGTGCAGATTCGCGACAAATCCGTTCCTGCAAGCGTGGTAAAACTGCCGTTCGTGCGCAACGGCAAAGTGCTCGCGGCGGCCTGAGCCTCCGCAAGCCACCGGCGCGCGCGTCCCTTATCCAGTCACTACCGAATCACACCGCATAGGAGCATCCGATGAGCATCCCGGCCGATCTGAAATACACCGAATCGCACGAATGGGTCCGCACCGAAGCGGACGGCACGCTGACGGTCGGCATTACCGACCACGCGCAGGAAGCGCTCGGCGATATCGTCTTCTTCGAAGTCCAGGAACTGGGCAAGACCGTGACCGCCGGCGACACGGTCGCGGTGATCGAATCGGTGAAAGCCGCGTCGGACATTTACGCGCCGGTCTCGGGCGAAGTGATCGAAGCGAACAGCGCCGTGTCCGACTCACCGGATTCGGTCAACAGCACGCCGTACGAAAGCTGGCTCTTCAAGATCAAGCCGGCTGCGGACGCCACGCTCGACCGTCTGATCGACGCCGACGCGTACACGAAGTCGATCGGCGCCTGATTCACCTCTCGTCTAACCGTCAGGTGCGGCGCGCCCTTCGCGCAAGGACAGCCGCACCGCCAGGAACACCATGAAGCTCGAACACCCGGATCGTCTGATGAACCGCACTCCTCTCTCGCTTGCCGCGCTCGAAGTGCATGACGCCTTCGCCGAACGGCACATCGGCCCGGATGCGGCCGACCAGCAGGCCATGCTCGAAGCGTTGGGCTTCGCGTCGCGCGCCGCGCTGATCGACGCCGTCATTCCGAAGACGATCCGCCGCACCGAGCCGCTGCCGCTCGGTCCGTTCACGCAACCGAAAAGCGAAGCCGAAGCGCTCGCCGCATTGCGCGAACTCGCGGACAAAAACCAGGTGTTCCGCTCGTACATCGGGCAGGGTTATTACAACGCGCACACGCCGACGGTGATCCTGCGCAACGTGCTCGAAAATCCCGCGTGGTACACGGCGTACACGCCGTATCAGCCGGAAATCTCGCAAGGCCGACTCGAAGCGCTGCTCAACTTCCAGCAGATGGTGATCGATCTGACAGGGCTCGCGATTTCGAACGCGTCGCTGCTCGACGAAGCCACCGCCGCAGCCGAAGCGATGACGCTGCTGCAACGCGTCGGCAAGCCGAAGTCGAACGTGTTCTATGTCGCCGACGACGTGTTGCCGCAAACCGTCGAAGTGATAAAGACGCGCGCAACCCCGGTCGGCATCGAAGTGAAAGTCGGCCCCGCAGATGAAGCCGCGAATGCGAACGCATTCGGCGTGCTGCTGCAATATCCGGGCGTGAACGGCGATGTGCGCGACTACCGCGCGCTCACCGAAGCGATCCATGCAGCGGGCGGCCACGTGGTGGTCGCCGCCGATCTGCTCGCGCTGACCGTGCTGACGCCGCCGGGCGAATGGGGCGCGGACGTGGCTGTCGGCAACACGCAGCGCTTTGGCGTGCCGGTTGGCTTCGGCGGTCCGCATGCGGCGTATCTCGCCGTGCGCGACGAATTCAAGCGTCAGATGCCGGGCCGTCTCGTCGGCGTGACCGTCGACGCGCAAGGCAATCCCGCGCTGCGTCTCGCGCTGCAAACGCGCGAACAACATATTCGCCGCGAGAAGGCGACGTCGAACGTGTGTACCGCGCAAGCGCTGCTCGCGATCATGGCGAGCATGTACGCGGTTTATCACGGCCCGCGCGGCCTGAAGACCATCGCGTTGCGCGTGAACCGCATCGCCGCATTGCTCGCGGAAGGCGCGAAGCAGCTCGGCTACACGCTCGTCAACGAAACGTTTTTCGACACGCTCACGTTCGACGCCGGCGCGCGCACGCAGGCGCTGCACGACGCGGCCAACGCGAGGCGCATCAACCTGCGCCGCGTGAGCGATACGCAAGTCGGCGTGTCCATCGACGAAACGACGACGCGCGCCGACCTCGCCGATCTGCTCGCGGTGTTTGCACAAGCCGCGGGCGCACGCGATGTCCCGCAAGTCGACGCGCTCGACTCTGCGCTGACCGCGTCGAACACGGCTTCGGTGCCGGCATCGCTCGAACGAACGAGCGCGTACCTCACGCACCACGTGTTCAATCGTCATCATTCGGAAACGGAAATGCTGCGTTATTTGCGCAGCCTGTCGGACAAGGACCTCGCGCTCGACCGTTCGATGATTCCGCTCGGCTCGTGCACGATGAAGCTGAACGCGACCTCGGAAATGCTGCCGGTCACGTGGCCCGAGTTCGGTCAGATTCATCCGTTCGCGCCCGCAGAGCAAACCGTCGGCTACCGCGAAATGATCGATCAGCTCGAAGCGATGCTGGTCGCGGCAACCGGCTATGCAGCGGTGTCGCTGCAGCCGAATGCCGGCTCGCAAGGCGAGTACGCGGGCCTGCTGATTATTCACGCGTATCACGCGTCGCGCGGCGAAGCGCATCGCAATGTCTGCCTGATTCCGGCTTCGGCGCACGGCACGAACCCGGCTTCGGCGCAAATGGCGGGCATGCAGGTCGTGGTGGTTGCGTGCGACGCGCAGGGCAACGTCGACATCGAGGATCTGAAGAAGAAAGCCGATCAGCACGCCGACAAACTCGCGGCGATCATGATTACGTATCCGTCGACGCACGGCGTGTTCGAGGCGAACGTGCGCGAAATCTGCGAGATCGTGCATGCGCGCGGCGGCCAGGTGTATGTGGACGGCGCGAACATGAACGCGATGGTCGGCCTGACGGCGCCGGGTCAATTCGGCGGCGACGTCTCGCACCTGAATCTGCACAAGACGTTCTGCATTCCGCACGGCGGCGGCGGACCGGGCGTCGGTCCGGTCGCGGTCGGCGCGCATCTCGCGCAGTTCCTGCCGAATCAGATTTCGTCGGGCTATGAGCGCGCGCCGAACGGCATCGGCGCTGTGTCGGGCGCACCGTACGGCTCGGCGTCGATCCTGCCGATCTCGTGGATGTACATAGCGATGATGGGCGCGAAAAACCTGACCGCCGCGACCGAAACCGCGATCCTCAATGCGAACTACGTCGCGAAGAGACTCGCGCCGCATTATCCGGTGCTGTATTCGGGCCCCGGCGGACTCGTCGCGCACGAATGCATTCTGGATTTGCGTCCGATCAAGGAAACGAGCGGCATCACCGTCGACGACGTCGCGAAGCGCCTCGCCGACTACGGCTTCCATGCGCCGACCATGAGCTTCCCGGTGCCGGGCACGTTGATGGTCGAGCCGACCGAATCGGAATCGAAGGAAGAACTCGACCGTTTCATCGAAGCGATGATTGCGATCCGCGAGGAAATTCGCGCGGTGGAAGAAGGCCATTCGGACCGCGAAGATAATCCGCTGAAGCACGCACCGCACACGGCCGCAGTCGTGATCGCCGACGACTGGAAGCACACGTATGCGCGCGAAACCGCGGCGTATCCGCTGCCCACGTTGATCGCGAAGAAGTACTGGCCGCCGGTCGGCCGCGCGGACAACGTGTATGGCGATCGCAACCTGTTCTGCTCCTGCGTGCCGGTCGCCGATTACGAGTAAGCGTTGCCTTCGGCGCGCGTTACCCGTGCTGATAGACGGGCGGCGCGCGCTTCTGTCGCTTCAGGCCGCAAACGGCTAACATCACACACCAAATCAGCCCAACGAGGAGTTTCGCATGGTGCGAAAGGTGCGATTGATGCAAAGCCTGGCCAAAGCGACGCGCATCCATATGCGGCGGCAAGCGGGCGCCATGCTGTTCGCCGGCGCCGCCGCGTTGCTGCCGCTGCGGCACGCGCACGCCGCAATGAATTTTTGCGCGGCGCCCGCGTGGCAAACCAGCGAGCGCACGAACGCCGATCCCGGCGTGAAGGCGTTGGTGAGCAATGTGCAGGCGCATCTGAACGACCGGCCGCACGCGCAGGCCAAGCTGCACACCGAAGGCACGCTGCCGCACGAGGGCATTTACGATCAGAGCGTCGAGGCGGAGAAAGATCTGGACTTGCTGCGCGACGCCGCGCTCGCGTGGCGCGCAACGAGCGACGACCGCTATCTCAAGCTCGTCGATCGCTTGCTGTACGCGTGGGTCACGACTTATCAGCCGAGCTTCAATCCCATCGACGAAACGCATTTCGAAGGGCTGATTCTCGCGTACGACATGACCGCGAGCGCGCTGCCCGTGAAAACGCGCAATGCGTCGATGGCGTTTCTGACGAAGCTCGCGAACGGCTATATCGCGCAGATCGACGAGCAGCCGCGTCCATTGAAAGGCAATTACCGGAACAACTGGCAAAGCCACCGGATCAAACTGATTGCAATGGCCGCCTTCACGCTCGACAACCGCAAGATGATCAACGCGGCGCAGCGTCTCTTTGTCGAGCATGTCGGCGACAACATCGAGCCGGATGGCTCGACCGTCGATTTCGCCGAACGTGATGCGCTGCACTACGTCACTTACGATCTGCAGCCGCTGGTCACTGCCGCCGTTGCGGCGCGCCGCCACAACCGCAACTGGCTGCCGGAGAAGGGCGCGAACGGCGCGTCGCTGCAGGCCGCGCTCAACTGGCTCGCGCCGTATGCGGCCGGCAGCAAGACGCACGAGGAATTCGTGCATTCGAGCGTCGCCTTCGACGCCAAACGTCGCGAAGCCGGCTTGCCCGGCTACTCGGGTCAATGGGACCCGAAGAACGCGACGGAGCTCTTTCATCTGGCGGCGCGTCTCGACGGACGCTATACGCCGATCGCGCTGCAACTTGCAGCAACGCCGCCCGCATGGCTTGCCGTGTGTTTGCCGATGCCGGCGCGCTAAACCAACATTTCATCAGCAGGGAGCAGTCAATGGCAGTCAGTGTGTTCGATCTCTTCAAAATCGGCATCGGTCCGTCGAGCTCGCATACGGTCGGGCCGATGCGCGCGGCGCTGATGTTCGCGCAAGGGCTCGAACGCGACGGGCTCCTTGCGAACACGGCCTCGGTGAAGGTCGATCTGTACGGCTCGCTCGGCGCGACGGGCAAAGGTCACGGCACGGATCGCGGCGTGATGCTCGGTCTGATGGGCGACGCGCCCGACACAGTGAATCCCGACACGATTGCAGAGCGGCTCGAAGCCGTGCGCAGCAGGCGCAAGCTGGCATTGCTCGGCACGCATGAAATCCCGTTCGTGCAGAAGGACCACATTTCGTTTTATCGCCAGGCGCTGGCCGAACATCCGAACGGGCTCAAGCTGCGCGCGTTCGACGCAAACGGCGAGACGTTGCGCGAATCGACGTATCTGTCGGTAGGCGGTGGATTCGTTGTGACGGCCGGCGCGCCGAACACGAAAGTGCTGGCTGCCGTCGATCAATTGCCGCACTCGTTTCGCAGCGGCAACGAGTTGCTCGCGCTGTGCGAATCGACCGGTAAAAGCATTGCGCAATTGATGTGGGACAACGAGCGCGTCTGGCATACCGAAGAAGAAACGCGCGCGGGCCTGCTGAAAATCTGGGACGTGATGCAGTCGTGCGTGTCGCGTGGTTGCGGCATCAACAATCCCGACGCGGACGGCAATTTGCCCGGCCCGTTCCAGGTGAAGCGCCGCGCACCGCAGTTGTATCGTGCGCTGTCGGGCAACCCTGAGCTGGCGTTGCGCGATCCGCTTTCGATGGTCGACTGGATCAACCTGTATGCGATCGCCGTCAACGAGGAAAACGCCGCGGGCGGGCGAGTCGTCACCGCGCCGACCAACGGCGCGGCCGGCATCATCCCGGCCGTGCTGCATTACTACACGCGCTTCATGCCCGGCTCCAACGAGCAGGGCGTGATCGACTTCCTGATGACGGCTGCGGCTATCGGCATTCTGTACAAGCTGAACGCGTCCATTTCCGGTGCCGAAGTGGGGTGCCAGGGCGAAGTGGGCGTCGCGTGCTCGATGGCCGCGGGCGCGCTCGCTGCGGTGATGGGCGGCACGCCGAGGCAGGTCGAAAACGCGGCCGAGATCGGCATGGAGCACAACCTCGGGCTCACGTGCGATCCGGTCGGCGGCATGGTGCAGATTCCGTGCATCGAGCGCAATGCAATGGCATCGGTGAAAGCGGTCAACGCGGCGCGCATGGCGTTGCGCGGCGACGGCAGTCACTACGTGTCGCTCGATTCGGTCATCAAGACCATGCGCGAGACCGGCGCGGATATGAAGACGAAGTACAAGGAAACCTCGCGCGGCGGTTTGGCGGTGAATATCGTCGAGTGTTGATGGGCGATTCGATGATCGCGGCGTATCGAAACGCGGGCTCTTCGGCCCGCGTTTTTGTTTGCGCATTCGCGGGGCCATGTCCGCGGCGTGACCATGCATTGCGCTGCGCCGTGACACTGCACACGCTGTCGGCGTAAGCTGTCGGGGCTCACTTGCACTCACTGCACTCACCGCACTCACTGCCTGGAGGCCCCATCGCAATGTCGCTGCCGAATGCTCCCGTTTCCGATTCTGCCGCCGCTCGAACGACCGGCGCGCGCCTCGTCGTCGATGCGTTGCTCACGCACGGTGTCGAGCGCGTTTTCTGTGTGCCCGGCGAGAGCTTTCTCGCGGTGCTCGACTCACTGCACGACGAGACCACGCGCATTCAGACGATTGTCTGCCGCCATGAAGCGGCGGCCGCGAACATGGCCGAAGCGGTCGGCAAGCTGACCGGCCGGCCAGGCGTCGCGCTCGTCACGCGGGGACCCGGCGCGACGCATGCGTCCATCGGCGTACACACCGCGTTTCAGGACTCGACGCCGATGATTCTGCTGATCGGCCAATGCGCGCGCGAGCATCTCGACCGCGAAGCGTTTCAGGAGATCGACTATCGGCGCATGTTCGGTCAGATGGCGAAATGGGTCGCGCAGATCGACGATCCGAAGCGCATTCCCGAGTATCTGAGTCACGCGTTTCACACGGCGACATCCGGGCGTCCTGGACCTGTCGTGCTGTCCTTGCCCGAAGACGTGCTGAGCGATGCATGCGACGCCGTGCCCGGCGCGCCGGCTTATCAGCGAGTGGCGGCGTCGCCGTCGGCGGCACAGATCGACAGGCTTCGCGAACTGCTCGAGCGCGCGCAACGGCCGATGGTCATTGCGGGCGGCAGCGGCTGGACGCCCGGCGCATGCGCGGACCTGCAACGCTTTGTCGAGAACTGGCAGTTGCCGGTTGGCCTCGCGTTCCGCTTCCAGGACACGCTCGATAACGAGCATCCGAACTATGCCGGCGATGTCGGGCTCGGCATCAATCCGGCACTCGCGCAGCGTATCCGCGATGCCGATCTGCTGCTCGTGCTCGGGCCGCGACTCGGCGAGGCGACGACGAATGGCTACACGCTGCTCGACATTCCGAAGACCAAGCAGACGCTGGTTCACGTTCATCAGGGCGCGGAAGAGTTGGGACGCGTTTATGCGGCCGATCTGCCGATCGTCTCCGGCATGCCGGAACTGACGGCGGCGCTGGCGGCCTTGAAGCCGTCGGCCGAAACACTCGCATGGAGCGGCGCGGCGGACGAAGCGCATCGCGCGTATCTGGAGTGGCGCAAGCCTCGCCCGATTCCCGGCGATGTGCAGATGGGCGAAGTCATTCAACAGTTGCGCGCGCATCTTCCTGACGACGCGATCCTGACCAACGGCGCAGGCAATTACGCGACGTGGCTGCATCGGCACTTTTCGTATCGGCACTACCGCTCGCAACTTGCACCGACGAGCGGCGCGATGGGCTACGGCGTGCCTGCGGCGATCGCGGCGAAGTCGCTCTATCCGCAACGCGCGGTGGTCGCGCTGGCCGGCGACGGCTGCTTCATGATGGCTGCGCAGGAACTCGCGACGGCGATGCAATACGACTTGCATGTGCTTTTCATTGTCGTGAACAACGGGCACTTCGGCACGATCCGCATGCATCAGGAACGGCACTATCCGAACCGCGTGCATGGCACCGGGCTCACGAATCCCGACTTCGCGGCATTCGCGCGATCGTTCGGCGCACACGGCGAAACGGTGGAACGTACCGAAGATTTTCTCCCGGCGTTGCAGCGTTCATTGGAAGCGAAGCGCGCGGCGGTAATCGAGATTCGCATGCCGCAGGAAGCGAGTACGCCAGGCGCGACGCTCGAGCAGATTCGGGAGCAGGGGAGGAAGTTGCGCGGGGAATAGAGAAAGGCCCCGCCTGTAACCCATAAAAAAACCCCGCCGAAGCGGGGTTCTCACAACGTCACAGCAAGCTGCAAAAAGTAGCTTACTTGCCGCCCACGCTTTGCAGCGTCGTCCACTTGCCGTCGACAACCTTGTACAGCGTGATGCCGCCGTTCTTCAGGTCACCCTTCGCATCGTACGAAAGGTTCGACGACGTCACAGCCGGCATCGACGTCTGGGCCAGCACCGGCAGGTACTTCGCCGGATCGGTCGAATTCGCCTTCTTCATCGCGGCGAACATCGCCATTGCGCCGTCGTATGCGTACGGCGAGTACGTTTGCACGTCTTCGTTGAAACGCTTCTTGTACTTCGCGACGTAGTCCTTGCCGCCCGGCATTTCTTCCAGCGGCAGGCCGGCGAGCGATGCCACCGTGCCGTTCGCCGCGTCGCCCGCGATCTTGATGAACGTGGGCGTGTGGACCATTTCGCCGCCCATCAGCGGCGCCTTGATGCCGAGCGCCTTCATCTGCTTGACCATCGGCGCTGCTTGCGAATCGGCGCCGCCGTAATAGATCAGATCCGGGCTGACCGACTTCACCTTGGTCAGGATCGACTTGAAGTCCACGGCCTTGTCGTTCGTGAATTCGCGATCGACGATCGTGCCGCCCGCAGCCTTCGCCGCCTTCTCGAACTGATCGGCGAGACCCTGGCCGTAGGCCGTGCGGTCGTCGATGATCACGATCTTCTTCACGCCCAGCGTCTTGACCGCGAACGCGCCGGCAACCGAACCTTGCTGCGTGTCGGACGTCATCATGCGGAAGGTGGTCTTGAAGCCTTGCTGCGTGTACTCAGGTGCCGTCGCCATCGCGATTTCGGGGATGCCCGCGTTCGCGTAGATGCGCGATGCCGGGATCGTCGTGCCCGAGTTGAAGTGGCCGAGCATGCCCTTGATGCCGTCGTCCACCAGCTTCTGCGCGACGGTCGTGCCGGTGCGCGGGTCAGCCTGGTCGTCCGCGGCGTCGAGCACGAAGCGAACCGGCTTGCCGCCGATCACCGGCTTCGTCGCGTTCATGTCTTCGACAGCCAGCGTGATGCCGTTCTGGAAGTCCTTGCCGTAGTGCGCCTGCGCGCCCGTCATCGGGCCGGCGAAACCGACCTTCACGTCTTCCGTCGATTGAGCGTTGGCCGTCCCCGCCACCGACATCGCCGCAACCAGCGCTGCGCCTGCCAGCAGTTTCATCTTGTGTTGCATATCTTCTCCTTGGTACCAGGTGTGGATGGAGCGGTTTCCGGGATCGCCGTTACCGCTTCCGTTTTGATGACCGCCCCCAAATCCTGGCGCTTCGCACCAGGCCCCCCGAGGGGGTGCAAGAAAACTTGGGGCGGCCCGGCGTTTTCCTGCGCGATCGATGAGGTTCGCTCAACCGATCGTCATCAAATTCGCATTACCGCCAGCGGCTGCCGTATTCACGCTGACCGAGCGCTCCGTCAACAGACGTTCGAGCGCGTAGTCTTCGTCGCCGTTTTCGAGCGCGCGTGACGCGACGCCTTGCACCGATACGATCGGTCCCGGGCGCTTCGCCACTTCCTTCACGAGCGTGAGCAGTTCGTCGCTATCGCCTTCGAACAGGACCGCGTCGAACGGCGTGTCGGCATTCTTGCGCACGCTCGCATAAGACTTCAGCGACGCCGGCAGTTGCGCGACCAATTGTTCACCAGCGGCGCCTTCGAACAGCGCACGATTTCCCGTAGCCAGCACGGCCGCGAACTGCACGCGCGCGCCGCTTGCGGTCGATGCGATGCACAGCACCGTGCCGCGTGCGCCCAGCGTGTACGTGTTGCGCTCGCCGGTCGGTCCGGTCAGTACCGCCGTTGCACCGGCCGGCATATGCGACAGATAACCATCGCAGCGCGCGGCCAGTTGCGGCTCGCGTTCGGCGATCAGCCAGTCGCGCAGCGCGGTCAATGCAGTCAGCGCGGCGGACGGATTGTCGCTGTTTTCCGGGCGTTGCGGTACATCGGCGACGAGCGCCTGCGCGAGCGAGTTCGGCAAACCAGCGGGACGCTTCGCGAGCAGACGCTGCAGATACAGCGCGCCGCCGGCCTTCGGACCCGTGCCCGACAAACCTTCGCCGCCGAACGGCTGCACGCCGACCACCGCGCCGATCACGTTGCGGTTCACGTAAATGTTGCCGACATGCGCGCGGCCGATCACATGCGCGATGGTTTCGTCGATTCGCGTATGGATGCCGAGCGTCAGCCCGTAACCCGTCGCGCGGATCTGTTCGAGCAGCGCGTCGAGCTGGCTGCGGCGATAACGCACCACATGCAGCACCGGGCCGAACACTTCGCGCTTCAATTCGTCGATGCTGTCGAGTTCGATCAGCGTCGGCGGGACGAACGTGCCTTGCGCGCAATTTTCCGGCAGCGGCAGTTGTTCGACCTTGCGGCCTTTTTCGCGCATCGCGGCGATGTGCGCGTCGATGCCACGCTTCGCTTCCACGTCGATCACAGGGCCGACGTCGGTCGACAGCCGATCGGGATTGCCGACCGTCAGCTCACGCATGGCGCCCGTCAGCATTTCGAGCGTGCGGTCCGCGACGTCGTCCTGCAAGCACAGCACGCGCAGCGCGGAGCAACGTTGGCCGGCCGAATCGAACGACGACTGCATCACGTCCGCCACCACCTGTTCCGCGAGCGCCGACGAATCGACGATCATCGCGTTCTGACCGCCCGTTTCGGCGATCAGCGGAATCGGCTTGCCTTCGGGGTCGAGGCGGCTCGACAGCGTCTTGTTGATGAGACGCGCGACTTCCGTCGAGCCGGTGAACATCACGGCACGCGTGCGCGCATCGGCGACGAGTGCAGCGCCGACCGTTTCGCCGTCGCCCGGAAGAAGCTGGACGGCGCCCGCAGGCACGCCTGCTTCCCGCAGAATCCGCACGGCTTGCGCGGCGATCAGCGGCGTTTGCTCCGCGGGCTTCGCGAGCACCGTGTTGCCGGCTGCGAGCGCGGCGGCGACCTGGCCCATGAAAATCGCGAGCGGGAAATTCCACGGGCTGATACAGACAACCGGCCCGAGCGGACGATGCGTGTCGTTCGAAAACTCGCTGCGAATCTGCGTCGAGTAGTAGCGCAGGAAGTCGATGGCTTCGCGAATCTCCGACACCGCGTTCGCGAGCGACTTGCCCGCTTCGCGCACGACGAGACCCATCAGCGTATGCATTTGCGCTTCGAGCAGATCGGCGGCGCGCGCGAGGCAATCGGCGCGCGCTTCGACGGGCGTCGCCTGCCAGATCGGCGCGGCGGCGACCGCGTGCGCCAATGCGGCGCTCACGTGTTCGGCGCTCGCTTCGACAACCGTGCCGACCAGATCGCGATGATCCGCGGGATTGCGCACGTCGCGCGCATTGCCCAACGCGATCTGATCGTCGGCGAGCATCGGCGCGGCGCGCCACGGATGATTCGCGCTCGCCAGCAGCGCCGACGACAGCGACGCGAGACGATGCTCATTCGACAGATCGAGGCCCATCGAATTGAGACGCTCAGTGCCATACAGATTGCGCGGCAGCGGAATCTTCGCGTGCGGCGCGCCGAGCGGGACGATCTTCGACGCCTCTTCGACCGGATCGGCGATCAGGTCATCAATCGCGACGTTTTCATCGGCGATACGATTCACGAACGACGTGTTCGCGCCGTTCTCGAGCAGACGGCGCACAAGATACGCGAGCAGCGTTTCATGCGTGCCGACCGGCGCGTAGACGCGGCACGGACGATTCAGCTTGCCTGCCGAAACCGGACCCGTCACTTCCTCGTACAGCGGCTCGCCCATGCCGTGCAGGCACTGGAACTCGTACTGGCCGGGATAGTAGTTGTTGCCCGCGAGGTGATAGATCGCCGACAGCGTGTGCGCGTTGTGCGTGGCGAACTGCGGATAGACCGCGTCGGGTGCGCCGAGCAGCTTCTTCGCGCACGCGAGATACGACACATCCGTATAGATTTTGCGCGTGTAGACCGGATAGCCTTCGAGGCCGTCCACTTGTGCGCGCTTGATTTCGGTGTCCCAGTACGCGCCCTTCACGAGGCGCACCATGATCCGGTGACGGCTGCGGCGCGCGAGGTCGACAATGTATTCGATCACGAACGGGCAGCGCTTCTGATACGCCTGCACCACGAAGCCAATGCCGTTCCAGCCGGCCAATTCGGGATCGAAGCACAGCGCTTCGAGCAGATCGAGCGAGATCTCCAGACGGTCGGCTTCTTCCGCGTCGATGTTCAGGCCGATGTCATAGCGGCGCGCGAGAATCGCGAGCGAACGCACACGCGGCAGCAGCTCGCTCATCGTGCGCTCCTGCTGCGAGCGCGAGTAACGCGGATGCAGCGCCGACAGCTTGATCGAGATGCCCGGACCTTCGTAGATGCCGCGGCCGCCCGCCGCCTTGCCGATCGCGTGAATCGCCTGCTCGTACGACGCGTAGTAGCGCTGCGCGTCGGCCTCGGTCGTGGCCGCTTCGCCGAGCATGTCGTACGAGTAGCGGAAACCGCGCGCTTCGTACTTACGGCTGTTCGCCAGGGCTTCGGAAATGTTCTCGCCGGTGACGAACTGCTCGCCCATCAGGCGCATCGCCATGTCGACGCCCTTGCGGATCAGCGGCTCGCCGCCCTTGCCGATCAGACGCGTGAGCGCCGACGACAAGCTCGTCTCGCTGTTGGTCGTCACGAGCTTGCCGGTAATCATCAAGCCCCAGGTCGCGGCGTTGACGAACATCGACGGCGCCTGGCCGACGTGCGACTTCCAGTCGCCCTTGCTGATCTTGTCGCGAATCAGCGCGTCGCGCGTGGCGCGGTCGGGAATGCGCAGCAGTGCTTCGGCGAGGCACATCAGCGCGACGCCTTCCTGGCTCGACAGCGAGAATTCGTGGATCAGTCCTTCGACGCCGCCACCCTTGCTCTTGCCGCGCAGCGTTTCGACGAGCTTGCCGGCGAGCGCCTGCACGTCGCCGGCAAGCTTGGCCGGCAAACGCGCCTGGCCGAGCAGGAACGGCACGCATTCCGGCTCCGGCCGACGGTAAGCCGCGGTGATCGCCGCGCGCAACACCGATTGCGGCTGCACGTTCTGCGCGAACTCCAGGAACGGATGCGCGGCGCCGTCTTCGTCATGCTCGACCGCCGCGCCGTCGCCCATCTCGGCCGAACCGGCCGCGCCCGACAGTTCCGGCGGCAATTGGCCTTGTTCGATCTTTTCGAGGTACGCGAAGATCGCCTGCTTGATCAGCCAGTGCGGAGTGCGTTCGAGGCGCGTAGCGGCATCTCTCAGCCGGGAACGCAGGAGGTCGTCGACCTTGACGCCAAGGGTGGTGCTAGCCATGTTTCCTTCTTCGGAGACCAGACGAAATGCTGGTGAAAGACTAAAAGTTGGCCGAATCGTACCCCTCTCAATAAAAAGGTGCAACCGCTGCGCCGGATTGGTTGCACCCGAGCGAAACCCTTATTCGACGCGGGTTTGCGGGCGGTGGCGCCGCAGCCGGCGAGCGCCGTAAGGATCGGTATTTTCCCTGGCGTCATTTCTTTTGCATCAGCCCTTATCAAACCGGACGGCGCGCCGTTAAAGAAGTCATAGCGGGCGCGACGCGATGGCGCGCCAACAACAACGGCACGGGGTTAAGGACAGCGAAATGGAAAAGTGGCTGGTCGTATTGGGCATCTGGGCGATGTGCGCAACCTGCGCTGTGCTGTTTATTCGCGGCGCCACGGGGGCGTCGGGCAAGCGCGAGCCGGCTGAGGGACGCGCGTCCGCCGGCGACGCGCAGGCTGCGTTGAACGATTGAGCGAGCGCTCACTGCGCGGCGCGAGCGCAACGCGCCGGTGAGTGGTCGGAGCCGGAAGGCGAACGTGAAGAAGCGAACACCGTGAGAGTCACCATGCTTTGTTCCAGCGACTACAGATCTTCCGCGCGATATCGGCAACTGGCGGCGCGTGGCGCGCCGGTTTCGTCGCGGGCATCGGCGGTATTGGGGACGCGCACAGCGACGCGGGTCGCCGCTGCGGCTCCGGCTCCCGCGGCGAGCTATTCGAATACCGTGCGAGCACGCGCCCGCACGGCGCGCAGCCGGTGTCGATACTGACGGCTGAGTCCGTCGCGCCTTGGGCTCAGATGTCGAGCGGATCGACTTCGAGGCTCCAGCGCAGCACGCCCTTCAGACCGCGCAGCAACGGCTGCCACGCGCGCAGCGTGGCCTGCAGCGCGGCGCGCGACGCGCTCTCGATAAGCAACTGCGCGCGATGCACGTGCATCACCTTGACGATGGTGAGCGGCACCGCGTCATAGACGGTCACGCGCTCGGCCGCCGGAATCCCGGCGAGTTCGGCGGCGGCCTGCTGGAGAAAGGCAAGCGCGGCTTCGAGCGTGCGGCCCTCGGCGCGCAGCAGCGCCTGATAGACGAACGGCGGCAAGTGGGCGTCGCGCCGCTCGGCCAGCGTCGAATTGGCGAAGCCGACGTAATCGTGGCGCCCAAGCGCGTGATAAAGCGCGTGACGCGGATAACGCGTCTGCACCAGCACCTCGCCGGGCAAGCCGGCGCGGCCGGCTCGGCCGCTGACCTGCATCAGTTGCGCAAACAGGCGTTCGCTCGCGCGGAAGTCGTGCGAAAAGAGCGCGGTGTCGGCGTTCAGCACGCCGACCAGCGACACGCGCTGAAAGTCGTGCCCCTTCGCGATCATCTGCGTGCCGACGAGGATGTCGACCTCGCCGGCGTGCACATCTGAAAAAAGCGCTTGCGCGCTGCCTTTGCGGCGCGTGCTGTCGGCGTCGATGCGCAGCACGCGCGCCCCCGGCACCGCGCTCGCCAGCGTTTCCTCCACGCGTTGGGTGCCGCGGCCCATCGGCTCGATGTCGACATTGCCGCATTCCGGGCACGAGCGCGGAATGCGCGACTCCCAGCCGCAGTGGTGGCAGCGCAGCGCGCGCTCGGGCTTGTGCAAAACGACATAGGCGCTGCAGCGTGGACAACCGGCGACCCAGCCGCAGGCGTCGCACGCGAGCTGCGGCGCGTAGCCGCGCCGGTTCAGGAATACGAGACTTTGCTCGCCGCGCTCGAGCCGCGCTTTCAGCGCCGCGATCAGCGGCCCCGATAATCCTTCGACGGAAGCGCGTCCGCGCCGGCGTTCCTCTTCGAGATCGATCAGGCGCACGGTGGGCAGCACCGCATCGGCGACCGCGCGGCGCGACAACGTGAGCCGCTTGTAGCGTCCCTGGTCGGCCTGCCACCAGCTTTCCAGCGACGGCGTGGCCGACCCGAGCACGACCGGCAAGCCAAGCTGCTTCGCGCGATAAATGGCGAGGTCGCGCGCCGAATAGCGCAGCCCTTCCTGCTGCTTGTAAGCGGGATCGTGCTCCTCATCGACGACGATCACGGCGAGCCGCGGCAGCGACGCGAGCACCGCGAGCCGCGTGCCCAGCACGATGCGCGCGCGGCCTGTGTGCGCCGCGAACCAGTTGCGCGCTCGCTCGCCTTCGGCAAGGCCGCTGTGCAAAGTGACGATCGCCGTGTCGGCCAGCGCCGCGAAGCGGGCGCGGAAAGCCGCCTCGAATTGCGGCGTCAGATTGATTTCCGGCACCAGGACGAGCGCTTGCGCCTCTGCATTCGCGGCGAGGATTTCCGCGAGCGCGCGCAAATAGACTTCCGTCTTGCCGCTGCCGGTCACGCCGTGCAGCAGGAACGGGGCAAAACCGCGTGCGTCGCGGATCGCTTCGACGGCGGCGGCCTGCTCGTCGGTGAGCGTGGGGAGCGTCGGCGGCGGCGTGGCTGTGGATGTCAGGGCCGGCAGGACTGTGGCGGCATCGACAAGCTCAAGTGCAACCCAGCCTTCGGCCTGCCATGCGGCGAGCGTCGCGATGGCTTTGGGGTGCAGCGCGCGGGCGTCGGCGGCAGAGAGAAAGTCGTTGGCGGCGAGCGCCTGCGCGAGACTTCGTAGCGCCGTGGCGCGCGCCGGCAAAGCGTCGGGCAAGGCCAGGCGGCCTTGCGGCGTCAGGCTGTAGCGCCCTTCCGGCGCGAGCAGCCGCGACCAGCGCGACGCGTCGCGCAGCGCCTGCGGCAACGCCGGCAGCGCCACCTCGCCAAGACCGCGCTGGTAGTAGTCGGCGGCAAAGGCAGCAAGCCGGAGCCATTCGGCCGACAGCGGCGGGCATGCGGTGCAGACACCGTTCACCGCGCGCAAACGGTCGGCGGGGACCTCGCTGTGGGCGGTCACTTCGCACACGAGCCCCACTACGTCGCGCTTGCCGAACGGCACGCTCACCAGCGTGCCCGGCACGGCCGCCGTGGACATGTTCCAGCGGTAGTCGAAGAGGGTCGGCAGCGGGTGATCCAGCGCGACGCGAACGAACACGGCAGTAGTCATCGGCCAGCGTGGATTCTGGCGACGGCGAGCCGCGTCCCGGCACCGCGGTCCGCGCCCGGAATCGCCCGACGATGAGTTGCCCGCCCGAACTTAAAGTAAAACTTCAATTTCGGCGCTAAGTTTTGGATTCGGCTGAACAATTGCTGTCGACCCTGCACGCCTGTGGATAACTTTGTTGAGAACTTCGCTCCAACGGCCCGCAAACCGCGCCGCAGCGGCCTTCTGTGGGATTCCGCACATTTCTCGCGGAAGCCGTGAAACCCTTGCCAGACAAGGCTGAGATCAAATAAGCGGGCAACGCGCAAGGGTTCCGACACGACTAAAGCTTCTACCGCGCCGCAACGTGATCAATGTGTATAAGTCAAGTCTTGACAACTGCGAGAGTGCCTACTGACGGCCCGCAACCCGCGAACTTTCCCTTAGTTGCAGAGCCCAGCGTGCTGCATCGCAGCAAAAAAGGGTAGGAATTGCAACGTCAGGCGGGTGCATGCGCGCCGCTGCGAATCGCGCGGCTGTGGCGATGCACTTCGTCGACGAGTTCGGCGACGTTTTCCGGCGGCGTGAACTGCGAGATGCCGTGGCCGAGGTTGAACACATGCCCCGGATGATTGCCGAAGCTGTCGAGCACGGCCCGCGCTTCCATGCGGATGGCGGCAGGCGGCGCGAACAAAACTGACGGGTCGATATTGCCCTGCAACGCCACCTTGCCGCCGACGCGCTCACGCGCGTTGCGCAGGTTGACCGTCCAGTCGAGGCCGACCGCGTCGACACCGGTCTCGGCGATTTCGTCGAGCCACAGACCGCCGCCCTTCGTGAACGTGATGACCGGCACCTTCTCGCCGTCATGCTCGCGCTTCAACTGATTCACGACCTGCTGGATGTAGTGCAGCGAAAAGCGCTGATACGCGCCGTCCGCGAGCGCTCCGCCCCACGTATCGAAGATCATCACGGCCTGCGCGCCGGCTTCGATCTGCGCGTTCAGATACGCCGCGACCGAGCTGGCGTTGATCTCGAGAATGCGATGCATGAGATCCGGGCGCGCGTAGAGCATGGACTTGACGGTGCGGAAGTCGGCCGAGCCGCCGCCTTCGACCATGTAGCACGCCAATGTCCACGGACTGCCCGAAAAGCCGATGAGCGGCACGCGTTGACGGCCTTGCGCGTCCGTCAACGCACGGCGAATCTCGCGCACGGCGTCGGTCACGTAGCGCAACGTGGCGTCGATGTCCGGCACGGCGAGGCGCGCGACGTCGTCTTCGGTGCGCACCGGCCGCGCGAATGTCGGCCCTTCGCCAGCGACGAACTCCAGACCGAGGCCCATGGCGTCCGGCACCGTCAGGATGTCGGAGAACAGAATGGCGGCGTCGAGCGGATAGCGCTCGAGCGGCTGCAGCGTGACTTCCGTTGCGAAGGCCGGGTTTTTCGCGAGCCCGAGAAAGCTGCCTGCGCGAGCTCGCGTGGCATTGTATTCCGGCAGGTAGCGGCCAGCCTGCCGCATCAACCAGACGGGCGTGTAGTCGGTGGGCTGGCGCAGCAGCGCGCGCAGGAAAGTGTCGTTCAGGAGGTTATGGGCCACGTTGCGTGCGACTGAGGGCAAAGGGGCATTTTACCGGACGACGCCGTCGCATTCCGTCCAATGCGGGCAATAACTGCGGTGCGCGAGTTCAGGCCCATTTTCGGCAGAAGGTCGCCCTACTGCGACCTGGCCGAACGGCCGATGTTCAAGGCAAAATTGCCGGGCTATCATCCGACAGCCTTATAACAACGCATAACCAAGGAGACTCAATGAAGAAGGTTGCACTCGCATTGCTCGGCGTCGTGGCGGGCGTACTAATCCACAGTGGCGCGGTTCAGGCGCAAGCGTCCGGCACACCCGCGACAGCTTCGCGGCTTGATGACATTCTCGCTCGCGGCACGCTGCGGGCCTGTACGACGGGCGACTACAAACCGTATTCGTTCTACAAGGCGGACGGCCAGTTCGAAGGCATCGACATCGACATGACGGAGTCGCTTGCCAAGTCGCTCGGCGTCAAGGCGGAGTACGTCAAGACTTCGTGGTCGAACCTGATGAACGACTTCGTCGCCAAGTGCGATATCGGCGTGGGCGGTGTTTCGCCGACGCTCGAGCGGCAAAAGCGCGCGTTCTTCACGCAGGCTTATATGGTCGACGGCAAAACGCCGATCGTCCGTTGCGACGACGTCAACAAGTATCAGACCGTGGCGCAGATCGACCAGCCCGCAACGCGCGTGATCGTGAATCCGGGCGGCACGAACGAACGTTTCGCAAAGCAGTTCTTTTCGCACGCGAACATGACCGTCTATCCGGACAACGTGACGATCTTCAAGCAGATTCTCGCTGGCAAAGCCGATGTGATGGTGACGGACGCGTCCGAGACCCTGTTACAGCAAAAGCTCAATCCTGGCCTGTGCTCGGTGCATCCGGACAAGCCGTTCCAGTACGGCGAAAAGGCGTGGCTGTTGCCGCGCGGCGACGTGGCTTTCCAGCAGTACGTCGACCAATGGCTGCACCTGGCGCGAGCTACGGGCGAATATCAGGCCGTGTCGGATAAGTGGTTGAAGTGAGGTGAGGGTGCGGCCGTGGCGTTTCTTGATGCCCTCTTGATGCGCTCGAGGAGGGCGCGCGGCCGCGCGAGTTTCTGTTTCCAACGGCTGCCCGCGTGGTTATGCCTGCACAAAACCCGGGCGGCTTAATGTAACGCGGGCGGCGTGAGCCTGGCGCGAGTCGAACGAGACTGAAACCTGGCTGGACCGGTGAACAGACCCTCGTGCGCTTTTGACGCCGACTCCCTTTGCTGCGGCGCATTCATGGTTGCAAGCGTCGCTGCGAAAATTTTGGGCATCGTCCATTGAGTTGTAACAGCGGCGGTTCATGATCGGAAAGATGAATCTGCAACCATTTGATGCGGAATCGCCTTAACGATTTATGCGGCGCCATGCTTCACGAATAGCATGAAACAAGCGTATTAAATTGCGCCGCAGTCATCGGTAAAACTTGCTTTTTTAACAGTTCATTTCCGCAATAAATCCCGCAACGCCTTATCTGGCGGGCGTTACAACCTGAAACACTTTGTTACGGCGCTCCTGGATTAATTCGCCCACAATGCCCTCAACGGTTTCAACACGGATGTGGCGGGGTGCGTGGTGTGAGCGGATACGATGCACTTGCCGGTCGGCTTAGGCCGAAGCCCTGTGAAGGGGCATCCCTGCTGGGGCCGTAGTCGACGCAGGGTCGTCGTCTCAGTTGGTTCCTACTTTGGTCTCCTCGCGCTAACCCCGTAGCGTGTGGTTTTTAGCGGGCTCCAGGCCCGCTTTTTTTTCGTCTCGCCAAACGTTTGCGCAGTGCAGGATGGCAGCTTTTACCTGGGAGTTCGCGCTGTTTCGACGATTTGGCCATGTGTGACATTCGCGGCGTGCAGCGTTGATTGCCGAGATAAAGAAGGCCGCCCGAGGGCGGCCTTCTTTCTATGTCAATGGCTTTCCGTTCGCGCCGTTCAGGCGGTCTTCCCTTGCTCCAGCTTCAGTTCGTCGATCATGCGCTCACGCATGACGAACTTCTGCACCTTGCCAGTCACGGTCATCGGCAGTTCGTCGACGAAACGAATGTACTTGGGCACCTTGTAATGCGCGATCTGGCCATGACAGAACTGCTGGATTTCCTCTGCCGTCGCCTGTTCGCCTGAACGCAGCACGACCCACGCGCACACTTCCTCGCCATACTTAGCGTCCGGCACGCCGAATACCTGCACGCTCTGGATCTTCGGATGGCGGAACAGGAATTCCTCGATCTCGCGTGGATAGACGTTCTCGCCGCCGCGAATCAGCATGTCCTTCAGACGGCCGACGATGTTGCAATAGCCTTCGGCGTCGAGCGTCGCCAGGTCGCCGGTGTGCATCCAGCCATCCACGATGCTCTCGCGGGTTTTTTCTTCGTCGCCCCAGTAGCCCTGCATCACCGAATAGCCGCGCGTGCACAGCTCGCCCGTTTCGCCGACCGGTACGATGTTGCCAAGCGGATCGATGATTTTCACCTCCAGGTGAGGCTGGATTCGGCCGACGGTGGTCGTGCGCTTGTCGAGCGGATCGGTGGTCGAGCTCTGGAACGACACAGGGCTCGTCTCCGTCATGCCATAGGCAATCGTGATCTCGCTCAGATGCATCCGCGAGACGACCTTCTTCATCGTCTCGATGGGGCACGGCGAGCCCGCCATGATGCCCGTGCGCAGGCGCGAGAGGTCATACGAGGCAAAATCCGGATGATCGAGTTCCGCGATGAACATGGTCGGCACGCCGTGCAAAGCCGTGCACTGCTCTTCGGTGACGGCCGCGAGCGTCGCCGCCGGGTCGAAAGCCTCGCCCGGAAATACCATGTTCGCGCCCACCGACACGCACGCCAGCACGGCCAGCACCATTCCAAAGCAGTGATAGAGCGGCACGGGGATGCACAGCGCGTCCTGCTCGCTGAGATTCATGGCCATCGCGATATAGCGCGCGTTGTTGACCACGTTGCTATGCGTGAGCGTCGCGCCCTTCGGATTGCCGGTCGTGCCGCTGGTGAACTGGATGTTGATCGCCTCGTGGCACGACAGCGTCTCGCCGATTGCATCGAGCCGAGCGACGTCGAGGGTCGCACGCCCCTGCTCGATCACGTCGGAGAAGCTGAGCATGCCCGGCGTTTCGGTGTCGCACATGCGGATAACGTAGCGCAGTTCCGGCAATCGAGCCGCATGCAGATCGCCGGGCGCGTGCGTTGCGAGTTCGGGCGCGAGTTGCTGCAGCATCTCCAGATACATCGACGTCTTGAAGCGCTCCGCCGCGACTATCGCCTTGCAGCCGACCTTGTTCAGCGCGTATTCGAGTTCGGAAAGCCGGTAAGCCGGATTGATGTTGACGAGCACCGCGCCGATGCGCGCCGTCGCGAACTGCGTCAGCAGCCATTCGACGCGATTCGGCGACCAGATGCCAACGCGATCCCCCTTCGCAATGCCCAACGCGAGCAATCCGGCGGCCAATATGTCCACTTCGTCGGCGAATTCCTTCCATGTCCACCGAATTCGCTGCTCTCGAAACACCACCGCGGGCCGGTCCGGAAAGCGCCTGACGGTCTCGCGCAAAAACTCGCCGATGGTCGCTTCGCTCAACGGAATGTCTGTCGATCCACGGACGTACGAGAGCCCGTCTTTCGGCTGGATGATTGCGCATTCGCCTGACACTTGCGTTGCCATGGTGCTGTCTCCGTGAGCAATTCGCCCTATTGAAATGATTTTGAAACCGATTGTGCCACCGGCGCGCGGTCGTCCGGCATCAAGTCTTACCCGCAGCAGGTCCGCTCGTGTCGACGGCTCTTCGTGGCCGGCAGTGGCGCGGGCGGTCACGGACACATAATGTCGATTACCTTTCCGTAAACGTCAAGTCGATGTAAAAAAAAAGCAGCCACGCGGGCTGCTTTTTCTCTACTTTTTCTCAAACGTGCTGCTTAGCCTTGACCGCGCAGTTTGCGCAGACGCTGGATCGCAGCAAGCTGAGCCGTCGCGTACGCCAGTTCCGCTTGCGCGGTTGCATACTCGAGGTTCGAGCCCGTGTTCTGCAGTGCTTCTTCCGCGCGCTTGCGCGCGTCTTCGGCCTTGGCTTCGTCGAGATCCTTGCCGCGGATTGCGGTGTCGGCGAGAACCGTCACAGCGCCCGGCTGGATTTCGAGAATGCCGCCGGCGACGAACACAAACTCTTCTTCGCCGTTTTCAGCTTCGATGCGCACCGCACCCGGACGAATCCGCGTGATGAGCGGCGTGTGGCCCGGCAGAATGCCGAGTTCACCTGCTTCGCCCGGCAGCGCGACGAACTTCGCCTGGCCCGAGAAGATCTGCTCTTCCGCGCTGACGACGTCTACCTTGATAGTTGCCATAAATGTCGACTCCTGGGTTGAGCGTAGTGAGAGGCACCGGCTTCGCGTGTGGGATGCCCAGAGCATCCAATAAGCGCGGACTCCGGCGCCCGCTTCGTTACACCCGACCTTTACTGGATCTTCTTGGCCTTTTCGAAGGCTTCGTCGATCGTGCCGACCATGTAGAAGGCTTGTTCCGGCAGGTGGTCGCACTCGCCTTCAACGATCATCTTGAAGCCGCGGATCGTTTCCTTCAGCGGAACGTACTTGCCCGGCGAGCCCGTGAACACTTCAGCGACGTGGAACGGCTGCGACAGGAAACGCTGGATCTTACGAGCGCGCGCCACGGCGAGCTTGTCTTCCGGCGCGAGTTCGTCCATGCCCAGAATCGCGATAATGTCGCGCAATTCCTTGTAGCGCTGCAGCGTTTGCTGCACGCCGCGCGTGATCGAGTAATGCTCTTCGCCGATCACGTTCGGGTCGATCTGACGCGAGGTCGAATCGAGCGGGTCCACGGCCGGGTAGATACCCAGCGAAGCGATGTCACGCGACAGCACGACCGTTGCGTCCAGGTGGCCGAAAGTCGTAGCCGGCGACGGGTCGGTCAAGTCATCCGCAGGGACGTACACGGCCTGAACCGACGTGATCGAGCCGGTCTTGGTCGACGTAATACGCTCTTGCAGCTTGCCCATTTCTTCAGCCAGCGTCGGCTGATAGCCCACTGCCGACGGCATACGGCCGAGCAGTGCCGACACTTCAGTACCGGCCAGCGTGAAACGGTAGATGTTGTCGACGAAGAACAGCACGTCGAGACCTTCGTCACGGAAGTGCTCAGCCATCGTCAGGCCGGTCAGCGCGACGCGCAGACGGTTGCCCGGCGGCTCGTTCATCTGGCCGTACACCAGCGCGACCTTGTCGAGAACGTTCGAGTCCTTCATTTCATGATAGAAGTCGTTCCCTTCGCGGGTACGCTCGCCAACACCGGCGAACACGGAGTAACCACCGTGTTCCTTGGCGATGTTGTTGATCAGTTCCATCATGTTCACGGTCTTGCCCACGCCGGCGCCACCGAACAGGCCAACCTTACCGCCCTTCGCGAACGGGCAGATCAGGTCGATAACCTTGATGCCGGTTTCGAGCAGTTCAGTCGACGGCGACAGTTCGTCGAACGCCGGAGCCTTCTGGTGAATACCGCGAACCACGTCCGAGTTGATCGGACCGGCTTCGTCGATCGGACGACCCAGCACGTCCATGATCCGGCCGAGCGTCGGCTTGCCGACCGGCACGCTGATCGGATGGCCGGTGTTCTTCACGACCGTGCCGCGGCGCAGACCGTCGGATGCACCCAGACAGATGGTACGGACAACGCCGTCGCCCAGCTGTTGCTGGACTTCGAGGGTCAGTTCCGAACCTTCGAGAATGAGCGCGTCGTAAATCTTCGGCATGTCCGTACGCGGAAATTCCACGTCGATAACGGCGCCGATGCACTGTACGATCTTGCCTTCTACCAAAGCAGTAGTACTCATCGCTTTTCCTTTAGATACTCAATTCTTCACTCGCGCAAAGGCGCTGTTTCGATGGGATCGCCCAGACCGTTGCCCGGACGGTGCGCCACACGGGCGCACACGAAGCGGATTGCCTGACCTGAAGGTCAGACCGCCGCCGCGCCACCGACGATTTCCGACAGTTCTTTCGTGATCGCGGCCTGACGGCTCTTGTTGTACACAAGCTGCAGTTCGTTGATGACCGTCTTCGCGTTGTCCGAAGCGGCCTTCATGGCGACCATGCGGGCCGACTGCTCCGACGCCATGTTTTCCGCGACGGCCTGATAGACCAGCGCCTCGACATAACGCACCAGCAGTTCATCGACCACTGCCTGCGCATCCGGCTCGTAGATGTAGTCCCACTGCGTGGTCGGCGTCGCGCCCTGCTCTTCCTTGCGCTCGAACTGATCCGCCGCCAGCGGCAGCAGTTGCTCGATCACCGGCTCCTGCTTCATCGTATTGACGAAGCGCGTGTACGCGAGATACACCGCCGAAACCTTGCCTTCCGAGTACAGATCGAGCTGCACCTTCACCGCGCCGATCAGCTTTTCCAGATGCGGCGTGTCGCCGAGATGCACGACATTCGATACCACCTTCGCGCGCAGACGGTTCAGGAAACCCAGACCCTTGGTGCCGATCGCAGTTGCTTCGATCGTCTTGCCCTGACCTTCGAGTTCCTTGAACTTCTGCAGCGCCGCGCGCAGCACATTGGTGTTCATGCCGCCGCACAGACCTTTGTCGGTCGTGACGAGGATGATGCCCGCCGTCTTCGCGCCTTCGTTCGACACCATGAACGGGTGACGATACTCCGGGTTCGCACGGCTCATGTGTGCAGCAATATCGCGGACCTTGTCGGCGTACGGGCGAGCAGCGCGCATGCGCTCCTGAGCGCGACGCATCTTCGATGCGGCCACCATCTCCATCGCTTTCGTGATCTTGCGCGTGTTTTGCACGCTCTTGATCTTGCCGCGAATTTCCTTCATTCCAGCCATTGCTTGCTCCTTGTCGGCCGGGGTTAGCGCCTGAGCGCTGACCCAGGTCCCATGCAAAGCGATCGAAGCAGCGCGGGAACATTCACATGCGGCCCGCGCCGCTTCAAAGTCCTTTTATGCCTTGCGGATCACTCGCGGATCAATAAGCGCCGGACTTCTTGAAGTCTTTGACGGCCGTGTGCAGCAGGCCTTCGTCGTCCTTCGAGAGTTCCTTGTTGTCTTCAATGCGCTTGACCAGGTCAGCGTGACTCGACTTCAGATATTCGCGCAGGCCCTTTTCGAACGGCAGCACTTGCGACACTTCCAGATCGTCCAGGTAGCCATTGTTCGCGGCGAACAGCGAGATAGCCAGTTCCCACACTTGCAGCGGCTGATATTGCGGCTGCTTCAGCAGTTCGGTCACACGGCGACCACGCTCGAGCTGCTTGCGGGTTGCTTCGTCGAGGTCCGATGCGAACTGTGCGAATGCTGCCAGCTCACGATACTGCGCGAGGTCGGTACGGATACCGCCCGACAGCTTCTTCACGACCTTGGTCTGAGCCGCACCGCCGACGCGCGACACCGACACGCCGGCGTTAATTGCCGGGCGGATACCTGCGTTGAAGAGGTCGGTTTCCAGGAAGATCTGGCCGTCGGTAATCGAGATCACGTTCGTCGGAACGAATGCGGTCACGTCGCCAGCTTGCGTTTCGATGACCGGCAGTGCCGTCAGCGAACCGCTCTTGCCCTTGACTTCCCCGTTGGTGAACTTCTCGACGTAGTCTTCCGACACGCGAGCAGCACGCTCCAGCAGACGCGAGTGCAGATAGAACACGTCGCCCGGATACGCTTCACGGCCCGGCGGACGGCGCAGCAGCAGCGAGATTTGACGGTATGCCCAAGCCTGCTTGGTCAAGTCGTCATAAACGATCAGCGCGTCCTGGCCGCGGTCGCGGAAGTATTCGCCCATCGTGCAGCCGGCGTACGGCGCCAGGTACTGCATGGCAGCCGATTCCGAAGCCGAAGCGGCGACGACGATCGTGTATTCCAGCGCGCCGGTTTCTTCGAGCTTGCGCACCACGTTCATGATCGACGAAGCCTTCTGGCCGATCGCGACGTAGATACAGAAGAGGTTCTTGCCCTTCTGGTTGATGATCGCGTCGACTGCGACTGCGGTCTTGCCGCACTGGCGGTCGCCAATGATCAGCTCACGCTGGCCACGGCCAACCGGCACCATCGCGTCGATCGACTTCAGACCGGTTTGGACCGGTTCCGAAACCGACTTACGCCAGATCACGCCCGGAGCGATCTTTTCGATTGCGTCGGTCTTCTTTGCGTTGATCGGGCCCTTGCCGTCGATCGGGTTGCCCAGTGCGTCGACCACGCGGCCGAGCAGTTCCGGACCAACCGGCACTTCCAGAATGCGGCCCGTCGTCTTGACGATGTCGCCTTCGGAGATGTGCTCGTACTCACCCAGAATCACGGCGCCGACCGAGTCACGCTCGAGGTTCAGCGCAAGACCGAAGGTGTTGCCCGGGAATTCGAGCATTTCGCCCTGCATCACTTCCGACAGACCGTGAATACGCACGATACCGTCGGTCACGGAGATCACAGTGCCCTGGTTGCGAACGTCTGCGCTCGCTTCAAGGCCCTGGATCCGGCTCTTGATCAGCTCGCTGATCTCAGAGGGATTGAGTTGCATTATTCGCTCCTGATAGTCAATTCTGTTGCGTGCCAGCCGCTTCAGCGCCGTGGGCGCTTCAGGCCGTCAGAGCCGTTTGCATGCTGGCAAGCCGCGCGCGGACCGAGGTATCGAGCACTTCATCGCCGACCGTCACGCGAACGCCGCCGATCAACGACGAGTCGATCTCGACCGTCGGCTTCAGCTTGCGTTTGAACTTGCGTTCGAGACTTGCGACGAGGTCGTTCAACTGCGCGCCTTCGAGCGGAAATGCGCTGACGATCAGCACATCGGCCGCCCCTTCGCGGGCGTTCTTCAACTCTTCGAACTGCACAGCAATTTCCGGCAGCAATTGCAGACGATGGTTGTCCACCAGCATTTGCACCAGATTCTTCGCTTGCGCGTTGTCCTTGAGCGGCGACTTGACCGCAGCCAGCAGCAGTTCGCTGACCTGGGCGCGGCTTACTTTCGGGCTCGAGGCAATCGACAGCACTTCGGGCAGACGCGCAACCTGTGCCAGCTCCTGCACGAGCGTGGACCAGGCGGCGATGTCACCAGCTTCGGCCACGCCAAACAGCGCTTCTGCGTACGGACGGGCGATGGTTGCAAGTTCGGCCATGATCAGAGCTCGGCTTTCAGTTGATTCAGCAGGTCAGCGTGAGCTGCCTGGTCGACTTCGCGCTTCAGGATCTGTTCAGCGCCCTTCACTGCCAGTGCGGCGACTTCGCCGCGCAGCGTTTCGCGCGCCTTCACGACTTGCTGCTCCGCGTCGGCCTTCGCTTGCGCGATGATGCGAGCGGCTTCAGCTTGCGCTTGAGCCTTGATTTCGTCAGCGACTGCCACAGCGCGCTTTTCTGCGTCAGCAATGCGCTGCTGACCGTCGTTGCGTGCCTGGGCGAGTTCCTGGTCGACGCGCTTGTGAGCGGCTTCGAGTTCCGCCTTGCCCTTCTCAGCGGCAGACAAACCGTCAGCAATCTTCTTCGAGCGCTCGTCGAGGGCGTTGATCAACGGCGGCCACACGAACTTCATCGTGAACCACGCGAGGATCAGGAACACGACCATTTGCGCAAACAGGGTTGCGTTGAGATTCACGGTGTTTCCTTAAACGTTGCTAGTTCGGAAAGTGAAACGGCAAGGCGCTCATCGATTCTGTGCTCGATCAGCGCCCAAGTGCCCGTTCCGCCCTGCGCCTTCAGTTATAGCTCAGGCGCAAACTTCCGAGGAACCTCAGCCTGCCAGCTTGGCCAGCAGCGGGTTCGCGAACGCAAACAGCATTGCCACACCAACGCCAATCAGGAACGCCGCATCGATCAGACCAGCCAGCAGGAACATCTTGGTTTGCAGCGGGTTCATCAGTTCCGGCTGACGAGCACATGCTTCGATGTACTTGCCGCCCATCAGGCCGATACCGATACAGGCGCCGATTGCACCCAGGCCGATGATGATGCCGATACCGATGGCGGTCAGACCCTGGATGTTGGCGATGAAAGCTTGCATGATCACTCCTTTGTGAAAAGTCTTTTAGAACTGGTTGGAACTGGGATTTGAAAAACTACGATTCTTTTAACGACGCGCAGGTTAGTGCGTGTCGTGCGCCTGGCCGATGTACACCAGCGTCAGCATCATGAAAATGAACGCCTGCAGCAGAACGATCAGGATGTGGAAGATTGCCCACACGCTGCCGGCGATCACGTGGCCGATGAAGCCAAGCACCGTCGTGTCCGCGCCGAAGCTCCAGATGCTGCCGAGCAGGGCAATCAGCAGGAACAACAGTTCGCCCGCGTACATGTTGCCGAACAGCCGCATGCCGAGCGAGACCGTCTTCGCGACGAACTCGATGATGTTCAGTGCAAGGTTCGGGATCCACAACACCGGATGCGCGCCGAACGGAGCGGACAGCAGTTCGTGCACGAAGCCGCCTGCGCCCTTGATCTTGAAGTTGTAGTAAATCATCAGCGCGAACACGCCGAGTGCGATGCCGATCGTGCCGTTCAGGTCGGCCGTCGGAACGATGCGGTGATGCGGGATGGCTTCCGACAGACCGAGCCAGCCGATCACGTGGCCCGGCAGGTCGACGGGGATGAAGTCGAGCGAGTTCATCAGCGCGACCCATACGAACACCGTCAGAGCCAGCGGCGCGATGAACGTGCGCGTGCCGTGGATCATCGACTTCGATTGGTCCTCGACCATTTCGACCAGCATTTCGATCGCGCACTGGAAACGGCCCGGCACGCCGGACGTTGCCTTGCGGGCAGCGAGATGCAGAATGATGATGGTGGCCAGACCGCAAACGATCGACCAGAACAGGGTGTCCAGATTCCACACGTGGATGTCGAAAATCGACGTCTGGTGCCCGGTGGAAAAGTTTTGCAAGTGGTGCGCGATGTACTCGGACGGATCCATTGCGCGCGTGCCTTCGCTAGCTGCCATATCGTTAAAGCCACCCAAATTGTCGAAAATCGTCTTGGGCCGTTCCCGCCGCAAAGCTCTATTGCGGGAACGCGCCGGGTGCGGATGGTGTCATATCCGCACGCTCTCGCCGGCGCCACGCGCCGGCTTCAAATCTTTGCAGTTGCCTGTTGCTTCCTCAGCGCCACGCCAAGGCAATCCAGTACGTCTTGAGCGCGATGAGATAAGTCACGAGCAGCGGAACCCAGCGCACGTCGTGATACCAGAAGGCGATGGCTACAAACATCGCGATCGTCGCCCCCATCTTGAGCGCTTCGCCGAGCACCCAGCTCATCACTGTTTCGGCGCCGCTCAGTGTTCTCAGTCGCGCCGCGAACAATGCGCCCGGCACCCAGCAGATCGCTCCCCCCAGGAACGCGGACAGCGCAGCAGCGCCCGGCGGCTTATAGAACAGCCACCACACCAACGTTGCAACCAGGGACAAAACCATTTGCGCTGCCACGACCTTGAAAGGCGTAACGCGCGATGGACGACTCACATTCGGGCCAAACAGCTTTTCTGCTTCGGCCCGCGTGAGCGGAACGATATTGTTATCCTGCTCGGCGTCCCACGATTCTTCTCGCGCGACTTGCTGAGCGGTGGAGGCATTCGACACGGTGCGCTCTTCGCGGTGTTCATCGCGCCCGTTGCCGCGCCCATTTTTTGGCGCTTGATTCGACGCTTTGACCGCCATCGCAGTGTTCCGAAAGTCTCGTTCCGATCAGCGAGCTTTCGCTGCGCTTACGGGGTTGCCGTGCAATTAAATCCGGGCGATTGTAAGCGATAGTTGCAGGCAATTCAAGACTTTAGGCCGTTCAATAAACAGTGCGAAACGACGCTTCGCGATGTGGAAAAGCCTTCATGGCTACGCGCAGCACGTTAAATGTAAGGCTGTCGGGCAGAGGCAAAACGCATGCGCAAACTGGCAAGTTTTCTCCCTGTAGATAGGCGCGAAAAACGTTGCAGCGGACGTCTCGAAAATGCAACAAACGATGATGGGCGGTTTACTTGACCGCGCGGCACGATGCGTTTTTTGTTGGCTGCACAGAGAAGAGCGCTCTGCCCTTGTCTTGCGCCGCCATCTTTGGTCGCCGATGCCGGATTAGTTAGGAATCCAAGAAAATCTGGGCGGTGCAGCTAATTTCTCTGCACCGCTCACCGATTGAGAGCGGACGATTCTGCTCTAAGCGGTAGCATTCCCACGCAGGCGCACCAGGATGCCCTCCAGCGCATCGAGATCGCCGAAGTCGACCAGAACCTGGCCGCGGCCGCGTCGACCGAGCTTGATCTTCACTGTGGCGGCGAGCAAGTCGGACAGTTCTTCTTCCAGTCGTCGCGTATCCCGGCCGCCGTCCGGGTTCGCGCGTGCCTTCACCGCCGGCGCCGCCTTGGTCGTCGCCGCCACCAGCTTCTCGGTTTCGCGCACCGACATCCGCTTGTTGACGACCTGATTCGCCAGCGTGATCTGCGTCGCCGCATCGACCGCCAGTAACGCGCGCGCGTGCCCCATGTCGAGGTCGCCGGCAAGCAGCATCGTCTGAACCGGCGTGGCAAGGTTCAGCAGACGCAGCAAGTTGGATACGGCGCTGCGCGAGCGGCCAACCGATTCCGCCGCCTGTTCGTGCGTGAAATCGAATTCGTCGAGCAAGCGCTGAATGCCTTGCGCCTCTTCCAGCGGATTCAGATCTTCACGCTGAATGTTCTCGATCAGCGCCATCGCTGCCGCGGCCTGATCGGGCACGTCCTTCACCAGCACGGGCACTTCTTCCAGGCCCGCGAGGCGCGCCGCGCGAAAACGCCGCTCGCCCGCGATGATTTCATACTTGTCCGCCGACACCGGCCGCACGAGGATCGGCTGCATCACTCCCTGCGCGCGGATGCTGGCCGCCAGCTCCTGCAACGCGCCCTCGTCCATGCGCGTGCGCGGCTGATACTTGCCGGCCTGCATCTTCGACAGAGGCAGCACATTCGGCGCACCTTCTATCGCCACCGCCTCCGTGATGTCGGCGCTTCCGCCGAGCAACGCTTCCAGGCCGCGGCCCAATCCCTTCTTTCTTGCTACTGCATTCATCGTGCTTCCTCGATCCGCTTAGGATGCCTGGGGCGCGTCATTCAGTGCGCGCACCCGTTCAATCATTTCCGCGCCGAACTGCACATACGCTTGCGCGCCACGCGACGCCCTGTCGAATACCACGCCCGGCAATCCATAACTCGGCGCTTCGGCGAGACGCACGTTGCGCGGGATCACCGCGTCGAACACCTTGTCGCCGAAATGCTCTTTCAATTGATCGGAAACTTGCTGCTGCAATGTGATGCGCGGGTCGAACATGACGCGCAACAAACCGATCACCTTGAGGTCCCGGTTCAAATTCGCGTGCACCTGTTTGATGGTGTTGACCAGATCGGACAGCCCTTCGAGGGCGAAGTACTCGCACTGCATCGGAATTACCACGCCGTGAGCGGCGCACAAGCCGTTGAGCGTCAGCAGCGACAAGGCCGGCGGACAGTCGATCAGGATAAAGTCGTACTCGCCTTCGACTGCGGCAAGCGCGGCCTTCAATTGACGCTCGCGATTCTGCACGCTGACCAACTCGACTTCGGCGCCGGCTAGTTCACGATTGGCGGGCAGCACGTCGTAATCGACGGCTTCCGGGCGCATGCGCGCATCAGCCACCGAGACGCCATCCACCAGCACTTCATAGACGGTGTTCGCACACGCGGCCTTGTCGATGCCGCTACCCATCGTGGCATTGCCCTGCGGGTCCAGATCGATAAGAAGGACTCGCTGTCCCTGCGCTGCCAGGCTGGCCGCCAGATTGACTGTCGTCGTCGTCTTGCCGACGCCGCCTTTCTGGTTCGCAACGCAGAAGATTTTTGCCATCGTTGGAATGTCCCTTTTGCTGCCTGAAGATGTAGTTACGTGGTCAAACTGATGAGCGGCGAATGTCACTTCGAGGCCTGACGGGCTTCGTCGACGAGAACGGTGACCAGATGGCGCTCGGCGTCGAGAAACGGCACCTGGAGCCGCACCGTTTGCTCCACGTGGGCGCCTGCCGGCAAGCGCTCGATCTCGCCGTCCGGGCGCACGCCCTTCATCGCCAGGATCGCGCCGTGCTCCGCGACGAGATGACGGGCCAGTGTAACGAAATCGGCGAGTTCTGCGAATGCTCGCGAGACGATTACGTCGAACTTTGCCGGCACTTCGGCGCCAGGTTGCAAGGTCTCGATGCGCCCCGTCACCACTGACAGATTGGTGAGCCCCAACTCGGCCTTCGCCTGCGCCTGAAAAGCCGTTTTCTTATGAACGATGTCGTTCACGGTGACGCCGCAATCCGGTAGGACAATCGCCAGCACGATCCCCGGCAAGCCACCGCCGGAACCCACGTCGAGCACGGAGCGCGGATTGCGCAGCGCCAGATGCGGCACGATGGAAAGCGAGTCGAGAATGTGCTGAATCAGCATCTGTCGCGGATCGCGGATCGCCGTCAGGTTATAGACGGCGTTCCATTTACCCAGCAAAGCGACGTAGTCGAGTAGCTTGCCAAGTTGAGCGTCATTCAGGTCGAGACCGAGTTCACGTGTGCCGTCCGTGAGTAGCTGCGCCAACGCTTGCCGGTCGCTGCCCTGCTGCTTCGACGTCATTGCGCCACCGGCGAGCTGTCGGCGCCCGGCTCCGCAGGCTTCGCAGCACGGCGGCCGAGCCCACGCTTCAGGTGCACCATCAGCAACGAAATGGCTGCGGGCGTGATCCCCGAAATGCGCGATGCCTGACCGATAGTCTCGGGACGGAACTGCGTCAGCTTCTGGCGCGCTTCGAACGACAGCCCTCTTACTTCCGCGTAGTCCAAGCCTTCCGGCAAGCGCGTACTCTCGTGCGCCTCGTTCCGTTCAATTTCATCGGCCTGACGGTCGATATAGCCCTGATACTTGATGCCGATTTCGATCTGTTCCTTGATCTGAACGAGCAATACCTCGTCTTCCGCCAAGGTCTCAGGCGCGGCGCACGCGCCGGCTCGCAACGCGCAAACGCCGTCATAGCTGACGCCGGGCCGACGCAGCAGATCCGCCAGACTGTATTCATGATCGATAGGCTTGCCGAGCAAGGCCGTCGCTTCATCCGCGGATAGCGTCTTTGGGTTCACCCAGGTTGTCCGTAGCCGCTCTGTTTCACGTGAAACAGCGTCGCGCTTGCGGCTGAACGCGTCCCACCGGACGTCGTCGACCACGCCCAACTCGCGGCCGATTTCCGTCAGCCGCATGTCCGCGTTGTCCTCGCGCAAGCTCAACCGATACTCGGCGCGGCTCGTGAACATGCGATACGGCTCGGAGACGCCGCGCGTGACGAGATCGTCGACCAGAACACCCAGGTACGCCTGATCGCGACGCGGGCACCACACATCCTTCCCTTGGACGAACAGACCAGCGTTGATGCCAGCCAGCAGCCCTTGAGCCGCGGCTTCCTCATAGCCAGTCGTGCCGTTGATCTGACCCGCAAAGAACAACCCGCTAATTACCTTAGTCTCCAGCGACGCCTTCAAGCCGCGCGGATCAAAATAATCGTACTCGATCGCGTAACCCGGTCGCAGGATGTGCGCGTGCTCTAGCCCGCGCATCGACCGCACGAGTTCGAGTTGCACGTCGAACGGCAAGCTGGTCGAAATCCCGTTCGGGTAAAACTCGTTGGTCGTCAGCCCCTCCGGTTCCAGGAAAATCTGATGCGATTCCTTCGACGCGAAGCGGTGAATCTTGTCCTCAATGGACGGGCAGTACCGCGGCCCCACTCCTTCGATCACGCCCGTGTACATCGGCGAGCGATCCAATCCACCGCGGATGATGTCGTGCGTACGCTCGTTGGTATGCGTCACCCAGCACGGCACTTGCTGCGGATGCTGCTCGGCCCGACCGAGAAACGAAAATACTGGCACCGGATCGAGGTCGCCCGGTTGCTCTTCAAGCTGCGAGAAATCGATCGTGCGACCGTCAATCCGCGGCGGCGTCCCCGTTTTGAGACGTCCTTGCGGGAGCTTGAGCTCCTTCAAACGCGCCGACAGCGAGACGGCCGCCGGATCGCCCGCCCGGCCGCCCGTGTAATTGTTCAACCCAACGTGGATTTTGCCGTCGAGGAAAGTCCCCGCCGTCAGCACGACGGCGCGCGAGCGGAAGTGGATTCCCACCTGCGTAACCGCACCGACGACGCGATCGCCTTCGACCATCAGATCATCGACAGCCTGCTGGAAAAGCCACAAGTTCGGCTGATTTTCCAAACGATGACGAATCGCCTGCTTGTAAAGCAGTCGGTCGGCTTGGGCGCGCGTAGCACGCACAGCCGGCCCCTTAGACGAGTTGAGAATGCGGAACTGGATTCCACCTTCGTCCGTCGCGGCCGCCATGGCGCCGCCGAGCGCGTCGACTTCCTTGACCAGATGGCCCTTGCCAATGCCGCCGATCGACGGATTGCAGCTCATCTGTCCAAGCGTTTCGATGTTGTGCGTGAGCAGCAAGGTTTTATTGCCCATGCGCGCGGAGGCCAAAGCGGCCTCGGTGCCGGCGTGGCCTCCACCGACAACGATTACGTCAAATTCTGTGGGAAAAAGCATCGCGGATCTCACGCCAGATCGTCGCGTGAGCCTTCAAAAGAAAAGTATTGGGCGAATTATAACGGGTTCGGTTTCGGCCCGAATTCGGCCGGATGGCCTAAGACAAAAAAAAGCGGCGTGTTTCACGTGAAACACGCCGCTTCCGAACCACCGAAAAGAACGCTTACGCTGCCTTTTTCGCGAGCCCCAAGTAAGTCTCGATGACCCGCGGATTCTGCGCCAACTCGGCCGCCGCGCCTTCCAGCGCAAGTTCGCCGGTTTCGAGCACGTAGCCATAGTCGGAAATTTGCAGCGCAGCGCGCGCGTTCTGCTCGATCAGAAGCGTCGCCACCCCCGTCTGGCGCAGCGCGCTGATGATGTGAAAAATCTCCTTCACGATCAACGGTGCAAGACCCAGACTCGGCTCATCCAGCATCAGCAAGTCCGGTTTGCCCATCAGCGCGCGCCCTACGGCGAGCATCTGCCGCTCACCGCCGGACAACGTCCCTGCCGCCTGCTTGCGGCGCTCCTTCAGGCGCGGGAAGAGTTCAAAGACCGGTTCGATTTGATCCAGGAAGTTACGCTCGCCCGCCCGCTTGCGCCGGTAAGCGCCCAGAACGAGGTTGTCCTCGACGGTCATCGACGCGAAAAGCTCGCGCTTCTCCGGCACCAGACACATGCCGCGAGCCACGCGCTTCTCAACCGGCACCGCGCTGACGTCCTCGCCCTGGTAGACAACCGCACCCTTAGCGTGCCCCGTAGGCGGCAAGGCGCCCATGATCGCGTTCAGCAACGTCGATTTGCCCGCGCCGTTCGGCCCGATCACCGACACGATCTGGCCGGCCCGTACCTTGATCGCCGCGCCGTGCAGTGCCTCGACTTTGCCGTAGCGCACGGAAAGACCGTTCACATCGAGAATCGGTGCCGCTGCATTCATGTCGTTCTCCATTACTCCACCCCGCCGAGGTACGCCTCGAGCACAGCCGGGTCCTGCTGCACTTCCTGCGGCAGACCTTCGGCGATACGCGTGCCGAATTCCATCACGACTAGCCGGTCGGTCAGATTCATCACAAAGTCCATGTCGTGCTCGACCAGCAGCACACTCATCCCTTCCGCCTTCAGCCGGCGAAGCAAGTCCGCCAACTGCAACTTTTCCTGATATCGCAAGCCAGCCGCCGGCTCGTCGAGCAGGAGCAATGTCGGATCGCAGCACAGTGCGCGCGCGATTTCGAGAATCCGTTGCTGCCCGAGCGCGAGACTTCCGGCTTCGTCGTACATGTGCTGCTCGAGTCCGACGCGCCGGATCTGACGAGCCGCCTCGGCCATCAACCGCGCTTCTTCGACGCCATTCAGGCGCACGACGCTTCGCCAGACACCCGCATGCCCCCGCAAATGCGCGCCAATTGCGACGTTCTCGAGCACAGTCATGCCCGGCAGCAGCTTGACGTGCTGAAACGTGCGGCCGATTCCCCGCTTGACGATTTCACGTGAACTGAGCGAATCGATCCGCTCGCCGCGGAAGGTGATCTCGCCGCTCGTCGCTTGCAGCACGCCCGTCACCAAGTTGAACGTGGTCGATTTTCCGGCGCCGTTCGGGCCGATCAAGCCGATGATCTGCCCTGCTTTTACTTCAAAGCTGACGTCGTTCACCGCGACCAGACCGCCGAACTGCTTGCGCGCCTTGTTCACCGTCAACAGGCTTTCGCCGGCCGTCGGCTTGCTGCGCTGCGGCAACGGATCCGCGTGATCCGGCAGATGCGCGCGCGGCCCACGCGGGAAGAAACGCGCGACGAAAGGCCAGACGCCCTGGCGAGCGTATTGGAGCAACAGCACCATCAGAATGCCGAAGACGATCACCTCGAAGTTGCCGTTCTCGCCGAGCAACTTCGGCAGCAGCGTTTGCAAATAGTCCTGCAATACCGTGAGGATGGCCGCGCCGAGCACCGCCCCCCACACATGCGACACCCCGCCCACCACCGCCATGAACAGGAATTCGATGCCGTGATTCAGTCCGAACGGCGTCGGATTCACCGCCCGCTGCAAATGCGCGTACAGAAAACCGGACACGGAAGCCAGCACCGCCGCGTAGACGAAAATGACGACGCGCATCCACGCCGTATTCACGCCCATTGCTTCGGCCATCATGCCGCCGCCGCGCAGCGCGCGGATCGCCCGTCCAGGCCGGCTGTTAAGCAGGTTTTGAACAGAAACGACCGCGCCGAGCACAACAAGCCAGATCAGGTAATAGATATGGCGGCCAGACTCAAGGTCGATGCCGAACACGTTCAGCACCGGAATACCGTTGATGCCGTCGTACTTGCCCAGCATCTCCAGATTGCCGAACAGGTAAAACAGCGAGAGTCCCCATGCGATCGTGCCAAGCGGCAGAAAGTGGCCGGACAGGCGCATCGTCACGAGACCCAGGATCAGCGCGATCAACGCCGTCACCAACACGCCGGCGATTAGCGCGAGCCACGGCGAGACGCCGAAGCGCGTGGTCAGGTACGCCGTCGCATATGCGCCGATGCCGACAAACGCCGCCTGCCCGAAACTCGTCATCCCGCCGATGCCCGTCAGCAGCACGAGCCCGATCGCCACGATCGAATAGAGGCCGATGTAGTTAAGCAGCGTCACCCAGTATTCGGGGACGTGAATCGGCCGCGGCAACACCGGCAACGCGAACAGCACGACGAGGAACAGCCAGAAGAACTTGTTTTTCATGATCCGTTTCATCGCGTCACTCCTCTTCCTCTTCCGTGTGCGGGCTGGCGAGACTGCGCCAGAGCAGCACCGGGATGATCAGCGTGAACACGATCACTTCCTTGTAGGCGCTCGCCCAGAACGACGAGTACGACTCCAGCAGACCGACGAGGATCGAGCCGGCCGCCGCCAGCGGATAGCTGACGAGCCCGCCGATAATCGCTCCCACGAAGCCCTTCAGGCCGATGAGGAAGCCCGAGTCGTAGTAGATGGTGGTCAACGGCGCGACGAGAATGCCGCACAGCGCGCCAAGGCCCGCGGCGAGCGTGAACGCGAGCCGCCCTGCTTGCGTCGTGCCGATGCCGACGAGCCGCGCGCCGAGCCGGTTCACGGATGTCGCGCGCAGTGCCTTGCCGGAGATCGAGCGGTCAAAGTACAGATACAGTGCGCCGATCAGCACGACCGCCGTGCCGACCACCCACAGGCTTTGTCCTGAAATCGACAGGCTGCCGAGGTTGAACGTCGCGTCCGAAAACGCGGTGGTGCGCGAGCCTTCCGCGCCGAACATCACGAGACCGAGGCCCACCATCGCGAAGTGCACCGCCACTGCCACGATCAGCAGCAACAGCGTGGTCGCCTCAGCGATCGGCTCATACGCGAGCCGGTAAACAAACGGTCCCATCGGAATCACGATCAGGAGCGTCAAGGCGATCTGCGCGATCATCGGCAGAGGGTGAAGGAAAACGCCTTGCGTCAGCGCATAAACCGCGACCGGAAACAGCAGATACTTGCCGACCAGTACGGCCAGCGTGCGCGCCGCATGCCGGCGCCGTTCCGCGTGCCGCACGAACCCCACGACTTCGACGACGAAGCATGCCGCGCCCATCGCCATCAGCAGCCAGCAGGTGGCCGGAAACTTTTGAGTTTGCAACGCGGCGAGCGTGAGCGCGCCATACGAAACAAACTCGCCCTGCGGGATGAAGATCACCCGCGTCACGGAGAACACCAGCACCAGCGCGAGCGCGAGCAACGCGTAAATGGCGCCCGTCGTGATGCCGTCCTGCGCGAGGATCGCCGCAATTGATAGATCCATACTTCCTCGTCCTGAAGCGTCGAAATCGAAACTGGAAAAGACGACCGCCGCGCCGGAGCACGGCGCGGCGGTCGGTGCCATTGTCATCGAACAGAATGGCAGTGCGGCGTCATGTGCCGCACTTCACGAGAGGCGCGTACCGCTTTCTATGAGTCGCTTTGTATTAGTCGTTCTGCAGCTTCCACTTGCCGTCGACGATCTCCACGATCACGCGTGCGCGCTTGTCGAGGCCGTTGTGGTCAGTCGTGGTCGTGTTCATGATGCCGTGCGAGACCGGCAGTTCCTTGATGCTTTCCAGCGCGCCGCGCAGTGCCACGCGGAATGCTTCGGTGCCCGGTTGAGCCGTCTTCAAAGCCTCCGGAATCGCACGTTGCAGCATCTGGCCGGCGTCCCATGCATGACCGCCGAAGGTCGCGACCGAACCCGCGCCGTAGGCTTTCTCGTACGCCGCCTTATAGGCCAGCGACGACTTCTTTACCGGATTCGACTCCGGCAACTGATCGGCGACGAGGATCGGACCGGCCGGCAGAATTTCGCCTTCGCAGTCCTTGGCGCACACGCGCAGGAAGTCGTTATTCGCGACGCCGTGCGTCTGATAGATCTTGCCCTTGTAGCCGCGCTCCTTGAGCGTCTTGGCCGGCAGCGCGGCCGGCGTGCCGGAGCCTGCGATCAGGACCGCGTCGGGATTCGCACCCATCGTCTTGAGCACCTGGCCCGTCACCGAAGCGTCGGTCCGGTTGAAGCGCTCGTTCGTCACGATCTTCAGGTTGTGCGCAGCGGTTGCGGTTGTGAACACCTTGTTCCAGCTATCGCCGTAGGCATCCGCGAAGCCGATGAAGCCGACCGTCTTCACGCCGTGATGCTCCATGTACTCGGCGATGGCGTCGGCCATCAGGCTGTCGTTCTGCGGCGGTTTGAAGGCCCATGCGCGCTTCGCGTCCATCGGCGAGATGATCGCAGCGGAAGCCGCGAGCGAAATGACCGGCGTCTTGCCTTCGGATGCGGGATCGAGCATGGCCAGCGAATTCGGCGTGACGGTCGAGCCGATGATCGCGTCGACGTGATCTTCGTCGATCAGCTTGCGCGTGTTCTGCACGGCCTTGCCCGTATCGGACGCGTCATCGAGGATGATGTACTGCACCGTCTTGCCGCCGATCTCCTTCGGCAGCAACGCAATCGTGTTTTTCTCAGGAATCCCGAGCGATGCAGCCGGCCCCGTGGTCGACAGCGTCACGCCGATCTTCACCTGAGCGAACGCCGCGCCTGCACCGCACATCAATGCCATCGCGATGCCAGTCCGTACCCATTGCTTTGTCTTTGTCTTTGTCATTGCCATTGCAAGTCTCCAACGCTCCGAAGTGCGTATCTGTGATCCGACTCGTGGGTCGGGTGTCTGAATCTAGTTATAGGGTCCGGCTGTGCCAAGCATGGTTTTCCCTGCTCAACGAGATAGCCTTCGCCGCTTGTAGGTCACTCCCTGCTGCTGCGATTCCTGAAATGTCGTTTCCGAACTGGCGTGCACAAAACACTAACATGTTAGTAGTATTGCGTCGTGTCGCGCCGACGGTCAATAGACTGCAACCCAAATGCGGGTTTGTCCTGAAGCCGCACAACCACACTCGCGGCGTCGATACAGCGCTACGGAAAGCAACTGAGGCAATAAAAAAGACGCGTCAACTGCACGCGTCTTTTTGTATGAGGTCGACTATTGCTTCGCCCTTGCTCAGTCGCCGGACAACTTCCACTTGCCGCCGACAATCTGCACCATCACGCGCGCCCGCTGATCGAGACCGGCATGGTCGTTCGCGCTCATGTTGAAGATGCCATGCGATGCGGGCAGGTCTTTCGTGCCTTCGAGCGCGGCGCGCAGCGCTTCGCGGAACGCCGGCGTGCCGGGCTGCCCTTTCTTCAGCGCGAGAGGAATCGCGCGTTGCAGCAGCAGACCCGCGTCCCATGCGTGACCGCCGAAAGTCGACACCGAGCCCGCGCCATATGCGCCTTCGTACGCGCGCTTGTAGGCGAGCGCGCTCTTCTTCACCGGATTCGAATCGGGCAGTTGCTCCGCGACGAGCAGCGGGCCAGCCGGCAGATATGTACCCTCGCAGTCCTTGCCGCACACGCGCAGGAAGTCGTTATTCGCGACGCCGTGCGTCTGGTAGTACTTGCCCTTGTAACCACGCTCCTTGAGCGTTTTCTGCGGCAGCGCCGCAGGCGTGCCCGCGCCTGCGATCAGCACCGCGTCCGGGTTCTGCGACATGATCTTCAGCACCTGGCCCGTGACCGACGCGTCGTTTCGCGCGAAGCGTTCGTTCGCCACGACCTTGATCTTCGCGAGGTCGGCGGCCTTGCTGAATTCCTTGAACCAGCTTTCGCCGTAGCCGTCCGAGAAGCCGATGAACGCGACCGTCTTCACGCCCTGGTTGGACATGTGCTGCGCGATCGCGGTGGCCATCAGGATGTCGTTTTGCGGCGTCTTGAAGACCCACGCGCGCTTCGCGTCCATTGGCTCGACGATGCTTGCGGCAGCAGCCAGAGAGATAACCGGCGTGGTGTTTTCCGCGGCGACGTCCATCATGGCGAGCGAATTCGGCACGACGGTCGAGCCGATCATCGCGTCGACGCGATCTTCGCTGGTGAGCTTGCGGGCGTTCTTGACGGCTTGCGTGGAATCCGTCGCGTCGTCGAGCACGATGTAATCGATCTTCTGCCCGGCCACTTCCTTGGGCAGCAACGCGATGGTGTTTTTCTCCGGGATGCCGAGCGATGCGGCCGGGCCGGTTGCCGAGACAGTGACGCCGATTTTCACGTCCGCGAATACAGGGCCGCTCCATGCAGCCGAAACTCCGGTGGCGACCAATGCCGCGCTGATCCAACGCAATGCCGACTTCATCCCGCTCCTCTATGCCCCGTTAAAACAATTCAAATTAAATTCGTGAATTAAATCCCGACCCAGCGGTCGGTGAATGAGGAGTGTAGCGGAGGCGAGCCGCACGCCGCAAGCGTTTTGACGGGCTGTGGCGTGGCAAATGAGCGAATCGTCGGCGACATAAAACGGTCACCGAGTTAGCAAAAGATTTGAATGGCGCTATTTGGAAAACACAAAATAAAAAGCGCTGTTGGATATCAATCCAACAGCGCTTTCGTGTGGGCACTTAGTGCCTCATGTCTCCTCGTTCTCCACCTGCAAATTCGTGGTGCATCAGAACTGCATGAAGGTTAAACGAGCACCCCCCATGCCACAACTAGCAATTACCCTAGTGGTGCAGTGCGGCACTAAATTGGGGCGCGTTTAAGCGCCGTTGCCGCAGGATACGTGAATAAGGGCTCAAGCGGGATCGACCGGTCATACTGCAAAGCAGCGCAATTAGATCGGATGTCGAAGTAATTCGATGCACTGGAACCGGACTGCACCGCTCAGGCGCGCAACGGCCGAACGCGCGCGATGATCTCGCCCACGATCCCGCGCCGGAACGCGAGCACGCAGGCGATAAAGATCACGCCCGTCACGATCGTCACCGATTCGCCCAATGAGCGGAACCATTCGACGCCCGTCGTCGAAGCGAGCGCGCTGCCGATGTCGCCCAGCCGATCTTCAAGAGCCACGATCAGCGCCGCGCCGAGCAGCGGCCCGAACAGCGTGCCCATGCCGCCGACGAGCGTCATCAGCACGACCAGGCCCGACATCGTCCAATACGCATCGCTCAAAGTCTCGAAGCCCTGCACCACGACCTTCAGCGACCCTGCGAGTCCCGCAAGCCCGGCCGAGAGAATGAAGGCCAGCAACTTGAAGCGGTCGGTATCGTAGCCGAGCGACACGGCGCGCGGCTCGTTTTCCTTGATCGCGACGAGCACCTGACCGAACGGCGAATGCACGATCCGCACGATCAGCAGGAACGCGAGCACCATGATCGCCAGCACGACGAAGTACAACGCGACGTCGGACGAAAGATCCAGCACGCCGAAAAGCTTGCCGCGCGGCACGCCTTGCAGACCATCCTCGCCATGTGTGAACGGCGCTTGCAGGAACACGAAGTAGACCATCTGCGCGAGCGCGAGCGTCACCATCGCAAAGTAAATGCCCTGGCGGCGAATCGCGAAGATGCCGACGACAAACCCGAGCAGCGTCGCGCAAGCAGTGCCCGCAAGCACACCGAGCTCGGGCGAAAAGCCGAGCGTCTGCATCGCATAACCGGTGACGTAGCCTGCCGACGCGAGAAACATCGCGTGGCCGAACGACAGCAGCCCCGTGTATCCGATCAGCAGATTGAACGCGGCGGCGAAGAGCGCGAAGCACATCACCTTCATCACGAAGAGCGGATAGATGCCGAGCACGGGCACCGCGAGGAGCGCGAGCAGCAGCAGACCGTAGAGCAGTTTTCTCTGCATCATTTTTCCTTGCCGAAGAGACCTGCCGGACGCACCAGCAACACGAGCGCCATGATGACGAACACCACGGTCGCCGACGCCTCCGGATAGAACACACGCGTCAGTCCTTCGATCACGCCGAGCATGAGGCCCGTGAGAATCGAGCCCATGATCGAACCCATTCCGCCGATCACCACGACCGCGAACACGGTGATGATCATAGGCTGGCCCATCAGCGGCGACACCTGAATGACGGGCGCGGCGAGCACGCCGGCAAACGCGGCGAGCGCGACGCCGAAGCCGTAGGTGAGCGTGATCATCAGCGGCACGTTGATGCCGAACGCCTCGACGAGCTTGGGGTTCTCAGTCCCCGCGCGCAGATAGGCGCCAAGCCGCGTCTTCTCGATCACGAACCACGTCGCGAAGCAGACGATGAGCGACGCCACGACGACCCATGCGCGATAGTTCGGCAGGAACATGAAGCCGAGGTTCGTCGCGCCCGACAAGGCCGACGGCACGTCATAGGGTTGACCGGACGAGCCGTAGATGGAGCGGAACACGCCTTCCACGACGAGCGTCAGCCCGAACGTGAGCAACAGCCCGTACAGATGATCGAGCTTGTACAGCCAGCGCAGCATCGAGCGTTCTATCAGTACGCCGAACAGGCCGACGAGCAGCGGCGCGATGATCAGCATCGGCCAGTACGGCACGCCGAAGTACGAGAAGCCCATCCACGCGAGCATCGCGCCGAGCATGAACAACGCGCCGTGCGCGAAGTTGATCACGTTCAGCAAGCCGAAGATCACCGCAAGACCCAGACTCAGAATTGCGTAGAACGAGCCGTTCACGAGTCCGAGCAGCAACTGGCTCAGCATCGCGGGAAGCGGAATGCCAAAGATGTCCATTGAAGCCTTCACCTATCGTCAAGGCGAGATCGGTTGCGCACGATCGGGCCGGCACGCGAAGCGCGCATCACGCCGGCCGCGCGCGGCATATGAAGCGAAGCGAACGGCTGACTGCCCACGCGGACAGCCAGCCGTCACAGTCAGGCCGTCAATCCGCGCTTATTTCCACAGCGCGCAGCGCGTTTCCGACTTCGTCGTGAACGCCTGCTCGCCCGGAATCGTCGCGGTGATCTTGTAGTAGTCCCACGGCTCTTTCGACTCAGCCGGCGTCTTCACCTGCATCAGGTACATGTCGTGGATCATGCTGCCGTCCTGACGGATGTAGCCCTTCGCATAGAAGTCGTCGATCTTCGTCTTCTTCAGTTGCGCCATGACTTTCTCGGAGTCGGTCGAGCCGACTGCCTGCACCGCTTTCAGGTAATTCATCGTCGCCGAATAGTCGGCGGCCTGCAGGCTCGACGGCATCTTGCGCATCTTGTCGAAGTAACGCTGCGCCCACTTGCGCGTGTTCGCGTCCTTGTTCCAGTACCAGCTATCGGTCAGCACGAGACCTTGTGTTGTTTCAAGACCGAGACTGTGCACGTCGTTGATGAACATCAGCAGCGCGGCGAGCTTCATGCTCTTCGTAATGCCGAATTCCTTCGCGGCCTTGATCGAGTTGATCGTGTCGCCGCCTGCATTCGCGAGGCCGAGAACCTGCGCCTTCGACGACTGTGCCTGCAACAGGAACGACGAGAAGTCCGACGCCGACAACGGATGACGCACCGCGCCCAGCACCTGGCCGCCGGTCGCCTTCACCACGTCCGACGTGTTCTTTTCAAGCGCTTTGCCGAACGCATAGTCGGCCGTCAGGAAGTACCACGACTTGCCGCCCTGCTTCACGACCGCTGAGCCGGTGCCTTTTGCGAGCGCCGTCGTGTCGTACGCATAGTGAATCGTGTACGGCGTGCATTGCTCGTTGGTCAGCGTGTCCGCGCCCGCGCCGATGCTGATGTACACCTTGTGTTTTTCACCGGCGACGGTGTTCATCGACAGACCGGTTGCCGAGTTCGTGCCGCCGATCAGCAGATCGAGTCCCTCGCGATCCATCCATTCGCGTGCGCGCGATGCCGCGATGTCCGCCTTGTTCTGGTGATCCGCGTACAGCACGGTGATCGGCTTGCCGTTGACCTTGCCGCCGAAATCGGCAACCGCCATGCGGATCGCCTCGAGGCCGCCCTGGCCGTCGATGTCCGCATAAAGCCCCGACATGTCGGTGATAAAACCGATCTTCACTGCGTCGTCAGCCGCTTGCGCGCTACTCATCGTGATAGCGGCGCCGGCGGCGACCGCGAAACAAACTGAGGCAAGCCGCGCGAGTGGGTTCTTTTTCATTCGTGTCTCCTGGTTCTTCGCTTGTGGTTATCAGAGGCAGTTGGGCGCGCTCTCTACACGCCCAGCAAATCGTGCAGCACCGGCATCTTGCTTTCGAGTTCACTTGCCCCGAAGTGTTCGACGATCGTACCGTGCTCCATCACATAGAAGCGATCGGCAAGTGGCGCGGCAAAGCGGAAATTCTGTTCGACCATCACGATCGTGTAGCCGCGCGCCTTCAACGTGACGATCATGCGCGCGAGCGCCTGCACGATGACAGGTGCGAGCCCTTCGGAAATCTCGTCGAGCAGCAGCAGGCTCGCGCCGGTGCGCAGTATGCGCGCAACCGCGAGCATCTGCTGTTCGCCGCCTGAGAGCCGCGTGCCCTGGCTCATGCGGCGTTCCTGCAGATTCGGGAACATCGAATAGATTTCCTCGAGCGACATCATGTGCGCCTTGTCGCCGACAGGCGGCGGCAACAACAGGTTTTCCTCGCACGAGAGGCTCGAAAAAATGCCGCGCTCTTCGGGACAATAGCCAATGCCGCAATGCGCGATGCGATGCGTGGGCAGATTGATCGTTTCACGTCCGCCGATGCGGATCGAGCCCGTGCGCCGGCCGGTGAGTCCCATGATCGCGCGCAATGTCGTGGTGCGCCCTGCCCCGTTGCGGCCGAGCAGCGTGACGACCTCGCCGCGGTCCACGGTCAGATCGACGCCATGCAGGATGTGCGACTCGCCATACCAGGCCTGCAATCCCGTGATTTCGAGCGCGGGCGCGCCAGCGGCCTTGCCGCTCACCTCGAGGCTTTCGCGCTCGGCAATTGTGTTCATGCGTGGGCTCCGGCGAGCGCCGCGTCGGCGCTGCCCATATAGGCTTGCATCACGAGCGGATTCTTCGACACGTCGGCATACGTGCCCTCGGCGAGCACTTCGCCTCGTTGCAGCACGGTGATCGTGTCGGAGATGCCGGCAATCACGTTCATGTTGTGTTCGACCATCAGAATCGTGCGGCCGCTCGATACTTTCTTGATTAATGCCGTCACGCGATCGACGTCCTCGTGGCCCATGCCTTGCGTCGGCTCGTCGAGCAGCATCAGCTCGGGTTCCATCGCGAGCGTGGTGGCGATTTCCAGCGCGCGCTTGCGGCCGTATGAGAGTTCGACGGTCAGTACATCGGCGAAATCGGTCAGGCCCACTTGCGTGAGCAGGTCCATCGCCCGGTCGTCGAGTTGGCGCAGCGTGCGCTCGCTTTTCCAGAAATGAAAAGCCGTGCCGAGCGAGCGCTGCAAACCGATGCGCACATTCTGCAATGCCGTCAGATGCGGAAACACAGCGGAAATCTGGAACGAACGAATGATGCCGCGCCGCGCGATTTGCGCCGGCCGCTCTTTCGTAATGTCGACGCCGTTAAAGACGATCTGGCCGGCTGTCGGTTCGAGGAACTTGGTGAGCAGGTTGAAGCAGGTGGTCTTGCCTGCTCCATTGGGGCCGATCAGCGCATGGATCGAGCCACGGCGCACGCGCAGGTTCACGCCGTTCACGGCAATGAAGCCTTTGAACTCACGGGTGAGGCCGCGCGTTTCGAGAATCGTATCGCCGAGAATCATGTTCCCTTCCATACGGAGTTAGGCGAAGCACTACGAGCTTTCGCGCGAAGCCCTGCGCGACTTTTAATTTGGACGGCGGCACCCCGTGCACGCTCGTTGGCGTGCTGCACCAATCCGGACGGTAATCCCTGGGGCAACACGCAGCATGGCTGCCATTGTCGCGCCAATGATGCAGCGCATTCATTGGGATTTGCACTTAGTGGATGATGCGTGTGCAACCGCGCACGGCAGTCTCTCATTGGAGACAGGCGGCGTGTCGATGCACGCGACTGTGCTTGGAATGCGCGGCACGCATGGCGCGTGCCGCGATGCGAGATGTGTGTCAGGCTGCGGTCATCGAGACTGCCTTGCCTGCCTGCGCGGTCACGCTGCCGGCCACGCGCGCGCGGCGATCCTCGCGGATCATGTCGCTTGCGCGCTCCGCGATCATCAACGTGGGCGAGTTCGTATTGCCCGATGTGATGGTGGGCATGACCGATGCGTCGACCACGCGCAGTCCATCCACCCCGATAACTCGTAGCCTGTTGTCGACGACCGCAGCGGGATCGTCGGTCGTGCCCATGCGGCATGTGCCGACAGGATGGAAGATCGTGGTGCCCACAAGCCCTGCCGCACGTTGCAGTTCTTCCTCGCTCTGATACTCGATACCCGGCAAGATTTCCCGCGGCTGGTAACGCGCGAGGGCAGGCGCGGCAGCAATGCGGCGCGTGAGACGCAACGCGTTCGCCGCCACATGGCGGTCATAATCCGTCGACAGATAGTTGGGCGCGATCAACGGCGGCGCCGACGCGTCCGCCGATTCGATATGGATGCTGCCGCGCGAAGTCGGCCGCAACTGACACACGGACGCCGTGAATGCATTGAACCGGTGCAGCGGTTCGCCGAAGCGATCGAGTGAAAGCGGCTGCACGTGATATTCGAGGTCGGGCCGCGCAAGCGAGCGATCGTCGGGATCGGACTTCGCGAACGCGCCCAGTTGCGACGGCGACATCGACATCGGGCCGCTTTGAAACAGCGCGTACTGCACGCCGATCATCAGCTTGCCCCACCAATGGGCGGACGCCGTGTTCAACGTGCGCACGCCGTCGACCTGATAAGCCATGCGCAGTTGCAAATGGTCCTGCAAGTTTTCGCCGACACCGCGCAGATCGTTGACGACTTCGATACCGAGGTTGTGCAGACGCGCGCCGTTACCAATGCCGGATAGCTCGAGCAATTGCGGCGAGTTCACCGCGCCCGAACTCAGTATGACCTCACAACGCGCTTTGGCCACGTAGTCGATCTCGTTGCCGCGATATTCGACGCCCGTGCAACGGCGTCCCTCGAATACGACGCGCTGCGTATGCGCGCCGGTGATGATCGTGAGGTTCGGCCGCCTCATCGCGGGGCGCAAGAACGCTTTCGAAGCATTCCAGCGAATGCCGCGCTTCTGGTTGACGTCGAAGTAGCCGACTCCCGTGTTGTCGCCGCGATTGAAGTCGTCGGTGGCGGGAATGCCGGTTTCCTGCGCGGCCTTCGCGAACTCCTCGAGTATTTTCCATTTGAGGCGTTGCTTCTCGACGCGCCACGGACCGCCCGCGCCATGCGATTCGCTCGCACCCGCGTAGTGGTCCTCGCTGCGTTTGAAGACGGGCAGCACGGCGTCCCACGACCACGACGCGTCGTTGGTCACGCGTGCCCATTCGTCGTAATCCTCGCGCTGGCCGCGCATATAGATCATGCCGTTGATCGACGAACTGCCGCCGAGCACGCGGCCGCGCGGATACGAGAGCGCGCGGCCGTTTAGCCCCGGCTCGGCCTGCGTTTTATAAAGCCAGTCAGTGCGAGGATTGCCGATGCAGTAGAGATAGCCGACCGGAACATGAATCCAGTGATAGTCGTCCTTGCCGCCCGCTTCGAGCAACAGGACCTGCACGTCCGGATCTTCGGTCAGGCGATTGGCGAGCACGCAGCCCGCCGTCCCGGCGCCAACGATGATGTAGTCGAATTCGCCTTCGAGACGCCGCCCCGAAGACGCAGCTTGCGCGTGGCTCATCGTTCAGTCTCCTAATCATTTTTTGCCGACGGCTTCACGCCCGGCTTTATCGACACCTTCGGCGCGCGTCACGAGAAACGCGCGACGCACGCCGAAGGCCACAACCGTGACCGCTTCCAACTACGTCGCGAACTACTTCGCGACCGGCATGGTGAACTCCGCGCCCTTCGCGATGCTGTCGGGCCAGCGCTGCATGATGCTCTTGTAGCGCGTGTAAAACCGCACGCCTTCCTCGCCGTACGCGTGATGATCGCCGAACAGCGACTTCTTCCAGCCGCCGAACGAATGCCACGCCATCGGCACGGGAATCGGCACGTTGATGCCGACCATGCCGATCTGGATCTGCCGCGAGAAAGCGCGCGCGATGCCGCCGTCCGACGTGAACAACGATACGCCGTTGGCAAACTCGTTCGCGTTGATCAGTTCCACCGCCGACGCGAAATCGGGCACGCGCACCACGCACAGCACCGGCCCGAAAATTTCCTCGCGATAGATCTTCATATCGGTCGACACATTGTCGAACAACGTACCGCCGAGGAAGAAGCCCTTCTCGTGACCGTCGACCTGATGACCGCGGCCATCGACGACGAGCTTCGCGCCTGCCGCGACGCCCGCTTCGATATAGCCGAGCACTTTCTCGCGATGCGCGGCCGTCACCAGCGGTCCCATTTCGGCGGCCGCTTCCATGCCGTTCAGAATCTTCAGGCTCTTCACGCGAGGCGTGAGCCGTTCGACCAGCTCATCGGCGATATGGCCGACTGCCACTGCCACGGAGATCGCCATGCAGCGCTCGCCGGCCGAACCGTAGGCCGCGCCGATCAACGCGTCGACGGCCTGATCGAGGTCCGCGTCCGGCATCACGACGAGGTGATTCTTGGCACCGCCCAACGCCTGCACGCGCTTGCCGTGCCGCGTGCCTTCGCTGTGGATGTACTCGGCAATCGGCGTCGAGCCGACAAACGACACCGCGCTCACATCGGGATGCACGAGCAGCGCGTCGACCGCGACCTTGTCGCCGTGAACGACGTTGAACACGCCGTCGGGCAAACCGGCCTCTTTGAGCAATTCGGCGATACGGTTCGACGCCGACGGATCGCGCTCCGACGGCTTCAGCACGAACGTATTGCCGCAGGCGATCGCGACGGGGAACATCCAGCACGGCACCATCATCGGAAAATTGAATGGCGTGATGCCGGCGACCACGCCGAGCGGCTGGCGCAGATTCCAGTTGTCGATGCCGCCGCCGATCTGGTCAGTGAAGTCCGTCTTCAACAGATTCGGAATGCCGCAGGCGAACTCGACCACTTCGATGCCGCGCATCACTTCGCCCTTCGCATCGGAAAACACCTTGCCGTGCTCACGCGTGATGAGTTCCGCGAGTTCGTCGTGATGGCGGTCGAGCAGTTCCTTGAACTTGAACAGCACGCGCGCGCGTTTGATCGGCGCCGTTTCGCTCCATGCGGGAAACGCGGCGTAGGCGGCGGCGACAGCCGCATCCACTTCGGCGACGCTACCGAGCGGCACGCGCGCGCTCACTTCGCCGAGCGCGGGATTGAAGACGTCGGCGAAACGGCCGCTCGTTCCCTCAATGGCCTTGCCGTTGATGAAATGCGTCAGCGCCCGCACGCCCGCGGCGCTGCGGACGGTTTCGTCCTGATATGTCTCGCTCATGTTCTGTCCTCTCGGTTGGGGACCATCGTTCGCGATGGTTTGCTGCCTATCTTCCGCCACAAAACGGCGTACTGGAATACGAGGTTACGGCGCTTGGTCGCGTGAAATCCAATGAGTAATGCTCAACTGCGCTATAAGCCGCGTTAATATCAGTGGATGGATCTCACTCTGCTACGCGCGTTCGTCACTGTGGCACGCGAGGGCAATCTCACGCGTGCCGCCGTGCAACTGCATCTCACGCAGCCGGCTGTCAGTCTGCAAATCAAGCATTTGCAGGAGACGCTCGGCGTCGCGCTGTTCACGCGGACCTCGCACGGGCTCTCGCTCACGCGCGACGGCCAGGCGCTGCTGCCGCACGCCGAACGCGCATTGGCCGCGGCCAGCGACGTGCAGCGCGCCGCGCAATCGCTGCGCCAGGAAGTGCGCGGGCGCTTACGCATCGGCACGATCCTCGATCCGGAGTTCCTGCGGCTCGGCGGCTTTCTGAAGCAACTGGTCGAGACGTGGCCGCACATAGAGACGGCTTTGCGGCACGGCATGTCGGGCTGGGTGCTCGACCAGGTTCGCGCGGGCGAGCTGGACGTCGGCTACTACATCGGCGTGCCGTCCGACGACGATACACGCGACGGTTCCGCGTTCCATACACTGACGCTCACGCACTTCCAGTACCGCGTGCTCGCGCCGGCCGGCTGGAAAGACCGCGTCAAAGGCGCGCGCGACTGGCGTTCGCTCGCCGCGTTTCCGTGGATCTGGACGCCGCCCGCGTCGGCGCATAACCGGCTGCTGTCCCGAGCGTTCGGCGAGGCGGGCGTCAAGCCGGTGAAGGTGGCCGAAGTGGACCAGGAGCCGTCGATGCTCGATCTCGTCAAATCGGGCGTGGGCCTCACGCTCGCGCGCGACGCGATTGCGATCGCCGAGGCGCACGCGCATGCGCTGACCATCGTCGAAGGCATTACGGTGCCGACGCAACTGAGCTTTATCACGCTGGCCGAGCGCAAGGACGAGCCTGCGATAGCCGCCGCGTTGAAGCTGATCGAACTGCAGTGGACGACGTGAAAACCGCGTGAAGGCCGCCTGAGCTTGGGCCTGGTATTGGACCGCCGCGATATGAGCGGTTCTCATGACAGCGTGCGGGCACTCGCGCAAAGTAATCGAGTCCGACTGAAACCGCGGCGTCACGCAGTTTTTGTTAGATTGGCGGTTCGCGCATGCGCCGGCCCTTCGTGCTGTCCCTGCTTTCCCGTTCCGACCGACTCTGTCTTCCCGGCAGCTTCGCCCCACTCACGACGAAGCCGCTTACCACCCTATTCCCGACAGGAGCCTGACATGGCACGCAACATCGAAATCAAAGCCCGCGCCCAGCATTTCGAACAGCTGCGCGAACGCGCGGCGCAGCTTGCGCCGGACGCGCCGCTGATCTTCCGCCAGCAGGATTTCTTCTACGACGTGCCGCGCGGGCGTCTGAAGCTGCGCCAGTTCGACGACGGCACGCCCGCCGAGCTGATCTTCTATCAGCGCGACGACCGCGACGGTCCCAAGGCGTCGTACTACACACGCAGTCCCGTGACGAACCCCGAAGCGATGCACTCGCTGCTTGCCACGGCGCTGACCACGCGCGGCATCGTCACCAAGGAACGGCACGTGTATCTGGCGGGGCGCACGCGCATTCATCTGGACCGCGTCGATGGCCTCGGCGATTTCGTCGAGCTAGAAGTGGTGCTCGCGCAAGACGACGACGAGGAAGACGGTCACGCCGAAGCGCACGCGATGTTCGCGAGCCTCGGCGTGCCGGAATCGGATCTGGTGGCGGTGGCTTATGTGGATCTGCTGACGAGCCCCGGCGGCGAGCCGAAGCAGGCCGCATAAAACGCGCGTATCGCCGCTCGAGCGCGGCTCACGCCGCAGCCGTTCCCGGCGACAGATGCGCAAGCGGCAACGGCCCGTTGCGCTTGAACGTCGTGAGCACGATGTTCGAGCGCACGCTATCCACGCCTGGCACGCGCATCAGCTTTTTCATCACGAACGTGGACAGGTAATTCAGGTCGGGCGCGACGATGCGCAGCAGATAGTCGGCGTCGCCCACCACCGCGTGACATTCCAGCACTTCGGGCAACGCGTCGATCTGCTGCTGAAACTGCTCGATGATCGAATCGCCGTGATGCTTGAGCTTGAGGCTCGTAAAGGCCGTGACGCCCAGGCCGAGCTTTTCCGGCCGCAGCACGACGCGATAGCCGTCCACCACACCGATCTGTTCCAGCCGCTGCAAGCGCCGCCCGATCTGCGACGGCGACAGCGGCACTTGCTCGGCAAGCTGCTGATGAGTCGCGCGGCCGAAGCGCTGCAGCACGTCCAGCAGCGCGAGGTCGAAGTGGTCGAGGTCTAGCATGGTGAAAACCCGCATTAAATAGCCGTTCAATGCGGGATTATTGCATGTGATCCCGACGATACGCCCAACGCCCGCTCATCCGACGGGCCGCTGCATGCCGCCGCCCCACCCCTCAACGAGCCCGCCGCATCCGTGGAAAAATAAACGAAGCGTCGGCATGGCGACGCAAACCCAGCACACGAGGTGACCCGATGATCCACAAACTGAGTTCCGAAGAACGTACCGCCGAACTCGCCCGCTTGCACGGCTGGCAACCCGCGACCGACCGCGATGCGATCCAGCGGCAGTTCGAGTTCGCCGACTTCAACGAAGCCTTCGGCTTCATGACGCGTGTCGCGATCAAAGCGCAGGAAATGGATCACCATCCCGAATGGTTCAACGTGTACAACAAGGTGCAGATCACGCTGTCGACGCATGAAGCAAATGGACTGACGAAGCGCGATATCGAACTGGCGCACTTTATCGAGACGATCACGGCACATACGCGCAATGCGGCCAACACGCAGAATTCGTCGTATTGAAAGGGCTTTGCAGGCAACCGCGGACGAAAACCTTCAGTTCTACAGGCTATTTTTAAGGCGCACGTAAGAATCCCACGCCTGGCGTGCATTGGCGTCCAAACGATCCCGCGATAGCGTGTTCCGACGCTGTACAATCAGGAGCGCATACGGCTTGGAGAGCGCGCTTGCCTCCTTGCACAGAACGAGTTCGTCTCCGCTCGAAGGTGAGCGGGCGCGCCAGAAGTTGATCGCGGCTTCGAGTTCCTGAATGCTGATCTCGGACATGGCTTCGATTACCCGGAGGGCGCGAGCGCGCTGCTCGATGACTGCGTGGTTGACTGCTTGGTGGCTTGGGCCGATCCGGCATGAGCACACACCGCGGTCCGCGTAGCAGATCTGTAAAGCAGGCGCCCCGGCGAACCGCTTGCCCGAACGCCTAAACCCATTGTAATTGAGCGAGATCCATGCGACTCCTTCTGATCGAAGATGACCGCCCCATCGCACGCGGCATCCAAAGCAGCCTCGAACAAGCCGGCTTCACCGTCGACATGGTCCACGACGGCATTTTCGCCGAACAGGCTCTCACCCAAAACCGTCACGAACTGGTGATTCTCGACCTCGGCTTGCCGGGCATCGACGGCATGACGCTGCTCGCGCGTTTCCGTCAGAGCAATCGCCATACGCCGGTGATCATCCTCACCGCGCGCGACGAACTGAACGACCGCGTCCAGGGCCTGAATTCCGGCGCGGACGACTACATGCTCAAGCCGTTCGAGCCGACCGAGCTCGAAGCGCGCATTCGCGCAGTGATGCGCCGCAGCGGTCCGCACGGCGACATGCCGCGTCCGGAAGTGTCGCTGGGCGGCGTGCGTCTGTCGGGCGTCGATCGGCGCATTTTCAACGACGACAAGCCCCTCGAACTGTCGCCGCGCGAATTCGCCGTGCTCGAAATGCTGCTGCTGCGCCACGGCCGCGTGGTCAGCAAAGCGCAACTGCAGGACCACCTCACGCATTTCGGCGGCGATCTCGGCGACACCGCGATCGAAGTCTATGTGCACCGCGTGCGCAAAAAGCTCGAGAGCTGCCGCGTCGAAATCGTTACGGTGCGCGGCTTCGGTTACCTGTTGCAGGAAATCCGTCAGGCCGCATAATCGTCGTGAAGGCCGCCACTCTGTTGCGGCCTGACGGCGCCGGGCCGGCGCGGCGCACTGCGTGCGCGAGTCGCCGGCGTCCGGTGAAACTTCATGGCGCCTCGCGCCTGCCCTCTTCCCACGCGTTCGATCATGCCCCAGCCGGCCGCCAATAGTCTGCGCCGCACGCTGCTGCGGCGCCTAGCTGCTCCGCTTTCACTGCTCGCGCTGATGAGCGGCCTGATCGCCTATTGGCTCGCGTGGCAGTACACGCAGCACGTGGTCGACCGCTCGCTTGCGGACCTCGCGACCGCCATCTCCAAGCAGATTCAGATTGCGGGCCCCGAAGCGCCCATTACCGTGCCGCCGCTCGCGCAAGCGATGTTTTCCGATCCGGTCGAGCATCTCGTCTATCGGATCAGCGATGGCGAAACCGAAATTGCCGGCGATGAAACGCTGCCTCTGCAAGGCACCAGCGTTCGGCGCATGCATTACGCGTATGTGTTCGAAACGCAGCATCAAGGCGTGACCGTGCGCGTCGCGCAGGTGAGGGTCGATCAGCCGGTGGGCAATCCGATCGTCGTCGAGGTCGGGCAGCCGGTGCATCACCGCTTTCGCATCGCCGCGGAATTTCTCGTGGCGATCATGATGCCGCTGCTGCTGCTGCTGCTCGCGGGCTGGGTGATCGTGTGGCGCGTGGTGAATCAGCAGCTCAATCCGCTGACCGATCTCGCGGACTCGCTCAACCGGCAGACGCACACGTCGCTCGAACCGGTCGACGAGACCTATGTGCCCGTCGAAATCCGGCCGCTGACCGGCGCCGTCAATGCGCTGCTCGGCCGTCTCAAGACCGCGCTCGACGGCCAGCGCAAATTCATCGCCGATGCCGCGCATCAACTTCGCACGCCGCTCACGGCCGTCAAGCTGCATGCAGAGCAGGCGGCTGTCGCGCGCGATCCGCAACAAACGCTCGCCGCCGTGCGCGAGCTGCGTGCGGCGGCCGATCGCGCGGTGCGTCTGTCGAATCAGTTGCTGTCTCTCGCGCGCGCGGAACCGGCCGAGCAGGCCGCGCGCTTCGTCAATGTCGATATGGCCGCGCTCGCGTTCGATACCGGCGCGGAATGGGTGCCGCGCGCGTTGGCCTCGCACATCGACCTCGGTTTCCAGCGGCTCGACGATCCGGCCAACGATCATCCGTTGATCGCGCGCGGCAATCCGGTGCTGCTGCATGAAGTGATCGCGAATCTGCTCGATAACGCGCTGAAGTACGTGCCGCCTTCGCGCTTCGACGGCGGGCGCATTACGGTCACGGTCTCGCAAACCGTGATCGACGACGTGCGCATGGCCGAGATCGTCGTCGAGGACAATGGCGCGGGCGTGCCTCACACGCAGCAAGCCGATCTGTTCAAGCGGTTTTTCCGCGGCGACGGTCAGAGCGATGACGGCGTGGACGGCGGCGCCGGTCTCGGTCTCGCGATCGTTCACGACATCATGGCGCTGCATCACGGCAGCGTGCATTACGAAGACGCGCCCGAAGGCGGAGCGCGTTTCATCGTGCGTATTCCGGTCGTGGAAGCGGCGCGGCCGGCACACGCCAGCGACGACGCACAAGACCACGAAAAAAAACCGGCGCACTCGGCGCCGGTCGATCTATAGCGGTAACTTAGGTCTTCGCGCTGCGCGGGCGTCATTCGCACGACGAACCGCGCAGCTCGCGCGCTGCTTCTCGCGTTACTTCTTCCTGGCCTTCTTCGCCGGGCTGGCCGACTTGGCAGACTTAACGGACTTAGCCGACTTAGCGGTTTTCGCAGCCTTGGCCGGCTTCGCCGCTTTAGCCGCGGCCTTGTCCTTCTCGGTCGGCGCGAGCATCGTGCCGCGGCATTTGCGCGAGCCGCAGCGGCATTCGTATTCCTTCTTGAGCTTCTTCGTCTGACGCGCGTCGATCACGAGACCGTAATCGTAGAAGATCTCCTCGCCCTCGGCGATGTCGCGCAGCGCATGCACGTACACGTGACCGTCGATCTCTTCCGCTTCGCAGTTCGGCGCGCACGAGTGGTTGATCCAGCGTGCGCTGTTGCCGCTCACCTTGCCGTCGATCACCTTGCCGCTATCGAGCGCAAAGTAGAACGTGTGATTCGGTTCGTCAGGATTATGCGGATGACGGCGCAACGCTTCTTTCCAGGAAATCCGCTCGCCCTTGTATTCGATTAGCCGCTCGCCGGCCGCAATCGGTTCGAGCGCAAACACGCCTTTGCCGTGCACACCGGAACGACGCACGGCGATCCTGCGTGAACTCATTGAATGAATCCTTGTGAAGAACTGGGGATGAAGTCCGGCAGCCGTCGGAAAAGCTCGCGTCTGACGCGCTGATTTTTTCTGGCGCTCATAGCAAACGCGGCGCCCTGCGAGCGCCGCGTCGACCTGCGACGCTCACGCGCCACAACCGGCATCCTACACGCTGAAGACGGCTTCGTTCAACCGTCAAAAACGTGGACCTCATGCGATCGTGCGTCACGCATGAGCCGCCTCATCTTTGTCCGAATGAAATCTCGCCGAACAGCGCCTTCTGATCGCGCGGTTGCGAGCGCCAGTACTGCGGCGGCGCTTCGACCGTCGCGCCGAGTTGCGCAGCGGCGTGCCACGGCCAGCGCGGGTTGTATAGCAGCGCGCGAGCCAGCGCGATCAGATCGGCGTCGCCCTGTTCGATCAGTTGCTCCGCGTGAAACGGATCGGTGATGAGTCCGACGCCGATGGTCGTGAGCCCCGTCGCCTGTTTGACGGCCTTGGCGAACGGGATCTGATAGCCCGGCTCGAGCGGAATCTTCTGCAACGGCGAGACGCCGCCGGACGATACGTCGATCCAGTCGCAGCCGCGCTTCTTCAACTCATGTGCGAACGCGATGGTGTCTTCCAGCGACCAGCCGCCTTCGACCCAATCCGTTGCGGACACACGCACGCCGACCGGTTTGTCGGCGGGAAAAGACGCGCGCACGATGTCGAAGATCTCGAGCGGAAAACGCATGCGGTTTTCGAGCGAACCGCCGTAGTCGTCATCCCGTTGATTGGCGAGCGGCGAAAGAAACTGATGCAGCAAATAGCCGTGTGCGGCATGCACTTCGAGTGCGTCGATGCCGAGACGCGCGGCGCGCCGCGCGGACGCCGCAAACGCTTCGCGGATGCGATTCAGGCCAGGTGTGTCGAGCGCGAGCGGCGGCTCTTCGCCCGCTTTGTGCGGCAACGCCGACGGCGCATGCGGCAACCAGCCGCCCTGCGAGACCGGAATCAGCTGGCCGCCTTCCCACGGCGCATGACTCGACGCCTTGCGCCCGGCATGCGACAACTGCATCGTCACGTTGATGTGCGAGTGCTTGCGGATCGCGGCAAGCACGGGCGTGAGCGCGGCTTCGGTCGCGTCGTCCCACAAGCCCAGATCGCCGGGCGTGATGCGGCCGTCCGGTTCGACAGCCGTCGCCTCGATGCACAACATGCCGGCGCCGGACAATGCGAGACTGCCGAGGTGAATCATGTGCCACGCGGTGGCTTCGCCGCGTTCGGCGGAATACTGGCACATCGGCGACACGACGATGCGATTCGGAAGCGTCACGCTACGCAGCGTGAGTGGAGAAAATAGCGCGCTCATGGATCACCGCCCAGTAGAAAACCGAGAGCGAACGAGGATAGCACCGCGAGTCATTTGCTGCAGGCAGGCCACTTGCGACCGCCGCTGAAGCGCTCGCTCAGGGCTGCGCCTGTACCTGATCGAGCCATTCGCCGAACATACGGCAAGCGGCCGCCTCAAGAGCCGGGCCGAACTGCGCGGTCTCGGCGCGCAATTGACGCGCGTCGATTCCGTGCTCCACAAGTTCGCCCGCATTGCCGATCAGCCAGGGCTCGAAGCGATCGGTGCGAATCTCGGGATGACATTGCAACGCGAGCACATGGCTGCCCCACGTGAACGCCTGGTTTTCACACGCGCTCGTGGATGCGAGACGCGTCGCGTTCGCGGGAAGGTCGAAGGTATCGCCATGCCAATGCAGCATGGACGTATGCGCGCCATCCAGATGACGCACCGGCGATGCGCGGCCGGCCTCCGTCAGCGTAAGCGGTTCCCAGCCGAGCTCCGTATGGCCCGCGGGATACACTCGCGCGCCGAGCGCACGCGCGATCAGTTGCGCGCCGAGACAAATGCCGAGTGTGGGAAGCCCTGCTTCGATGCGTTTTTCGATCATCGAAAGCAGCGGCACGAGCGTGGGATAGCGCGCGTCGTCGGTGGCGCTGATGGGGCCGCCGAGCACCACCATCAACGATGACGTGACCGGGTTCGGCGCCTCGATGCGGGCAAAGCCGACATCGAGATAACGCACGGGCCGCCCGCGTTCGCCGAGCACGAGTTCGAGACTGCCCAGATCCTCGAAGTGCACGTGGCGAATGGCCAGAACTTCCTGATTCATCAGCCTGTCACCTTCAGATTGACTGCGGACTGCCGCTGCGCGGCACCGAAAAAGCCGGCAGGCGGCAAACGCCGCCTGCTGTTGCCGGTTGCAGTGTAGCGGATTGGCAGCGAAGCAGCCGCCTTACTGGGCGAAGATCTTCCAGGTCTTTTTCTGCGTGGCGACGTCGGCGGTTTCATGCACGGCGCAATCCAGACGCAGATCCGTATCCGCCATGTTCAGATCGAGCAGCGCGCAATGATGCGGCGTTTTCTTCGGATTCTTGCTCGGCTCGAAATGCGTGCAGCTCAGGCACATGCGGTGCGGCGGAATGTTGCCCTGCGCTTCCAGTTGATGAACCGTCTTGAGCAGCGTGCGATAGAACAGGGCCTGCTCGTCGTCGCGCAACGTGCCCACAGCCTTGGCCAGAAAGTCAGGCCATTGCGCGGCGCGCTTCGCAGCCGTGCGGCCGCGAGTGGTCAGACGAACGGCGAGCGCGCGGCCGTCATCGAGAGCGCGGCGCTTTTCGACCAGTCCCTTGGTCTCGAGCGTACTGACCGCGTCGCTGGTGGTCGCGGCGGTCAGTGCCGTTTCGCGCGCGATTTCCCCGAGCCGCATCGGCCCTTTTCGTTGCATCAGCAAAACCAGGATTTCGCCCTGCGTGGGCGTGAGGCCCGCGCCTTCCGCCCATTCCCAAGCCTGGCTTCGCATCGCCGTGCTCAGTCGCAAGAGGCTGTGGGTGACTCGCCCGGTTGCCTGTTCTCCGTATACGCCTTCGCTCATAATCTTCGATTGGTTTATTTACAGCTTTTGTGCGGTGCCGGCCGTCGTTGCCGGGAACGCCCGTAGCCTGTGTGGGGTAGCCCCGCCCAAAAAACAGGACGAGACGGTCTCTAACTATCTCAAAAATTCACCGCCTTGCAAGCCGAAGCGGTTAAGACGACATTCTATGCGAGAGCGGCGAATCGTACAGCTAAGTTATCCAATGCAATCTGTGGATAACCGTGGGACAACATCAGGGATGACATGTGCGCCGATTCTTGATAAGCACCCGCGTCCACTTGTGAGTCCTTAAGTTGTCCTCGTTTACCGCCGGCCACGCACTGCTCACCGGCCTACTTATGGTTTACGCAGCGCCTTGACTTTGCAGGGAATTATTCAGTTGTCCACAGTCGGCGGCGATGCTTGTTAACTACTACTACGTTTGTATACGTACTTATTGGAAAAACCTTAAGGGCCCCGAACTGGAAAATTTTAACGACGAAAAAAAACCCGCGCAGGCGGGTTTTCTTACTGTTGAACACAAGCGACACCGTCCGGCCGATCACGCTCGCCACTTCAGACACTGTTGCCGGACAGCCTCATGCAGCGACTTTTCCTGTTCGACGACGCCTCTTAGCCACGTTGCATCGTTGATCTGACCACGCGCAATCGCGCCGATCTCGGCAAGCGCATGGCCCGAGCCCAACGCGTCGCCGTGCGGCGCGATGAGGTCGAGCGTCTCGAGAATGTCTTCCGAAATCGTCTTGCGCTCGCCTGTCTGCGGATTGATGCAGGTTCCGGCAAGACCGAAACGGCATGCCTCGAAGCGGTTGAACGTGTAGACGAGGTAGTCGTCTTCGTGCGGCGTGATCGGCTTGTCGAGCAGCAGATGGCGCGCAAGCGTCTGGATGTAGCAGGCAATCGCCGCGGCGCGATCGACGGAAAGCGGCGTATCCATCACGCGTACTTCGATGGTGCCGAAGCCCGGCTTCGGCCGGATGTCCCAGTAAAAATCCTTCATGCTGTTGACCACGCCCGTATGGACCATCTTCGAGAAATATTCCTCGAAGCTGTCCCACGTCAGCACGAACGGCGCGCGGCCCGATAGCGGAAACGCGAACACGGAATTCAGGCGTGCCGAATGAAAGCCGGTGTCCACGCCCTGCACGAACGGCGACGATGCGGACAACGCAATGAAATGCGGAATGAAGCGCGACATGGAATGCAGCAGGAACAGCGCGCTGTCCGGATCGGGGCAGCCGATGTGCACATGCTGGCCGAATACGGTGAACTGCTTCGCAAGATAACCGTACAGTTCGGAAAGATACTGAAAGCGCGGCGTATCCACGATCTGCCGTTCGCTCCATTGCTGGAAAGCGTGCGTGCCGCCGCCGCACAGGCCGACGTTCAGATGATCGGCCGCGGAAACGAGCGTGTCGCGAATCTTGCGCAGATCGGCGAGTGCCTGTTCGTGGTTCGTGCAAATGCCGGTGGACAGCTCGATCATGCTCTCGGTGATTTCCGGCGTGATGTTGCCGGGGATCTTTTGATCCTTGACGAGGCGCAGCAGATCGGAGCCGGCTTTGGTCAGATCATAGTCGTGCGTATTGACGATCTGCATCTCGAGTTCGACACCGAAAGTGAACGGCTTCGAATCGATGAAGGGTTCGAGTGACATGGCGTCCCCTGAGTGAGGTCGGCCGGACGGTTGTCGGAAGCCCGGCCGTTTTTTGAAGCGAATAAATTTGAATAACGTGTGGCTTGCAGCGCGGAGCGCTCACGGTCGCTTATGACCGCTTAACCGCTTACTCTTCGCGCCGCTCGGCGACCAGCGCGAGGCTGCGATAAACGAGCCACGGCCCGAGAATCTGCAGCACGACAATCGAACACATCATGATCGCCCGCAATTGCGGATCGAAATTTGGATACAGGTTGTACGTATCGTCGACGAGCAGATAAGCCAGCGCCGACATCGGCGAGAGCGACAAACCGAGCGCCATGCCCTGTTTCCAGTCCAGACCGCTCGGCTTTGCAAACGCAAGCACGCCGACGAGTTTCGCGACGAGACGCGCAACAATCAGGCCCAGCGCCGCAACGCCGCCGAGCGCAATGTCTTTCCATTCAAACGAAGTGAGCGTCAGCACGAACAGAATCACAGTGAGAAGCCAGCCGGCCGTGCCGAAATGCCGCGGCCACAACTGCGGCCGAGCCTCCAGATTCTTCACGATGATGCCGGCGGCGAGCAGCGCGAGAATGGTCGACAGCTTGAACAGATGCGCGACCGCGATGGCCACCAGAATCAGGCCGAATAGCGCAACGAACGAATGCTCGTCCTGCATGTTGAGCCGGCGATAAAAGAACGTGCAGGTGCGCGCGAGCAGATAGGCGAGCACGAGCGAGCCGACCAGCAGATAAAGCGGCTGCAGAATGGTCGCGAAAACATTGCCGTACGCTTCCTGATGCAGCCAGCTCGACACGAGCTTTTCGATCACGACCGCATACATGCTGTTCAACGCGGTCAGCGTCAACAGACGCTGCGTGACCTGGCCTTCGGCGCGAAGCTCGGTCTTGAGCTGAATCACCATGGCCGGCGAAGTCGCCATCGCGATGGCGGCCAGCACGGTTGCGACCATCAGCGGCACGTTCAAAAACAGCAGCACGGGCAAAACGAGCGCGAAAGTCAAAGTGGCTTCGGCGACGCTCGACATCACGAGCCACGGATTACGACGGATCCAGCGCAGATCGAGCCGGCTGCCGAGTTCGAACAGCAGCAAGCCGAGCGCAACGTCGAGCAAGGGCCGCGCGGCTTTCGCCGATTCCGCGTCGATCACGCCCGAGCCAGCCGCGCCGGCAATCAGACCGATGACCGCATAGCCCGAAATACGCGGCAAGCGCCACGCGCGATAGCACAACTCGCCGCACAAACCCGCGGCGAGCAAGGCGAGACCAGCCCAAAAAATGGCGTCGGGTGAAAGCGGCCAGGCTGGAAAAAATGAAAACGCCGAATTCATCGTTATGGGTTCTCCTTTGCAGCAACGGCAGATCACATGAACCAGCATGAGCCGGCGCGAACACCGGCGAGCGGGTGGGCGCAAGACGCGGGCCACTGTCGCAATCGCTTCGCGTGATCCGCGTTGCGGGTTTTCAACGATCGGATGATTCGAACGCGCCGCAGTCGCAGGGAGCTCGGCGCATTCAGGGGTGCGGCCGTAGCAACCGGCTCGGCACGGTGAAAGAACGCCGTCGACGTTGAATCAGATTCTGATTGAACGGGACCGTTCCATTGCAGCGGGTACCGCAGGAGGCCAGGCACCACGCGGAAAAGAACGGCGATTGTGCCATAGCTTTTTTAGCTTCGACCGAAAAGACACGAACATGCAGGCAAAACGGTAAGAAAGTACTTCATCTTCGCGAGATGTGGAAAAAGCGACCGTTTTGAAGCTCGCGACGCCTGGATTTGCTGGCTTGTTCCAGTGCTCGTCGATGGAGTCTGCACCATCTACGTGTGCTTTTCAGGACAGCCGTTAGCACACGGGTTGAATGCGTCGCCCGATCTGTGCGGTGGCGCACGGTCCAGCTCGGGCCTTGCTGTTTACGTGTTTACTGTATGTATACGTAGTAGCAGTTAACAAGCAGCCCGCTTTTCTGTGGATAACCCCGGTTTACCGAAGCGAATCAGCGGATTGCAGACTTCATAACCGGATGCACAGCATGTGCGGCGACGCCGGGTAGTCGCGGGTAACTTTCGGCGAAATTCGACGGCGCTCGAGTTACCCCGTTTACGTCCACAACGGTTCCACACGAGTTGCGCTAGTAAACAACGTGGTTATCCACAATTCGCGGTGGATAACCGCGCCGCGCACCGCCAATAGTTAACTGATGACGCCGCCTTGCCGCAAAGCCCGCAGCAGGAAGCGCGCAGGGTCGATGTCTTCGGCGAGATCGCGTTCGAGCGGCAACGGCTCGCCTTCGATCTGCGACGCGATCAGTTCCGCGCCAAGCGCCGCCCACGCGAGACCGCGCGAGCCGTAGGCAAAGGCGCTGTAGAGACCGTCGACGCGTGGCAGATCGAGCGGCCACGCACCGCGCAGGCGTTGCGCGTCACGCGCGGCGAGCGCTTCGTCGGCGAGGTTGCCGATCATCGGCATGCGGTCGCTTGTCACGCAGCGGAATGCGACGCGGCCGGTCAGCGCATGACCCGATGCCGCGGCATCCACGCCCGCAACAACGCTCGCGAACGCGGGCAGCATCTGCGCGACGCGCTCGATGTTTTCCAGATGACCGGCAGGACGAAGCGACGTTTCGGCGTCGTCGAGTTCGTATGTCGCGCCAGTCAGCGTGACGCCGTCGGGCAGCGGTATCGCATAACCTTCGCCGATCACGGGTAACTCGAGCGACGGCGCCGCGCCCGGCGGCAGCAAAGTGAGCTGGCCGCGGATGCTGCGAGTCGGCGCGTGACGCAAACCGGCAATGCGCGCCGCGTCGTGAGCGTTGGCGACGATCACGACCGGCGCACGCGCGAGCACGTCGCCGGCCGCGTCGAATACCAGCCACTGATCGCCCGAGCGCTCGAGACGCGCGGCTTCCACGCCGAAGCGCCGCTCGAGCAAATCACCGGCGGCGGCACATTGCGCGGCGCAAAGCGAGGCCGGGTCGATCCAGCCGCCGTGCGGAAAAAACCAGCCGCCGCGCGCGAGCGGCGTACCGGCGAGTTTTTGCGCGTCGTCGGCGGAGACCGGCGTGACGAATTCCGGCGGATAGCGCAGCGCGGCGATGGCTTCGCTCATCGCGTGGGCTTCGTCGGCGTTTTCGGCGATTTGCAGCAGACCCGAGCCGCCGCGCAGCGGCGCGTGGCCGAGCCGTTCGAGCGCCGTCCAGCGTCTTAGCGCGTATAAAAAGCCGGCGCGCGTGACGCGCGACGCGACGCTGTCGTCGCGCGAGATCATCGGGTGGAATACGCCGGCCGGATTGCCCGACGCGTCTTGCGCGACCGACGCATGCCGCTCCAGCAAAGTCACGCGCCAGCCGCGCGCGGCGAGCCGCTCGACCATCGCGCATCCCGCGAGACCGCCGCCGATCACGACCGCATGCCGTTCGCGAGGCGTGAGCGGTCCGAGCGATCCGAGCGGTCCGAGTGGCGAGGGCGGCTCGTGACGACGCACGCGCCAGCGAGGCGCGAAGCGGCCGACCAGCATCGCGCGCTTCCAGCCGAAACCTTCGACCTTGCGATACTCGAAGCCGCATTGAGTCAGCGCCCGCTTGATGTCGCCGGCGCTCGTGTAAGTGGCGAAGGTCGCGCCGTCGTCGGCCAACCGCGCAAGCGACTTGAAGATGGCGAGCGTCCAAAGCTCCGGGTTTTTGGCGGGCGAGAAGCCGTCGAGGTAAAACGCGTCCGCGCGCAGCCTGAGATTGGGCAAGCTCCGCTCTGCGTCGCCGAAAACGAGCGTGAGAACCACGCGCCCGTCCTCGAATTCCAGCCGATGCGTGCCCGGCACGAGCATCGGCCAGTCGTTCGCGAGCGTGTCGGCGAGCGCCGCAATCGACGGATCGGCAATCGTCGCGGCGTACGCGCGGCGCAGATCGGCGAGCGCGAACGGATGCTTTTCCGTCGAGACGAAATGGAGCCGCTCGCAACGCGACGGGTCGGCGCGCCAGGCGGCCCACGTCGTGAGGAAGTTGATGCCCATGCCGAAGCCCGTCTCCAGCACCGTGAAAACGCGCCGGCCCTGCCAGCGCTCGGGCAGCGCGTTGCCGCGCAAGAAAACATGGTCGGCCTGCTCGAGACCGCCGACGGCGCTGTGATAGATGTCGTCGTAGAGAGGCGAAAAAGGCGTGCCGTTGTCCCGGAACGAGAGGACGGCTGGGATCAGCGGATCGGTCATGCGCGACGCAAAGTGAGGCCCCAACAAGCGGGGTCCAACGTTACCGCCAGCGCGCGCGGCTCGCCGGGCGGCGAAATAGACGCGCCGAGCGTTGGCAAAAACCAACGTCAAAGCCCCGTCCACACTGGGTTTCAGGCTTCTCAGCGAGGCCGGATCAGCAAAAAGTGCCGTTTCCTTGCTGTATCTGTTCCAAAACCGCGTAATTCTTCGAAACCCTTGTCCTGATTGGGTTTGCGCTGCGCTATCATAGCAAGCGCCGCGAAGGGAGCGGCAGCACGGCCGACGGACACTCGCTGTCCGGCGCTTTTGATCTGGAGGGGCTCCGGAGCCGTAGCTGCTCGACGGCGCGGCGCGCGCACGTATAATCGGCGCGTTCGCGCTGTTCGTGTCAACCTAAACTCAGAAAGGAACCTTAATGAACAAACAGGAACTGATCGACGCTGTCGCAGGACAGACGGGCGCCAGCAAGGCTCAAACCGGTGAAACGCTGGACACGTTGCTTGAAGTGATCAAGAAGTCTGTGTCGAAGGGCGACGCGGTCCAGTTGATCGGCTTCGGCAGCTTTGGTTCGGGCAAGCGCGCAGCGCGTACAGGTCGCAACCCGAAGACGGGCGAAACCATCAAGATTCCGGCCGCAAAGACCGTCAAGTTCACGGCAGGCAAGGCGTTCAAAGACGCAGTCAACAAGCGCTAAGCAGATTACTGCCAGGCAGTTGACACCCGCCAACGGCGGGTTTTTTTTCGTCTTTTGCGTTTGGAGGGGGCGCGCCGCGGCGGAGAGTGCGGCGCGCGTGGTTGCTACTGTGGAGGCGGTTGAAAGAGCCGCTTAGTCGTGGCGATGCGCGGCTCCGCCGTGGCTGTGACCATCGTGATCATGTCCGTCGTGATCGTGATCGTGATCGTGATCGTCGTCGAAGTCCCACGCCGGAAACGGATCGGCGAACTGTTGCCAGCCTTGCGGTCCCACTGCGTACTCGTCGTCGGTCAGCAGGCACGCGTCGAACTTCGCCGACCACAGCGCCGCGTCGATGCCCACGCCGATCATCGCCAATTCCTGGCGACGGTCGCCAATGCTGACGTCATCCGGCGCGCCATACCAGTCGGCGGCGATTTCGGCGGCGAGCTCGTCATCGGCATCGGGCCATTCGCTGCGGTCCTGAGCCGCCCACCACATGCCTGCGGGACCGTGCCGGCAAGCGCCGCCCGCCTGCGACAGCGAACCGGCGATGTCGTTACGCGTCGCGAGCCAGAAGAAACCCTTGCTGCGCAAGACGCCCTTCCACTCCTCGTGCAGCAACGCCCACAGCCGCTCCGGATGGAACGGACGGCGTGCCTGATAAACGAAGTTGCCGATGCCGAACTCGTCGGCTTCGCTGTGATGACCGTGGCCGCGTTCGTCTACGTGCTTCTCGGCCTGGTTGAGCAACGCGATCGCGCCGGGAGCGTTCGCCGTCTCGTCGAAATCGAAGCGGCCAGTGTTCACGATCTGTTCGAGCGGCACGGCGCCGAAGCGGCTCACCACTTGCACCGCGCGCGGATTGATGCGCGCGAGGATGCGTTGCAGGCGCGTCAGCTCGTCGGCGGTCACGAGGTCGGCCTTGTTCACGACCAGCACGTCGCAGAACTCGACCTGCTCGATCAGCAGTTCCACGAGAGTCCGGTCGTCTTCGTCGCTCGCGGCGATGCCGCGTTCGGCGAGCGCATCCGCGGAGCCGTAGTCGTGCAGAAAATTGGACGCGTCGACCACCGTGACCATCGTATCGAGCCGCGCGAGCTCGGCGAGCGGCGCGCCGTCATCGTCATCGTCGGCGAAGGCAAAAGTCTCGGCGATCGGCATGGGTTCCGCCACACCGGCCGACTCGATCAGTATCGCGTCGAAGCGCTTTTCGGCGGCCAGCCCTTTCACCTGGGCGGGCAGATCATCGCGCAGCGTGCAGCAGACACAGCCGTTCGACAGTTCGACCAGGTTTTCTTCGCTGGGCGACAGCGCGGCCGGATCGCGCAAAAGCGCCGCGTCGATATTGACGGCGGCGAGATCGTCGACGATCGCGGCGACGCGCAAGCCGGCGCGATTCGCGAGGATGTGATTCAGGAGCGTGGTCTTGCCGGCGCCCAGAAAACCGGAGAGCACGGTGACGGGCAGTGGCGGCTGGTTCATCGCAGTACGGAAATCGGGAGGATTGGAAGGCGTGCCGGGCGCCGCATTGCTGCGCGAGTCTAGCCGCGGTCCAGCGGACGCTCGAGCGCCGGCGGCAGCACGAAGCCGCATTGTGCATCAAATCGGAAACGGCGAGCGGTCGATCAGCGTGACGCCGGCATCAGGTTCCACTTGCGTAGAATCGCGGCGATTTGTTGAGCGTACTTGTCGCGCAGTGCGGGCGTCTCGGAGTGATACGCGCCGATGGCTTGCCATGTATTGCCGTACTTGTTCATCTGCCGGCGCAGATGCCACGCGGCGATGTACACGTTCTTGCACGGCTCCATCAGCGTGCCTTGCGAGATCCCGTATTGCGCGAGCGTGGGCAGATGAATCGAGTTGATCTGCATTACGCCGTAGTCGGTCGAGCCGTTTGCATTTTTGTGCTGCGCGTCCGGACGGTTATGCGACTCCTGCCAGGCGATCGCACGCAGAATCAGCGGGTTCACTTTCTGATATTTCGCGGCTTCGTCGAAGCAATCGGCGCGTGCCGTCCCGGCCGAAGCCAAGATGGTAATTCCTGCCAGAAAGGTGACGAAGCTTCGTTTCATCGGTCAAGACGACTGGGGCAGACCGCAAGGGTAAGGGATCGTAAGGGCTCGTATCAGCCATTGTTCAGCCGGGACTAGCCGGTAAGCGCAATCTGGCCGGGGCATTGACGGAAGATGCGGGAAAACCCGTGTTCGCAACGGCGATCCGACGGCTTTAACGGCTCGTATGATACCGGCAGGCCGTGACCCGTCAAGTTGGCTAACAGACATAAGAGCGCGGAAACACTAGGTTTTCTTGCCGCTTTCAGTCCGCAGTGCTTTCGCTTTCAAGGCCCGCCGAGCGGGCCCGAACGTCTAGGGAAACTCACTGAGGCTTTCCTTTTGTGACAAATCCGACATGAAAAACTGTTACTGTTCCTTCTTTTCGGACATCGGATGGCCAGCATTTTAGGGCGGCTTTCGCCCACCTGGCCCGCCGGCAGACCGACCGACCGGCGGTTTGCTCCCCTGTCCGCGCTGCATGACCGCCGGCGGCCTGCGCTGCCGGCATCGACATTACATTCCATGAGAAGAAATCGTATGGCTTTGCGTCGCGTCGCAACGGCGTTGTTGTTGGCTGGCTTGATCACTGCGCAGACCGCACAGGCGCAGGTGACATTGAACTTCGTCAACGCCGATATCGACCAGGTCGCGAAGGCGATCGGCGCGGCGACCGGCAAGACAATCATCGTCGACCCACGAGTCAAAGGTCAGTTGAATCTCGTGTCGGAAAACGCGGTGCCCGAGGATCAGGCGCTGAAGACGTTGCAATCCGCGTTGCGCATGCAGGGCTTCGCGCTCGTCCAGGATCACGGCGTACTGAAAGTCGTGCCCGAGGCCGACGCCAAACTGCAAGGCGTGCCGACCTACGTTGGCAATTCGCCGAGCGCGCGCGGCGACCAGGTGGTCACGCAAGTGTTCGTGCTGAAGAACGAATCGGCGAATAACCTGTTGCCGGTGCTGCGGCCGCTGATCTCGCCGAACAATACCGTGGCCGCTTATCCGGCCAACAACACGATTGTCGTCACCGACTACGCGGACAACGTGCGCCGTATCGCGCAGATCATCGCCGGTGTGGATACGGCGGCCGGTCAGTCGGTGTCCGTCGTACAACTGAAGAATGCAAACGCGCTCGACATTGCCACGCAACTGAACAAGATGCTCGACCCGGGCGCGATCGGCAGCACGGACGCCACGCTGAAAGTGTCGATCACCGCCGACCCGCGCACGAACTCGCTGCTCATCCGCGCGTCGAACGGCGCGCGTCTGGCCGCCGCGAGAACGCTCGCGCGCGAACTCGACGCGCCGACCAGCATGCCGGGCAACATGCACGTCGTGCCGCTGCGCAACGCCGAGGCAAGCAAGCTCGCGAAGACCTTGCGCGGCATGCTCGGCAAGGGCGGCGAAGGCGGCTCGGCGGGCGGCGGCAACGAGGCCAACGCGTTCAACCAGAATGGCGGCGGTGGCGGAATTGGCGGCAACAATTCGACGGGCACTTCGGGCACCCCGCCGCTGCCGTCGGGCGGACTGAACAACAGTTCGTTGTCCTCGCCGATGGGTGGCGGCGGCGGCGCGGGCGGCTACGGCGCGAACGGCGGCGGTCAATCCGGCGGCCTGCTCGGCGGCGACAAGGACAAGAACGAGGACAATCAGCCGGGCGGCATGATCCAGGCGGACTCGGCGACGAACTCGCTGATCATCACAGCGTCGGAGCCGGTTTACCGCAATCTGCGCGCGGTGATCGACCAGCTCGACGCGCGCCGCGCGCAGGTCTACATCGAGGCGCTCATCGTCGAGCTGAACTCGAACACGAGCGGCAATCTCGGCATTCAATGGCAGGTCGCGAACAACTCGATTTTTGCCGGCACGAACCTCGCCACGGGTTCGAGCAACAGCATCATCAACCTGACGGCTGCGGCCGCAACAGCGGGCGCGGCTGGCGCGACCGGCGGTCTCGCGAACGCGCTCGGCTCGGGTATCCAGCAGGGCTTGAACGTCGGCTGGATTCACAACATGTTCGGCGTGCAGGGACTCGGCGCGTTGCTTCAGGCGCTGTCGCAGACCGCGGACGCCAACGTGCTGTCCACGCCTAACCTGATCACGCTCGACAACGAGGAAGCGAAGATCGTCGTCGGTACTAACATACCGATTCAGACCGGTTCGTATTCGAATCTGACGAGCGGCAACGCGAGCTCGGCGTTCAACACGTACGACCGCGTGGATGTCGGCCTGACGCTGCACGTCAAACCGCAAATCACCGACGGCGGCATCCTCAAGCTTCAGCTTTACACTGAAGATTCCGCCATCGTGAACGGCACGACCAACGCGACGACCAACCCGGCCGGCCCGCAGTTCACCAAGCGCTCGATCCAGTCGACCGTGCTCGCCGACAACGGCGAAATCATCGTGCTCGGCGGCCTGATGCAGGACAACTACCAGGTCAGCAACAGCAAGGTGCCGCTGCTTGGCGACATCCCGTGGATCGGTCAGTTGTTCCGTTCCGAGCAGAAGAACCGCAACAAGACGAACCTGATGGTGTTCCTGCGCCCGGTCATCATCGGCGATCGCGATACCGCGCAGGCTGTCACGTCGAATCGCTACGACTATATTCAAGGTGTGCAGGGCGCGTATCGTCAGGACAACAATCTGATGAAGGACAACGACGATCCGGTGGTTCCGCCGAAACCGGTCGGCCCGAGCCAGGGCGGTTCGACGTTGAATCTGTTCGACCTCGACCAGATGCGCCGTCAGCAGATGCAGCCGCCGCAGCCGCAAACTCAGCCGGGCTCGGCCGCGCCGACAACGCCGCCCGCCACGAACGGCGCTGTGCAAAGTAATCCGGTGCCGGTCGCACCGTCCACCGTATCGCCAGGAGCCAAGCCGTGAGTACGCCGTCCATGCCGCCGTCAGCCTCAACGTCGCCGGCATCGTCGCGAGCCGCCGAGATTGCCTCGGCGGCGATGACAGAGCATGCGGACCACGCCGAACGCGCGGCGCCGTCGGCGATTGCCGCGCGGCTCGTGCCGTACGGCTTCGCGCGCAGCGGCCAGATTCTGGTCGCGCATCAGCACGCCGACAGCCTCGAAGTCTGGATCAGCGAGCGCACCAGCGAGGCCGCGCTCGCCGAAGTCGCACGCAACTTCGGCGCGGTGTCGGTGGTGCGTCTTCCCGCCGACGAACTCGCGCAGGCGATCAACCAGGCTTACGCGCGCCAGGACGGCAGCGCGGCTCAGGTGGTCGGCGAAGTGGAAGGCGAAGTCGACCTCTCGCGACTGATGCAGGACATTCCCGAAGTGGAAGACCTTCTGGAATCGGAAGACGACGCGCCGATCATCCGCATGATCAACGCGCTGCTCACGCAGGCCGCGCGCGAGCACGCGTCGGATATTCACATCGAGCCGTTCGAGACTTCTTCTGTGGTGCGTTTTCGCGTCGACGGCACCCTGCGCGATGTCGTGCGTCCAAAAAAAGCGCTGCATGGCGCGCTGATTTCGCGGATCAAGATCATGGCGCAGCTCGACATTGCCGAGAAACGTCTGCCGCAAGATGGCCGCATCACGCTGCGCGTGGGCGGCCGTCCGGTCGACGTGCGTGTGTCCACGCTGCCGACAGGTCACGGCGAGCGAGCCGTGCTGCGTCTGCTGGAAAAAGACGCGTCGCGCCTGAATCTCGAAGCGCTCGGCATGGGCGCGGACACGCTCGTCAAGTTCGACAAGCTGATCGGCCGGCCGCACGGCATCGTGCTCGTGACGGGCCCGACGGGCTCGGGCAAGACGACCACGCTGTATGCGTCGATGTCGCGGCTTGAAACCGCGACCACCAACATCATGACGGTCGAAGACCCGATCGAATACGACCTGTCGGGCATCGGCCAGACGCAGGTCAACGAGCGGATCGGCATGACCTTCGCGCGCGCGCTGCGCTCGATTCTGCGGCAGGACCCGGACATCATCATGATCGGTGAAATCCGCGACCTCGAAACCGCGCAGATCGCCGTGCAGGCTTCGCTCACCGGCCACCTCGTGCTCGCGACGTTGCATACCAACGACGCCGCCTCGGCCGTCACGCGTCTGACGGACATGGGCGTCGAGCCGTATCTGCTGGCGTCGTCGCTGCTCGGTGTGCTGGCGCAGCGGCTCGTGCGGCGGCTGTGCCCGGTATGCCGCGAAAAGCGCGTCGAGGAAGACGGGCGCGTGCATTGGCATCCGGTCGGCTGCGACAAGTGCGGTCAATCGGGCTATGCGGGCCGGCGCGGCGTGTATGAACTGCTGCTTATCGACGACGAAATCCGCGCGCTGATTCACCGCAATGCATCGGACGCCGAAATTCTCACGGCCGGCCGCGCGCAAGGCATGCGCACACTGCGCGAGGACGCGGATCGCTGGCTCGCTTCCGGGCTGACGTCGCTTGAAGAAGTGATTCGCGTGACGGGCGGAGCTTAAGCGCATGCCGGCATTTCGTTTCGAAGCGATCGACGCGGCGGGCAAGGCGCAAAAAGGCGTGCTCGACGCGGACAGCGCGCGCGGCGCCCGCACCAATCTGCGTTCGCAAGGACTCACGCCGCTCGTCGTCGAGCCGGCCGCCACGCGCACGCGCGGCGAGCGCAATCAGCGTCTTTCGTTGGGACGGCGGCTGTCGCAGCGCGAGCAGGCCATTCTCACGCGGCAACTGGCGAGCCTGCTGATTGCCGGCTTGCCGCTCGACGAAGCGCTTGCGGTTTTGACCGAGCAGTCGGAGCGCGACTACATCCGCGAATTGATGGCGGCGATTCGCGCCGAAGTGCTCGGCGGCCATTCGCTCGCGAATGCGCTCACGCAGCATCCGAAAGACTTTCCGGAGATCTATCGCGCGCTGGTCGCGGCCGGCGAACATACCGGCAAGCTCGGCCTTGTGCTGTCGCGGCTTGCGGACTACATCGAGCAACGCAACGCGCTTAAGCAGAAGATCGTGCTGGCGTTCACTTACCCGACGATCGTCACGATCATCGCGTTTGGCATCGTCACGTTTTTGCTGAGCTATGTCGTGCCGCAGGTGGTCAACGTGTTCGCGAGCACCAAGCAGCAACTGCCCTTCCTCACGATCATGATGATGGCGCTCTCCGGCTTCGTGCGGAACTGGTGGTGGGCTGTGCTGATCGCGGTCGCGGTGCTGTTCTATGTGGTGCGTTCGACGCTCAGGCAAGCGGGCCCGCGCTTCGCGTTCGACCGGTGGCTGCTCACCGCGCCGCTGCTCGGCAAACTCGTGCGCGGCTACAACACCGTGCGCTTCGCGAGCACGCTCGGCATTCTGACGGCGGCCGGCGTGCCGATTCTGCGTGCGCTGCAAGCCGCCGCTGAAACGCTCAGCAACACGGCGATGCGCGGCAACATTGACGATGCGATCGTGCGCGTGCGTGAAGGCACGTCGCTGTCACGCGCGCTCGGCAATACGAAGACGTTCCCGCCGGTGCTGGTTCACCTGATCCGTTCCGGCGAAGCGACCGGCGACGTCACGACGATGCTCGACCGTGCCGCCGACGGCGAAGCGCGCGAGCTCGAGCGCCGCACGATGTTCCTGACGAGTCTGCTGGAGCCGCTGCTGATTCTGGCGATGGGCGGCGTGGTGCTGGTGATCGTACTGGCGGTGATGCTGCCGATCATCGAGTTGAATAATCTGGTGCAGTGAGGCGTGGAATGCCGCGGCGCGATTGCGCGGCGGCGTGATTGCTGAACCTGGCGACCAGGCTTAACGCACGTAGATAGTAGGACCCGCGGCGTTGGCCGGCAGAAACACTTCGGAATGCGCGCCATTGCGGTCGATCACGATGGAGCGGGCGCGGACTTCGGAGAGTTTGGCGCCTTGCATCAGCGTGCTGCCGAGCGACACCGCACGCGGCGGCTCGCCGCCCACGCTGACGATGGCCGCGGCGCCTTGGGTCAGCGCGAGAATGCCGAACAGATGCACGTCCTGGTTGACCGTGCGCGTGAGCTGTCCGCCGAACAGCGTGGCGGCCTGATCGGTCGAGACCTGCGCGTGCGCGGCGGCTGCGGGCACCGGCGCACCGGACATCGCGGTGAGTGTGATGGTCCAGTAGGTCAGCGTCGCGCAGAACACGGCGAAGAGCGCGAGCGACAGAAGGCGGATTTGGAGTGCGTTCATGCGCACATTGTACGGACTATTGTGAAAATTGCGTTGGGTTGAAACCCTTCAACTGCATGACATTAAAATGACCGGCCGGGCACGTTCAATGGCACCGCGAGTGCCAGAGCACCGAGTCCGCCCAGTCGATAATTCACCTGAAATGAGGTAGCAAGCTATGCAACTGTCGACCATTCGCCGCACAGCAATTGCGGGTTCGCGCAGCCGTCGTCAACGCGGTTTTACGCTGATCGAAATCATGGTCGTGATCGCGATTCTCGGCATCCTGGCCGCGTTGATCGTGCCGAAAATCATGAGCCGTCCCGACGAAGCGCGGCGCGTCGCCGCGAAGCAGGACATCGGCACTGTGATGCAGGCGCTCAAGCTTTATCGTTTGGACAACGGCCGTTATCCGACGCAGGAGCAAGGTCTGCGCGCGCTGATCGAAAAGCCCGCGACGGACCCCGTGCCGAACAACTGGAAAGACGGCGGCTATCTGGAACGTTTGCCGAACGATCCTTGGGGCAACGGCTATCAATATCTGAACCCCGGCGTGCACGGCGAAATCGACGTCTTCAGCTACGGCGCGGACGGCAAGGCAGGCGGCGAAGGCAATGACGCCGACGTGGGCTCGTGGCAATAGACGATAGCAACGCACGTGTCGCAACGAACCCACCGCCCCGCGCGGCGGGCGCGGCGTTGCGCGCGCGCGGCCTGCGCCGGCATCAGGCAGGTTTCACGCTGCTGGAAATGATGGTGGTGCTGGTGATTGCAGGCTTGCTGGTCTCTCTGACCGCGTTGACGATGACGCGCAATCCGCGCACCGATCTGAACGAGGAAGCGCAGCGTCTCGCGCTGCTGTTCGAATCGGCCGGCGACGAAGCGCAGGTGCGCGCGCGCCCGATCGCGTGGCAACCGTTCGACGGCGGCTTTCGTTTCGACTTGCGCACCGAGGACGGCTGGCGTCCGTTGCGCGACGATCTGCTCAAGCCGCGTCAGTGGGAAGGCGGCGTGAGCGGCGTGACGATCGACTATCCGGGATCGAATTCGAAGGCGAATCGCGTCGTGTTCGGCACCGAGGCGATCGACGTGCCCGTGCGCGTCACGCTGTTTTCCGCGGCGGGCAGCGCGACGATCGTCGGCACCGGCAATGGCCGATACGAGGTGCACTGACATGCGCCATCGCAGCAGCAGCAGCAGCAGTAGCAGAAGCAGAAGCAGCAGCACGGCGGCTCGCCGGGCCGTCCACCGCGAGCGCGGTTTCACGATGATCGAAGTGCTGGTCGCGCTCGCGATCATCGCGGTCGCGCTTGCCGCATCGCTGCGCGCGGTCGGCTCACTCGCGACCGGCGAGGCCGATCTTCATCGGCGCTTGCTGGCCGGCTGGAGCGCGGATAACACGCTCGCGCAATTGCGCCTCACGCATGCATGGCCGAATGTCGGCTCGACGAGTTTCGATTGCTCGCAAGGAAATTTGCAGTTGATCTGTACCGAGCAAGTGTCGGCGACGCCGAATCCGGTGTTTCGTCGCGTGGAAGTGATGGTGACGATGCCCGGGCGCTCCGGCAATCTCGCCCAGATGGTCACGGTGGTCGCGAATGAAACGAATCGTTCGCTCTGAGCGCCGCCGCGAGCGCACCGGCCACCGCCGCTCTCGCGCGGGCGTGCATGGCTTCACGCTGATCGAACTGCTCGTCGCGATTGCGATCATGGCGGTGATCGCGGTGCTGTCGTGGCGCGGGCTCGACCAGATCATCCGCGGCCGGCAGACCATCACGAACGCGATGGAAGACGAGCGCGTGTTCGCGCAACTGTTCGACCAGATGCGCATCGACGCGCGTCAGGCCGCTTCCGACGACGAATCCGGTCAGCCGGCGGTGTCGCTCCTCGGCGGCGCATTGCAGATCGTGCGGCAGATGAGCTTGCCCGGCTCCGCGCCGCGCTTGCAGGTCGTGCGTTACCGCGTCACCGAAGGTCGCGTGATCCGCTATGCGTCGCCGCCGCTTGCCAGCGTCGGCGATCTGCGCGCGGCGTCGCGCGGCAGCGAAGGCGAAGGCTGGTCGGCCGTGCCGTTGATGGGCGGCGTCGGCGCAATTTCGGCGCGGCTCTATGTGCCGCGCGTCGGCTGGACCACGCAGATGAAGGACGTGCAAGGCGCGATCACCGAGGCCGACAACAATCTCAAGGTGCCGCAGCTTGGCAATGCTCCGCTGCCGCGCTCGGTGACGGGGCTCGAAGTGAGCGTGGGCGCGAAGTCGCTCGCACGGCCCATCACGCGCGTTTTTTTGATTGGGGAATGAGATGAGATTGTTCTCCTTCAGCGCGGGACGCTCGACCCGTGTTATGCGCGGAACGCGCGGCGCGCTTAACTCACGCCACGCCCACCGCACCCACCAGCGCGGCGCGGCCATCATCAGCGCGTTGCTCGTCGTTGCGCTCTCGGCGATTCTCGTCTCCGGCATGTTGTGGCGTCAGCAAGTGCAGATCCGCCGGATCGAGAACCAGCGTCTGCTCGCGCAGGCGCAATGGGTTGCGCGCGGCGCGCTCGACTGGACGCGTCTGATTCTTCGCTCCGAAGGCGATACGTCCGCGGGCATCACGTATCTCGGCGGCGTGTGGGGCGTGCCCATCGCGAAGACGCGGCTTTCCGACTTCCTCGGTCAGATCGGCGAGGTGCGCGCGCAGCAAGGCGCCGCGACTTACCTGTCGGGTTCCATCGAAGACGCTCAGGCCAAATTCAATCTGCGCAATCTGGTCGCGAGCCCGGCGCCCGGCGTCATGCAACTCGACGTGGAGCAGATCGGCGCGTATCAGCGGCTGCTGGTTTCGCTCGGCGTGAACAGCCAGCTCGCGAAGAACACCGCGGTCCAGGTGCGCGCGAGCCTGATGCAATCGGCGACGCGCTTTCAGACCGTCACATCGACGTCCGGCACGCCGTCGACGCCGGCGATCCACGGCGGCGCCGCAGGTGGCGCAACAGGCGGCGGCTTCACGGACAAACCGGGCATCGAAGACGGCGAGGACAGCGCCGCGCACGCACCGCTGCAAATGACGAGCGTCGATTCGCTGCTCGACATTCCCGGCTACACGCCGGAGATGGTCGCGCGCTTGCGGCCCTTCGTGACTGTGCTGCCGACCGTGTCGGCGATCAACATGAACACGGCGCCCGCGGAAGTGATTGCGGCCGTTGTGCCGGGCATGAATCTGTCTTCCGCGCAGGCGTTCGTCGCGCGGCGGCAGACCGTGTTTTTCCATAACGCCGGCGACGTGACGCTCGCGTTGCGCGGCGCGGGCGTGCAGCAGACTTCGATCGATCCAAACCAGTTCGACGTCAACACGAACTACTTCCTTATTCATGGCCGCGTGCAGCACGAGCGCGCCGAAGTCGACCGCACGACGCTCGTCTATCGCGATGCTTTGACTCACACTACGCGTATCGTGCGGGTGCAAGACCAACTATGAACAACGCCTTTCCCAGAGAGAGTGGCCTTTGAGCACGCTGATCGTCTTATTGCCGCCGCGTGATCCGGCGGTGCCGTCGCAGGAATGGCAGTTGCCGGACTTGCCGTTCGTGCTGCTCGACAAGTCGGGACGCACGCAGCGCGCCGGGCGTTCGGCGCTTGCGCTGTTGCCGCGCGCGACGTCGACGGTGCTGATGGTCGCCGCGCGCGACCTCCTGATGATGCCGGCCACGCTGCCGCCGCTGCGCGGTCCGAAGCTGCGCCAGGCGCTGCCGAACATCGTCGAGGATCAGCTGATCCAGGACCCGCAAACCTGCCATATCGCCGTGGACCCGCAACCGGCGGCGGGCGGACGGCAAGTGCTGGCGATCATCGACCGAGGGTGGTTCCGCTTTATCTACGAAGCGTTTTCCGCTGCTGGGCACCGCAGTTTGCGCGCGGTGCCGGTTACACGCTGTCTGCCGGAGGCGCGGTTATCCGCGGCGCCGGTCGACGTTGCCGAAACGGTGAGCGCGGCCGAGCCAGCATTGGCGGGCGCCGACGCTTCGCCACGCCGCGATGCCGCGCCGGTGGCAAGCGCGGCTGATACATTGTCCGACGCCGCAACTGGAGCCATGCCGATGGTCGCGGCGGTGCTCGGCGCAGTCGTTCAAACCGCGCCGGCACTGCTGCTGGAAGGCGCTGTCGAAACCGGCACGCCGCGCGTCGAACTGGCGATTGCGCGCGGCGCGCAAGGCGAAGGGCTCGCAGTGCCGGCGAACGCGGTCAACGCGACGCTCGCGGCGCTCGCCGGCGCGATGCCCGTGTCGCTCTATATGCTCACCGAAGTGCCTGGCAACGAGCCGAGTCTCGGCGCGAGCAGCCCGGCGCGGCTTGCCGCGCATGTGCACGGCGCGAGTCCGCTGCCGTTCGAGCAACTCGCGCGGCGCGCGCTCGCGTGCCGCTTCGATCTGTGCCAGTTCGAATTCGCGTCGCAGCCGTGGCGGCTCGACCGCGCGACGCTGCGCCGCCTGCGCCTGCCGGTGCTGCTCGCGGTCGGCGCGCTGCTGGTCGCGATCATCGGCGCGAATGTGCAGTGGCTGATGCTGTCGCGCCAGCGCGACGCGATCAACACGCAGATGACCGAACTGCTGCTCAACGCGTTCCCGAAGACGACGGTCGTGCTCGATGCGCCCGATCAGATGTCGCGTCAGTTGCAGCAGTTGCGTGTGGCGGCGGGCGAGCTTTCCCCGGACGACTTCCTCTCCATCGCCGATCGTCTCGCGCGCGCGCTGCCGCCCGTGCCCGTCAACGGCATTGCCGCGCTCGATTATCACGACCGGCGGCTCGACGTGACCTTTAAGCCGGAGGTGAAGCTCGATCCCGATTTCGCCGCGCGCCTCGCGCGCAACGGACTGAATGGCGCGATCGACAGCAATACCGGCAAGTGGACCATCAGGAACGGACAATGAAAGCTCAACTCGCGCAAACCTGGGCAGGCTTCTGGGAGCAGCGGACCGACCGCGAAAAGGGTCTGCTGACGTGGGGCGGCGGCGTGCTCGCGGTGGTGATCGCGTGGTCGGTGCTGTGGGCGCCGGCGCAGGAGGGGCGCGCGCGTCTGCGTCAATCGCTGCCCACCTTGCAGCGCCAACTCGCGCAGATGACGGCGCAGGCCAACGAAGCGCGTCAGCTTTCCGGCGCCGCTCAGGGCGTGGCGCCGACCGGCGGCGCGCTGAAGGACGCGCTGTCCGCGTCGCTTGCCGATCATGGCCTAGCGGCCACGCAGGTTCAGGTGATCGGCAACGCGGTGCAGGTGCAGATGAAGAACGCGTCGTTTCCCGTGTGGACGGGTTGGGTCGACGACGTGCGCCGCCAGTTCAAAGTGCAGGTCGCCGAAGCGCACGTGACCGCGCTGAAAGAAGACGGCCAGGTGGACGTGACGGCGTCGTTGCAGCCATCGACGGCGAAATGAGCGCGCTGCCACGGGATCTCGCATGACTTACTGGATGCGGCGCCTGCGCGCCGCGCTGCCCTGGCTCGTGGTCGCGGTGTTTTCCAGCGCGGCAGTGATGCTCGCGATGTTGCCGGCCGCCTGGATCACGCCGCAATTCGCCCGTCAGAGCGGCGGGCACGTTAACCTCGTCGACCCGGCCGGTTCGCTGTGGCACGGCTCCGCCACGCTGATGCTCGCCGCGGGCTCCGATATGAGCGCCGCGACGCTGCTGCCTGGACGCATCGAATGGCGCACGGCTTTCTGGCCGCTCTTCACGGGCCGCGTGCGCATGACCATGCGGCAGAGCGAGGCGATGCCGGAGCCGATCACCGTCGACGCCACGCCGCGCAGCGCAAATGTGACGCCCGGCGCGATCGCGGTGCCGGCCTCGCTGCTGAGCGGTCTCGGCGCGCCGTTCAATACGCTGGATCTACAGGGCGACGTGCGGCTCTCGTGGTCCGACTGGCGCAGTTTCAACCGTCAGGCGTTCGGCCAGTTGACGGTCGCGCTGAACGACGTGAGTTCGCGTGTCTCGCCGGTGAAGCCGCTCGGCTCGTATCAGTTGGTGTTTCAGGCGGAAGGGGCGTCGTCGACGCTCGAGCTGCGAACCGTCAAGGGGCCGCTGATGCTGAACGGACGTGGCGTCGTGTCGCCGGCTTCGACGTCGTTTCATGGCACGGCGACATCGGCGCCCGAGGCACGCGACAATCTCGCGGGGCTGTTGAACCTGCTCGGACGACCGAGCGGACCGGACACGGTTGCGTTGTCGTTCGTGCATTGAGGTGGGTGGGGCGGGGGTGGTGATAGGCCCGCCGCGCCGAGCCTTTGAGGTCGCGGCAAAAGGGGATGCGGTCGTCGCGTTGCTGCCGCTCGCGCGTTAGTTTGACGCGCGGACGCGCGGATGCTGATAAAGCCGCGGTGCGGCGTTTCGAGCTAGCGACAAAACAAGACTGGTCAATGTCGTCGCTCGGACGTCGAGCTGGACCCGCCGATGCGTGGCGCGGATGCTGCAACGCGCGGAGCAGCGCGTTTGATCTAGCGGCAAAACGAGACCGGTCAAGGTTGTCGCTCGCACGTCGAGTTCGACGGCAGACAACGTCGTCGCTCGGACGTCGAGCTGGACCCGCCGATGCGTGGCGCGGATGCTGCAACGCGCGGAGCGACGCGTTTGATCTGGCGGCAAAACGAGACCGGTCAAGGTTGTCGCTCGCAACTCGGGCTAGAGCCGCGGATGCGCGGCGCGGGTGCTGACAAAGCCGCCGTGCGGCACTTCGAATTAGCAGCGAACGGCACACGGACGTCGTTGCCGCTCGCATGTCCAGTCGGACCCGCGGCGGCTCGTACAGCGCTAGATGCAAAAAAGGCATGACGGGTTTCGTTGGCCCGTCATGCCTCCTTCGCATCTGAACGCTGCACGGCGCGGTGCGCCCTGCTCGCTTGCCTATTTGCTTTGCGCTTGCATCTGCGCGGACGTCGCCGTCTGCGCAACTCCTCCCTGCGCGACAGGCGTCGCCGCCGATGCCGCCGCCGACGCCGGCTCCGGCGCCGCCACCCCACCCGTTTCCCGGTTCATTTGCGATACATCCCAGCCGCCGCCCAGCGCCTTCACCAGTCCCACCGACGACACCATCCGCTGCCCCGCGATGGTTTGCAGCTTCTGCTCGGCCGTGAACGCCGTGGTCTGCGCGGTCAGCACGTTGACATAACCGACCGTGCCCGCCTTGTATTCGTTCGTCACGATGGCAAGCGCCTGGCGCGCCGACTCCACCGCCTGCTGCTGCACCACGATTTCCCGTTCGAGGATGCGCTGGGACGCGAGATTGTCTTCGACGTCCTGAAACGCCGTCAGCACCGTCTGACGATAGGTGGCGACGTTCTGGTCATACGCGGCGCGCGCTGCTTCGGTTTGGGCGCGGCGCAGGCCCGCGTCGAAGAGCGTCGCCGCGAGTTGCGGGCCGACCGTCCAGAAGCGCGACGGCGCCGTCAGCAATTGCGAGAACACCGAGCTTTCGAAGCCGCCGCTCGCCGACAAGGTCAGCGACGGAAAGAACGCGGCGATGGCGATGCCGATCTGCTCGTTGGCCGCCGCAGCCTTGCGCTCGGCGGAAGCGATGTCCGGCCGCCGCTCCAGCAGTGCCGACGGCATTTGCGCGGGCACGGCGGGCGGCGTGGCGGTGAGCGGCATCGGCGGGATCGAGAAGGTGGAGGCCGGTTCGCCGACGAGCACCGCGATCGCGTGTTCGTCCTGCGCGCGCTGCACGCCGTTGTCGATCGCGGATGCCTGCGCCGATTGCAGTTGCGTTTGCGCCTGGATCACATCCGAACGCGCGGCCACGCCCGCGGCGTACTGGTTCTGCGTGAGTTGCAGCGAGCGCTGATAGGCGGCGACGGTTTCGTCCAGCAGTTTCTGATTTGCGTCGAGCGCGCGCAGCGCGAAATACGTCTGCGCGAGCGTGGCCTGCGCGGACAGCCGCGCGTTCGCCAGATCGGCCGCGGCGCCTTGCTGGCCGGCCTTCTGCGCATTCACCGAGCGGCCCACGGAGCCCCACAGGTCGGGCTCCCAGCTAGCGTCGAGTTGCAGGTCGTAGCTGTTGCTGACGCCCGAGCGGCTGACGCTCGTCGATCGCGCACTCGACGAAGCACCGCTGCCCGAGCGCGTCGCGCCCGCCGACAAACCGAGGGTCGGGAAGTACGCCGCGCGCGCCTCGCCGACCAGCGCGCGGGCCTGCCGATAGGCGGCCGCAAATTGCGCGATGGTCTGATTGGCGGCGTTCAGCTTGTCTTCGAGCGCATCGAGTTGCGGGTCCTGATAGATCGTCCACCACGCGCCGCGGTCCTCGTGATCCGCCGGTTGCGCGACCTTCCAGCCGGGCGCGGCTTCCTTGTATGAAGCCGGAATCTCGGCGGCGGGGCGCTGGTAGTCGGGGCCGACCGCGCAGGCGGCGACGAGGCCCGCGGCGGCCAGCGCGACGGCTAGGGTCAGGACGCGAGGCGCATAGGTCCGCGCGGACGAGGTTCGGTCAGACTGCATGCATTTTTCCTTCTGGACGCCACGACGCCGCCAATGACGGACGGCGCCGGCCTACGATGTGCCGGCATGTTAGCGTATGAGCCCGCTGGGCGCGGGAAACAGAAAGGTTAATGCGGGCAGCGACGAAGGTGTGTTACTGACGGTGTCGCGAAGGTTACGCGCCGTTACTGGCTGCCGTTCAGACGCGGGCGTCGGTGCGCGAATCGATCCGCGATTCCGTCGATGTCGTCTTGCGCGCGAGCTTGCCGGCTGCGGCCCGGCACGGTGCTTCGCCGCGCGACTGGCAGGCGCTTGCCGCGCCGTGGGCGATGACAGGTGCCGCGCTCTTAACGCCTGACACGCTTGCCGCGTTCGCGAGCGCCGCCGCGCTGTCCACCGACCCGCCCTTCGCAGCTTTGATGTCCGCGATGCCCTTCAAACTCTTGCGCGCCCGACGATGCTCGAACCACGCCAACACCGCGACTCCCACCGATCCGCCGGGCAGCACGAACAGCACGGCGAACAACGCGAGCTTCCACCAGCGATGCGGGCCCTGGAAGCTGTGCAAAGCGGAATCGGTCAGAGAGCGGCTGAGGCCGCCGAGGGTATTTTTCAGGTACAGCATGGGAGGGACATCCTTGGGTCACGCCGGCCTGGCGGCGGACAAAAAAAGCGGTCAGAACATAGTCTCGGGTGGCGCGGATCGCGTAACTCGTTGCTTAATATAATATTGACTATGCAAGTAAATTTCAAGATACTGTGCGCGATGCGCGGCCGCGTTGTTGTTTTTCGGTGTCGCGCGTGTCCAGAATGTGCGTCTGCTGCAATGTCCCTGTACCCAAATGACTGACGGCCCCTACAAAGCGGACGAGATCCGGCTCGATACGAGTCTCGGCTATTACCTGTCGAAAGCGCGCAACGTGCTGGTCGAGCGCACCGACCGCGCGGTCAAGCCGCTGGGGCTGACGGCGCAGCAGATCGGCGTGATCCTGTTGCTCGCTGCCGGGCGCGCGAACACGCCGTTCGAGTTGTCGCGCGTGATGTCCTATGACAGCGGCTCGATGACCCGTCTGCTGGACCGCCTTGAAAAGAAAGGCTTTTTGCAGCGCACGCGTAGCGACGCCGATCGTCGGATGGTCAAGCTGGAGTTGACGCCGCAAGGGCATGAAGCGGCGCAGCAGTTGCCCGGCATCGGCGCGGCCGTGCTGAACGAGCAGTTGCGCGGCTTCTCGGACGCGGACCTCGCGACGCTGATCGAGCTGCTTAGCCGTTTCATCGCCAACGGTATCGACCCGGGGACGAGCGCAGGCTGCGGCTTGTGTGCGGAGGCTGAGCCGCCCGGCGACGCAACGGCCGACGATTCATCGCCGGAGAAGGGCGAGCATTAATCGCAGAGCGCCTTCTAGGGGCGCAGTTGTAAAACAATATCTGTCTGGGCAGAGTGTGATGCAGCATGCAAATGCCCAGAGAAACGCGACAAGCCAGGCACGACACACTTCCGCGCTGAGGAGAACAACACATGGCCGCTACGGCTTCCAACGCTGACGAACCCGCAGCTCAACCTGCACACCAGCCCGCGAGACCACCCGCGGCCGAACCGGCGCCGCTCAAAGGCGGCGCGCTCGCGCTGCTGACCGTCGGGCTCGCGCTCGGCACGTTCATGGAAGTGCTGGACACGTCGATTGCCAACGTCGCCGTGCCGACCATCTCCGGCAGCCTCGGCGTGGCGACGAGTCAGGGCACATGGGTGATCTCGTCGTATTCGGTGGCTTCGGCGATTGCCGTTCCGTTGACGGGCTGGCTCGCGCGGCGCGTCGGCGAAGTGCGGCTCTTCACGCTGTCCGTTCTGCTCTTCACGATCGCCTCAGCGCTGTGCGGCTTCGCGCATAACTTCGAGTCGCTGATCCTGTTCCGGCTCGTGCAAGGGCTTGTGTCCGGCCCGATGGTCCCGCTGTCGCAAACCATTCTGATGCGCTCGTATCCGCCCGAGAAACGCGGGCTCGCGTTGGGACTATGGGCGATGACCGTGATCTGCGCGCCGATCTTCGGCCCGGTGATGGGCGGCTACATCACGGACAACTACACCTGGCCGTGGATCTTCTACATCAACGTGCCGATCGGCCTTTTCTCCGCGGCCTGCGCGTTCGTGCTGTTGCGCGGGCGCGAAACCAAAACCACGCAGCAGCGTATCGACGCAATCGGCCTTTCGCTGCTCGTGATCGGCGTGGCGTGTCTCCAGATGGTGCTCGACCTCGGCAAGGACCGCGACTGGTTCAACTCCACGTTCATCGTGACGCTCGCGGTGATCGCGGTGATTTCGATTGCGTTCATGCTCGTCTGGGAGATGACCGAGAAAGAGCCGGTCGTCGATTTATCGCTCTTTAAGGACCGCAATTTCGCGCTCGGCGTGCTGATCATCTCGTTCGGCTTCATGGCGTTCTTCGGCTCGGTGGTGATTTTTCCGCTGTGGCTGCAAACGGTGATGGGTTACACGGCGGGCCTCGCCGGTCTCGCCACCGCGCCGGTCGGCATCCTCGCGCTGTTCCTCTCGCCGATGATCGGCAAGAACATGCACCGGCTGAATCTGCGCGTGATCGCGAGCTTCGCGTTCATCGTGTTTGCGTTCGTGTCGTTCTGGAACTCCACCTTTACGCTCGACGTGCCGTTCAATCACGTGATCTGGCCGCGCCTCGTGCAAGGCATCGGCGTGGCCTGCTTCTTCGTGCCGATGACGACCATCACGCTCTCGAGCGTGTCGGACGACCGGCTCGCGAGCGCTTCGGGCTTGTCCAACTTTTTCCGGACCTTGTCCGGCGCAATCGGCACCGCGATCAGCACGACGTATTGGGAGAACGACACGATCCGCCATCACGCGATGCTGGTCGATAACGTCAACGTCTACACGGCGAACACGAACGCGTACACCAGTGCGCTGGCCGGCGCCGGCCTTTCCGGCGACAGCATCACGGCGCAGCTCAACCAGGTGGTGACCGCGCAGGCTTATATGCTGGCCACCAACGACTTCTTCCGCATTTCGTGCGCGGGCTTCCTCGTGCTTGCCGTGCTCGTGTGGATCACGAAGCCGCGCAAAGGCGTCGGTCCGTCGATGGGGCATTGAGCTGCGCGCAACGCGTCGCTCACTGACTCACGGCTTCGCCAGTGGATGGCGTGACCGACTGTCCTTGCTGCATATCGGGATGCAGGGCGGGATGCGCTGCGGCGGAAGCGGGCTGCGCCGGCTTGGCATCGGTTCCCTGTGTGCCTGCCGGCGTGCCGCGCACATATTGCTTGAAGTCCGCGCCCGCTTCCCACGGGTTCGGCTTGCAGCCGAGCGAGCCGTCACAATGCGCGGCGAAGCCGATCGTCGCGGTGCCGTCCGGATTCTGCGTGCGGGTGATCTGGTAGGCGAGCGCGCGCTTGCCGCCGTCCGGGCCGGCGGTCTGGATCAGCGTGCTGGTCGCGGCTTCGATCTTGTACTTCGAGTTATTCGCGACCCACGTTTGCGCGCGCTGCCACCAGAGGTCGCACTCGGCCTTGCTCGAACAGGTCAGCGGCGTGGTGGCGATCTGCATGACGTCGGGATCGACTTGTCCCTGCGTAGAGCATGCCGTCGCGGCAACGGCAGCCCCGGTAACGCACAGTACGGACAACAGACGTTGCTTCATCACGTTGATCCTCCCTCTTGTTAGCGTGTCCTATCAGTTTGGACCGCGTCGTGTAGAGGGTGTTTCCTTCAGATCAGAGAAACGTGCAAATGCGTGGACAATTTACCGATGCGTGCCGATGCGGCACCCGCTTCGCTCACACGCTGAAGCGGTTCAACGTATAAGCCCGATAAGCGGCGACGAACGCATCGAACGAGCCCACTTCTTCGCGTTCGAGTTTCGCCTGCTCCTCCAGCGATTGCGCGGCCAGCTCCTCAAACTCCTTCGCCACGTCCGCAGGCAGGGGACGCGCGCGGAAGTGCGCCGCATGCGCTTCGCTCTGTTCAAGACCGAATTCGAGGAAGCTCTGCTGCTTCTCGCGCATGGTCTGCAATACGCGTGCGGACGGCGTCAGCGACGCATCCGCCAGCTTCGCGCGCTGAACCGCAACCGAGCGCGCATGCGCGTCGCCGCCGTTGAGCGCGTCGAGCGCGGCGGCGGCCGCTTCGATCTTGACGAACAGTTCGTCGGCCCATTCAGTCATCGCGATGGTCTGCCCGTCGCGCGTGAGTTCGAGGCCGGGCTTGCGCCCTTCGGTCGTCACGCGCGCGAAGTTCTGGTTCGCCTCGCAATAGGCGGGCGGCGGCAGCGGCGCGCTGTCGTCGAGCGCACACACGAGCAGATAGGCGTCGAGAAAGCGCGACGTTTCGAGCGAAATACCGACCGGCTCGAAGGGATCGATGTCCATGCAGCGCACTTCGACATATTGCACGCCGCGCGCGGCGAGCGCATGCAGCGGCCGTTCGCCGGGATACGTGACGCGCTTCGGACGGATCGTCGAATAAAACTCGTTTTCGATCTGCAATACGTTCGTGTTGATCTGCACCCACTCGCCGTCGCGCTGCGTGCCGATGGCCTCATACGCCGGATACGGCTGGCTGACGGCCTTCGCGAGCGCGTCGAGATAACCGGGCAGCGTGTCGTAGTCGGCGTGCAGCGCGGCTTGCGCGGTGGTGTTCGAGTAGCCGAGATCGCTCATGCGCAGGCTCGTCGCATACGGGCGATACAACGTGTCGGCGTCGAAGGTTTCGAGCGTATGTTTGCGCTCGCGCAAGAAGCGGCGGTCGAGCGCGGGCGACGCGCCGAACAGGTACATCAGCAGCCAGTTCGTGCGGCGGAAATTGCGGATCAGCGAAAGGTAACGGTCGGACTGAAAATCGACCGCGTTCGCGGTGGATTGCTGCTCGGCGTGCAACAGCCGCCACACTTCTTCGTTCAGCGAATAGTTGTAGTGAATGCCCGCGATGCATTGCATCGTGCGCCCGTAGCGCAGCGCAAGGCCGATGCGGTACACGTACTTCAGCTTGCCGATGTTCGACGAGCCGTAATCCGCGATCGGGATGCCTTCATCGGTGTCGGGCAGCAGACCCGGCATGGAGTTGTTCCACAGAATCTCGTCGCCGAGGTTCGCGTAGACGAAACGATGCAGCGTGTCGAGCTTCTCGAGCGTGAGCGCGACGTCGTGCTCGGCCGGCGTGATCAGTTCGATTAGCGCTTCGGAATAGTCGGTGGTCAGCGAAGGATGCGTGAGCGCCGAACCGAGCGCGCGCGGATGCGGCGTCAACGCGAGCTGGCCCTCGTGCGTCACGCGCAGGCTTTCTCTTTCGATGCCGCGCAGGCCGCGTAGCAGCGCGTCGCGCTGCGGCCCTGAAGTCAGCACGGACAGGCGGTGCAGGAACGCGTCGGTCGTGCGGGATGAGGTCGTGTTTGGCATTGATGCGAGTCGGGCGTTGTCGGCCGCCATGTGCCGCCTGGCTGCTCGCGGGCAGCATGTTGCGGTTGACAACGTTCGGCGGAATTTTCAGTAGCGGGCACTTTAACATCTCGCCACCGCGCCTGCTTGAGGCCGCTTCGGCGGGCGATTGCAGGCCGCCGGGGCGTCTGTTGGCCGGTCTGTTTTCACGCCGGATTCGCGGATTTGGCCACACGGATTCCAGGTTATTGTGGCCATTGCAGCCGCGTTTTTTTAGTGAGCGTGGCGACACGGCATGGCGTGTCGCCATCTTCGCCTTAGACGACTAGCTCGCGCAGCACTAACCGCCGCGCGCGGCCCCGGCCCGATCCGCCACCTCGTTCCACAGATGCATCGCCGCATAAGCGCGCCACGGGCGCCAAGCGTCGGTGCGCGTGCGCTGCTGCGTGGGCCGCACCAACGACGGATCGCGCGCGCAGATCGACTGCATCAGCACGAGATCCCACGCGGGCCAGGCGTCGGGGTCGCGCCACGCGCGCATCGCGACATACTCGACCGTCCAGGGGCCGATGCCCGGCAGCGCGAGCAAGGCCGCGCGCAGTTCGCTTGCGTCCGCCGTGGCGCTGTCGAGCGGCACATCGCCCGTCGCGACCGCGCGCGCGAAGCCTTGCAGCGCGGCCACGCGCTTGCCCGGCATGCCGATTTGCGCGAGGTCGACGGCTGCCAGCGCTTGGGGCGTCGGAAAACGCCACGCCGTGTTGTCATGCGGATGCCCTTCGATACGCTCGCCCGCCCGCTGCACCAATCGTCCGATGATAGTGGTCGCCCCCTTCACGCTGATTTGCTGGCCGACAATCGCGCGCACCACCAGTTCGAAGCCCGACCACGCACCGGGCACGCGCAAGCCGGGCGCCGCGTCGATCAGCGGCGCAAGCCAGGGGTCCGCGGCGAGCGCGGCGCCGATCTTCTTCGGATCGGCGTGCAGATCGAACATCTTTGCAATCGGCGCGGCGAGCGCGTCGGCGTGACGGCTCACCGGGCCTTCGATGTTCGCCACCAGACAGCGCTTGCGCGGATGCTCGCGCACGCTGAGCGTGCCGCTGTCGCCGGCCCATTCGATCGCGCGGCGATACGCGCCGTCTTCGACGGTCTCGACGCCGGGCGTCGCGCGTCCGCTGAAAAAGCGCAGCAGGCGCCGCCAGTCGAACGGCGCTTTGTACGGGAGTTCAAGAGTTGCAACGTCGTCGAGCGTGCTCACGCGGCGTGGTCCAGTTTGGTGGCGAGGGGTTGAACAGGCGTCGTTTCGGGGCGGGCGGTTTCGTCGGCGGAAACGCGGTGCGCGTGCTGCGCCTCGTTGTCGAGCAGCGCGGCTTTGCGCGGCAAGCCCCAACGATAGCCGGCAAGCGCCCCGCCCTTTTGCACGACGCGATGACACGGAATGGCAAGCGCAACCGGATTCGTCGCGCAGGCGCTCGCGACCGCGCGCACGGCGCGCGGCGCGCCGACGGCTTCGGCGATCTCCGTGTAGCTGCGCGTCTCGCCGTAGGGAATGTGCCGCAGCGCGTCCCACACGCGCTGGCGGAAGGCCGTCGCGGCGATATCGAGCGGAAGGTCGAAATGCTGACGCGTGCCGCGCAAATAGGCGTCGATCTGCGCGACGAACGGCTCGAGCCGCTCGGCGTCCTCCAGCAGATCGGCATTGGCGAATTCGCCGCGCAGTTCGTCGACGAGCAAAGCGGCGTCGTCGCCGAAACCGATCTTGCAGATGCCCTTGGCTGTCGCGGCCACCAGCACGAAGCCGAGCGAGGTCGGCGCGCTGGCGTAGCGCACGGTCAGCCCGGCGCCCTTGCGGCGATATTCGGACGGTGCCATGCCCAGTTCCGCCGACGCGCTCTCGTACATCCGCGAAGGCGAGTTGAAGCCGGCGTCGAGCGTGGCGCGCGTGACGTCGGCGCCGCGCTTGAGCGCATCGCGCAACGCGGCGCCGCGCCGCGCAGCCTGATACTGGCGCGGCGACACGCCGACGACCCGCTTGAACAGGCGCTGAAGGTGGAACGGGCTCAGGTGCACGGCGTCGCTCAATTGCGCGAGCGTGAGACGTTGCTGCGGATCGGCGTCGAGCGCCGCGCACGCGCGGTTCACGATGTCGAGTTCGCGCGGCAAGCCGCCCGGCTGACAGCGCTTGCAATCGCGAAAGCCGGCGGCGCGGGCCGCGGCGGCATCGGCGAAAAACGCGACGTTCTCGCGGCGCGGCTGGCGCGATGCGCAGGACGGACGGCAGAACACGCCCGTCGTCTTCACGCCGTAGAAGAAAGCGCCGTCCGCGAGCGGATCGCGACGGGCGACGGCTTCCCACCGTTCGTCGTCGGAATGCCAGGCGGCGGTGCGGGCGGTCGTGTCGGTCTCGGCGGGTTGATGGGTGCGGTTCATGATGGTCCCGGATGGGTGCTGTCGATGCTCACCAATGTAGGCCGCATCCCGACACACTACGCTCCGGTTCTTGCTCTGTCATTGCGCTTCCTCGTAGCCGGCAGACGCCCGGCCGGCGCCGCTCGGCGTCATCTGACGGCTCGTTTTGCCTCCAGGTGCGACAATTTTGCACGATGTCGGGTTTTCCCCTAAAAAGTTATTGCGTCGCACCAAGCGCATGTGTATATTAGTACCTGTCTCCTCCATGTCTCCTCCTGATATGGATTCAGCCCGCTCCACATAGAGCGGGCTTTTTTTCGTCTATACGTTTTGCGTGCCGGCCGACGCTGCTCGGTATCTAGCCCGTCAACACCCGCCCCGCTTTCCCATAAACTGGCTGTTCTCCGTTTAATAAATCGGCCACGGGAGGCGCTCAATATGAAGATTCATATTCGCGAGATCGACCATGTTGTGATTCGGGCGACCGACGTTGCGTCGATGGCGCGCTTTTACTGCGACGTGCTCGGTTGCAGCGTCGAAAAAGAGCAGCGCGAACTGGGGCTCACGCAGTTGCGTGCGGGGCGCTCGCTGATCGACCTGCTGCAGGTGGGCGCGAAGATCGATCGCCCGGAAAACGGCACGCCCGGCGCGGGACGCAATATGGATCATCTCTGTCTGCGCGTCGAGCCGTTCGACGCCGAGGCGCTCAAGGCGCACCTGGCCGCCCAAGGCGCGCGGCTCGGCGAAGAAGGCGTGCGTTATGGCGCGGACGGCTACGGGCCGTCGCTGTATCTGTTCGACCCCGAGGGCAACATGGTCGAGCTCAAAGGACCGCCCGAAGCGGCGCGCGTGACGTCGCTCTGAACCTCGCGTCGCGGGCGGCCGGGCCGGCGCAAAGTCAGGTGTTCGCGGGCGCCTTCAACACCGTCCACTCGATTTTCACGGCGTCGGCTTCAGCGCTGCCGAGCCACGCTTCGCCGTCCTGCACGGTGCATTGCAGCCGCATCGTGCGCTCCGCGAGCGAGCCGAGTTCGGCCGCGATGTTTTCGCCGAGCGACCACACCGTCACATTGCGCATGCGCTCGACCTTGTTGCGCACGCCCTGCCACCAGATGTCCGAAGTCCGGCCGCCGTAGGCAATCACAATCACCTCGTTTGAACGGCCGCTCGCCTTGGCGATGCGCCGCTCGTCGGGCTGGCCGACTTCGATCCACGTTTCGATCGCGCCGGTCAGGTCCTTTTGCCAGAGATCCGGTTCGTCGACATCCGATAAACCCTTGCAGAATTCGAGCCGTTCCTGCGCGAAGAGCGCGAACGCGGCGACGCGGACCATCATGCGCTCGTCGGTTTCGGACGGATGACGCGCGATGGTGAGCGAATGGTCGGCGTAATAGTGCCGGTCCATGTTGGCGATCTGCAGTTCCGCCTTGTAAATCGTCGATTTGAGAGCCATGCCGTTGCTAAACCAGACGCTCGCCCCACCGGAGCGAACGGAAAATGAATCGTCGACGGCGCGTTGCCGTCTTCCGTGTTTGTTGTACATTTTGCGTCCCTCCCTGCCGTCAGCCGGCCATCTCATGAAGGGAGGAAGCATTTATCGAACCATGGCCGCCTCCGACGGCGCGCCGTACACCTCGCCCGCGGCCTCGCGCAGCGCTTCCAGCACGACCGACGCGGCCGGCGAAAGCAGGTGCGACTGGCGCGTGATGATACCGAAAGTGTCCATCCTGCATGGCAAATCGATCGGCAGGCGCTTCAGCACGCCGTACTGTTGGTACTGGCCCGCCACTTCGTTCGGCAAAACCGCCAACATGTCGCTCTGAAGCAGCAGGCTCGAAATCGCCAGAAAGTTGTTGGTGTTGACCACGTTCTGCGGCGGATTCAGGCCGATCTGCGAAAACATCAGATCGAAACGATGCCGCAACACGCTGCCCGGCGGATGCAGCACCCAGCTCGCGTTGACGATTCCCCGCAGCGTCAGCCCGCTCTCGTTTTCCAGCGGATGGCCCGGCCGCGCGACCACGCACAGCGGTTCGTCGGCGAGCGGTTCGTAGCGGACTTCGGTCTTGAACTGATTTTGCCGCTCGAGCACCCGGCCGATCATGATGTCGAGTTCGCCTTCGGCGAGCCGCGGCAACATCACGTCCGACGTTTCGACTTCCGCCCAGATCTGCAATTGCGGATAACGCTCCTTCACGCTCGCGATCGCGCGCGGCACCATCGTGGCCGCCGCCGCCGCGATCACGCCGATGCGCACCTGCCCGGCGAGTCCCGCGCGCAGCGCCGAGATTTCGTCGTGTGCGTGGCTCAGATTCGAGAGCACCATGCGCGCATGACGGATCATCACCTCGCCGTACAGCGTCGCGTGCATGCCGTGCGGCGTGCGGTCGAAGAGGCTCACGCCCAGCATGTCCTCCAGTTCCTTGAGGAGCCGCGAAGCCGCCGGCTGCGTCATGCCCAGCACGTCGGCGGCGCGCCGCACGTTGCCTTCTTCCTCCATCGCGGCCAGCAGCAGCAACTGCCGCGTCTTTAGCCGCGCACGCACGAACCAGTTCGAGTAGCTACGCGTCATGGCCTGTCTCCAACATCATTATCGTTGGCGCCATGATGCCATACCGGAATTGTTATCGGGATAGCCTAAAAAGGGATTGGAAAGTTATTGCGCCCGCTCATACCATTCGTGGACTTTCCAGGCTTCTCCCATGGCGCCATTCCGTCGATGAACCGCGATCCGCTCGTCCCGCTCGTTGCCAGCCCGCTGCGCCATTACATCAATGGCGGCTGGGAGACGGGCGCGACCACGGGCGTTTCGCTGAATCCGTCGGATCTCGACGACCCGGTCGGCGAATATGTTCGCGCCGACGTGCGGCAGACCGACAGCGCGATTGAAGCGGCCAATGCGGCTTTCGGCGAATGGTCGCTGAGTTCGGGCCAGCGCCGCGCGGACGCGCTCGACGCGATCGGCAGCGAAATGCTCGCACGCCGCGACGAACTCGGCCGTCTGCTAGCGCGCGAAGTGGGCAAGACCTTGCCCGAGGCGCTGAGCGAAGCCACGCGCGCCGGCCAGACCTTCAAGCTGCTCGCCGCCGATGCACAGCGCGCGTACTCGGAGCCTGTGGCGTCGGCGCGTGCCGGCGTCGAAATCGACATGACGCGCGAGCCGCTCGGCGTGGTCGGCATCATCGCGCCGTGGAGCGCGCCGCTCGCGACTGCGGCGGCCAAGATCGGCGCCGCGCTGGCGCACGGCAATTGCGTCGTCTTCAAGCCGGCGGAATCGACGCCGGCTTGCGCGGCGGCGTTGGCTTCCATCGTGAGCCGCGCGGGTTTGCCGGCGGGCGTGTTCAATCTGGTGATGGGCAGCGGCCGCCAGGTCGGCGCGCGGATCGTCGCGCATCCGCTCGTCGCGGGCATCAGCTTCAGCGGATCGGCGGAAACCGGCACGCGTGTGCTGCAAGCCGCGGCGGCGCGTCAGGCGCGCGTGCAACTGGAGATGGGCGGCAAGAACCCGTTCGTCGTGCTGGCTGATGCCGATCTCGACATCGCCGTCGATGCCGCGTTGACCGGCGCCTACGGCTCGACCGGCCAGCGCAGTACGGCGGCGGCGCGTCTGATCGTCGAACGCGCGATCTACGAGCCGTTCGTCGACGCGTTGCAGGCAAGGCTCGCGAAACTCACCGTCGACCATGCGCTGAAGCACGGCACCGACGTGGGCCCCGTCGCGAACGCCGCGCAACTGGAGCGCAATCTCGACTACGTGCGAATCGCGGCGCAGGAAGGCGCGCAACTGCTGCGCGGCGGCCGGCGGCTCGAACGCGCGACGCGCGGCTACTTCTTCGAACCGGCGCTGTTCGCGGGCGAAGCCGAGCACCGGATCGCGCGCGAAGAAATTTTCGGACCGCTCGCGGTCGTCTTGCGCGCCGACGATTACGAGCACGCACTCAATCTCGCGAACGACACCGCCTATGGTCTGTGCGCCGGCATCTGCACGCGTTCGTTGAGCCGCGCCCGGCATTTTCGCCGCCATGTGCATAGCGGCCTCGTCACGATCAATCTGCCGACGACGGCAGTCGAGCATCACGCGCCTGGCGGCGGGCGCAAGGCATCCGCGTATGGCTCGACCGACGCGGCGTTCTGGACGGCCGTGAAAACGGCCTACGTCGCGAGCTGATCCCGGTGACTCATATGCACGTCGCCGCCCGCATCGATTCCGCATCGGATTTCCTGGCTCAGTTTTCAAGTTCCGGCTAACGCCGTGTATCGCCTCGCTGCACATAAACGAAATCAATGCAGCTTTTCAACCTCAGGAGACAGACATGACCAGCAAGCTTCGTCGTTTGACGCTCACCGCGATCGCCGCGGCCACCCTCGCCGCGCCCTTTGCGATGCAACTTTCCGCGCATGCGGATCAGCCGCTCAAGGTCGGCTTCCTTGTGAAGATGCCGGAACAGGCATGGTTCATCAACGAACAGAAAGCCGCGACGGCGCTCGGTCAGAAGGACGGCTTTTCGGTGGTGAACATCGGCACGCCGGACGGTGAAAAAGTGCTGTCCGCTATCGACAATCTCGGCGCACAAGGCGCGAAGGGCTTTGTGATCTGCGCGCCCGACGTGCGTCTCGGACCGGCGATTCAGGCGCGCGCGAAGCGCTACAACATGAAGTTCGTCACCGTCGACGATCAGTTGGTCGACTCGAGCGGCAAGCCGCTGCCGAACGTGCCGCATCTGGGCATGTCCGCGTTCAAGATCGGCAATCAGGTCGGCACGGCCATCGCCGAAGAAATGAAGCGCCGCGGCTGGAAGCCGGAAGAAGTCGGCGCGCTGCGCATCACGAACTACGAGCTGCCGACCGCGAAGCTGCGCACCGACGGCGCGACGCAATCGCTGCTCGCCGGCGGCTTCAAGAAAGAGAATATCTTCGACGCTCCGCAAAAGACGACCGACGACGAGGGCGGCTTCAACGCTTCGTCGCCGGTGCTCGCGCAGCATCCGAACATCAAGAAGTGGGTGATCTTCGCGCTGAACGAGGAAAGCGTGCTGGGCGGCGTGCGCGCCACCGAGCAACTGCACATTCCGGCGGCGGACGTGATCGGCGTCGGCATCAACGGCGCGGGCGAAGCCTTTGCCGAATTCCAGAAGAAGGAGCCGACGGGCTTCTACGGCACGATCGCCGTGAGCTCGACGATGCACGGCCGCGAAAGCACCGAGAACCTCGTGCAGTGGATCAAGGACGGCAAGCAGCCGCCCGCCGATACGCAAACCACCGGCAAGCTGATGGTGCGCGGCAACTGGCAAGACGTGCGCAAGGAACTCGGCATTTAAGCCGCGTTCGACCTTGCACGCGGCGGGCCGCGTCTCTCATGTGCGTTGAAGCGCGCGCGGCCCGCCCAGCCTGATCACTACCGAGGTTTTTTTCGATGACGTCCACACACACTGCGCCTTCCACCGGCGATGCTTCTGTGCCGGTGCAAGCGCCCTCGCCTGCTGCGGCGCTTGCGTCGCGCGAGCCGTATCTGCAACTCGACGGCATCACCGTGCGCTTTCCCGGCGTGCTCGCGCTCGACCAGGTGTCGCTGGAAGTGCGGCGCGGCGAAGTGCATGGCCTGATGGGCGAAAACGGCGCGGGCAAATCGACGCTGCTCAAGGTGCTGTCCGGCGTGAATCAGCCGGCGGCGGGCACGTTGTCGCTCGGCGGCGTCGAGCAGCAGTTCACTACGACGAAGGCGGCGATTGCCGCGGGCGTCGCGATCATCTATCAGGAATTGCATCTTGTGCCCGAGCTGACGGTTGCGGAAAACCTCATGCTCGGCGCGCTGCCGAATCGCTTCGGCATCCTTGACGAAAAGGCGCTGGTTGCGCGCGCGCTGCGCGAACTCGAAAGGCTCGGCGAAAAAATCGACCCGTCGCAGCAGGTGAAGAATCTGTCGATCGGTCAGCGGCAGATGATCGAAATCGGCAAGGCGCTGATGCGCGACGCGCGCGTGATCGCATTCGACGAACCGACGAGTTCGCTGTCGTCGCGCGAAACCACGCAACTGTTTCGGATCATCCGGGCGTTGCGGGCCGAAGGCCGCGCGATCATCTACGTCACGCACCGGATGGACGAGGTCTACGAACTGTGCGATCGCGTGACCGTGTTCCGCGACGGCCGCCGCATCGATACGTTCGATGCAGGCGCCGGGCTCGACCGCGATCGTCTGATCAGTTGCATGGTGGGCCGCTCGATCGCCGACGTGTACGGCTATCGCACTCGCGAACTCGGCGACGTGCAGCTCGACGTCAAGGGACTCATGGGTAAGGGGCTGCGCGAGCCGGCCACTTTCTCCGCGCGCAAAGGCGAGATAGTCGGCTTCTTCGGGCTCGTCGGCGCGGGGCGTTCGGAGTTGATGAAGCTCATCTACGGCGCGGTCAAGCCGACCGCCGGCGACATCACGCTCAAAGGCAAGCCGGCGCGTTTCGCCACGCCGCGCGACGCGGTGCGCGCAGGCGTCGCGCTGTGTCCGGAAGACCGCAAACAGGAAGGCATCGTCTCGATCGCTTCGGTATCGGACAACCTCAACATCAGTTGCCGCCGCCATTTCAGCCGCTTTAACGTGCTCAACGGCCGCAAGGAAGCGCAGACCGCGAAGGAGTTCATCGGCAAGCTCGCGATCAAGACGCGCAACGGCGAGACGCCGATCGGCACGCTCTCCGGCGGCAATCAGCAGAAGGTGATTTTGTCGCGCTGGCTGGCCGAAGAGATCGACGTATTTCTGATGGATGAGCCCACGCGCGGCATCGACGTCGGCGCACGCAGCGAAATTTATGGGCTGCTGTATGGGCTCGCCGAAGCGGGCCGCACGGTGATCGTGGTGTCGAGCGATCTCGCGGAAGTGATCGGCGTGGCCGACCGCGTGATCGTGATGAAGGAAGGACGCCTCGTCGGCGATCTGCCCAAGGCGCAGGCCACGCCCGATGTGCTCATCAAGCTCGCCCTGCCCCGCTAGCCGCATACAACCGAACGAACGCAACCGAACGCAAACTGAGTCGCGCCGCTGAATCGAAACCGCGGCATTGAAACGGAACACACATCATGAACACACCTTCAACCGAATCCTCCACGCCGGCCGTCGCTTCCGCGGGCCTGAGCGCGCGCGCGGCGCGCACGTGGGATCTGATCAACAAGTCCGGCATCGTGATGGTGTTCATCATTCTGTTCGCGGTGCTGTCGTTCACCGTGCCGGACTTTCTGAGTTCGCGAAATATTCAGGGCTTGCTGCTTTCCGTCACGCTGATCGGCTCTATCTCCGTGACGATGATGTTCGTGCTCGCGCTCGGCGAAGTCGATCTGTCGGTGGCGTCGATCGTGGCCTTTGCGGGCGTGGTGGCGTCCACGCTGATCACGGCGACGCATAGCGTGATGCTCGGCGTGGCCGCGGGCGTGCTCGCGGGCGGCGCGGTCGGGCTTGTCAACGGCGTGCTGGTCGCGCGCTACAAGATCAACTCGCTGATCGTCACGCTCGCGATGATGGAAGTCGTCCGCGGTCTCGCCTACATCACGTCGAGCGGCGACGCGGTGATGATTTCGGAAGAACGCTTCTTCGATCTTGGCGGCGGCTCGTTCCTCGGCATTTCGTTTCCGATCTGGAGCAACATCGTCGGCTTCGTGCTGTTTGGTTTTCTGCTGAAGAAGACCGTGTTCGGCAAGAACGTGCTGGCTGTCGGCGGCAATAGCGAGGCCGCGTTGCTTGCCGGTCTGCCCGTCACGCGCATCAAGATCACCGTGTTCGTGCTGCAAGGCCTCGTGACCGGTTTTGCGGGCGTGATGCTTGCGTCGCGTATGAGTCTCGGCGATCCGAAAACATCGGTCGGCCTGGAACTCGGCGTGATTTCCGCGTGCGTGCTCGGCGGCGTGTCGCTGACGGGCGGCGTCGCGACGATTTCCGGCGTGCTGGTCGGCGTGCTGATCATGGGCTCGGTGCAGGACGCAATGAGCCTGATGAACGTGCCGACTTTCTATCAATACCTGATTCGCGGCGGGATTCTGCTGCTCGCGGTGCTGTTCGACCAGTTCCGCCGCAGCAAGCGCGTGCACTGACAGGCGCCCCGCTCTACACGTTTGCCAACAGGAGATTTCATGGCTGATTCCAACCAGACTAAAAAGCCGCTGCGCAGCCAGGCGTGGTTCGGCCTCAAGGACCGCGACGGTTTTCTGCATCGTTCGTGGATGAAAAACCAGGGCATTCCGCACGACGAATTCGACGGCCGCCCGGTCATCGGCATCTGCAATACGTGGTCGGAACTGACGCCTTGCAACGCGCATTTTCGCGAGCTCGCCGAGTACGTGAAAAAAGGCGTGCATGAGGCCGGCGGCCTGCCGCTCGAGTTTCCCGTGATGTCGCTCGGCGAAACGAATCTGCGGCCGACGGCGATGCTGTTTCGCAACCTCGCTTCGATGGACGTCGAGGAATCGATTCGCGGCAATCCGATGGACGGCGTGATTCTGCTCGTCGGCTGCGACAAGACTACGCCCGCGCTGCTGATGGGCGCGGCGTCGTGCAATCTGCCGTCGCTCGCGGTGTCGGGCGGACCGATGCTGAACGGGCGCTTTCGCGGCAAGCATATCGGCTCGGGCACGGGTGTCTGGCAGATGTCCGAGGAAGTGCGCGCCGGCACGATGACGCAGGAAGAATTCACCGAAGCCGAGTCGTGCATGAACCGCTCGCGCGGCCATTGCATGACGATGGGCACCGCTTCGACGATGGCTTCGATGGTCGAATCGCTCGGCATGGGCTTGCCGCAGAACGCGGCGATTCCGGCCGTCGACGCACGCCGTCAGGTGCTTGCGCATCTGGCCGGCCGGCGCATCGTCGACATGGTTCGCGAAGATCTGACGATGGACAAGATTCTCACGCGCCAGGCGTTCGAAAACGCGATTCGCACGAACGCCGCGATTGGCGGCTCGACCAATGCGGTGGTGCACCTGATCGCGCTTGCGAAGCGCATCGGCGTGGAGCTTTCGCTGGAAGACTGGGAGCTCGGCTCGAACGTGCCGTGTCTCGTCAACCTGCAGCCGTCGGGCGAATACCTGATGGAAGATTTTTATTACGCCGGCGGTTTGCCCGCTGTTTTGAAGCAGCTCGGCGAACAAGGTCTGCTGCATCGCGAAGCCCTGACCGTGAACGGCAAGACGATCTGGGACAACGTGCGCAACGCGTCGAATTACGACGAGAAAGTCATCACGACATTCGCCGAGCCGTTCAAGGCAAAGGCGGGCATCGCGGTGCTGAAGGGCAATCTCGCGCCGAATGGCGCGGTGATCAAGCCGTCGGCGGCGACTGCCGAGCTGCTCAAGCATCGCGGCCGCGCGGTGGTGTTCGAGAACATCGAGGAACTGCACGCGAAGATCGACGACGAAGCGCTCGACATCGACGAAAACTGCATCATGGTGCTCAAGGGCGCGGGGCCGAAGGGCTATCCTGGCTTTGCGGAAGTGGGCAATATGCCGCTGCCGAAAAAAGTGCTGCAAAAAGGCATCACGGACATGGTGCGCATTTCCGATGGACGCATGAGCGGCACCGCGTATGGCGCGGTCGTGCTGCACGTCTCGCCGGAAGCGGCCGCGGGCGGCCCGCTGGCTCTCGTGCAGACCGGCGACATGATCGAACTCGATGTCGAAGCGCGGCGCCTGCACCTCGAAGTCAGCGACGAGGAACTCGAACGCCGACGCGCTGCATGGCAGGCGCCCGAGGCGCCCAAACGCGGCTACTACAAGCTCTACGTCGAGCACGTGCTGCAAGCGGATCAGGGCGCGGATCTCGACTTCCTCGTCGGCTCGAGCGGCGCGCCGGTGCCGCGCGATTCTCACTGAACGTCGCGAGCGATTCCGACGAGATAAACGGTTGTTCCTGCGCTTTGCGAGAAGGCGTACTGCCGATGCGGATCGACATGCCGCATCGGCTTTTTTTCGCGCTCTGCGTAAATCGTTCCGCGCAAAAAATAAAAACCGGTTGGACACTCGAAATGTCCAACCGGGGTTTTTTAATCGCAAGCTCAGCGTCTCCGGCGTTTAAAGCCAGAGAATTTGCTTAAGCCAATTGCGTTCCGGCGTTTTACCGGAACGTCCGCATACTGGCGTGCTGCAAATTACTGCTTGATGAATCGATCGTTCGCCCAGAGGCCTTGCGTGTCGCTATTGCCTGCATTCACGAATTCGAAATCGTGGCCGACAACGCGCACGACGCGGAAGCTCGAATTCTCCGGCGTGGAAACGCATTGATATCCGGAGAAGAACTCCTGCATTTTCTGCTGTTCGCCGGCTTGCGCGTGCTGACTGACGGCGTCGAGCTTGTCTTTCGACAGACAACCGTACGCGTTGGCCTTGAACTGAATGGTTTGCTGCGGCTTGATCACGGCGTCTTGCGCCTGAACGGTTGCGGCAGCCAGACTTGCAATGGCGAAAACAAGGGCGAGTCGAGCTTTCATAGGTTCCTCCGGTGCGGGCCAAATGCTCAGGTTAGCTATGTGTTTAACTCCATCGTCTAACCCGCACCTTGCACTCTAGGAGAACTGGGCAGAACAACAAGCACATCTTGTGTGCGGTTGCAACAGTGGCGAATTGTCGCACCGCGCGCCGCATGTGCTTAAGCCTTAGGCAGCGCGGCAAACCAGTTGAAATACGACGGATACCTAAGCGACTTATATCGTGCAGCGCTTTAACCAGTAAAGCTTTGCGATGCGGCATTAGCGTAAACGCGATATTCGATTTAAGCGAATTACTACAAGCGGGAATGCGCTTGGTGCATTGCACACAAAGTCATTTGTTTACTCGCGTCGAAATTGGGAAATAACGGTGCACGTGCAGAAGATAAACGATGCCAGGCGACGTCGCGCGTTATGCGCCAGAGTTAATGCGCGGTGGCCGGCAGCGCAGGTACGTGCGCTGCTCTAAAATGAATTCGATGCTCGTGCAAACGGAGGCCACCGTGATCGAGAACCTGATACTGGGCGTTTTTCTCGTCCTTCCGCTCCTCATCGTCGCGTTTCTTTTCTCCGACGAATTGTGGCAGGAACACCGGCATCTGCACGACATGCGACCCATGCACGCGAAGCCGCGGCGGCTCGACTGGCGTCATCCGCTGCGTCGTTCGCGGCATCGGCTATAAGCGGTGTTCGTCTAGGGCGATGACGGTGCAGCGGCGTCGTACTCGAATGCGCAAGCGCAGTTCGTCAGTCCGCGCGCCAATGCGCGCGAATGCGTTTGGCGAGCGCTTCGAGCGTGTCGGCGTCGGCCATGTCGCGTGCATGCATGCGTAACGGCTGTCCTTCCCAACGCGGAATCACGTGGAAGTGCACATGCGGCACCGTCTGACCGGCTGCCGCGCCGTTGAACTGGCCGATGAACACGCCATCCGGACGCAACGCCGCACGCACGGCGATGGCCAGCTTTTGCGTCATGCGGATGCACGCGACCGTCGCCGCGTCCGAGAGATCGAAGATTTCCGCGGCGGCTTCCTTCGGCACGACGAGCAGATGGCCGTCGGCTTGCGGCATCAGATCCATGAAGGCGAGCGCCGCATCCGTTTCCGCGACCTTGATGCACGGTAGTTCGCCACGCAGAATCTTCGCGAACGGGTTGCTGTCGTCGTAGGTCATCGCTTTTTTCTCCATATCGATCATTGCAGATTGGGGCGGGCAGGGCTTTCGCGCCTATTGTCCGCCAGATCGGCGTCAGTTCGATTTTCGACGGCGTTCGCGACATTCCCCGCGCCGCTTCGCGCGCACCGACAGGCACCGTTCGAAGTTACAGAGGTAATGTGTCGTTACCACTTGCAGCATCTATTTCCGCGCGGCTCGCCGACAATTCGTTCCATGCCTCAACGGCGGGAGCGAAAAATGAAAAAGTTGGCAGTGGCTTTGATGATGGCGGGCAGCCTGAGCGTCGCGGGACAAGCGTCGGCTCATGGCCATGACGGCGGCGATCTGATCGGTGCGCTGATCGGCGGCGCCGTGCTCGGCGCGGTGGTGACGTCGGTATTGAATCCGGCGCCGGCGGTGGCTTATCAGCAGCCTGTCTATGCGCAGCCGGTTTACGCGCAGCCGGTGTATCAACCGGCGCCGGCCTACGACGGCCCGCCGCCGGGCTACTGCTACGACCAGTACCAGCGCGCGTATGTGGCATGCGGAGCGCAGCCGCGGCAATACGAGTATGCGGACCCTGGGTGGTAGCTCGCAGTCGCGCCATGACCGCGCGCCGCAGACAGAAAGGCCGTCGCCACACTGCGACGGCCTTTTTCATTTTGAGCGCCGCGTGGCGCTGGGTCGCGCCGCCGCTCAGTGCCTGTGATGCAGCCACTCGGCGTAATGCGTATCGAGCCAGCGCTCAAGCCTGGGTGGCTCCGCCTTGTGGAAATAGCGGGACGTCGCCCAGATTGCCGCGCCGACCAGCAGCATCACGGTAGGCCCAAGCAGGTAAGCGATCAACGATTCGGACATGGCAGCCTCCTTGGAAAGGTTGCATCGTTGCTCCAGTGTAGGCGATCAATTGCAGGAGAAAAGTGTCGCGTGACGCTATGGCCACCAGGGTGCTTCGCGTCTCGAGGCAGTGTTTTAGTAACCTGATGAACGCAAGCTGTTTCTCCTTGCAGACAACGCGTTACCGCGTGGCGTGGTGCCGCTGTGTACCTAAAATGAGGGCTTGCGACCACTGCATGTCCGCGCCTCGCGCTGCGGCGCTTTTTAGCCCGCGCGGCTCGCGCTTTGCCGCGCCGCGTCAAGCTGGGCGTCGACAAAGTCTGCCCAACGCTGCGCGATTTGCCGCTGTTCCGTGGCATCGCGTGAGCTGTCCTCGCGTGACGCGCTTTGTCGCGTTTTCACTGAACTTTTGTCCGTTTGCGCGTGCTCCGTCATCTCCCGCAGATGTGCGGCCGCCGTTCGCCGGAAGTCGTGCAGAACGAAATGCTCGACGTCGAGGCCGAGCGCCTTCACGGCCTGGTTGAGCGTGCTCTTCGCGATCGGCCGGTCGTCGCCCCTCACGCTCGGGAAGACGAACGTGGCGCTCGCCCGCGTGCGATGCAGTTCGCGCAGCATCGTCACCGCTTGCAGCGGCAGGTAGACGAGCTGATCGGCGTCCTTCTTCAGGCGCGCGGCGCCGATGCGCCATAGCGCTTTATCGAGGTCGAACTCGTCCCACGTCGATTCCACCAGGTCCGATTTGCGAACCATCGTCAGCACGAGCAGATGCAGCGCGATTTTGAGCGGCCGGCGAATGCTCGACGTTTCGATCGAATGCAGCATGGCGCCGATTTCATCGCCGGACAGCACGCGCGTGCGGCTCTCGAAAGTCGCGATGGAGCGCGCCGGCACGACTTCCGCCGGGTTGGCGGTCGCAAGCTGTCGCGCGATCAGATACTCGTACAGGCGCTTGATGACGTTGCGGGTATGCAGCGCCATTTTGGGCGAACCGCGGCTTTTGATCCTGTCGCAGATGGCGACGACGTGCTCCGCGGTGACGGCCTTCACCGGCAGGCCGCCGATTGCGGGTAACACGTCTTTGTCGAGCGCGCGACGCGTGGTGCGGCGATATTCGTCCGACTTGCCCGCCATTTCGGTCGCCATGTAGAGCTCCGCGGCTTCGCGCAAGAGCTCCGCTTTCGCTTCGGCGCCGCGATCGCGGCGCGCAGTGGCGACCGGCGAAATGCCTTGCGCGACCAGTTCCGCATACTTTTGCGCCTTGGCTCGTGCGACGCGCAGCGAAATCATCCGGTAATCGCCGATGGTGGCGAGCGGCTGGCGCTTGCCGTTCAGCGAATAGCGAAAGCGCCAGACTTTGGTGCCTGTGGTCATCACTTCGATCACGAGGCCGTTGCCGTCGGCGAGGCTGTAGCGGGCGGCGCGCGGTTCGAGCGCGCGCACTTGGGATTCGGTGAGGGGAACGGCTCGGCGGGGCATGCTCGGAGGGCTGAGAGGCGACAGCGCGAGTTTAAACTGTTTGGTGCTGTGTACCAAGTAATCGCGGCACTGATGGTCTACAAACGCGGCTGGCGCGCTTGGCTCGCAATGGCGGAGTTCCCTCGTGCGCTACCGTTTACAGTGCCTGTATAGGTGCATTCGACTTCGGCTTCACTTGCCAATACAGAACCTGCTAAAAATCACTCCGAGAAGATCATCCGAACTGAACTCGCCGGTAATCGAATTGAGCTGATCCTGCGCGAGCCGCAGTTCCTCGGCGAACAGATCCAGTGCCTGCGAGTTCTGATCCGCATGGGCGGCGGCCGTCGCCAGGTGTTCCTGCGCCGCGCGCAACGCGATCAGGTGACGCTCGCGCGCAAGGTAGACGCTCTCGGCGCCCGCCTGCCAGCCGGCGATGCGCAGCAACTCATCACGCAAAAGGCTCACGCCGTCGCCCTGTTTCGCCGACAGCCGGACTTCGCTGAGTTCAAGGTCGGCGTCGAGCGCGCGCGTGTGCGGCGGCAAGCCAACCAGATCCGTCTTGTTCAGCACGCGCACGACTGGCACGCCCGAGGGAAAGCGCTTTGCGATGGTTTCATCCTCGGCGGTCATGCCGGTGCGTGCATCGAGCAGATGAAGCACCACGTCCGCGCGCTCGATCTCGCTCCAGGTGCGCGCAATGCCGATCTTCTCGACCTCGTCTTCGGTATCGCGCAAGCCGGCGGTGTCGATCACATGAAGAGGAATGCCTTCGATCTGGATGGTCTGCGCGACCTTGTCGCGCGTGGTGCCCGCAATCGGCGTGACGATGGCGAGCTCGGCGCCCGCGAGCGCATTCAATAGCGACGATTTGCCGACATTCGGTTGCCCCGCAAGCACCACCGAAAGCCCCTCGCGCAGCAGCGCACCTTGCCGCGCCTCGGCGAGCACACTTGCGAGGCGCTCGCGAATGCGCGCGAGCTTGCCGCGGGCGTCGGCGGCCTCGAGGAAGTCGATCTCTTCTTCGGGGAAGTCGAGCGTGGCCTCGACCAGCATGCGCAGCGTGATCACTTCTTCGACCAGAGCGTGGATGTCGCGCGAGAACGCGCCGTCGAGCGAACGGCCCGCCGAGCGCGCGGCGGCCTCTGTACTCGCCTCGATCAGATCGGCGACGGCCTCGGCCTGCGCGAGATCGAGCTTGTCGTTCAGAAACGCGCGGCGCGTGAATTCGCCGGGTTCGGCGAGCCGCAGACCGAACGCACGACCGGCGTCGATGCAGCGTTGCAGCACCAGTTGCAGCACGACCGGGCCGCCGTGACCTTGCAACTCGAGCACGTGCTCGCCGGTGTACGAATGCGGCGCGGGAAAGTACAGCGCGATGCCGCGATCGAGCGGGTTGCCGTTGTCGTCGAGGAAAGGCACGTAGCTCGCGTGGCGGGGCGCAAGCGCCTGGCCGGTGAGCGCCCGCATCAGCGGCTGCGCGGCAGCCTCGCCCGCGCGCCCGAACGAGATTCGCACGACGCCGATGCCTCCACGGCCGGGCGCGGTGGCAATGGCAACGATGGGATCGGAATCGGTGGTCAGCATGAGAGAAGGGCGGCGAAATCGGAGAACGGGGAGGGCGGCGCGCACAGCCGCGCGGCGCTGGGCATTGTAACGCGGGGCCTGCGGCAAGCCTGCTGATGAGCCGCCTACCGGTCGCCGCGCGTGCTTTTTTTGCCCCGCGTAAGATTGATCTTAATCAAGCTAGGATTGTTACTGCGACGTTAGGACAAGTCCACATTCCGCGAAATGTCCAAATCGCACGAACTCAAGCCGAGCATGGAAAATTCGCAAATTTTGACATCGCGCCGAACTGCCGATGCCTTGGGCGCGTCAAGCTAAAAGTATCTCAAATACGCTAAACATGAACTTGTTTGGTTGTCAACGGGGAGGACGCTGAATTGCACAATCTGGCCCATGCCAACCCCAAAAGAAAAAGCCGCCTTCGCCAAGAGGCTGAAGGACAGCCTGGAGCCGCTGAAAATTCGCGGCGGGACCAAACTCGCCGAGCAATTCAACCTTCGCCATCGCGGCGATCGTCCGGTCACGCCGCAAACCGCGCACAAGTGGCTGACGGGCACGACCATTCCGAAGCCGGACAAGTTACGCACGCTGGCCGAGTGGTTGAACGTGAAAGAGCATTGGCTCCACTATGGACCTTCGCCCGGTGCGAGCGCCAGACCCATGGCGCGCGGCGAGAAGTATCCGCCATCGCCGGAAATCATTGAACTCGCTTCCAAGATTCAGTCGCTGACGCCGAAGGACCGCTTTCTCGTCGAGGAAATGATTGTGCGCTTCTACGGTGAGGATAACGAAGAAGAGTAGCGGACACGTCTCATGCGCACGCATGCGTCCATGAAAAAAGCCGCCCGGTTCGTTGAACCGGGCGGCTTCGTTTTTGCGGCTACGTTTGCTGCGTCTTTTCAGACCGGCGTCAGGCCGGCTTTGCCTTCGACTGACCCATCATGCGCGTGATGTAGTACTGCTGCGCGATCGACAGCACGTTGTTCACCACGTAGTACAGCACGAGACCCGCCGGGAAGAAGAAGAACATGACCGAGAACGCGATCGGCATGAACATCATCATCTTGGCTTGAACCGGATCGGGCGGCGTCGGGTTCAGCTTCGTCTGCAGGAACATCGAGACGGCCATCAACACCGGCAGGATGAAGTACGGGTCTTGTTGCGACAGATCGTGAATCCACAGAACCCACGGCGCGCCGCGCATTTCCACCGACGACAGCAGCACCCAGTACAGCGAAATGAACACCGGAATCTGGATCACGACCGGCAGACAGCCGCCGAACGGATTCACCTTCTCGGTCTTGTACAGCTCCATGAGCGCGGCGTTCATCTTCTGCGGATCGCCCTTGAAGCGTTCGCGCAGCGCCTGCATGCGCGGCGTGATCGCCTTCATGCGCGCCATCGACTTGTAGCTCGCGGCCGACAGCGGGAAAAACACCGCCTTGATCAGCAGCGTGAGCAACACGATTGCCCAGCCCCAGTTGCCGACATAGCTGTGGATCTTCTCGAGCAGCCAGAACAGCGGCTTCGCGATGATCGTCACCCAGCCGTAGTCCTTCACCAGTTCGAGGCCCGGCGCGATGCCTTCGAGCATGCGCTCTTCTTCGGGACCGGCGAAAAGACGTGCGGAAACGTCCACGGTCTGGCCCGGCGCGATGGCCGCGACCGGCTGCTTCACGCCGACGCGATACAGCGCCGGATCGATCTTCTCGACGTAGATGTCGCGCTTAACGCCCTGCTGCGGAATCCACGCCGACGCGAAGTAATGCTGCACCATCGCGATCCAGCCGTTGTCGGCCTGCTTTGCGTAGTCTTCCTTGTTCTTGTCGATGTCGCCGAACGTCATCTTCTGGAAGTGATTCTGTTCGGTGTAGACAGCCGGGCCGATGAACGTGTGCGAGAAGCGCGGCGTTTCGACCGGCTGGTCGTCGCGCACCAGTTCCATGTACACCGACGGGCTGACCGGCGCGGTGCCGACGTTCTGAATCTTCGTGTCGACGCCGATCACGTAGCTGCCGCGCGTGAACGTGTAGGTCTTGATGACCTTCAGCCCACCCTTGACCGGCGACTCGAAGCTCAGGCTGAACGATTTCTGATCGCCCTTCAGCTCGGTCTGCTGATTCGGCATCAGCGTGTAGATGTCGTTGTGATTCGGGAAATCGCCGCCGAGCAGGCCCGTGCGCGCGAGGTACGTGTGATTGCCCGCGCGGTCGAACAGCGTGATGACGAGATCCGGCTGCTTGCCGTCGCCTTGCTTGACGAGCGACAGCTTCGACAGCGTGCCGCCGCGCGTGTCGATTTCGCCGCTATAGACGTCGGTGCTGAACTTGACGAGCTGCGATTGCGTGGCGGCCGGCGTGTTGGCCGGCGTGTTGGCCGGCGCGGCTGCGTTGGTGGCCGGCAAATCGGCGGGCTGGGTTCCCGGCGTCGTGGTTCCCGGTGCGGCGCTGCCGGCCGTCTTGGTCGGCGTGGCGCTCGGGAAGAACATCGACGGGCGTCCGTGGTCGCGTTGCCAGTTGTCGAACAGCATGACCGCTGACATGAAGAAGATGACCCATAGGACGGTGCGTTTAATATCCATGCGTTGTCTCAGTGTCGATGGAACGGCGCATCAGCGCTTTTCAGAAGTGGGAGGCGGGACGAGATCGATGCCGCCCGCGGAAAACGGATGGCAGCGGCAAATACGCCTGGCGGCGAGATAAGTCCCGCGCGCGGCGCCATGATACTGGATTGCTTCGCGCGCGTAATCAGAGCAGGAAGGGTAAAAACGGCACCGGTTGCCGAGCATCGGGCTGACGGCAAGCTTGTAAAAGCGCAATAAAGCGATGAGTACCGTTTGCATGGCTCATGCGGCCGGACGGCGCCGCGCAACGTGAAATACCGGACGACGCCCGCTGGCCGTGGCTGCCGAAGCTGTGGCGGCACGAGCGAAAAGGCGGACGGTCATCTGAACGTCATTCCGTCCTGGGCGCTTCCGCGGGCGGCGCCTGACGACGGGTGATTTCGCGCGCTGCCTTGTCGAGCAGCGCCTCGATTTCGCTGCGGCACAGCGCCTTCAACGGCGGCGACGCGGCGCTCGGCAAAGCCTTCTTGTCAAAGCGCGTGTGCAAACGCAGCAGCACATCCCAACCGCCGAATTCCGCGCGACGCAACCGGAAGGCTTCGCGCGCGATCCGGCGCACCAGATTACGCGTGGCCGCGCGCGGCGCATACTTCTTGCCGATCACGAGGCCGAGGCGAGCGTCATTGCCGGTGGGCCGGCCGTACACGACGAAGTGCGCGGTGCGGCGCCAGGGGCGCAAACGAAAAACGGATGAAAATTCATCCGTTTTCAGTAGCCTCGCGGCTTTGGGAAAGGCGGCTTGCGCTCGCAACGGTACGGAGCCCTGCTGCGGCGCCTCTGCCGATTCCGCTTCGCCGCGGTTGTCGCCTGGCACGGACAGAGCGCGCAATCCGCTCGCCTGCCTTAGATGGCGAGGCGCTTGCGGCCCTTCGCGCGACGTGCGTTGATGACCTTGCGGCCGCCAGCGGTCTTCATGCGAACGCGAAAGCCGTGGGTGCGCTTGCGACGGGTAACGGAAGGTTGGTAAGTACGTTTCATGTTGCTCTCACTTGATCGAAAAAAAACCGCGCGATCATCGCTGAAAGCGCAATGGCCGGAGGTTTACTGAATTGGTTTTCGCGGAACCCGCTATTTAAACCCGTTTTTCGTTGACCGTCAATAGTTTAGCCGGTGCGGCGCGAGCGCGCGGCCTGCTTCGGCGGATGATCCGTCCCTGTGGATAACTCCCTTTCGCCTCCGATTTGGCGTTAGAATCTCGCCTTACTTCCCAAAAATATTGCACGCCGCTCCGGCTCGCTTGTCCCGCAAACCCTTGTGGCGCAAGCGCCTGGAGCTGTTACGCCTGGCTGCTCCGGGCCTTGTTGCGTGCGCGCGACGGGGGCTGCGGCGAACCGCGTGCACACCATAACGACAGCACTCGATGAACGAATTCTGGCAACACTGTTCCGCATTGCTGGAGCGTGAGCTCACGCCCCAGCAGTACGTGACGTGGATCAAACCGTTGGCCCCGGTCGCCTTCGACGCCGCTGCGAACACGCTCAGCATTGCCGCGCCGAACCGCTTCAAGCTCGACTGGGTCAAGAGCCAGTTCTCCGGTCGCATCGCTGATATGGCCCGCGATTTCTGGCAGGCGCCTGTCGACGTGCAATTCGTACTGGACCCGAAAGCCGGCATGCGCGCCCCTGCGGCAGCCGCGCCGGCTGCGGCGCGTCCGGCTTCCGCGCCGAATTCCATGGGCGGCAGCGCGGGCAATGCCGCTGCCGTGGACGCGGCCGTTGGCGCCGTGCAAGCGGCGCAGGCCACGCGCGCGAACGGCCCGAACAGCGCTAACAGCGCAATGGCCAACCTCAACGCGAATGCCCGCGCGGCAGCCGAGCACAATGCCAACGCACGCGCGGCGGCCGAAGATGCCGCCGACCTCGATCTGCCGAGCCTCGACGCGAACGAAGCCGCAGCGGCGCGCCGCACATGGCGTCCGGGCCAGAGCGCGAGCTCCAACGGCAACGGCGAAAACGACTCCATGTACGAGCGTTCCAAGCTGAACCCGGTTCTGACCTTCGACAACTTCGTGACCGGTAAGGCGAACCAGCTGGCGCGCGCCGCGGCAATCCAGGTCGCGGACAATCCCGGCATCTCGTACAACCCGCTGTTCCTGTATGGCGGCGTGGGCCTCGGCAAGACTCACCTGATCCACGCAATCGGCAACCAGTTGCTGATGGACAAGGCCGGCGCGCGCATCCGCTACATCCACGCGGAACAGTACGTGTCCGATGTCGTGAAGGCTTACCAGCGTAAGGCGTTCGACGACTTCAAGCGCTACTACCATTCGCTGGATCTGCTGCTGATCGACGATATTCAGTTCTTTTCGGGCAAATCGCGCACGCAGGAGGAGTTCTTCTACGCGTTCGAGGCGCTCGTCGCGAACAAGGCGCAGGTGATCATCACCAGCGACACGTATCCGAAGGAAATTTCGGGTATCGACGACCGTCTGATCTCGCGCTTCGACTCCGGCCTGACGGTCGCCATCGAGCCGCCCGAGCTGGAAATGCGCGTCGCGATTCTGATGCGCAAGGCGCAGTCGGAATTCGTGAGCCTGAATGAAGATGTGGCGTTTTTCGTCGCGAAACATTTGCGCTCGAACGTGCGGGAACTGGAAGGCGCGCTGCGGAAAATTCTCGCGTACTCGAAGTTCCACGGCCGCGAGATCACGATCGAACTGACGAAAGAAGCGCTGAAAGATCTGCTGACGGTACAGAACCGGCAGATTTCGGTGGAGAACATTCAGAAGACCGTCGCTGACTTCTACAGCATCAAGGTCGCGGACATGTATTCGAAGAAGCGTCCGGCGAACATCGCGCGGCCGCGGCAGATCGCGATGTATCTGGCGAAGGAGCTCACGCAGAAAAGCCTGCCGGAAATCGGGGAGCTTTTCGGGGGACGCGACCACACCACAGTGCTGCACGCGGTGCGCAAAATCGCCGACGAGCGCAGCAAGGACGCGCAGCTGAATCACGAATTGCACGTGCTGGAGCAGACGCTGAAGGGCTAGGCAAGGGCTAGGTGGTGGGCGGGAAAATCGACCTGTTTATTTCCAAAGTCGCCCCCAATTTAGTGAGGCGGTTCCTTTTTCAGGCACAATACAGGTTTAACCGCCCGGCGCGGCCGCGGGCGGATTTCACGCCGTGACGGGCGCTGCGTGGCGCCGGCGGGGAGCCACGGCAGCATGCCGGAAATGCCTTGAACGGCTCAAAGGCGCGCAGGCCGTTATATCAACGAAGGAACTCTATGCAACTGGTCAAGACCGAACGCGATAACCTCCTCAGGCCGCTGCAAACCGTGAGCGGCATTGTCGAACGCCGCCATACGTTGCCGATCCTCGCCAATTTGCTGATTACCAAGAACGGTCCCGACGTGTCGTTCCTGTCAACCGACCTGGAGTTGCAGATCACCACGCGCGCCGATTTCGGCGTGGGCGGCGATACCGTGGCGACCACGGTGGCAGCGCGAAAGCTCCTCGACATCCTGCGCGCCATGCCCGACGGCCAGGTCACGCTCACGCTGAACGACAAGCGTCTGACGGTGCAATCCGGCAAGAGCCGCTTCGCGCTGCAAACGCTCGCCGCGGACGAGTTCCCGACCGTCGCGCAAGCTAAAGACTACGGCGCGAACCTTGTGGTTCCCCAAAAGACGTTCCGCCAGTTGCTCGGCATGGTCCATTTTTCGATGGCGCAGCAGGACATTCGCTACTACCTGAACGGCATGCTGCTGGTGGTGGACGGCGACCAGTTGATGGCGGTCGCGACAGACGGCCACCGCCTCGCGTTTTCGTCGATGAAGATTGAAGGCTCGTTTGCGCGCCAGGAAGTGATCATTCCGCGTAAGACGATTCTGGAGTTGCAGCGTCTGCTGGAAGACATCGACGACACGCTGAAGATCGACATCGCGCAAACGCAGGTGAAGTTCACGTTTGGCCAGGTCGAACTCGTGTCGAAGCTGGTGGAAGGCAAATTCCCCGACTTCCAGCGCGTGATTCCGAAGTCGCACAAGAATCAGTTCGTGATCGGCCGTGAAGAATTGCAGCGTTCGCTGCAACGCGCCGCGATTCTGACGTCGGACAAATTCAAGGGCGTGCGCTGCATCATCGAGCCGGGCCAGTTGAAGATCATGTCGACCAACGCCGACCAGGAAGAGGCGCAGGAAGAACTGGAAATCGCGTACGACGGCGACAGCGTCGATATCGGGTTCAACGTCACGTATCTGCTCGACGTGCTCGCGAACCTGAAGGTCGACACGCTGCAAGTGAGCCTTGGCGACGCCAGCTCGAGTGCGCTGATCACGATTCCCGAGAACGACGAATTCAAATACGTCGTGATGCCGATGCGCATCTAACGCGTCCAACACCAAGAACACACCAAGGGGCGCAGCGCCCCTTTGGCATTTTTATGGTGTTTTGAAAAGTCCCGAGCAGCAACCCAGCAGTAATGCAGAACCGGAAAAAATCCATGACTGAAACGAACAATACGCAACCCGACAACAGCTACGGCGCCTCGTCCATTCAGATCCTCGAAGGTCTGGAGGCGGTGCGCAAGCGGCCGGGGATGTACATCGGGGATACATCGGATGGCACCGGTTTGCACCACCTCGTGTTCGAAGTGCTCGACAACTCGATCGACGAAGCGTTGGCCGGCTATTGCAACGACATCCAGGTGATCATTCACGCGGACAACTCCATCTCGATCACCGACAACGGCCGCGGCGTGCCGACCGGTCTCAAGATGGACGACAAGCACGAGCCGAAGCGCAGCGCCGCCGAAATCGTGATGACCGAGTTGCACGCCGGCGGCAAGTTCGACCAGAACAGCTACAAGGTGTCGGGCGGCTTGCACGGCGTCGGCGTGTCGTGCGTGAACGCGCTGTCGGCGTGGCTGCGTTTGACGATTCGCCGCGACGGCAAAAAGCACTTCATGGAATTCCACCGTGGCGTGCCGCAGAATCGCGTGATCGAAGAGATCGACGGCGTGGCCGTGTCGCCGATTCAAGTGGTGGGCGATACCGAAAACCGCGGCACCGAAGTGCATTTCATGGCCGACGAGACGATCTTCGGCAACGTCGAATATCACTACGACATTCTGGCCAAGCGCATCCGCGAACTGTCGTTCCTGAATAACGGCGTGCGGATTCGTTTGACCGATCAGCGCACGGGCAAAGAGGACGATTTCGCGTTTGTCGGCGGCGTGAAGGGTTTTGTCGAGTACATCAACAAGACCAAGAGCGTCTTGCATCCGACCATTTTCCACGTGAGCGGCGAGAAAGACGGCGTGGGCGTGGAGGTGGCGATGCAGTGGAACGACAGCTACAACGAAAACGTGCTGTGCTTCACGAACAACATTCCGCAGCGCGACGGCGGCACGCACTTGACCGGCCTGCGCGCGGCCATGACGCGTGTGCTGAACAAGTACATTGCCGATCATGAAGTCGCGAAGAAGGCGAAGGTCGAGACGTCCGGCGACGACATGCGCGAAGGGCTTTCGTGCGTGTTGTCGGTGAAGGTGCCCGAGCCTAAGTTCAGCGCGCAGACGAAGGACAAGCTGGTGTCGTCGGAAGTGCGCGCGCCCGTGGAAGACGTGGTCGCGAAGGCGCTCGAGGAATTCCTGCTGGAAACGCCGAATGACGCCAAGATCATTTGCGGCAAGATCGTCGACGCCGCGCGCGCTCGTGACGCCGCTCGCAAGGCGCGTGAGATGACGCGCCGCAAGGGCGTGCTCGATGGCGTCGGTCTGCCGGGCAAGCTCGCGGATTGCCAGGAGAAGGACCCGGCGAAGTCGGAGATTTATATCGTCGAGGGCGACTCGGCAGGCGGCTCGGCGAAGCAGGGACGCGACCGCAAGTTCCAGGCGATCTTGCCGCTGCGCGGCAAGGTGCTGAACGTGGAGAAGGCGCGTTATGACAAGCTGCTTTCTTCGGAGCAGATCGTGACGCTGATCACGGCGCTCGGCTGCGGTATCGGCAAGGAAGACTACAACCTCGATAAGCTGCGTTATCACCGCATCATCATCATGACCGATGCTGACGTGGACGGCGCGCACATCCGCACGCTGCTGCTGACGTTCTTCTATCGGCAGATGCCGGAGATGATCGAGCGCGGGTATATCTACATCGCGCAGCCGCCGTTGTTCAAGATCAAGGCGGGCAAGGACGAGCGGTATCTGAAGGACGAGAGCGAGGTTAATGCTCACATCCTCAAGCTCGCGTTGCAGGGTTCGGAACTGTTGGCTTCTGAGAATGCAACGCCGATTACCGGCGATGCGTTGGGCGAATTGGCTCGGGCTTATTTGCTGGCGCAGGCGGTGGTGAACCGGTTGAGCCGCTTGTATGACGCGGGCGCGCTAGAGGCTGTGATGGACGGGGTCGTTATTGACCTTTCCAGCGAGGCGGCCGCTGAGACATCGGCTAAAGCGCTTGAGGCTAAGCTTCGCGATGACGCTCTGAAGCCCGAGGTTAGGGTTACGACCATGTATGACCCGGTGCGTGAATTGCGCTCGCTGAAGGTCGCGCGGACGCATCACGGCAATCAGAAAATCTCCGTGTTCGATGAAGAGTTTCAATTGACCGCCGACTATCAGCAGTTGGTGAACACCGCGAATACGTTTAAGGGGTTGATTGGCGCTGGCGCTGTTATCAAGCGTGGTGAGCGGAGTATGGCTGTTACTGACTTCAAGTCTGCGATGAAGTGGTTGCTGGCTGATGCTGAGCGGAATATCTCAAAGCAACGCTATAAGGGGCTCGGTGAGATGAACCCTGGGCAGCTTTGGGAGACTACGATGGACCCGACCGTGCGTCGTCTTCTTCGTGTGCAGATTGAGGATGCTATCGCGGCTGATGGCATTTTCACGACGCTGATGGGGGATGATGTGGAGCCGCGGCGGGCTTTCATTGAGTCGAATGCGTTGAGGGCGGGGAATATTGATGTTTGAGCGCTTTCGCGCGACGTCAGAAAGAGGCGAAGCTAGCAGCAGTTGATGGTGGGGCAGTCCGCTGGATATCGTTGCGTCGACGATTCGGCTTATGCGATCCGCGCCAATTGGCGCGGACTGTCTTTGAAACTGCTGGACATGAACGGCATCACAATGATACCCATGACTATTAGCAGCCTAATAAGCGGAAGAACAAGAAGGTTAGTCCAAGACTATTCCTGAGAAACATCGTGTAATCAGCGCGTCAGTTTGCCGAAAAATACCCCCGGCGGATCTCTGCAGGCATTCGATTAATGCGATTAAAGCATTTTGCATATTCGGTGTGAGTGTCCGTCACGGTGTCACTACAGCGAGCCGTTCGCCGGTACTATTCGAACGGTACATCGCGATCACACCGCAATGAAAGAAACGATTCCACTCGAATGCGACCGCTATGCGTTGGCGATCAAGGTACTGGAAGGGACAATTGAACACTACCGCGTAGCCGTCACCCGTCCGCCTGACCGCGGCCGCGTGCGTTTCGTTCTGAATGGAACCAGAATCGATGGCGAACTACGTTGGCTTCATGCTAACTCGCAATCGCTGCGGGAAATCGCCGACGATCGTGCATCGGTGATGGCCGGCGTCTACGAAAAGATCGATGGCACACATGAACTTGACTGGCTGATCTATCAGGGCCATGCAATCGTCGCGCGGGATTCGAGGCAAGCGCTGACACAGCAAACATGGCGAGAGATGCCCACGACGTTGAAGTTTCTGGGCATGGGCTCGGCAATCGCGGGTCTGATGTTTTTCCTGATGCTCCATGTCCCATACGGGTGGGCTCTACTGTTTGGAGTCGCAGGCGCACTGGCCGGCTCCGTCGCCACATTCGCCCTGGTGATGTGCCTTGGGTCTATCGGCAAGCTGTGGAACTGCTTTCGGCGTCGCCGCGTCCTCGACCTGATGGAAACGGTGATGGCGCGCTATCTTGCCCGATCGTCCGCGCGTGCAGCAGTCGAACCAGACGGTGAATCTCATGTCAGCTGAATTGCCCAACATCAAGCGCATTGAGGGACGTCTAAAGAACGTGGCGCTGGACACATCTACCCCATTCGCTACTACGTCACTCCTTGAGATCGCAACCTACAGATTTGAGATCGCCGGCGAAAAGATGGTGTTCTTCACCAGCCACTGGCAATGGGACTCCGAGCCGTTTCTAGCCGAAGGTGATCGGGCGATCGTCGCCGTGCTCGACGAAGTTACTGTGCCGGGCGGAGCAAGGCGCGTGTACGCGCTGCAGAACGCTGAAGACGATTGCGCCTATGTGGCCCACTATCGGTGGCAAGGGGACGATGCACGGATTGCCGCAACGCGCATTCCGCCGGGGAGCGAACACCGCTACCTGCTCGCGCTTGCCGCGTTAATGCTCGCGCTGTTCCTGGCGCTAGCCGTGCTGCAGCGGAAAGATCCGTCATTTGTCGCGTTCTTCTTTTGTGGAGTACTCGCTGTCTGGTCTGCCGTCGCTATACCGCTTCTTACGCTGCGCTGGCGCTGGAAAGCCGGTTTTCCAACACGCAGGCAACGGATTGTCGCCACTGTTTACGAGCTCCTTGAGCTGGGCTCGCCGCTCGCGCCGAGTCGGGCAATTCACTCGGTGTAGCCACCAAGGGGTGGCAAGCATTTGTCGGGCGGTTCGCTCTCGTCGCCCGTGCGCCACGCGCTCAGTGCTTTCGGTATGTCAGGTGGGTCGTCTAACAACAAACAATTGGGTGGCCGGCGGTCCGTCGCCAAGATGCAAGTAAAAAGTTCGCGAGCAACGCGCGTGCCGGGGCCACTCCGCAATAACTACCGGTTTAACAATTGATTTCCCGTTTAGATTGCTGCTTTTGTCTTACCTTTTGTATTATCGCGGATAATGCTGCGAGCTTCGCCCGTGGCGTCGCGCGGTGCCATTCGCATATTCCATTCGACACCAATGCGGGTCAGCGTTTGGCACGAGTTTGACGCGCTGCGATTGATGCATTAACAGATTGGAATTGCGCCCGGTTGCTTTTTAACAGTGCGGTCGGTCTTATGTGATGACCGACGGCAATAACCGGGTGGGCTTTCATCCATAAGAAAGCGAAAAACGAAAGGATTCGCGATGAGCACGCAAGACGGGATAAACGCCATCACGGGCGGATTAATTCAGCAAGACCGCCTGCTTAAACTCGATACGCCGTTGGGGGCGAACGCGCTGGTACCCCAGCGTGCGGTAGGCCGCTCGCGTATTGGCCGCCACTTCGAATTCACCATCGACGTGGTATCCGCGTCGAGCAGCGTCGAGCTCAAGACCCTGATCGCGCAGCCAGTTACGCTGTGGATCCAGCAGGCCGACAAATCATATCTGCCGCACAACGGCTATGTGCACACCGCACGACGTCTCGGTTCGGACAGTGGGCTCACGAGCTATCAATTGGGCTTCGCGTCGTGGATGTACTTTCTGAAGTTTCGCCGCGACCAGCGCATCTGGCAGGACAAGACCGCTGATGAAATCGTGACGGACGTATTCAATGCCCATCCTCAGGCGCATGGGATGTTTCAGTTCGCCTTGTCGCAGCCATTGCCGTCCCGTTCATACTGCCGGCAAGATGAAGACGACTGGAACTTTGTGCATCGCTTGCTGGAGTCGGAAGGTTTGTTCGGTCTCTGGCAACAGGCGCAGGACGGCAAATCGCATACGCTGGTGATCACAGATCGATTGGCAACTGCGAAGGCCATGTCTCCTGAAACGGTCAAGTTCTACCGGGCGGGGATCAGCAGTGAGACTGACGCGCTGACGCAGTGGTCGGGTACGCGCACGTTGCAGAGCACGACGCTCACCACACGCACCTTCGACTACAAAAGTCCCTCCACCCAATTCAACCCGAAAGGCACCAACGTGCCGACCATGCCCAATCAGGGCTCGCTACCGGATCAAGCCGAGGTTTACGAGTACACCGGAGCGTACACCTATCCGAAACAGGAACGCGGAGACCAGTTGTCCAAATTCCGGATGGAAGAATGGGAATCGCGCGCAAAGCGTTTCCATGGCGAAGGTGGTTTGCGAGGGATCGACGCCGGACTGCGCTTTACACTGAGCGGCCATCCCGATCACGATCGGGACGCGGCTGATCAGAGAGAGTTCGCCGTGATCGAGGCCGCGTGGGTAATCGAAAACAACTTGCCGATCGGCGGACCGGCGGCGGGTTTCCCGAACAGCCTGGAAGCGACATTGCTGCAAGTGCGCGACAGCCACACGGGAGTGGGCACATTCAAAGTGCCGCACGCGGATGGCTCGGAAGGGTTTTATCGCGTAGAGATAGAAGCTCAGCGCACGACGGTTCCATATCGCAGCCCATTCGAACACAGGAAGCCGCAGACGCATCTCGAGTCGGCGATCGTCGTCGGACCGAGCGGTGAAGAGGTTTATACAGACGAACTGAACCGCATCAAGGTGCAGTTCATTTGGGACCGCCTGAACAGCGGCGACGAACAGGCTTCGTGTTGGGTGCGCGCGGCACAAGCGGATACCGGGAACGGCTACGGCGGCGTTCACATGCCCCGAGTCGGTGAAGAAGTGTTGATCGATTATGTCGGCGGTGATTTGGACAGGCCGGTTGTCATATCGCGGCTCTATAACGGCGACACCAAGCCGCAATGGCATTCCAACGGTTTGCTGTCCGGCTACCGCTCGAAAGAGTACGGAGGCACCGGTTATAACCAGATGGTGATGGACGATTCCACGGGCCAGAACCGCGTGCAACTCTATAGCAGCAGCGCGAATTCGCATTTGCACCTCGGCTATCTCGTGCAGCACACGACTAACAACCGCGGTGCGTTTCTCGGCAACGGCTTCGATCTGAAATCGGATGCCTACGGCGCAATTCGTGCAGGGCGAGGTTTGTACGTATCCACGTATTCGGCCACGGTCAACCAGCCGCTCGATGTAAGCGAGGCGAACAAACAACTGGTCAGCGCGGAAAGCGTGGTCGAGATGCTGTCGGAGGCAAGTAGCGCGAACCAGGCGGAGAGTCTCGAGGACGGTCAGAATGCACTGAAAAAGTTCACTGATGCCACCCAATACAGCACGTCCGGCAGCAGCGGCTCAGGTGGCCATACTGCCGGCGGTGGCACAGGTAACGCCAACGGTTTCTCGGCACCGATCATGCTGGTGGCGAGTCCTTCCGGCTTGGGCCTGTCGACGCAGGACTCGACGCAAATCACGGCCAATCAGCACGTCAATATCGTAAGTGGGCAAAGTACTCACATCGCAACGGGTAAGTCTTTGCTCGCAAGCGTTTCGGAAAAAATCAGTCTCTTCGTGCAGAACGCGGGAATGAAGCTGTTCGCGGCCAAGGGCAAAGTAGAAATGAAAGCACTAAGCGACGAGATGACGCTCGCCGCGCTCAAGGATTTCACGATCACCAGCAGCGAAGGCAAACTCGTGCTATCGGCCGACAAGGAAGTCTGGATCGGCGCAGGCGGATCGTATATCAAGATCACACCCGACGGGATCGAGAACGGGACAGCGGGCAAGATCCTCGAAAAATGCGCGGCATGGGACAAATCCGGGCCCGCGTCGATGCGTATTCCCTCCCCCCTCACTAGCGTAGTGAAGGGTTGTTCGTGGAAGACCGCGGCGGCATCGGCGGACAGTGCGTCTAGCGTCATACTGGACTGAGGCGGCCATGGAATCGTTGAACTATCGCGATGCGAGTGCGCCGCGCGTTGCAGCGCATACGAAAGAGCAAGCGGCTGAAGTTTCGGCCGTTGAGCAGACAGTCCGCGTGCTGAGGGCGTATTTCAGCCAACGTCCTGATATGCATTGTCTCCTTGCGATCGATCCGAGTCGACTCGGTTTCCCGGAGAGTCTGGAACAAAAGATACCCATCTCCGAACAACCTCACGCGATCGTAACAATCGCGCACGAAGCATTTCCTGACGAACACCGTCCTTACCTCGTCGAACTCGATCTCTCAACGCCGGACGGCGTGGACTTGCTGGCGGAAAGCGTGCGCCTTGCGTTCGATGATCGGTATCCGGACTCCATAGCGCAAGGCCTTGGACAACGTGTCGGCGGCTGGCTGGCCAGCAACGGCTCGGCTGACGTCGTCGCCGCACATTGGTCACAACAAGTATTGCAGGCGGATAACCGCGGGCGCCAGTGCGCATTGCGCTTTTACGACTCGCGCGCGCTCAGCCTGCTTTGGCCGATGTTGTCACCCGGTCAGCAGCAAGCACTACTAGGACCGGTGAGCGCTTGGCACGCATTAGATGCGTGCGGCAAGCCATGCATTTACACGAGTACGGATACATCACTAGCCGATCTGACTCTAACCGATGCACAGTGGCAGGCAACTCATCGCCACGGACTGGTCAACCGCGCACTTGGCCTGCATATGCAGGCAACGGGGCGGCAGCCCGATCCGCAAGAGGTCGAGGCGGCAGTCGCTAGCGCCGCTCGTGCGGAGCAATACGGATTAAGCGACCGCGATGACATCATCGCGTTCATCGGCCATGCGCTGGCCTGGCACCCTATATTCGATCGACATCCAAAAGTGACACGGGCACTGCGACAGAGAGAACCGGACGACTTTTATACGGCGGCTGTGAGCGAACTGTCTCCGGACGAAATAGAAGAAATCCGGCGCGGTAACTGGGTGGACGACAAGTCGCTTTCGTCCGCGGCGCGGTAATCGACGTCAAACCATTTTCAAGCCGTCAGAGTACGTATGGATCCGACCGAACAACACTGCGTTAATTGCAAAAAATCCGGGTTGCCCATCTTGCCTGTGCGCTATACCGTGCTCCCGAAAACCGTTACTGCGAAGCTGCCGGGCGGTATGAGCGGTACAGGTGTCACGAACATCGAGCTGCATGAGCATCACTACGGCTTGCGCACATTGCGTGAAGGCTGGCTATACCTGTTTTACGTCAAGGGCGCGCGCGGTAGTAACTACTGGGAGGCGTACAAGGTCACACAAGATGGTCGTTTGTGGAAGCAAACGCTACCTCTCACGAATGCGCCAACTACACATCCCGCCTGCGCGCAAAAGAGCATCGCCGTGCCAATGGACCTCATTGCGATTGAGCAACCGGAAAAATGCACAGGCCGCGTGTACATTGCGTTTTCCGAGATCACCTGGCATAGCGATATCTTCAAACAGTACGCAGACAACGAGACATTCCGAAACAAGAGGATGCAGTGGATCGAGCCTGCGAGATGGATTAAGGGCAGCAAAGACGAAAACGGTCATGCTGTCATTGCCACCGAAGCAAGTATCGACGATGTGGTCGAGTACATGCCTGGCCTGGATCCGAAACTGTTGGAACCGCAGCGGTTGCTCGACCCAAAAAATGCTGCGCTAAGCGACGAGAGCGGCAATTACAAAGAAGACTGGGTGAGGAAAGAAGCGACGCGGTACCCGCTGCACGTCCGTCAAGCCACCCCTGCGTCGGCGAGTGGTTCGCTCGTTAAATTGATGAACAACGTTGGCGAGACGGAAGACCGCAAGCATCACCCGCCAATGCTGCTGGCCTTGTGGGACGGCATCGGTAACGTGCACGAATTGAACGGATTCCGCAACGATCCCGCGTCGTGGTTTGATCAGTACGTCACCGAGCGCGCGCTGCAGGTTACCGCGATGCATAACATCGATGCCGCGCACAAGATCGTTCAGTCTCGCATGGAGCAAGCGCTCAATAACCAGGAGAGTATGGCGAGGCAAGCGCATGAAATGACACCGCTTGGCCGACCGGAGGCGCGGACGGCGCTGGCGGCGCAACGCGCCCGAGCGCTAGCCGGTGCTGACGCGGCGCGAGCCAACCAGATCAACGCTTATTACGACGACATGGACTGGATGGCTGCCAACGACATTCCGGGCAGTTATCAAATGCAGTTGATTCAGATGGGACGGATGAGCAGCGCGGGCAGTGCCGGCTCGACTGCGCCTTATATCGGCGCATACCGCGATGATGTCATGAATAAGGCGCGCGCTTATGCGCAGGCGCTCCCCGGATTCCACGATCGCAACGTCAAGGACAGTACGAAGCGTGCGTGGTCGGTGTACGAAGCACGACTGAAACGGGATGACATTGAGGCGTTCCGAAGAAAGTACGAAGACTTGCAGTCGACGGTTTATCAGTTGCAGGAAACGCGCAGCGACGACTTGGGGAAATGGATTAATGCGCCGCTGCTGCTAACGGCGCTCGAAGACTGCCACGCCGGCGACATGCACGATGCGTTGCTCTTCGAAACCATCGTGTCCGACGCCGTTGCCGGTCTGGCGTCCACTCCAAAGGGTAAAGCGGTTGTGGATGGTTTGCTCACCCAATGGGATCCGACGCAGCCGGGCAGCCTGATTTGGCGTGTCGTGGCCATGAATCAGATGGATGCCCGCCAGGAACTTGGCCAGGCGCTGAAGGCCGCACAAGCCCATAAGGCTACGCCGCTAGAAACAGCCTTCGAGGAATTCCTGTCGATTGCGGCTTCCACCAAAAAACTGGTTGGCTACTATAAAAGCCTCGCTCAAACGGCGCTGGAAACCGACCCCAAGAAAATCACGCCGCTCGCAGGGCTAATGCAACGCCTCGGCGCGGATCAATTCGGTATGAGCGTCGGCGATGCGATCTTCGCCAAGTTCAGAGTTAACCAGCTTGGTGATCTTGTCGGTGAAAAATTTATTCAATCGATTCTGTTGCAGCGCGCCGGCGTGCCCTACGAGGACGCTATCGCACTGGTTCGCAAACAGGCTGAGCTCGAGAAGATAAGCCGCCTCGATACAATCAAACGTTTGCTGGTGGCGCGTGCGGCTTTGCGCAGCGCTGCGCCTGAGGGAGCATCTAAAGCAACCAAAGAATTGTACGAAACATGGGACAAGGTAAAGTTAGCTGACGAGGGCAAAAAACCGCTTCTCATGGGACGTATTGCAGTTGTAAGTGCACTGCTGGAAACGGTGAACTTCGTCCATCTTTTAGCCGGGGCACAGGACAAAGATACCAAGCTCAAGCTGATTCAATCTGGCGCGTCTCTGTGCTCGTCGCTTATCACGATCAGCATGACGCCTTACTACGCGGTGTTGAAAAATTCGACGCGTTCCCTGAGCTGGAAGCTGTTGGGGGCAAGCCTGAGCAGCTTTGGTACATTTGTCTCAGCATGGACAGATTGGGAACATGTAGACACGGCAATTGTGAAACACCAGTTTGATGTAGTCGGGGCTTTGGGTATCAAGACGCTTGCAGGCGGCCTATCCGGTACTGCAGTTCTTCTGGACGCCATCAGTACATCAGCTCCGTTGCTTAAGAAGATCGCGTCTCGTTATGGTACGGAAGCAGTGATTGCGGCAGTTGAGGCGGTATCCGAACGAATCGCCGTAATTGCGGGGTTGCGCGCGATCGGTATGTTAGCGGGTTGGGAAGCAACGATCGGTTTGGTCCTGCTACAGCTGCTAGCTGACTGGCTGACACCCGATGCCCTAGAGGCGTGGTGTTCGCGATGCGCTTTCGGGACCGGACGGGAAACGATCTATCGTGTGACGGATCACAGCGTCCCCGTCTACACGAAGAACTCGGAACAAGACAAAGATTTTACGGATGCCATGGCCCAGGTCTCATGAAAAAAACCAAGGAAAAACCCCTCTCCACCGTCCTGCTACGCGGCACCATCGCGAAGCTTGAGCGTTCGCGACGCAGTCACGACTTCGTATTGACGCAGGTGCAGCAACGACAGCTTGGTGCGACCGCCGTCGGTGCTGCAGCGATGGGTATGGGTGCGGCAGGCATCGGACTCGTCAGTATGGCGTCCAACTCGGACGAAGAAGCTGAATGGGTGGAGTTCGAACTCGACGGCAAGAAAATGCAGGGTTGGCTATGGCTATTACCAATGCGCAACGGCGACGAAGTCGAAGTAGTCGCAGAGAAGCTGGCAGACGATCGATACATCGTCTATTCGGTCAAGCGCGATGGCGACGACATAGTAGCGATGTATCCACACGCCACGGCAGGAAGAAGGGCGCATTACCGAAGCATGACGAAGATCATGCTGTGGACCTTCTTCATCCTTTATGCAATCCTGGTTATCGGGACCTATCTTAAGGGTGGAATTTCAAGCGATCTGTATGCCTATGCAGTTTCCATGGCCACGATCGGTGTTGGCGGATTTATCGTATTTGGCACCATCTTTTATCGGGTCTCCCTGAGGCTGATGGGCTTCGTCCGCCTGGCTGAGACAGTTTTTAGGACCTATGGCTGGCCGGACGTGGAGAACATTGACCTGCGAAAGACCTCACGCGAATTCCGGGGCACTAATACGCTATCGAACTATGGGCGTCATTACTTCCGATACAAACTAAATGCTGGTTCACAGGCGTAAGTGTGGCTCAGGCGAGGCTATGCAAGAACCCAAAGTTCATGTGCAACCGATACTGCTGCGCGGCACAATTGCCCACCTGCAGCGCTCCCGGCGTACTCATGATTTTGTGCTCACTCAATTCCAGCAAAATGCGGTCGGCGCAACGGCCGTGGGTGCGGCCGCAATGGGTTTGGGCGCAACGTGTATTGGACTCGTGAATATGGCATCCAACGCAGATGAGGAAGCCGACTGGGTCGAGTTCGAACTGGACGGAATGCAGATGCAAGGCTGGCTTTGGCTCATGCCGATGCGCAATGGCGACGTTGTAGAAGTCGTAGCCGAGAAGGTGGGAGAAAGCCGATACGTCGTCTATTCGGTTAAGCGGGACGGAGACGATATCGTTTCCGTCTATCCGCATGCTACCGTGGGCCGCAAGCAGCACTATCGCAGCATGGCAAAAATCATGTTCTGGGCTTTCGCGCTCGTCAACGCAATCGGCGCGTTTGCGATGCACAGGCCGGGAGACTTTGGCGAAAGATTTCTTTCGTTTGCTGCGTTCATGGGCGTCGCGATGGCGGCAAGTCTTGTCGTCTTTGCAATTATTTTTTACCGTGTCACCCGAAAAATGATGGGCCTTGTTCGGCTTGCCGAAGCAATTTTCAGGACCTATGGCTGGCCGGACGTGGAAAACATCAACCTTCGCAAGACTTCACGCGAGCACCGCGGAACCAATACCCTCGCGAATTACGGCCGCTATTACTTCCGTTACAAGTAAATCGTTCGTAGACGACGCGATGGACACCAATAAGGTTTGGCAATGTTTCACGGTAGAGAAGGAGGCGACTCCATGATGAATCTCATTCGTCTCGATGACGACACTGATCACGGCGGCAAAGTGATCACAGCATCACGGACCATGTCTTTTGACGGCCGATTTGTTGCACGCAAGGGTGACGAAGTCTCCTGTCCAAAGCATGAGGACGTCAAACCCAATGTCATCGTCGAGGGGGACGAATCGATGATGGACAACGGTATGCCTATAGCGCGTCATGGCAATCAGGCAACCTGTGGATGCAGGCTGATATCGAGCCTCGTTTGAATGTGACGAGTCCGTGATCCCCTGAAGCACAGACTAATCATTGAGTAGCGACGGCGTGAAAGACTCCGACCATTGCGTCCAATAATCGAACACGAAAAATCATCATGGCAACGACCGACCCAAAATGCGCTAACTGCGAAAAGACCGGTTTACCGATCCTCCCGGTGCGGTATACCGTACTGCCGCAGACCGTGGGGGCGAAACTGCCGGCCGGCATTAGCGGTAGGGGCGTGACAGATGTCCCCCTGACGGCGCATCACTACGGTCTGCGCACATTGCGCGAAGGGTGGCTCTACCTTTTCTATGCAAAGGGCGCGCGCGGCAACAACTACTGGGAAGCGTACACCGTAACGGAGGATGGGCGCTTGTGGAAGCAGCCGCTGCCCCTTGCCACTGCACCGACGATCCATCCTGCGTGCGCGCAAAAGAGCATCGCTGTGCAGATGGACATTATTGCGATCGAACGCCCGGAAAAATGTGGTGATGTTTATATCGCCTTCTCCGAGTACCCATGGCACAAGGACATCTTCAAACTGTATGCGGGCGACGCGGCACTTCGTGCGCAGCGCATGCAGCGCATCCAACCGGCGAAATGGATTGCGGGCGCACACAATGAGCACGCTGCGGTTGCGACCGAGCAGAGCGTCGATACCGTCGTGGAGTACATGCCGGGCTTCGACCCCAGGTTGCTGCAATTGCCAAAGCAAAAAGTCAGCAATTCCAACGGTAGCGTCAACGCGAATATATTGAAGCACGAAGCGACGCGCTATCCATTGCATATCCGCCAGGCTACACCGGCCTCGGCGAGCGCTGCGCTTGTGAAACTTATGAATGGCGTTGGTGAAATCAAAGGCGGCAAGCATCATCCCCCGATGCTGTTGGCACTTTGGGACGGCATCGGCAACGTGCACGAACTGAACGGCTATCGCAACGACGCTGCCGTTATGATGACACGCTACATACAGGAATTACCCAAAGAAATCGATGCGCTGCAATCGATCGAAGCGGCGGAGGTTGCCGTAAAGAACGGTGCAGTTGCCTCCAAAAGCCGTTGGCGTTCGGCCCGCCAAGCGGGCTGGGAGGCGATGATCAATTCGCCGGGCGCAATGGACGGCATACCGACGATGCTTTCGCCCGAACAGGAAGCTGCCTCACAAAAGAACATAGAGGACGCGGGAAAGATCAGCCCGTCGGAAGCGAAAGAGATCGGCGAGGCGGAGTGGCCGAAATACCTGGATAAGCTTAATAAAGCCCGGTTCCAGCAATTTCGCGGTGCATTCCAATCTATGCAAACCGCAGTGAACCAGTTACAGGCTGACCGAACGGCAGACGTTGCCGCATGGCTGAAAGCACCGCTACTGCTTGCTACGCTTCATGATTACCATGAAAACGACGTACCTAATGGCACTGCGTTCGAGGGCGTGGTGAACGAGGCGATCAATGGGCTACCTTCAGAAGAGAAGGGAGCTCAGGTTGTAGTCGATCTGGTGAACGACATGGATCCGACACAACCGACAAGTCTGGTGTGGCGGGCCTTCGCGTTCAACCAGAAAGCACCGAAGGTGGAAATTAAGGAATTGCTCGCAAAGGCGACAGCGTACAAGGCGACGCGCGCGGAAGATATCGCGGAAATTCTCGAAAAGATCGTCAAGCCATTGGAGAAGTTGAAAACGTTCGTCGAATTCCGCGAAAAAATGGGCGAAGTCAAGGAGCACCAGTACGCGATCTCGGCTACGGAGCGTGCGGTAAAGAAACTTCAGGTCGACCGGTTGAGCATCACGATCGCCAATGCGCTTTTCAAGTGGACGGGGATGGGGAAAGTAAGCGACTGCGCGGGAGCGTTCCTGATACGCGGTGCGCTGATGATGCGGGTCGGCATTAGCCAGACTGACACTCTTGGCCTGGTGAAGGAATCGGCGAACGTGGAGCCGAAGTTGCGCGCCAAGCTGGAAAGCGGTTACCGTGCGTTGCGGGCAAGGGGCGTGAAAGCTGCGGAAGCATATGCGCAAGCGCTAGAGACTCTCGCATCGGATGAAAGGGGGCTCGTGCTTCGGGCGAAGTGGAACGCTGTCAAACTGACGAGTGAGGGCGCCGAGGCGGCTGCGGGGATTCGAATCGGCGGGACGTTGGCGATCATCGAGCTGTTTGGCTTTGGTGCGAGTCTGGCGAAAGTCGATAAGAGCGGAGAAGATTATGCGATGCTGGTGGCGAGCGGATTTTCTGCTTCATCTGCTTGCTTGCAAGCATCGAGCAAAGCAATGGCGGCGATGGCAAAAGACGCCGCTCAGACTGCGGCTAATCTGAAGGCCATCACGGGTTATTTTGGCGGCGCATCGGCCGCAATTGGCGCGTTCTTCGACGCGAGAAAAGGTGTGGACCAAGTAAAGGACAGCAAGATTTGTCTGGCGTCACTCTATTTCATCAAGAGCGGCTTGGGATTCGCCGCGACCACCGCTAACCTTTTGACGGCTCTAACATCAAGCGCGCCAATGATAGCCAGAATTACCGGTGGACGCGGTGTCGTTTGGCTAGGAAAGGCAAGTGCTGGTATTGCCGGAGCGACCGCAAGAACTGCCAGCCTCGCAACAGCCGCCGAAGGAGGTACGACCGCAGCTGCACGGGCTGCCGCAGCGAACGCAGCGGGCCGGGAAGCAGTCGGTGTGGCAGCGGGCGAGGTGGTTGTTGCCGTCGGCGAGCGCGGTGCGTTGCTCATGATAGGACGGGCGGCACTCTTCCTGGCTGGCTGGGAGGTCGCTGTGGTAATCACCGTGATACAAGTTTTGATCTGGTATTTCTCGGATAACGATTTGCAGAGCTGGTTTGAAAAATGTACGTTTGGCAAGTCGCCGAATAGTCCTCCATGGGAAGCGGGCAAGCAGCATGAAGAATTTGAAAAGGCACTGAAAGGCGTCGGGTTGACGGCAAGCGAGGGCTCGGAATGACTATTGAAAGGACATCGCCGGCGCCCGCAACATTGCTGCGTGGCCGCATCGCCAATTTGCGTAAAACACGTCGCAGTCAGGACTTCTTCTTTACCGACTCCGACCGAAAGAAAATGGGTGCAACGGCCATTGCGGCAGGGCTGGCTGGGTTGGGCGGCATCGCAGTTGGCCTAAGTGGTATGGCGATGGATACGACCGAGGAAGCGGACCTTCTGGAGTTCGATCTTGACGGTAAGCCCGTCAAGGCGTGGGTGTGGCAGTCAGTCTTCGACGAGGGCGACGAAGTGGAAGTCGTCGCCGAGCAGTGGGGCGACACTTGGCAGGGGTATGGCATACGACGTATAAGCGACAAGATAGTGGCTCTGCATCCGCATTGCAGCAGGGGCAGGTATGCGCACTACAAGGCTTCGCTGCGGTTGTGGCTGAAAGTCTGTGTGCCGCTGCTCCTGTTTATGTACCTTTTGACCGGTGCGATTGCTTTCTTTGACTCGGTGGATAATTGGGCGGGTATGGTGCAAATGTGGGCCTTCGGTGGGCTGGGTATCCTGGCAATCCTTGGCGCGATTGCCTACCGGATGTCACGCAAATTCATGGGCTTTGTTGGCCTCGCCGAAGGCATTTTCCAAGCGTTTGGCTGGAAGAACGTTAGGGACATTGATCTGCCAGCGATCACCAAAAAGAGCAAAACATCAGGTGAACCGGGTGCGCTTGGGGTTCTCTATTTTAGATATTGATGGTGCGAGACATCGCTGGCGGGCCAAATGGCGGCTTTAACAGACGAATGCGGCCCCGCAGCGACTCCCCGCCACACCTGACCTCAGCCAACTTATCAACAACCCCCTCTGCACAACCGCTGTAAAAACCTGCTGACATCCTGTGGGACAAACCTTGATAAAAACCGCAGCCGCCGAAACGCACCAAAACTTTTCCCCAACTCAACCGCACTATCCACGCTTACTCCGCAAGCTTATCGCCCGCGCAACCCCTTGATCCCAAACGGAGGCTCCCACTTATCCACAACCGCCAACGCCGCTTGTTAACTACTACTACTACGTATACAAATACAAAGACTATAAAAACCAGAAGAATCACAATCACCCTCGCCAGCCCGATACACACCCTAGCCAAAACGAGTGCCCCCCGAATTAAGCACTCCCCCACAAACCACCCCCCAACTTTGCCGAATTTCGATAACACCTCGAATATTGGCTCACTACCATCGGCGAAAGCCTGCCCGCCCACGCACCGCAAAACCTTGCGGCGCCGAGCAAGCGGCAAACTCCGGGAGCGTCCGATGAAATCAGAGTCAACCAGTCAGCACGTCGGCAAAGTCACGCATCACGAGTTGAAGCAGACGCTCGGCACGTGGCAACTTTGGGGAATCGCGGTCGGCCTCGTGATTTCCGGTGAATACTTCGGCTGGAGTTACGGCTGGGCAAGCGCGGGCACGCTCGGCTTCGTGGTCACGGCGGTCTTTATCGCCGCGATGTACACCACGTTCATCTTCAGCTTCACCGAACTCACCACGTCGATCCCGCACGCCGGCGGCCCGTTCGCCTACGCGCGTCACGCCTTCGGTCCGACGGGCGGTTATCTCGCGGGCGCGGCCACGCTCGTCGAATTCGTGTTCGCGCCGCCGGCCATTGCGCTCGCCATCGGCGCCTATCTGCACGTGCAGTTCCCAGGTCTCGAACCGAAGCACGCGGCAATGGGCGCGTACCTCGTCTTCATGGCGTTGAACATCGTCGGTGTGCAGATCGCCGCGGCATTCGAATTGTGCGTGACGTTGCTCGCGATTTTCGAATTGCTCGTCTTCATGGGCGTCGTGTCGCCGGGCTTTCAATTGTCGAACTTTACGAAAGGCGGCTGGGCCGGCGCTGACACGTTCAGCATGGGCTCGTTCAACGGCATGTTCGCAGCGATCCCGTTCGCGATCTGGTTCTTCCTCGCGATCGAAGGCGTCGCGATGGCCGCGGAAGAAGCGAAAAACCCGAAGCGCTCGATTCCGATCGCCTACGTCGCGGGCATTCTCACGCTCGTGGTGCTCGCCATCGGCGTGATGGTGTTTGCCGGCGCGGCCGGCGACTGGACCAAGCTGTCGAACATCAACGACCCGCTGCCGCAAGCGATGAAGTACATCGTCGGCGAACATAGCGGCTGGATGCATATGCTCGTGTGGCTCGGACTGTTCGGGCTCGTCGCGTCGTTTCACGGCATCATCCTCGGCTATTCGCGGCAGATTTTCGCGCTGGCTCGCGCTGGCTATTTGCCGGAGTGGCTCTCGAGTGTGCATCCGCGCTTCAAGACGCCGCATCGCGCGATTCTCGCCGGCGGTGTGATCGGCATCGCCGCGATCTATAGCGACGAACTGATTCAATTCGGCGGCCAGACGCTCACGGCGAACATCGTGACGATGTCCGTGTTTGGCGCTATCGTGATGTATATCATCAGCATGTTGTCGCTGTTCAAGCTGCGCCGTACCGAGCCGAACATGGAGCGTCCGTTTCGCGCGCCGCTTTTTCCGTTCTTTCCGGCGTTCGCGCTGGTGGCCGCGGTGATCTGTCTGGCGACCATGGTGTACTTTAACTTTCTGGTGGCAGTGGTGTTCGCCATCTTCCTCGCACTCGGCTACGTCTATTTCCTCATGACGCGCCATCAACGCGAGGCCGCACCGGCCGACGCATTGCTCGAAGAATGACGGTCGAAGCCGCTGCGCGCGCAGCGGCGTTTGAGTCGTAAGCTGGAGTCGTAAAGATGAGCTATACGGAGACAATCGGCAGCCGCACGTATCGGTTTGCCGATCTGAAGATACTCATGGCGAAGGCGAGCCCGCAACGTTCCGGCGATCAACTCGCGGGCGTCGCGGCAGCGAGCGAAGAGGAGCGCGTCGCCGCAAAAATGGCGTTGGCGCAAGTACCGTTGCGCACGTTCCTGAACGAAGCGCTGATCCCGTACGAAAGCGACGAAGTCACGCGTCTCGTCATCGACGATCATTCGCCGCAGGCATTCGCCGAGATTTCGCATCTCACGGTAGGCGACTTTCGCAATTGGCTGCTGAGCACGTCGACGGATGCGGACGCGCTCACACGTATCACCGCAGGCCTCACGCCGGAAATGGTGGCGGCCGTTTCGAAGCTGATGCGCAACCAGGATCTGATCGCAGCGGCGCGCAAGCGTCCGGTGATCACGCGCTTTCGCAACACGGTGGGTTTGCCGGGCCACATGTCGGTGCGCCTGCAACCCAATCATCCGACAGACGACGTCAAAGGCATTGCAGCCTCGATGCTCGATGGCCTGATGTACGGTTGCGGCGATGCGATGATCGGCATCAATCCGGCCAGCGACAACCTCGCCGCGATCACGCGACTGCTTCTGATGATCGACGACTTCCGTCAACGCTATCAGGTGCCCACGCAATCCTGTGTGCTGACGCACGTCACCAACACGATTGCCGCGATCGAAAAAGGCGCACCCGTCGACCTCGTGTTTCAATCGATTGCGGGCACAGAAAAAGCCAACGCCGGCTTCGGCATTTCGCTCGCGCTACTGCAAGAAGCGTATGAAGCGGGACTGTCGCTCAAACGCGGCACGGTCGGCAGCAATCTGATGTACTTCGAAACGGGGCAGGGCAGCGCATTGTCGGCGGACGCGCATTTCGGCGTCGATCAACAAACTTGCGAAGTGCGCGCGTATGCGGTCGCGCGCAAGTTCAATCCGTTTCTCGTCAATACCGTGGTCGGCTTTATCGGCCCCGAGTATCTGTACGACGGCAAGCAGATCACGCGCGCCGGCCTTGAAGACCACTTTTGCGGCAAGCTGCTCGGCGTGCCGATGGGTTGCGACATCTGCTACACGAATCACGCGGAAGCCGATCAGGACGACATGGACAACCTGCTCACACTGCTTGGCGTGGCGGGCATCAATTTCATCATGGGCATTCCGGGCGCGGACGACGTCATGCTCAATTATCAAAGCACGTCCTTCCACGACGCACTTTATGTGCGCGACGTACTCGGCTTGCGCCGCGCGCCGGAATTCGAAGAGTGGCTCGAGTCGATGCAGATTACCGACGCGCGCGGCGCATTGCTGAGTGCGTCGACACATCAACCGCTGCTCGAGGGCGCGCGCGACTGGATGGGCATCGCATGAGCGACTTTGTCGAGAAGAACTCGTGGAATGCGCTGCGTCAGTTCACCAATGCGCGCATTGCGTTGGGTCGCGCGGGCAACAGCGTGCCGACTGAGCCTTTACTTGCGTTCAATCTCTCGCATGCGCAAGCGCGGGACGCGGTGCATCATCCGTTGGACAACGAAGCTTTGCATCAGCAGTTGCATGTGCTGAACTTCAAGACGCTGGACGTGCATAGCGCTGCGCCCGATCGCGAGCACTACTTGCGCCGCCCCGATCTCGGCCGGCGCTTGTCGGAAGAGAGTCGCGTCGCGCTCGCGCAATTGGCGGACGAAGCGCCGGACGTGGTGTTCGTGATCGGCGACGGTTTGTCGGCGTTCGCTGCATCGAAGCAAGCAGTGCCGCTATTGCAAGCCGTCGCTCCGCAACTCGCGGACTGGAAGACCGCGCCTGTCGTCGTCGCTCGGCAGGCACGCGTTGCACTCGGCGACGAGATCGGCGAGTTGCTGCATGCAAAGATCGTCGTGATGCTGATCGGCGAGCGGCCTGGACTTAGTTCGCCCGATAGCCTCGGCATTTACCTTACGTACGCGCCGAAAGTGGGTTGCAGCGACGCGCAGCGCAATTGCATTTCGAACGTGCGTCCCGAAGGACTCGACTATCCGTTGGCCGCGCACAAGCTGCATTATCTGCTGACGCATGCGCGGCGCCTCGGCCTCACCGGCGTTGGTTTGAAAGACGACAGCGACGCGCTGCTCGCCGCTGCGCCGATAGCGCCCGCAATCGGCGGCGAAGCGAATGCAAAACCAGACTCAAACTCCGACGTAAAGTAAAAGCACTTTCACGCATCGGCGCGTTGCACAGGATGCACTGCGAGCCACGCATTCTCATCGTCGTCGAAGAGTCGCGAGCGCGTGAGAAAGCGCAGACCGCTCGGCCGCTCGAGAGAGAACATACCGCCGTTGCCTGGCACCACGTCGATAATCAACTGCGTGTGCTGCCAGTACTCGAATTGCGATTCGCTCATGTAGAACGGCACGCCCGCGAGCGTGCCGAGCCTCACGTCGGAAGAACCGACCATGAATTCGCTTTGCGGAAACATCATCGGCGCGCTGCCGTCGCAGCATCCGCCGGATTGATGAAACAGTACATCGCCATGTTCCGCGCGCAATTTGTCGATCAGCTCTTTTGCGGCGGGCGTTGCGATCACGCGAGCCACTTCTTTTTCGTCGGCCATCAATAGGTCCTCGCAGAAATAAAGCGAGCCGCGAAAAGCGGCCCGCTTCAATAGAATTGCTACGGTTGAATGCTTAGAAGAAGCCGAGCGGTTTCTCGCTATAGCTGACGAGCAGGTTCTTCGTCTGCTGATAATGGTCGAGCATCATCTTGTGGTTCTCGCGGCCAATGCCCGATTGCTTGTAGCCGCCAAACGCCGCGTGAGCGGGATATGCGTGATAGCAATTGGTCCACACGCGGCCCGCCTGAATTTGCCGGCCAAAGCGATAGGCGCGCGTGCCGTCGCGTGTCCATACGCCGGCGCCGAGACCGTAAAGCGTGTCGTTGGCGATTTCGAGTGCTTCTTCTTCGGTCTTGAACGTTGTGACCGAAACCACCGGCCCGAAGATCTCTTCCTGGAAGATGCGCATTTTGTTATTGCCGCGAAACACGGTCGGCTTCACGTAATAGCCTTTGCTCAATTCACCGCTCAATGTATTGCGTTCGCCGCCGATCAGACACTCGGCGCCTTCCTGCTTGCCGAGATCGACATACGACAGGATCTTCTCCAATTGTTCCTGCGAAGCCTGCGCACCGATCATCGTTTTCGTATCCAGCGGATGACCCTGCGTGATCGCCGCGACGCGCTTCAACGCACGTTCCATGAAGCGGTCATAGATCTTTTCATCGATCAACACGCGCGACGGACACGTGCACACCTCGCCCTGATTCAACGCGAACATCGCGAAGCCTTCGAGTGCTTTGTCGAAATAGCTGTCGTCCTGATTCATCACGTCGGCGAAGAAAATATTCGGGCTCTTGCCGCCGAGTTCCAGCGTCACCGGAATGATGTTCTGGCTCGCGTACTGCATGATCAGACGGCCTGTCGTCGTCTCGCCGGTAAACGCGATCTTCGCGATGCGCTTGCTCGACGCGAGCGGTTTGCCGGCTTCGAGACCGAAACCGTTCACCACATTCAGCACGCCGGCGGGCAGCAAGTCCTGAATCAGTTCAGCGAGTACGAGAATGGACGCGGGCGTTTGCTCCGCGGGTTTGAGCACGACGCAATTGCCGGCTGCGAGTGCGGGGGCGAGCTTCCACACGGCCATCAGAATGGGGAAATTCCACGGAATGATCTGACCGACTACGCCGAGCGGCTCATGAAAATGATAGGCCACGGTGTCGTCGTCGATCTCGGAGATCGAACCTTCCTGCGCACGCACGGCGCCGGCGAAATAGCGGAAATGATCGATGGCAAGCGGAATATCGGCGGCCATCGTTTCGCGCAGCGGCTTGCCGTTGTCGATCGTTTCCGCCACTGCAAGGCGCTGCAGGTTCGCTTCCATACGGTCGGCAATGCGGTTCAGAATGTTCGCGCGATCCGTCGTCGACGTCTTGCCCCACGCAGCTTTGGCTCGGTGCGCGGCATCGAGCGCCAACTCGACATCCGCTTCGCGCGAGCGCGGAATGGAGGTGAACGGTTCGCCCGTAATCGGCGACACATTGTCGAAGTACTCGCCACCCACGGGCTTCACCCATTCGCCGCCGATAAAGTTCGCATACTGCTTTTTGAACGGGAATTCGGTCGTCAGAAACTGCATCTCCGCGTGATTCATCTGTGTGCTCCTCACATGTTTGAATGGGCTATAGTCGGCGCGATGTCGCGACCGGTTTGCAATCCGTTGAAGCGGGCGCGTGACCCATAGAGCCAGAACCATGCCAATGCACCTGGCTGGTGAGGCGTGCACGCACGGCAAGCACGCGCGCACCGCAGCCTGTGTTTCAAGGTCGAATCGGCGGCCGGTGCGCGCGTCGTTTGTGAGCAGTGCAGTTGTTGCTGTTCATCAATTGAACAGGAGCTTGGCACGGGTTGGAGCAATCGGCGTGTTGAAAGGGCGCTCGCAATCGGCATGGGACTTGCCTTGTTTTTTCTCTTCGATACTCCATCGCGCGGATTGGCCATGACGATCGAAACCCTCAGCGACAGCGCGACAACTCCGACCACCTCGGCCATCTGTGCGGCTTCGACGCGTGCGCCGCAGCCGAGCTTTCGCGTACAGACCCGCGTCGCTCACGACGCCGACGAGCAGGCGCGCAATCTTCACGGCTGGCATCAGACCTACGACCAGTTGACCGCAGGGAGCTTTGTCGGCGGTCTCACGGAGTTGTGCCTCGACCATATGCAGGTGTTCGTGGAAACGACGAGCCACACGTTGCGGCAGACCTGCGAGGTTCAGAAAGACGCGTACTGGTTCGGCATTCCGACATGCCGCGCCGGATCGGGCCGCATCGACGCGCAGATCATTACCGGCGATGCACTCGCGTTTCGTCCGGGTGGCATCGAATTCGAATTGCTGACGTCGGCGGGCTACGAGATTTTCGGTGTAGTCGTGAAGGGCGAAGTGTTGCGCCGCTATGCAGCGCAAGTGGAGCGCGTCGGGCTGGCCGAGCAGTGGGCAGACACTGAGGTCGTGAAGATCGGCATGGCGCGCAAAGAGCGTTTATGTGCTTCGTTGCGCGAGCTGCTTCAGCAGAGCGCCGCAAGTGCCGCGCCGTTGTCGTCGTCTGCGCGCGAGAACTTGCAGGCCGCCGTGCTTGCTTCGCTGTTCGACGTGGGCGCGTTGCCCGCGTGCTCCGAACCGATTGCAATGCCGGCGCGTGCACGTCGTCAGTCGATCGTATCGGAGGCGCGCGATTATGTGCTCGCGAATCGCGATCGCGCGGTCAGCGTGCCGGAGTTGTGCGAGCGTCTGCATGTGAGCCGGCGCACATTGCAATACTGCTTTCAGGACGTGCTCGGCATGGCGCCCGCTACTTATGTGCGGGCAATCCGATTGAACGGCGCGCGGCGCGATCTGTGCAACGCATCGCGCGATTCGCGCTCGGTGCAGGACGTGGCGGCCGCGTGGGGCTTCTGGCACATGAGCCAGTTCGCAACCGATTATCGCAAGCTCTTCGGCATGCGGCCTTCGGATACGTTGAAGGCCGCAATCGGCACGCATTCGGCAACGAATACCCGCTCGTTCGCGCACTAGAGGCTTTGAATGTGCATCGCGGTGCGGCACATTGCATTGGATGACTAACTATTTGCGCAGCAGCCGCAAACCGTTCGCGACCACGAGCAGGCTCGCGCCGACATCGGCGAACACGGCCATCCACATGGTGCCGAGACCCATCACGGTCAACACCAGAAAGACGCCCTTGATGCCGAGCGCGAGCGCAATGTTTTGCACCAGCACCGAATGCGTCGCTTTCGACAGGCGGATGAAGAGCGGGATCTTGCGCAGGTCGTCGTCCATCAACGCGACGTCGGCGGTTTCGATCGCGGTGCCCGTGCCCATCGCGCCCATCGCAAAGCCGATGTCGGCACGGGCCAGCGCAGGCGCGTCGTTGATGCCGTCGCCGACCATGCCGACTGTCGCGCCCTCGGCCGACCACTGCGCGACCGCGTCGAGTTTGTCTTGCGGCAAAAGATTGCCGCGCGCTTCGTCGATGCCAACCTGTTCCGCGATGGCCGCCGCCGTGTGCGGGTTGTCGCCGGTGAGCATTGCGGTGCGCACGCCCGCGCGATGCAACTCGGCGATAGCCATGCGGCTCGTCTCTTTCACGGTATCGGCGACGGCGAATAGCGCAATCACGCGTTGCGCGTCGCTCAGCAGCACGACGGTCTTTCCTTGACGCTCGAGCGCGTCGAGCCGCGCTTCGAGGGACGGTGAACAACGCCCGAGTTCTTCCGCGAGCCGATGATTGCCGAGCCAGTACGTCGCGCCGTTAATCTCGCCGCGCACGCCGCGTCCGGCGAGCGCTTCGAAGGAATCGACCAGGAGACTCGTCACGCCGTCTTTTTGCGCCGCGCTTGCAATCGCCATCGAAACGGGATGGTCCGAGCGCGCCGCAAGACTCGCGGCGAGCGTACGGCAACGCGCCGCGTCGGCATCCGCATCCGCGAGCATTTCGGCGAGCATCGCGAAATCGGTTTGTACAGGTTTGCCGTGCGTGATCGTGCCGGTTTTATCGAGCGCGAGACGGCTCAGCTTGCGACCCTGTTCAAGGTACACGCCGCCCTTGATGAGTATCCCTTTACGCGCAGCCGCCGTGAGCCCGCTGACGATCGTCACCGGCGTCGAAATCACGAGCGCGCACGGGCACGCAATCACGAGCATCACGAGCGCCTTGTAGATCCACGCGTGCCACATGCCGCCGAAAAAGAGCGGCGGCACGAGCGCCACCGCCAACGCGACGGCGAACACGAGCGGCGTATAGACGCGCGCGAACTGATCGACGAAACGTTGCGTGGGCGCTTTGGTGCCTTGCGCCTCTTCGACTGCATGGATGATGCGCGCGAGCGTCGTGTTGCTCGCCGCCGCCGTCACGCGATAGTCGAACGAACCGGCCTGGTTGATGGTGCCCGCGAACACGGCGTCGCCCACGGTTTTGTCGACGGGCAGGCTTTCTCCTGTGATCGGCGCCTGATCGACGCTCGAGCGTCCCGCGATGATTTCCCCATCGAGCGCGATCCGCTCACCCGGCTTCACGCGGACCAGCGCGCCCGGCGCGATTGCCTTGAGATCGGTGAGCCGCCAGTCGCCGTCGCGCTGCTGCACGCTCGCCTGCTCGGGCGTCAGTTGCATCAGTCCCTGAATCGCATTGCGGGCGCGGTCGAGCGACTTCGCCTCGATCAGTTCCGCGACGGTGAAAAGCACCATCACCATCGCCGCTTCCGGCCATTGCCCGAGGATCAGCGCGCCGGTCACGGCAATGCTCATCAACGCGTTGATGTTGAGGTTGCCGTGACGAATCGCGAGCCAGCCCTTGCGGTAGGTCGTGAGCCCGCAGGAGACGATCGCGAGGATCGCGAGACTCGCTGCCATCCAGGCCGGCGCGCCGAGCCAGCCAGCGGCCTCTGAAGCGACCGCGGCGACGCCTGCGAAGGCGAGCGGCCACCATGACACGCGCTTTTGCTGATCTTGCGCAGCGTTCCGCGTCGTTGCCGATGCATTCGGCGAGTCGGCATCCGCGAGTTCCGGCGTGAAGTCCAGCGAACGCAGCGCGTCGAGAATGGGGTCGAGCGCATTCGGTGCATGCACAACGGTCAGCACGCGCTGCATCAGGTTGAACTCCATGCTGCGCACGTCCGCCATGCGGCTGAATTTTTTGCGGATCAACGCTTCTTCGGTCGGACAATCCATTTGCATGATGCGGATCGCCGTGCGCACATCGCCGCCTTGCACTCGTTCGGATTGCGGCAAATCTGCGGCTGGCAATGGCAAGGAAGCATCGGCGACAGCAGAACAGCAGCCTCCGCCCGCATGGTCATGTGCGCGCTTTTCGTGCCGATGCCCATGCTCATGTTCATGCCCTTGCTCACAGGAGCTTGCTTCCGCTTGTTCCAGACGGTCGTCTTTCGCGTCGTGCGCGTGCTGCATGGTGGCTTCCTCGTTCGATTTGTGGTCTAGTAAACACCTTGAAGCCACTACAAGGTCAAGGCCGGTATCGGAGGGCCCATGAAAATCGGCGAATTGGCGAAAATCGCCCATTGCACGACCGAAACCATCCGCTTCTACGAGAAAGAAGGGCTGCTGCCCGAAGCGGAGCGCACTGAGGCCAATTACCGCAGCTATACGGCGAAGCACGTCGAGCGGCTGCGCTTCATCCGCAATTGCCGCGCGCTCGACATGACGCACGACGAAATTCGCGCGCTGCTGCGTCTGACCGACGCGCCGGCCAATGGCTGCGGCGGCATCAATAACCTCATCGACGAGCATATTGCGCACGTCGATACGCGTATCGACGAACTGCAACAGCTCAAGGCGCAATTGCACGTGCTGCGCGAGCAATGCCACGGCGAACAGGCGGTCGAAGACTGCGGCATCGTGCAAGGTCTCAGCGAAATGGACGTCAGCGCGCCGCGCACACGGCACACGCATCTCGGTTGATGCGGCCAGTCGAATCAACAATCGAATCCAGTTGGAGAAGCAACGTGTTTACATGTAGAAACCAGTCCTGCGGCGCGCAGTGGGAGCAGTCGGACGTCATCATCAAAAACGAAGGGCAAGGGCTTCTGTTCCGCTGCCCGCTGTGTGGCGCGCGCAATTACGTCGAGCGTTTCGAAGGCGACGACGGCGCGGTGCTGTACGAGCAGATGGACGGCCGTCCGTCGCCCGGACCCCTAGCCGAATAGTGCCCAGCCTTTAGACGATCACGAGCCAACCATTTATGAACAGTCCCACTACGGCCGGCGCGCCGTTCAGCCAACTGCCGCTGCCGGCCGCCACGCTCGCGAATCTCACGCAACTCGGCTATGTCGAGATGACGCCGATTCAGGCCGCGGGTTTGCCTATCGCACTCGCCGGCCACGATCTCATCGCGCAGGCAAAAACCGGCAGCGGCAAGACCGCGGCGTTTTCTCTCGCGCTGCTCGCGCGTCTCGACACACGCAACTTCGCCGTGCAGGCGATGGTGCTGTGTCCCACGCGCGAACTCGCCGATCAGGTCACGCAGGAAATCCGCCGGCTCGCGCGCGCCGAAGAAAACATCAAGGTGCTGACCTTGTGCGGCGGCACGCCGATGCGTCCGCAAACCGCGAGTCTCGAACACGGCGCGCATATCGTGGTCGGCACGCCGGGCCGCATCATGGATCACCTCGAGCGCGGCAGTCTGCCGCTGCAATCGCTCAATACACTCGTGCTCGATGAAGCCGACCGCATGCTCGACATGGGTTTCTTCGACGACATCGCGACGGTGGTCAGGCAATGCCCGAAGGAACGGCAAACGCTGCTTTTCTCGGCGACGTATCCCGAGGGTATCGTCAAGTTGAGTCAGCAATTCCTCCGGAATCCGAAGGAAGTGAAGCTGGCCGAGCGGCACGACAATACGAAGATCCGCCAACGCTTCTATGAAGTGACCGAAGACGAGCGTCTGCATGCCGTCGGTCTGTTGCTCAACCACTATCGTCCGGTCAGCACGCTCGCGTTTTGCAACACCAAGCAGCAATGCCGCGATTTGCTCGACGTGCTGCGCGCGCAGGGTTTTCATGCGCTTGCGCTGCACGGCGAGCTCGATCAGCGCGAGCGCGATCAGGTGCTGATCCAGTTCGCGAATCGCAGTTGCTCGGTGCTGGTCGCCACCGACGTCGCCGCCCGCGGCCTCGACATCGCGCAACTCGAGGCGGTAATCAACGTCGACGTGACGCCCGATCCCGAAGTGCATGTGCACCGTATCGGCCGCACGGGTCGTGCCGATCAGGAAGGCTGGGCATTGAGCCTCGCGAGCATGAATGAAATGGGGCGCGTCGGCGGTCTGGAGCAGGCGCACAAGCGCGACGTCGAATGGCATAAGCTGTCCGAGCTCACGCCAAAGAGCAATGAGCCGCTGCTGCCGCCCATGGAAACGCTGCAGATTCTCGGCGGCCGCAAGGAAAAAATCCGTCCCGGCGACGTGCTCGGCGCGCTCACCGGCGACGCCGGTTTCGCCGGCTCGCAGATCGGCAAGATCAACGTGACGGAGATGTCGACCTATGTGGCCGTCGAGCGCAGCATTGCGCGCGAAGCGGTGCGCAAGCTCAGTGCGGGCAAGGTGAAGGGCAAGAAGGTCAAGGTCCGGCTGATGGAAGACGCCTGATCTCGTGGCGTGGGCGGCGGCGCGCGTGCGAAAAGCGGCGCGTGCTGTTTTCCACGCCGCGTCGCCGCCACGATCGCGCGTGCGTTTAAGCCATGAAATAAACGCATGCGCCGCATGACAAAGTTTCGATTGTGATGGTTCTTTGGCTGATGCCTAATCATTCAACCGGCGCTCGAGCGCAATGGACGGCTGCATACTTCGCCGCCGTCAGTCCGCCGCCGGATGAAGATAGGGAGAAGCCATATGCAGAGCGCCATGCAAGCCCGCTCGAAATTGCCTGATGTCGGCACGACGATTTTTACCGTGATCGGCCAACTGGCCGCGCAACACGATGCGCTGAATCTGTCGCAAGGCGCGCCGAATTTCGCGCCGGACGCGAAGCTGATCGACGGCGTGGCGAACGCCATGCGCGCGGGCCACAACCAGTACGCGCCCATGTCCGGCATCGCGGCCTTGCGCGAAGCGCTCGCCGATAAAGTAGAGACGCTGTACGGCGTGCGCTATGACCCCGCGAGCGAAGTAACGGTGATCGCGAGCGCCAGCGAGGGCCTTTATTCGACGATCAGCGCATTGGTGCATCCGGGCGATGAAGTGATTTACTTCGAGCCTTCGTTCGACAGCTATGGACCGATCGTCCGGCTGCAAGGCGCGACACCCGTGCCGATCAAATTGTCGCTCGCCGATTTCCGCGTGAACTGGGACGAGGTCGCCGCCGCGATCACGCCGAAGACGCGCATGATCATCATCAACACGCCGCACAATCCGACCGCGACCGTGTTCGACGACGCCGACATCGCGCGCCTGAAGGCGCTCACGCGCAACACGGACATTGTGATTCTCGCCGACGAGGTCTACGAGCATGTCGTGTTCGACGGCGCGAAGCATCAGAGCATGGCGTGCCACAGCGAGCTCGCCGAACGTAGCGTGATCGTGTCGTCGTTCGGCAAGTCGTATCACGTGACGGGTTGGCGCGTCGGCTATTGCCTCGCGCCCGCCGAGTTGATGAACGAGATCCGCAAGGTGCATCAGTTCATGGTGTTTTCCGCCGATACACCGATGCAGTACGCGTTCGTCGATGCATTGGCGAATCGCGAAAGCTATCTCGGCTTGTCTGCGTTCTATCAGCAAAAACGCGATCTGCTTGCACACGGGCTTCGCGAATCACGCTTTGAGTTGCTGCCGAGTGCAGGCAGCTTTTTCATGCTCGCGCGCTTTCGCGGCTTCTCCGATGAAACGGACAGCGACTTCGTGTTGCGCCTGATTCGCGATGCGCGCGTCGCGACGATTCCGCTCTCGGCGTTCTACAGCGACGGTACGGATTCCGGCCTGATTCGCCTGAGTTTTTCGAAAGACGACGCGACGCTGATCGAAGGCGCGCGCCGTTTGTGCGAGATCTGAAACTGCGTGCGCGTCCGCGTGGCGCCGGCATTTTTGAACGCAGTATGATCGTCGCGCCATTGCACATTCACACGCTACGTATTCGTACTACAACGCCTACTACAACGAAACCGAAGGAAAGGGACCTGCTATGAAACTGCTCAAGTCTTTGTTGGCGCTCGCTTGCGCGTTTGCATCGGTGGCGGCATCGTCCGCTGCCGTTGCCGCCGACACATCGACGCTGCGTTTCGGGCTCGAAGCGCAGTATCCGCCGTTCGAATCGAAGGGGCCGGGCGGCGAGTTGCAAGGTCTCGACATCGACGTCGGCAATGCAGTGTGCGCCGCCGCGAAGATGACCTGCAAATGGGTCGAAACATCGTTCGACGGTTTGATTCCGGCGCTGCAAGGCCGCAAATTCGACGCGATCAATTCGGCGATGAATGCGACCGAACAGCGTCGCCAGGCGATCGACTTCACGACGGTCGTCTATCGCGTGCCGACGCAGTTGATCGCAAAGCGCGACAGCGGTCTGCTGCCGACTGCCGAAGCATTGAAGGGCAAACGCGTGGGCGTGTTGCAGGCGTCGATTCAGGAGACGTTTGCGAAGACGCATTGGGAACCCGCGGGCGTCACCGTCGTGCCGTATCAGGATCAGAATCAGGTGTACACGGACCTGGTCGCGGGGCGTGTCGATGCAACGCTCGTGCTCGCGCCCGCGGGACAAACCGGTTTTCTGTCGAAGCCGAACGGCAAGGACTACGCATTCGTCGGACAACCGGTGCGCGACGACAAGATTCTCGGCAGCGGTATCGCCTATGGCATCCGCAAGGGCGATACGGCATTGCGCGAGCGCTTGAACGCGGCGATTGCGAAGGTGCAGGCGGACGGCACCGTGAAGACGCTCGCAGCGAAATACCTCGGCAATATCGACGTTTCCGCGAAGTAACCGCTTGCGGTGCGCAACATCCGCAGCGCACGCATAAGTCCGCTTGTTGGCCGCGCGTTTGACGGCTACGATAAGTGGCCTCGCCGAACTTGCGGCTTTTGACAGCCGCGCATTTCCGCGAGGCCCACGTACACCGGAGGAGGGCGCGCGAATGAGCGGAACGACAGCGGCGGCAATTCATGCGAAGCGCGCAAGCGAGCCGCATTTCTGGCGTAGCGAGGCGTTGCCGTTCATCGAGGCGCGCTCCATCGAAGACGGCCGCGAAATCTGCTACGCGAAGCACTCTCACGGAACCTTCTCCATCGGCGCGGTCACTGGCGGACGCAGCGTGTACGTGAACCGCCACGCGCGCGAATGGACCGGCGCGGGCGCGGTTGTTCTGATGAATCCCGACGACGTTCATGCATGCAATCCCATCGCCGACGAGCGCTGGTCGTATCGCATGCTTCACGTCGACGTCGCGTGGCTCACGTCGTTGCAACACGAACTCGGCTTCAGCGAGAACTACGCGTTTCGCGCGTTCTCGCAGACCATGACGACAGACGCCGAACTCTTCGACGGCCTCAATCGGCTGCATGGAATTCTGGTCGACAACGATGCGGATTTGCTGCGCAAACAAAGCGCCGCCGTGGCATTTTTCACTGAGGTGCAGCAGCGCCTGAACCCCGCGCCGCTTTCACACGACGACGCCAGCCGTCAACTCGCGAGAGCGGCCGAATTCATCGCCGACAATTGCACGCACCCGCTGAAGCTCGAGGACATATGCGAGGCCGCGGGTCTGTCCGCGTCGCATCTGATTCGCGCGTTCAAGGAGCGCTACGGCATGACGCCGCACGCGTATCTGATCAATCGGCGCATTCAGTACAGCCGCGCTCAACTGAGGCGCGGCCGATTGATCGCCGACGTCGCGCTCGACGCCGGCTTCGCCGATCAGGCGCATTTGCAGCGCACGTTCAAGCGGCTCGTCGCCGCGACGCCGGGCCAATATCGCAGTTGACTGCGGGGTTGCCGCAGTTTTCGGCGCCTCACGCGACGCGAGATCACATCACGTCACAAGCAAATACAACGCGCTCGCCGCAAGCAACGCCGCCATAACCCGATTGAACAACCTAACGCGCTGCGGCGCCTGCAAGTACTTGCGCAGAAACGTCCCGGCGTAGGCCCAGCTTGCAATCGACACATAGCAGATCACAAAGTAGATCACAGTGAATTGCCAGACGAGTTTGCCGTCGCCATCGGCGGCATACGCGCCCATGCCGGCCAGCGACGCGAGCCATGCTTTCGGGTTGAGCCATTGCATCGCCGCGCCATAGGCGAACGACGGGCCGCGCGATGGTTTGTCGGCGCCGAGCTGACCGTCATCGACGGCGAGCTTGTAGGCCATGACCAGCAGAAACGCGACGCCGGCCCATTTGACGATGCTCACGAGTGCGGGGACATGCACGAGCAGTTCATGCAGCCCGAGGCCGATCAGCAGAAGCAGCACGGTAAAGCCGACGGTCGCGCCGCTCACATGCCGCATGCTCGCGGCGAAGCCATGCTGCGCGCCGGCGCTCAGCGCGACGACGTTGACGGGACCTGGCGAAATCGACGAAGCCAGCGCGAACGCGGCCATGGAAAGCAAAGCGGACATCGGTGCCTCGATACGTGAATGCGCGGGATTGACGCGGTTCAACGGTATCGGCGGCAGGGCGGTGTGTATTGAAGGAAATTGCTATGTGCGCTACATGCCGGCATTTTCGACGACGCGGCCTTCCGCGCGCCAGCGCAGCATGCCGCCCGCAAGGTTCGCGACTTCGTCGAATCCTGCCTGGCGCAGGATCACCGTCGCTTGTGCGGAGCGGCCGCCCGCACGGCACACGGTCACGATGGGGCGCTCTTTCGTGAGCTCGGCGGCGCGCGTGGCGAGATCGCCGAGCGAGATGAGCCGCGCTGCCGGAATGCGGCCGAGCGGGCCGTTGAACTCGTCCGGCTCACGCACATCGACTATCTGCACGAAACGCAGATTGTCCTCGAGCCATTGCGGGCCGATTTCCCAGATGCCCGCGAACGTGTAGACGAGCGGCGCCCAATCAGGTTCGGCCGCTTGCGTGGGATCGCTGGCCGCAACGCCGCACTTGAGATTCGCGGGCACCGCAATGTCGATCTGCTTCGGATGCGGCAACCGCAGATTCGTCACATAGCCGACGAAGTCGTCTTCGCACAGTTCGCCGCCGAGGCGCGGATTGAAGCGCCGCTCTTCGCCGACGCTCGTCACCGTCAAGCCGCGATAATCGTGTGCCGGATAAAGCAGGCAGCTTTCGGGCTGACTGAAAATCTCGCCGTGGATCGCGCGGAACATCGCGCGTGCGTCGCCCTTCTGGAAATCGGTGCGGCCCGTGCCGCGGATCAGCAGGCAGTCGCCGGTGAACATCATCGTGCCCTCGTCGAGCGCGAGGCTGATGCAGCCGTTCGTGTGGCCTGGCGTCGCGCGCACTTCGAGCCAGCGCGTGCCGAACTCGCATCGGTCGCCGTGATTCAGATAGCGGTCCGCACCTTCCGCGCCGCTTGCCGTCGATATGGCGATCGCGCTGCCGGTGCGGCGTTTGAGCATCCAGGCGCCCGTCACATGATCGGCGTGGACGTGCGTGTCGATCGTATAGAGAAGGCGCAGCCCGAGTTCCTGGATCAGCGCCGTATCGCGGCGCACCTGCTCGAATACCGGATCGATCAGAATGGCCTCTCGCGTCGTGCTATCGGCGAGAAGATACGTGTACGTGGACGATTGCGGGTCGATTAGTTGGCGGAAAATCAGCAAGGTTGTTTTCTCCGTGGCGCGCATCGTCGAGACAACCGGGCGCGTGGCGGCGCCCGGTTTTACTGCGCCGCAATCTCACCGTGGCTGTGCAACGTACCGCAGATACGGCTTCAAGGTCTTGAAGCCCTCAGGGTATTTCTTCGCCGCATCATCGTTCGAGACGGATGTCGGAATGATGACATCGTCCCCCGGCTTCCAGTTCACGGGTGTGGCCACCGTATGCTTCGCGTTCAACTGCAACGAGTCGAGCAGACGCAGCACTTCGTCGAAATTGCGCCCGGAACTCATCGGATACACGAGCATGGCTTTGACCTTTTTGTCCGGCCCGATGATGAACACCGAGCGCACGGTCGCGTTGTCCGCCGCGGTGCGCGTGCCGCCGCCCGCATTCGGGTGGATCATGTCGTAGAGCTTCGCGACGTTCAGATCCGCGTCGCCGATGAGCGGATAGTTGACCGCGTGGCCCTGCGTCTCTTCAATGTCCTTCACCCACCTCTCGTGATCGCTGACGGGGTCCACACTCAGGCCGATGATCTTCGTGTTGCGCTTTTCGAATTCGGGCTTGAGGCCGGCCATGTAGCCGAGCTCGGTCGTGCAGACGGGCGTGAAATCCTTTGGATGCGAAAACAGGATCACCCAATGGTCGCCGATCCATTCGTGGAAACGGATTGTGCCTTCGGTGGTTTCCGCGGTGAAATCGGGCGCTTCTTCTCCAAGTCGAATCGACATCGTCATCCTCCATGAGAATGCGCCGGGGAGGTGCACCGGTTCTCGGAGCTGCAATCCCCGGGCTGCCTGAATCTTCGATCAGGCGATTGCTTGACTCACGATCAGCCTCCAGCCACCTGGACTGTGATTGTGCGGGAGGACCTTGCGCACGCGTGAAGGCGGAGTGCTCGCCGGATTGCTGTGCTGCGCAAACACACGGATGCGCCACGCGTCGCGCTTAAAGCGTAGGACAAAAATGCGCATCGCTCTAGCCAGCTTGCAGGGCAAATCCGCCGCTATTGCCGATTTACGTTTCGCTCCACATGCGCAGCAGGTTGTGATAACAGCCGACTAGCGTGCGGCGCGCGGCATCGTCCGCGTTCGAGGCGTTCAAACGCTGGATCGCGCCGTCGATGTCGAACAGCATCGCGCGCTGCGTGTCGTCGCGCACGAGGCTCTGTACCCAGAAGAAGCTCGATACGCGCGCGCCGCGCGTCACGGGCCGCACCTGGTGCAGACTCGTGCCCGGATAAAGGATCGCATAGCCTGCGGGCAGCTTCACTTCCTGCACGCCGAAGGTGTCTTCGATCAGCAGTTCGCCGCCGTCGTACTCGTCGGGCGGCGTGAGGAACAGCGTGACCGATAGATCGGTGCGCACGCGCACGCCGCTGCCGGGCACGAGGCGAATCGCGCCGTCGACATGGCTGCCGAAATGCATGCCGCCTTCGTAGCGGTTAAAGAGCGGCGGATAAACCTTGTTCGGCAGCGCGGCGCTGATGAAAAGCGGATGCCGTTCGAGCGCCGCGATGATTCTGTCGCCCATTTCGAGCGCGATGGATGAGCCTTCCGCGATCTGCTGGTTGCGCTTGACGGGCGCGCCCTGATAGCCCGCGGTCGCGCGGCCGTCGACCCATGCGTCCGTGGCCGCTTCGAGTTGCGCACGCATCGCGGCGGTGTCGGCGGGACTGAATACATCGGGGATCGAGACAATCATCGTTGGACTTTCCTGCGAAACCGCGCGTTGTGCTGCTGATCGCCGCCTCGGCGATCAGAAGAACCGATAGTTTAGCGTCGCGAGGAACGTGCGGCCGTTGCCCGGCACCGCGCGTCCGCCGTCCGATGGAATCAGCGCGTCGTAGTAGTTCTTGTCCGTCAGGTTGAGCACGTTGAACTGGACGTCGTACTTTTTCGCGTGATACGCGGCCATCGCGTCCCAGCGCGTATAGCCGCCGACCTTCACGAAGTTGTTGTTCGCGGCGTAGCGCGACGACGTGTAGATCGGCCCGCCGCCGATTTCCCAGTGCGGCGTGAATGCGTAGGTCGTCCACAGCGTCAGCATGTTGCGCGGCGTGTTCGCGGGCGTCTTGCCGGCGGTGCCGTCGAGCGCCTTCAGAATCGTCGCGTCCATGTACGTGTAGCCGCCGAACACTTGCCACTTGTTCGTGATGTGGCCGGCCACGCCGAGCTGGTAGCCGCGCACGCGCACGTCGCCGTCGAGCGTGTAGCTGCCGTCCGAGTTCAACGTCCGCGCGTTCGTCTTTTCGATGTTGAAGAGCGATTGCGTGACCGACAGACCGCCGCCGAGCAGGTCCCACTTCGCGCCGACTTCATACGACTTGTTATGCTCCGGCGGCAGATTCTGCTGCTGGTTCGTGAGCGTCAGCGCTTCGAGCGACGGATTGAACGACGTGCCGTACGACACGTAGTAGGACTGCCAGTCGGTCGGCTGCCAGATCACGCCGCCGCGCACGCTCGTGAAGTAGTTCGTCTGCGTCGCATACGAAGGCACATTGATCGAGTTGTGAATCGACGCTTCGTAGCGGTCCCAGCGCAGGCCGCCCACCACCTTCCAGTGTTCGCCGATCGACACCGTATCGTTCGCATAAACGCCGACGCCGTTCGCGCTCGACTCCGCGAGATTCGTCGCAACGGTTTTCGCATTCGACGGACGCTTCGTGTACGACGGATCGACGAGCGGCACGATGGCGATCGTGTTCGACGGCAAACCCGGCGTCGTCGTCGTGAAGCTCTGGTTGCTGTACGTCTCGTGGCTCAGATCGACGCCCGCAACCACTTCATGCTTGATGAAGCCGGTGTTGAATTTTGCCTCGACGTCCGTCGAGTTGTAGACCGAGTGGTCGTTGATGTTGCGGTCCTTGCCCTGCAGCTTCACGAACAGTTTCGACGGATCGATGCTCGTGAAATTGCCGTTGGTCAGCGCCGTCGATGTCGGCAGCGGACCCGTGAGCACCGAGGCCGCGTTCGTCGCGCGCGCTTCCGTGCTGTAGTGGCTGAACTGCGTCTGATTGCGCACCTTCAGGTTGTCGTTGAAGCGGTGTTCGATGCGCGCGTTCAGCGTTTGCACGTCCTGCATCGTGCGGTCGTCGGTGAAGCCGTAGAACGTGCCGCGATTGACCGGCGCTGGGTGGCCGTTGAGCGCCGGAATGCCGTAGTCGGGCTGATCGCGGTTGTGCTGGATCAGCGCGGACAGCGTGATTTCGGTCGGCGTGCCGATGCCGAATTTGACTTCGGGCGCGACGCCGTAATCCTTGCTCTTCATCACGTCGCGCGACGAACCCAGGTCCTGGCCGAACGCGTTGATGCGGAACGCGGACGTCGACGTGATCGGCGTATTCAGGTCGACGGTCGTGCGATAGCGGTCGTGCGTGCCCGCTTGCACGGACACGTCCGCGCGCGGCTTGAGCGTGGGCTGCTTGCTGACCTGATTGATGACGCCGCCCGTCGAGCCGCGTCCGAAGTACAGCGACGACGGGCCGTACAGCACGTCGATCGATTCGAGGTTGAAGGTGTCGCGATAGTACTGGCCGCGATCGCGGAAACCGTCGAGATAGATGTCGGTGCGCGCCGAGAAGCCGCGCAGGTTGATGTTGTTGCCGATCTGTCCGCCTTCCGCGGCGCCGATGGTGATGCCCGGCACATTGCGCAATGCGTCCGTAAACGAGCTCGCGGCTTGCGATTGCAGCACCGACTTCGGCACCACGACGGCGGCTTGCGGAATGTCGCGCAGCGCGGTCGGCACTTTTGCGCCGACGCTCGAGACGTCAGCCGCGAATTCCGCGGACGGGCCGCTTTGACCGGTCACCTTGACGGCGGGCAGCGTGGCGCTGTCGGCGGTCTGGGTGGGCGTGGAAGTCGAAGTCGAACTGGATGACGCGGGCTGGGCGCCGGTCGCGGGCGTTGTCGTCGTTTGAGCGTAAAGCGGCGTCGCGAACGCGACCAGAACGGCCGCCGCGAGAGGCGTGTTTCGGAACATCTCAATACCCTGTCGTTGTCGCTATTGTTCTGATTCGACGGACGCCAGCGCCCGTTGCAGCACCGACAGCCGGACTGTCTGCGTCAAAGGGCTGGACCCATCGTCTTGTTCTCAAATGAGAATCAGTATCATTACACGGATGATAATAGTTCGCAATAATTCGTTACGCATCTGTAACACGGCGGCGGGGGGAATGTGCGGGGGTTTGGCGCGATGTGGGAATGATGGCGCATGACGCGCTCAACCTTGGGCGGTGTCGGCGGATGGTGAAAAGATCCACCGTCTTACGATTTGCCTACTATATTTCGTCATATTCAAGACAGATTCGTGACATGCCGTAAACAAGGCTTGATGCACTGGATCCGCCGCAAGGCGGCACAGAGGATTGCCCGCACGGAGGTCGTGATGAAAGCGAAGAGTCGGCGAATTGGGCGGTTGGCCCGCGTAGCTGCATGGGGTACGGTGGCGTTCCTGGCGGTTCCGGGAGCGGCATCCGCGGCGAATGGGGGCACGATACATTTCTCCGGCGCGCTCGTCGGTCCGCAGTTCAATATCACGACCGTGCGACAAACACCTGCGCCGCGGTCGGATACGCTCTGGACAGGACACGACGGGTCCGCGGTCACTGTGACGTTCGCGGCGCCACCCGGCGGCGCGCCAAGCGCTGATGTGACGTTGCGGATCAACGACGGTGCAGCGTCACGCATCGGCGCCGCCGCGCTGGATACCGTCGCGACGTCTTTCATCGACGGCACAGGCCGTACGGCCAAGCCAGGAGCGGACGGTCAGTACCACGTGGGCGGCGCGGGTGGCGTATTGTCGCTCGGCGCGAAAAGCGGCAATGTGCCTTCGGCGAACAAACCGGTGACGGTCGTGGTCAGCTACGACTGACGGGTTTGCTTGGGACGCAGATCCAATGCAAAAAGGGTTACAAGCAATCGCTTGTAACCCTTCGAAATTCTTTGGTGGGGCGTGAGTGACTCGAACACTCGACCTACGGATTAAGAGTCCGCTGCTCTACCAACTGAGCTAACGCCCCAACAGAAGCGAAATTATGCAGGATGTTTTTGGGCTTGCCAAGCCCCCTTAGCAGATTTCTTAAAAAAACCGCTCCCACTTCGAATCGTCCCTCAACGAAAGCGCTGCCTCCGAAAAGGCGCTGCGCCGGGCATCCCGGTATCATGTCGCGGACTCGCGGACACTTGCCGCTCACGCTCCGCGCGGCCTTCGACGGGAATCGCCATGGACGACAAAGAGACTATCGATCTGCTCGACCGCATCCTCGCGCCGTGGGTCCGCGAACTGGCGCTCACGCCCGTCAAAGCCGATGCGGAAGGCGCCACGCTGCGCCTGCCTTTCGCCGGCGCGCTGCGTCATTCAGGCGGCGTGATCTGCGGCCAGGTGTTCATGGCCGCCGCCGACACCGCGATGATCGTGGCGATTTCCGCGGCGCTAGGTGGCTTCAAGCCGATGACCACCGTGTCGCTCAACATCAGCTTCATGCGCGCCGTGCGCAAGGGCGACGTGCTCGTCACCGCGCGCGTGCTGCGCCTCGGCCGCAACCTCGTTTTCGGCGAAGTGGAGCTGTTCGACGAGACCGGCAACATGGCCGTCCACGCGACCACGACGTACGCGCTGCTCGAATAAGCAAAGCGGCGCGCATCATAAGACAAGGCACCAGGAAATAAGATGTTCGATCAGGTCGTATTCGCCGGCGGCGGCAATCGCTGCTGGTGGCAGGCGGGTTTCTGGGACGTCGTGCAACCGGAACTGCGCATCCGTCCACGCGTCATCACGGGCATTTCGGCGGGCGCGGCCACCGCTTGCATGCTCTACACGCGCGATTCCGAGTGGGTCATGCGCTATTACGAAGACGCGCTGCGCCACAATTCGCGCAACGCTTATTGGGGCAACCTGCTGCGCGGTCAGTCGGTGTTTCCGCATTACCGCATCTATCGTCAGGCATTGCTCGACATCTACGGTGAGAAGTTTTCGTCGCTTGCCGATGCGCCCGAGATTCGCATCGGCGTTTCACATTTGCCGCGCTGGCTTGGCGCGCGCAGTGCGGTCGCCGCAGGACTCATCGCGTACAACATCGAAAAATATGTGCGCAAGACCTTGCACCCGACGCTTGGTCAGACGCTCGGTTTTCATCCGGAATTCGTGCGTGCGCAGGATTGTGCGACCGTCGAAGATCTCGCCGATCTGATTCTGCAATCGTCGAGCACGCCGCCTTTCACGCCGGTCTTGCGGCGCAACGGCCGCCCGGTGCTCGACGGCGGCATGGTCGACAACGTGCCGGTCGGCGCGCTTGACGCCGATGCGCCCGGCAACGTGCTCGTCATGGTGACGCGCCTTTATCCGCGGCCGCAGATGTTCGTCGTGCCGCACGGCGTGCAGCAGCGCCTCTATGTGCAGCCGTCGCGCAAAGTGCCGATCTCGAGCTGGGACTACACGAGCCCCTCGCAGATGGTGCATGCGTACAACCTCGGCCGCGCGGACGGCGGGACCTTCCTCGAACGCATGCCCGACCTGCTGGAGTTTGCCGCCTGACGCAGGACGCCTGACGCCCGCGGCTATCGCTTAGCGCCGACGTCCACCCTGCAACGCTTCGGGATTCGCCACGCTGGCCGTGTCGCCGGCATCGAAAGCCAGAATGTTTTTGAACGCCGCGCTGAAGTACAACTCGTAGCTCTCGCGCTCGACATAGCCGATGTGCGGCGTGCAAATCACATTCTCCATGCGCAGCAGGCTGTAGCCCTGCAGGATCGGCTCGCTTTCATACACGTCGATCGCGACCATCCCCGGGCGATTGTGCGACAGCGCGCCGAGGAGCGCGTTGTCGTCGAGCAGCTCGGCGCGGCTCGTGTTCACGAGCAGTGCGGTCGGCTTCATGCGCATCAGATCTTCCTGCTTGACGATGCCGCGCGTGTCGTCGTGCAGCCGCAAATGCAGCGACAGCACATCGCTCTGCTCGAACAAGGCTTCGCGGCTCTCGGCCACGCCATAACCGTCCTCGCGAGCGGCTTCGCGTGAATGCTCGCGGCCCCAGATCAGCACATTCATGCCGAAGGCCTTGCCGTAACCGGCGACAAGCCGCCCGATCTTGCCATAGCCCCAGATGCCCAGCGTCTGACCGCGCAACACCTGACCCAAACCGAAGTTTGGCGGCAGCGCCGAAGTCTTGAGCCCCGACTGCTGCCAGGCGCCCTGCTTCAGGTTCGCTACGTATTGCGGAATGCGCCGCTGCGCCGCCATGATGAGAGCCCACGTCAGCTCGGCCGGCGCGATCGGTGAGCCGCTGCCTTCGAGCACGGCGATGCCGCGCTCGGTACAGGCCGGGAGATCGATGTGGCTGGACACTTTGCCGGTCTGGCTGATCATGCGCAAACGCGGCAGTTTGTCGAGAAGTTGCGAGCTGATGCGGGTGCGTTCCCGAATCAGGACCAGCGCGTCGACTTCCGAAAGACGGCTCGCGAGTTGCCCGAGTCCGCGGACGGTGTTGTTGAAAACTTTGACTTCGTGATCGGCGAGCAATTGAAAGCAGTCGAGCTTGCGAACGGCGTCCTGATAGTCGTCGAGGATGGCAATCTTCATGGTATGTGTCTTGCGGCGCACCATGGCGGTGCGGAACGGAGTGTTATGCTGACTGTCCCATCATGTGACCCAAGTCACATGCCGGTTTAGCTGAATGCCTTACCGTAGCAACTACCGCGTAGAACGATAGCGCTACAGCAAGGCCGATTGACATCGTTTTTAACAGTTTGTTGAGTGTACAGGCAAGCCGCTTTACAGACGGTTGCAGACGCCCGTCCCATGCGCCCTGGCACAACAAGCTGCGTTGAAGCCCGTGACGACCTGTGCAGTTGCGCGTCGGTTTGTAGAAACTGGCGCAACGAATAAAATGCCTCTCGCATGCAGCGTCGCCGGGCTTGTACCGTTTTCCAATCCCTACAAACGGAGACAAGTCGATGAATCTTCCATCATTCGAGGCACAGCCCGCAGTGAAGGCGGCAGTAGAAGCGCCAGCGTGGGTGAAACATCGGAAACTGATCGACTGGGTCCAGCGCGTTGCCGCTATGACCCGTCCGGACAACATCGTGTGGTGCGACGGTTCGCAGGAAGAGTACGACCGCCTGTGCGCGCAGATGGTCGAAGCCGGCACGCTCAGGAAGCTCAATCCGGCGAAACGTCCGAACTCGTATCTCGCATGGTCCGATCCTTCCGACGTCGCGCGCGTCGAGGACCGCACCTTCATTTGCGCGCAACGTCGTGAGGATGCGGGGCCGACCAACAACTGGGTCGCGCCGGACGAAATGCGCACGACACTCGACGGCCTGTTCGAAGGCTCGATGCGCGGCCGCACCATGTACGTGGTGCCGTTCTCGATGGGCCCGCTCGGCTCGCCGATCGCGCATATCGGCGTCGAACTGAGCGACAGCCCGTACGTGGTCACCAACATGCGCATCATGACGCGCATGGGCCGCAAGGTGTACGACGTGCTCGGCGAAGACGGCGAGTTCGTGCCGTGCGTGCATTCGGTCGGCGCGCCGCTCGAAGCGGGCGCCAAAGACGTGCCGTGGCCGTGCAATCCGACCAAGTACATCGTTCATTTCCCGGAGACGCGTGAAATTTGGAGCTATGGCTCGGGCTATGGCGGCAACGCGTTGCTCGGCAAGAAATGCTTTGCGCTGCGCATTGCATCGACGATGGGCCGCGACGAAGGCTGGCTTGCCGAGCACATGCTGATTCTCGGCGTGACTTCGCCCGAAGGACGCAAGCATCATGTGGCGGCCGCGTTTCCGTCGGCGTGCGGCAAGACCAACTTCGCGATGCTGATTCCGCCCGAAGGGTTGAACGGCTGGAAGATCTCGACCATCGGCGACGACATCGCGTGGATCAAGCCAGGCAAGGACGGCCGCCTGTACGCGATCAATCCGGAGGCGGGATACTTCGGCGTCGCGCCCGGCACGAGCGAAAAGACCAACTTCAACGCGATGGCCACGCTGAAGGAAAACGTGATCTTCACGAACGTCGCGCTGACCGACGACGGCGACGTGTGGTGGGAAGGCATGACCGACGAGCCGCCCGCGCACCTGATCGACTGGCAAGGCAAGGACTGGACGCCCGCGAGCGCGAAGGAAACGGGCCGCAAGGCGGCGCATCCGAATGCACGCTTCACGGCGCCGGCGTCGCAATGTCCGTCCATCGACGCCGACTGGGAGAATCCGGCGGGCGTGCCAATCGACGCGTTTATCTTCGGCGGCCGCCGTTCGACGACCGTGCCGCTCGTCACCGAGGCGCGCAACTGGGTCGAGGGCGTCTACATGGCCGCGACCATGGGTTCGGAGACGACCGCCGCCGCGGCGGGCCAGCAAGGCGTCGTACGGCGCGACCCGTTCGCGATGCTGCCGTTCTGCGGCTACAACATGAGCGACTACTTCGGCCATTGGCTGAAGACAGGCGAGCGGCTGCAGCAACTGAACGCGAAGCTGCCGAAAATCTTCTGCGTCAACTGGTTCCGCAAGGGCGCGGACGGCAAGTTCGTGTGGCCGGGCTTCGGCGAAAATATGCGTGTGCTCGGCTGGATGGTTGGCCGCATCGAGGGCACGGCGCAGGGCGAGGAGCACGCGTTCGGCGTGTCGCCGCATTACGAGGACATCGACTGGAGCGGTCTGGATTTCAGCCGCGAGCAGTTCGAGCAGGTGATTTCCGTCGACGACGCGGCCTGGCGCGCCGAACTCGCGCTGCATACGGAGCTCTTTGACACGCTGCAGCACGGCCTTCCGCCCGCGCTGGCGAAAGCCAAGAGCCAATTGGAGAGCAAGCTCGCGGCTTGACGACGTGAGTGTTCGCTAACTCGCAGAAGCCGCCTTCGGGCGGCTTTTTTCATTTTCAGCGCCGCCAAGCCGGGCGAGAGCCGCGTTCAGCGCTCGACACACTGATCTTTCATCTGTTCGAAAGGCACGCGTGGGCAAGCTGCGCCGCAGCACATTGTTTCTAACGACGGAACAATCGCCCCCGATGCCCCACATTCGGGCATACAGTCGCACGAAAATTGACGAAATTTCCGCTTTTGCGGGCAACTTCTGCACGATTGCGCGAGTCGTAGGAGAATCCCTAATTCGCTTCCACTGGTTATCACCAATTGTCAGGGAGCCGTAACACGGCAGGAGTTGTGATATGGATCATTTGCAGTCGATGCGAGTTTTCGTCAAAGTGGCGGATCTCGGCAGTTTTGCCCGCGCTGCGAGCGCGATGGATATTTCCAACGCAGTTGCCACCCGTCACGTTGCCGACCTCGAAGGGCGTCTTGGCACGCGGCTGCTCAACCGTACGACCCGCAGTTTGTCCCTGACCGAATCGGGTCAGGTTTATCTGGAACGCGCGCGCCAGATTCTCGACGAGCTTGAAGACGTCGAGCAGATGGTGGTCGCGCGAAATCACGAGCCGGTCGGCACGTTGCGCATCGTCGCGCCGGTCGTGTTCGGCTTGCACAATCTCGCTCCGGTGCTGCAAACGTACGCGGAGCGCTATCCGAAGGTCATTCCCGACGTCACGCTCGTCGATCGTCAGGTCGATCTGGTTGAAGAAGGTTTCGACGTGGGCGTGGTGATCGCGCGGCAGATGCGCAGCGCGAGCATCGTCACGCGGCGTCTGACCACGGGCTGCATGACCGTGTGTGCCACTCCGGCGTATCTGGAGAAGCACGGCACGCCCACGCGTCCCGAGCATCTGCTCGAGCATCCGTGTTTGAGCCTGCCCTCCGAGTATTGGGGCGACGAGCGCGTGTTTACCGGTCCCGAAGGCGAAGTGCGCGTGCGTCCGTCGAATGTGATCGTGGCGAACAACACGGAGATGCTGCGTCAGTTCGCGCTGCTCGGCATGGGCATCGCGATTCTGCCGAGCTATCTGATCGGGCGCGACATGACGCGCGGCAGGCTGGTGCGCCTCCTTGGTGATTACCGTTTGCCGCAAGTCGAGATCAACATCGCCTATCCGAGCCGTCGTCATTTGCCGGCCAAGGTGCGCACGTTCATCGATCATCTGGTCGAGCATTTCAGCCAGACGCCGAATAGCCTGCTCGGCGAGCAATGGATCAAGGACGGCGTTGGACGCCCGGCGTCGGCGTCGTTTGAACCGGCGGATGCGTCGATGCCGCCGGAAGCATTCGACGGCGCGGAGCCGCTGTCGCGTCTGCTGGACAGCGAGTTATCGCCGGTGCCGAAGACGTTGGCGAAGCCCGGAAGTCGTACGCGGCCGGCGGCGTTGACGCCGCTGTAGAGGCGGTTCAGGCGCGATGTAGGATGTCGGCGCGTCCAGCGCGGCTGCTGAACGCATAAAAAAGCGCGGTCACCTTGCAGGTGATCGCGCTTTTTGTCATCGGCTTTGATATGCACCGCAGGCGCCCGTCGCGCTTACCGAAGAATCACGAACCGGTCTTGCGAGCTACAGTCTTTTTGGCCGGCGCCTTCTTCGCAGCCGCTGTCTTAGCCGCAGGCGCTTTCTTCGCCGCAGCCTTTTTCGCCGCCGGCGCTGCCTTCACCGCGACCGCCGCATCGCCGTCATCGGACTCGAATTCCGAACCGCCTGCCTTCGCAGCCGATTTCGCCGCCGCCGTCTTCGCTGCGGTCTTGGCCGACGGCTCCTTCTTCTCGAACTCGAAGCCGATCTTGCCGTCGTTCTGCTTGACGAGGAACGCCTTGAAGTTACGGCCCGTGCGCGACGACTTGAAGTTCGTCAGCAGATCCGTGCGTCCTTCTTCAAGCAGCTTGGCCATCTGCTCACGCGCGATCTCCTGCTGCAAGATCACTTTGCCCGAGCGGAAGTCGCAAGTCTTCGGGTTCGCAACCGAGTTCTCGCAGACGTAGCTCATGCCGTGCTCGAACACGCGGCCCTTGCACTTCGGGCATGCGCCGACCGGTTCCTGATCCGAGAAGTCGGGCGGTTCGCCGTCTTCGCCGCCCGCGTCCTGGCCGAAGTCGAACTCGAGCTTGTAGTTCTTGATCTCGTCGTCGAGCGAAAGCTTGAGAATCGCCGAAAACGGACGGCCCATCTTGCTGCGAAAACCCGACAGCGGCCCGATCGTTTTGTTCTTCAGCAGTTCTTCGACTTCCTCGATCTCGAACTGGCGGCCGCCCGGAATCTTCGAGATGGAGAACTCGCACTTCGAACACGCGAAGCGGCGATAGTTTTCCTTCACCTGGCCGCCGCAGTTCGGACACGGCGTCTGCAACGTCGCGTAATCGCCCGGGATCGTGTCGGAATCGTATTCCTTCGCGCGCTTGACGATGGTCTGCGTCATGCGGGCAATTTCCTGCATGAACGCGTCGCGCGGCAGGTTGCCGCGTTCCATTTGCGACAGCTTGTATTCCCATTCGCCCGTCAGTTCGGGCGCGGTCAATTCCTTCACGCCGAGCCCGCGCAAGAGCGTCATCAACTGGAATGCCTTGGCGGTCGGAATCAGATCGCGGCCTTCGCGGACCAGATACTTTTCGCCCAGCAACCCTTCGATGATGGCGGCGCGCGTGGCCGGCGTACCGAGCCCCTTCGCGGCCATCGCCTCACGCAGTTCATCGTCTTCGACGAGCTTGCCCGCGCCTTCCATCGCCGACAACAACGTGGCTTCGTTGTAGCGTGCCGGCGGTTTGGTGACGAGCTGCTGCGCGGCGATCTTGTCGGTCTTGACCTTCTCGTCTTTCTGCACCGGCACGAGGTTGGCATCTTCACCGCTGATTTCGCGGCCGTAGATTTGCAACCAGCCCGGCTCCACCAGAACCTTGCCTTCGGTCTTGAAGTGATGACCGACGACTTCGGTGATACGCGTGGTCACGCGGTATTCGGCAGCCGGGAAAAACACCGACAGAAAACGCTTCACCACGAGGTCGTAAAGCTTCTGTTCCGGCTCGGACAGGTTCTTCGGCGCCTGCAGCGTCGGGATGATTGCGAAGTGGTCGCTGATCTTCGAGTTATCGAAGATGCGCTTGTTCGGCTTCACCCAGCCCTTGTCGAGCACCTGCTTCGCAAACGGCAAGTAGTTGTTGCTCTCCTTGAGCATGCCGAGCGTCTGCTTGACCGTGTCCATATAGTCTTCGGGCAGCGCGCGCGCGTCAGTCCGCGGATAGGTCAGCACCTTGTGCTTTTCGTACAGCGCCTGAGCGAGACCCAGCGTGTTCTTCGCCGAGAAGCCGAAGCGGCCGTTGGCCTCGCGCTGCAAGCTCGTCAAGTCGAACAGTGCCGGCGACAGTTGCGTGGACGGCTTCGACTCTTCCCTGACGACACCGATCTGACCGCGGCAAGCGGCGACGATCGTCTCCGCCGCGGGCAGCGCCCACAGACGCGAGTCGCGCTTCTCCGGGTCGAACTCGTCGCGCTTGAACTTCGGATCGAACCAGCGGCCCTCGTAGAAGCCGGCCGCGCAGACAAACTCGGCCTTCACTTCCCAATAGTCGCGCGGCACGAAGCGGCGAATCTTTTCTTCGCGCTCGACGACGATGGACAGCGTCGGCGTCTGCACGCGTCCGACGGTGGTCAGGAAGAAGCCGCCGCCCTTGCTGTTGAACGCGGTCATCGCGCGTGTGCCGTTGATGCCGACGAGCCAGTCCGCTTCGGAGCGGCAACGAGCCGCGTCCGCAAGCGGTTGCATCTCTTCGTCGCTGCGCAGACGCGCGAAGCCGTCGCGGATCGCGGCGGGCGTCATCGATTGCAGCCACAGGCGCTGCACCGGCTGCTTGGCTTTCGCGTGCTGCGCGATCAGGCGGAAAATCAGCTCGCCCTCGCGCCCCGCGTCGCATGCGTTGATGAGCCGGTCGATGTCTTTGCGCTTGAGCAGTTTGGTCAGCACCTTCAGGCGCGACTCGCTCTTCGCGATCGGATTCAGATCGAAATGCGGCGGAATGACGGGCAGATTGGCGAAGCTCCACTTGCCGCGTTTGACTTCGTATTCTTCGGGCGCGGCGATTTCCAGCAGATGGCCCACTGCCGATGAGAGAACGTACTCGTCGCTCTCGTAGTACTCGTCATGCTTGGTAAAACCGCCCAAAGCGCGCGCGATGTCGTTCGCGACGGAAGGCTTTTCGGCGATGATCAGTGCTTTAGACATGACTCGATGTGAGGTTGGTATATCCGGGTTGGTGGCCTTGAGCGCGCCCAGTTGGCGCGACCCTCGTTTGCGACCTTGCTACCCATTAACGACCGCTTTATAGCACACGGCGCGAAAGCGGCGTGTCAACTGCCATAAAAGCGGGCATAAAAGCGGCCCTAAAAGCGCGCCATCATAATTGCGCGTCCGGCGCTCGGACAAGCTGCGGCAAACGCGCTGTGCGCCGCTCGCAACCGCCGTGCCGCCGAGGCCGTCGCGATCCGCTCGGCGCTGTCGACGAAGCCGTGAATCTCGGCGCTCAGGCAGCCGCCAGCGCGGGCCGCAATTTGGGCGCGCCGACGACGCCCGGCAGCGCGGTCAAGTCCGAGAGCATCCGCTCGACAATCCCTGCTTGCGGCAAAACGGTGCCGAAAAAACGTGTCGTTACCGAGTCTTCGATCAGGATGGTCGGAAAATTCTCGACGTCGAGATCGTCGAATCGATCCGCATGCGTTTCGATGTCGATCCATGCGAAGCAGATTTGCGGATGCCGCTCGGCCAGCTTGTCGAACGCCTCGCGATACTCGCGGCAGGTTCCGCACCATTCCGCGCACAGGCAGGCCACGAACAGCGTGTCGGGCTCATTGACGCGCTCGGCGATCCGGTCGTGGTCGGTGTCGAGATTCAGCGCGGGCATGGTGGTTCCTCTAGTGCTTTGTCGAATGCTTTGGCGGATGCGTTGGCGCGAATGTAGCATGGCCGATCCCGGAGAGTGGTCAAGGGGCGTCAACATGCGTTAGCCGTGGCTTGCCCGCGTGTAGCGCCCGCCGGGCAGCGCGCTGACGTGGCCGGCGAGTTCCAGTTGCAGCAGCGTCGTCTGCAGGACCGCGTATTCCATCTCGGTGCGCGTGGCGAGAATTTCAAGGCTGGTCGGCGCGTGGCCCAGCGCGGCGAGCAGTTTTTGCGCGTCGGGGTCGGGTACATCGCGTACGTTCGGGGCGCGTGCTTCGGCGGCTATGGGTTGCGGCTCGGCGTTTGCCTGCGCCTTCGCCTGGGACTGCGCGTATGTCGCCGCCTCGTCGCGCTGCGCCGAATGTCGCGCGGGCGCCGTGCAGTCCGCCGCCGTTGCGTCGTCGTCGAACGTGCGCGTCAATGCCCGCTGTCCGCGAACGCCTGCAGCAACACTCGCGGTCGCAGTCTTCGCAAACCCCAATTCCTCCAGCACTTCCTCAGGCGTCTCGACCAGCTTCGCGCCCTGCTTGATCATCCGATGACACCCGCGCGACAACGGCGCGTGGATCGAGCCCGGCAACGCAAAGATATCGCGGCCCATCTCGTTGGCGAGCCGCGCGGTGATCAGCGAGCCCGAGCGCATGGCCGCCTCGACGACCAGCACGCCGCTGACGAGTCCGGCGATCAACCGGTTACGCTGCGGAAAGTTGGCCGCGCGCGCCGGCGTGCCGAGCGGCCACTCCGACAGAATCGCGCCTTGCAGCGCGATTTGCCGCGCGAGCGCGTGGTGCGCGGCCGGATAGACGAGATCCGCGCCGGTGCCGATCACCGCGACCGTGCTGCCGATGCCCGCGAGCCCGCCGCGATGCGCCGCGCCGTCGATGCCCCTCGCGAGCCCCGACACAACCGTCACGCCCGCCTCCGAAATCGTCCGCGCGAAGTGTTCGGCGTCTTCCTCACCTTGCGGCGTCGCGCTGCGGCTGCCCACCAGCGCGACCGCGCGCGTATGCAACAGCTCGAGACGCCCCTTTATATATAGCAGCGGCGGCGGATCGGGCATGGTCAGCAGCGCCGGTGGATAGGCGGGGTCGTCGAGCGTGACGACCTGGTTACCGGGCAGCTCGCGCCATGCGATCACGGCTTCCAGTTGGGCGTCGAAGTCCGGGCCGGTCGGCGCCAGCGCCGCGCGCGCCGCGGCGTCGCCGGCAATCGCGGCGAGCGTCTCATGCTCCTGCCGAAGAATCGCCTCGGGGAGCCCGAAAGCGCCCAGCAGCAGGCGCAGCGCCGTGGGTTTGAGCCCCGGCGCGAGAGAGAGCCGCAGCCACGCGGCGAGTTCAAGATCCGTTGAAGGCAAGGTGTGCATTGCGGGTCGATCCTCGTGCAGCGCCAGCGGGCAGGCGGGCGCCATGCTAAAATTTTCATCATCCGAAATAACTGCAGCGCCGCGCCCACCCGCGCGGGCTCGTCGTCTAGCGCGTGTGGCGCGTTGAATCGAACCGGTTCGACACCATCTATCGTGTGCGCATTGCGACGTGCCGACAACCTGGCCGAATGGCCAACGCGGGCCTTCTCATGGTCAGCGGCGTCTGAAAATCACTCTCGAAATCATGGCTTTACTGAACATCCTCAATTACCCGGACAAACGGCTGCACAAGGTTGCAAAGCCGGTGGAAGAGGTCAACGACCGTATCCGCCGCCTCGTCGCGGATATGGCGGAAACCATGTACGCCGCGCCGGGCGTCGGCCTCGCCGCCACCCAGGTCGACGTGCATGAGCGCGTGATCGTGATCGACGTCTCGGACGCGCACGATCAACTGCTCGCGTTCATCAACCCGGAAATCGTCTGGTCGAGCAACGAGAAGAAGCTGTCGGAAGAGGGCTGTCTGTCCGTGCCGGGAATTTACGACAACGTCGAGCGCGCGGAGAAAGTGCGCGTGCGGGCGCTCAACGAGAAGGGCGAAACCTTCGAGATGGACTGCGAGGGACTGCTTGCCGTGTGCATCCAGCACGAGATGGATCACCTGATGGGCCACGTGTTCGTCGAATATCTGTCGCCGCTCAAGCAAACGCGCATCAAGAGCAAGATGAAGAAGCTCGCCCACGCAATGTAATGCGCGCCCATTCCGCTACCTGCTCGCCCTCCCGCTCATGAGTCATTCGTTGCGCGTTGTCTTTGCCGGCACGCCGGAATTCGCTTCGGCTGCGCTGGCGGCCATCCACGGCGCCGGTTTTGCGGTGCCACTCGTGCTCACGCAGCCGGACCGGCCGGCGGGGCGCGGCATGAAATTGCAGGCGAGTCCCGTCAAGCGCTACGCCGTGGAACATGGGATCGCGGTCGCACAGCCGCCTTCGTTGCGCCGCGCAGGCAAGTATCCGGCTGAGGCGGCGGCGGCCATCGAGCAGTTGCGCGCCACGCCGCACGACGTGATGGTGGTGGCCGCGTACGGCCTGATCCTGCCGCAGGAAGTGCTCGACATCGCGACGCACGGCTGCATCAATATTCACGCGTCGCTGTTGCCGCGCTGGCGCGGCGCGGCGCCGATTCATCGCGCGATCGAGGCGGGCGACGCCGAAACCGGCATCACGCTGATGCAGATGGACGCCGGCCTCGACACGGGCGCGATGATTTCCGAAATCCGCACGCCCATTTCCGCCGACGACACCACCGCCACCTTACACGACCGCCTCGCGCAGGCCGGCGCAAAGCTGATCGTCGATGCGCTCGTCGAACTCGAACGCAGCGGCAAGCTGGCCTCGACGCCGCAACCCGCCGACGGCGTGACCTACGCCGAAAAGATCGGCAAGCACGAGGCCGCGCTTGACTGGCGCCGGCCGGCTGCGGTGCTCGCGCGCCAGGTGCGCGCGTTCGACCCGTTCCCTGGCGGCGTGGCGACGCTCGAGGACGGAACCGCGATCAAGATCTGGGCGGCCGCCGCCGAAGACAGCACAAACAACGCGGCGCCCGGCACGATCATCGGTGTTTCGCCGGAAGGCGTCGTCGTGGCCTGCGGCGAAGGCGCGTTGCGTCTCACGCAACTGCAAAAACCCGGCGGCAAGCGGCTCCCGGTGCGCGAATTCCTGGCTGGCTTCGGACTGGCCGCAGGTCAGCGTTTCCATATTCCCGACGCAAACTAGCACGGCCTCGCGGCGCTTGCCCATCGTCCATTCGGCCGATGGCGAGCGGCCCCGTCGCGCGCCCGCCGCGCGTTAGAATCCGTCATGCAAAGGCCCAGCTTTCGAGGATTCCCATGTTCGGCATCACCCATTTCGAGTTTTTCGTCGTCGCCGTTTTTCTGCTGAACGTCACGCCCGGGCCGGATACGGCTTATATCGTCGGGCGCAGCGTCGCACAGGGGCGCGGGGCGGGGCTCATGTCCGCGCTGGGCATTTCGGCGGGCTGCTGCGTGCACTCGCTCGCGTGCGCGTTCGGCCTGACGGCGCTGCTCGCGGCGTCGGCCACTGCGTTCACCGTTATCAAGTTCGTCGGCGCGATTTATCTGATCTATCTCGGCGTACGCCTTATTTTTGCGAAGCCAGCCGCCGACGAGGCCCGCGGCCACGCACGCGGGGCCGGTGCGCCGAAGTCGTTGCGACAGCTTTTTCTGCAAGGCTTCTGGACCAACGTGCTGAACCCGAAGGTGGTGCTTTTCTTCGTTTCGTTCTTCCCCCAGTTCGTTACGGCGGGCACCGATCAGAAGGCGCTCGCCTTTCTGACGCTCGGCGCGGTGTTCGTGGTGATGAGCATGCTGTGGAACAGCTTTGTCGCGTGGATCGCCGGCAGCGTCACGCAGCGCTTCTCCGGCAAGCCGTCGGTCAAGAAGTGGCTGGACCGCGGTGTCGGCAGCGCCTTTGTCGGCCTGGGGATCAAGCTCGCCACTGCATCGAGATGATTGAATTTTTCGCGCGCGTCCATATCTAACATTTCGCTTACAGTCAGGCATAATCAGGCGCCGCGATGATGCGGCACGGATATGAACCCCGCGTTAGGGCAAGGAGTTGCAGACATGTTCAATTGGGTCAAAACCGCGATGTTGATGGCCGCGATCACGGCCCTTTTCATCGTGATCGGCGGAATGATAGGCGGGTCGCGCGGCATGACGATCGCGCTCGTCATTGCGCTCGGTATGAATTTTTTCTCGTACTGGTTCTCGGACAAGATGGTGCTGCGCATGTACAACGCGCAGGAAGTCGACGAAACCAGTGCGCCGCAGTTTTATCGCATGGTGCGTGAGCTTTCCACGCGTGCCGGCTTGCCGATGCCGCGCGTCTATCTGATCAACGAAGATGCGCCGAACGCGTTCGCTACGGGCCGCAATCCGGAGCACGCGGCGGTTGCCGCGACCACCGGCATTCTGCGCGTGCTGTCCGAGCGCGAAATGCGCGGCGTGATGGCGCACGAACTCGCGCACGTCAAGCATCGCGACATTCTGATCTCGACGATCTCGGCCACCATGGCCGGCGCGATCTCGGCGATCGCGAACTTCGCGATGTTCTTCGGCGGCCGCGACGAAAACGGGCGTACCACGAACCCGATCGCCGGCATCGCGGTTGCGCTGCTCGCGCCTATCGCCGGTGCGCTGATCCAGATGGCGATTTCGCGCGCGCGTGAATTCGAGGCCGACCGCGGCGGCGCGCAGATTTCCGGCGACCCGCAGGCGCTCGCGTCGGCGCTCGACAAGATTCATCGTTATGCGAGCGGCATTCCGTTCCCCACAGCCGAACAGCATCCGGCCACCGCGCAGATGATGATCATGAACCCGCTTGCGGGCGGCAGCATCGCGAATCTGTTTTCGACGCACCCGGCAACGGAAGAACGCATTGCCCGCCTGATGGAAATGGCCCGCACAGGGCGCTTCGAATAAGCGCGTAGCGCGCGGCATGACGAAAGGCGAGTCTTCGGGCTCGCCTTTTTATTTGCTGGCCGCGGTGATCGACGCGGCCGCGCGCACTGCACACGCCCGCTCGCGGTCCACACGCCGCGCCACGCTACAATGTGTGCTCATTGTGCCGCGCCTACCGCGCGGCCTGCCTTTGTTCTTCCATGATCCCAAAGCCTTCTTCGCGTTCTGCTTCTTCGTCGGCGCGTCCGCGCGAATCCCGCTTGTCCGTGCTGCATCTCGCGCCGGAATCGCTCGGCTTCGCGCTCGATTGCGCCGCGCAGGCCGTCGGCGCCGTGCGCCTCGGCGCGGCTTTGCCGGCCGCGCTGCAAACTGTTTTCGTAGCCGCGCCCGAGGGCAGTGCCGCTGCCGCGCGCGGCGCGGTGCAGGACATCGCGTATCGCACGATGCGGCGTCTCGGGACGGCTGAGTGGCTGATCGCGAAGCTCGTCAAGAAAGCGCCGCCGCCGCATGTCGGTCACGTACTGGCCTGCGCGCTCGCGCTCTTGATCGACGACGAAGCGAGCGCCGCCTATACGCCGTTCACCGTGGTCGACCAGGCGGTCGGGGCGATCTCGGCTCGCCGTGAATTCGCTTTCGCGAAGGGGCTCGTCAACGCCGTGCTGCGCAACTTCCTACGCGAACGCGACGCGCTGCTGACAGAAGCGCAAGCCGACGAAGTCGCGCGCTGGAATTACCCGACATGGTGGATCGACGCCGTGAGACGCGCATGGCCCGAAGCATGGCAAGACGTGCTCGCGGCCGGCAATACGCAAGGCCCGTTGACGCTGCGCGTGAACGCGCGTCATTCGACGGTCGAAGCGTACCTGCAAGTGCTCGAGGACCATCACATCAGCGCGAGCAAGGTTGGCGACTACGCGGTGATGCTCGCCACGCCGATGCCAGTCGATCGCATTCCTGGCTTTAACGAGGGCGTCGTGTCCGTGCAGGACGCGGGCGCGCAGCTCGCCGCGCAACTGCTCGGCGTGCGCGACGGCATGCGCGTGCTCGACGCGTGCGCGGCGCCTGGCGGCAAGACCGGGCATCTGCTGGAACTGGCGAACCTGCAGTTGGTGGCGCTCGAAAGCGACGTGTCGCGCGCGCGGCGGATCGGCGAAAACCTGCAGCGGCTCAAGCTCGAAGCGGAGGTGCGAATCGGCGACGCCGGCGCGCCGTCCAAATGGCACGACGACATCGACCAGCCATTCGACCGCATTCTCGCCGACGTGCCGTGTTCGGCGTCGGGCATCGTGCGGCGTCATCCGGACATTCGCTGGTTGCGCCGCGCGTCGGATATTCCCGCGCTCGTCGACGAACAGCGGCGCATTCTCGGCGCGCTCTGGCCGCTCGTGAAACCTGGCGGCGAATTGCTTTACGTTACGTGCTCGATCTTTCCCGAAGAAGGCGAGTTGCAGGCGCAGTGGTTTGGAAACAAATATCAGGATGCGGTACGATTGGACGCGCCGGGGCAACTTCTACCTTCAGTCGCCCGCGCGCCCGCCGACACATCGGCCGGTTCCCATGCCGGAGAATTCGCTGACATCAGCGCCGGCGCGAACTCAGACCACGACGGATTTTTCTACGCGCGCTTTCAGAAACGGTGACCATCAAACGCTTCTTCCCGCTTCGGCTCGCTGCCGTGCTCTGGGTCGCGCTGGCCGTCTGGCTTGCGGCACCCGGCGCCGCGCACGCCGACTCGATCGCCGTGCAGCGCGCTTCGCTGCAAGCGGACAACACCGGTTGGAGCCTCGACGCGCGTTTCGACTTCGATTTGAACAGCAATCTCGAAGACGCGGTCAATAAAGGCATTCCGCTTTACTTCACGACCGACTTCGAACTGAGCCGGCCGCGCTGGTACTGGTTCGACGAACAGCCGGTCAACGTGTCGCAGAGTCTGCGTCTGTCGTTCCAGCCGCTCACGCGCGAATATCGCGTGTCGAGTGTGTCGTCCGGCGGTTTGCAGCTTGGCTTTTCCACGCTGAAAGACGCGCTCGCGGTCATCAAGCATGTGTCGTCGTGGCATGTGATTGAGCGCAACGACGTGCATGCCGGCGAAACGTACAACGCGTCGGTGCGCATGCAGCTCGACATCGCGTTGATGCCCAAGCCGTTTCAGATCGACGCGGTGAATAACCGCGACTGGAACCTCGCTTCCGAATGGAAGCGCTTTACTTTCACGGTGACCGAACGTGCTAAATAAAGTGCGCTCCGCCACCAGTGTCAGCAGCATCGTCGTGCGCGTGCTGGTCTCCACGGTCGCCGTGACGGCCGTGCTGCTGCTCGTGCTGCTCGCCGCGGCAAGCGCGAATACCGAATTCTTCGACCGCTATTACCAGTGGCTGTATGCCGCGAATCTGGTGGTCGCGATGATCTTTCTGCTGGTGGTGGCGACGCTCGTCATCATCATCATCGTGCGATTGCGAAAGGGGAAGTTCGGCACGCGGCTGCTTGCGAAGCTGGCGTTTTTCATGGCGCTCGTCGGCGTGGTGCCGGGCGGCATCATCTATGTGGTCTCGTATCAGTTCGTGTCGCGCAGCATCGAATCGTGGTTCGACGTGAATGTCGAAACCGCGCTGACGTCGGGCCTGAATCTCGGGCGCGGCATGCTCGACGCGTCGCTGTCCGATCTGCAAACCAAGGGCCGCCTGATGTCCGAGCAGCTTGCGAGCGCGGACGCCGCCGGCACGACGCTCACGTTGCTGCGTCTGCGCGATCAGTTCGGCGTGCAGGAGGCGACGATCGTCGAACCGACGCGCAGCATGTCCGGCGCGACGCCCGACATGCATGTGGTCGCGCAGGCATCGAGTAACTACGCGTCGCTCGTGCCGAACGATCTGCCCACGCCGCTGATGGTCGACGCGGCGCGCGGGCGCGGCTACGCGGCGATTGAAGGCGAAGTCGACGGCGATCCTCGCGCGCACGGCAGCAAGGGCGCGCTGCGGCTGCGCGTCGTGCAGCGCATTCCCGATTCGAACGCTTCGCTGCTGCAGCCCACCGAGCGCTTCCTGCAACTCACGCAGCCGGTGTCGCAATCGCTTGCACGCAATGCCGACGCCGTGCAGCGCGCGTATCGCGAGTATCAGGAGAAAGCGCTCGGACGTACGGGGCTGCGCAAGATGTACATCGGCACGCTGACGCTCGCGCTGTTCCTCGCGACCTTCATCGCGATGATGCTCGCGCTCGCGCTCGGCAACCAGCTCGCACGGCCGCTCTTCCTGCTCGCTCAAGGCACGAAGGAAATCACCGAGGGCGATTACACGCCGAAGCGCGAAATCAAGTCGCGCGACGAACTCGGCTTTCTCACGCAGTCGTTCAATGCGATGACGCGGCAGTTGTCCGAGGCGCGCGCCGCGGTTGAGAACAACCGCATCGCACTCGAGCATTCGAAGGCGTATCTGGAGAGCATTCTCGCGAACCTGACGGCCGGCGTGTTCGTGTTCGACCGGCAGTTCCGTCTCACTACCGCGAATCGCGGCGCCGAGCGCATCTTCCGTCAGCAGTTCCAGGAAGTGCTCGGCTCGGCGCTCGAACAGATCGGCGTGCTAAGCGAATTCGGCGGCATGGTGCGCAAGGCGTTTGCCGATCGCGAGGCGGCAAGCGGCGACGGTCATGACGACGGCGGGCACTGGCAGCAACAGTTTTCGGTTCAGGTGGCGGGCGAATCCGAGCCGCTCACGCTGCTTGTGCGCGGCGCGCGCCTTGTGTCCGCAACCGATCGCGACGCGCAGGACATGCAGACGTCGGGCTACGTCGTTGTGTTCGACGACATCTCGGACGTGATCTCCGCGCAGCGTTCCATTGCGTGGGGCGAAGTGGCGCGGCGGCTCGCGCATGAGATCAAGAATCCGCTCACGCCGATCCAGCTTTCGGCCGAGCGTTTGCAGATGAAGCTAGCGGACAAGCTGACGCCGTCCGACGCCGATGTCTTGAAGCGCGGCGCGACCACGATCGTGAACCAGGTCGCGGCGATGAAGCAGATGGTCGACAACTTCCGCGACTACGCGCGCACGCCGCCCGCTGTGCTCGCGCATCTGCAATTGAACGAACTCGTGAGCGAAGTGCTGACGCTGTACGGTATCGAAGAAGGCAAAGGCGCGATTCAGGTCGAGCTCTCCGAACTGCCCGCGATTCGCGGCGACGCCACGCAATTGCGCCAGGTGATCCACAACCTGCTGCAGAATGCACAGGACGCGGTGGCCGACGTCGAGCGCCCGCGTGTGCTGCTCGAGACGAGGACAGTAGAATACGGAGACCCCGATGCGCAGGGCAAGGCGCGCATCGCGGTGCGGCTGACAGTGTCGGATAACGGACCGGGTTTCCCCACGCGCATTCTCACGCGTGCATTCGAACCTTACGTGACGACCAAGGCCAAGGGCACGGGCCTGGGTCTTGCGATGGTCAAGAAGATCGTCGACGAACATGGCGCGCGCATCGACATTCGCAACCGCATGAAAGCGGGCGATGTGATCGAAGGCGCGCAGATTTCGATTCTCTTCCTTCAACTGGCAGACGACGCCGCGGCTCCCGAAGCGGGACCGCGTCCTGCGCACGGCGGTACGTCGCAGGGAAAGACAAAAGCAACAGTGCAGACAAAGGCAGCGTAAATGGCAACCATCCTGGTGGTAGATGATGAAATGGGCATCCGGGAATTGCTCTCGGAGATCCTGAGCGACGAGGGGCATGTCGTGGAGGCGGCGGAAAACGCGCAGCAGGCGCGCGAGTTCCGCTTGCGTCAGGCGCCGGACCTGGTGCTGCTCGACATCTGGATGCCCGATACCGACGGCGTGACGTTGCTCAAGGAATGGGCTGCGCAAGGGCAACTGACCATGCCGGTGATCATGATGTCCGGTCACGCGACCATCGACACGGCAGTCGAAGCGACCAAGATCGGCGCGCTCAACTTTCTTGAGAAGCCGATCGCGTTGCAGAAGCTGCTGAAGGCGGTCGAACAGGGCCTCGCGCGCGGCACGGCGGCGGTCGCGCCTGGCGGCGTGGCGGCGAAATCCCCGTTGCCGATGAATTCGTCGACGGTGGCTTCGGCCGCGGCATTGCCGATGCTCTCCGCCGACGGTCACGGCAGCGGCGTGCTTGCGGCGCAAACGGCGTCCATTTCGTTCGACATTCCGCTGCGCGATGCGCGCGATGCATTCGAGCGCGCGTACTTCGAATATCACCTCGCGCGCGAGAACGGCAGCATGACGCGCGTCGCGGAAAAGACCGGACTGGAGCGCACGCATTTGTATCGCAAGCTCAAGCAACTCGGCGTCGATCTCGGCAAGAACAAAGGTGAGTGAAAGGGCGAGCGGAGACCGCGGATCGCGGGCCGACTTTGCTTTCGCAGATTTTTTGGACAAGGGGGCTTGCCCAGTAGATGACCCTTTGATATCATTTCGTTCTTCGTTGGCCCGGTAGCTCAGTTGGTAGAGCAGCGGATTGAAAATCCGCGTGTCGATGGTTCGATTCCGTCCCAGGCCACCAGGATTCAGCCCCAGGAAATCGCAAGATTCCTGGGGCTTTTCCTTTTGCGGTGGGTTTCATTGCGTTATACGTTGCGTCAGCAGTAGGCTGGGGCGCCCGGCGAGTTTCGGCATCGCGTGATAAAATCGCGCCAGTTCAATGACTTGCATGCGAGTGCGTCGCCCGCCGCCGAATGTGTCGAAGCGCGCGCGACCACGCCGCGATCCGCACCGAACCCCTCGCCCGACGATCACCGGTATAAGCGCCCGGCAGCTTCTCAGCTAAAGGCGCGGCCTATACTGCTTTGGGCCGGCAGCAGTGCCGGCTCGCGTCGCGCCGCGTTGCTTGCATGGCGCACCTCGCGCAGCGCGACGCGGCACTCATCATTCACGGAGTTTCACGGTGATCCGCAAAGACGCTAAACGTAGCGCTCTCGTGCTGTTTTCCGGCGGCCAGGATTCCGCCACGTGCCTCGCATGGGCGCTTGAACGATATGACACGGTCGAGACGCTCGGCTTCGATTATGGTCAGCGGCATCGCGTCGAACTCGAATGCCGCGAGGGTTTTCGCAATGCAGTGGCGCGCACGTTTCCCGCATGGGGCGAGCGCCTCGGCGACGATCACATGATCGACCTGTCGGTGCTTGGCGCGATCAGCGAAACCGCAATGACGCGCGAAATCGAGATCGAGGCCACGGCGAGCGGTTTGCCGAACACCTTCGTGCCGGGCCGCAACCTGATGTTCATGACGATCGCCGCGGCCATCGCTTATCGGCGGGGTCTGGAGGTGCTGGTCGGCGGAATGTGCGAGACGGATTTCTCCGGCTACCCCGATTGCCGCGACGACACGATGAAGGCGTTGCAGGTCGCGCTGAACCTCGGCATGGACTCGCGCTTCGCGCTCGAAACGCCGCTGATGTGGCTCGACAAGGCGGACACGTGGCGGCTCGCGCATGAACTGGGCGGCGACGAACTGGTGGAACTGGTGCGCGTCGAGACCCACACGTGCTACGTCGGCGAGCGCGCGGAACTGCATGCGTGGGGTTTCGGCTGTGGCGAATGCCCGGCGTGCCGCTTGCGCAAGCGTGGCTATGAAGCGTATCTCGCCGGCGAGAAGGTAACCGAGCCGGCGTGAGAATTCCGCGCAGCGGCGCGGGTTTCACAATCATTGTTAGGTACACAAGCAATACAAGGTACGAAAGTACCAGCACACGGTACAGGGCGGAAAGCAGCATGACGTACGCGGTCAAGGAAATCTTCTACACGTTGCAAGGCGAGGGCGCGAATGCCGGACGCCCGGCCGTGTTTTGCCGCTTCGCCGGCTGCAATCTGTGGTCGGGTCGCGAGGAAGATCGCGCGGACGCCGTGTGCCGCTTCTGCGACACGGATTTTGTCGGCACCGATGGCGAGAACGGCGGCAAGTACCGCACCGCCGCCGACCTCGTGCAGATGATCGCGTCGCAATGGCCCGAGGGCGAGGGCCAGCGCTTTGTCGTGTGCACCGGCGGCGAGCCGATGCTGCAGATCGACCAGCCGCTCGTCGACGCGCTGCACGCGGCCGGCTTCGAAATCGCCATTGAGACGAACGGCTCATTGCCGGTGCTCGAGACAATCGACTGGATTTGCGTGAGCCCGAAGGCCGACGCGCCGCTCGTCGTCACGAAGGGCAATGAACTGAAAGTCGTGATTCCGCAGGACAACCAGCGCTTGTCCGACTACGCGAAGCTCGACTTCGACTATTTCCTCGTCCAGCCGATGGACGGTCCGTCGCGCGACATCAACACCAGGCTCGCGATCGACTGGTGCAAACGCCATCCGCAATGGCGCCTGTCGATGCAGACCCACAAGTATCTGAACATTCCCTGATTTGCCGTGCTGACGATTACACGAAAACTCGAATTCGACGCGGGTCACCGCATCCCCGATCACCGCAGCCAGTGCCGTAATCTGCACGGCCATCGCTATGTGCTCGAAATCACGCTGCAAGGCGACCTGGTCGACACCGAAGGCGCGCCCGATCGCGGCATGGTGATGGACTTCGCCGACGTGAAGTCGCTGGCCGTCGAGCATCTCGTCGACAAGTGGGACCACGCGTTCCTCGTCTACGAAGGCGACTCGCAAGTGCGCGGCTTCCTCGAAACCATGGCGGGCCACAAGACGGTCGTGCTCGACCGTATTCCGACCGTGGAAAATCTCGCGGCCGTTGCGTTCGATGTGCTCGCCAACGTCTACGACGCGCACTACGGCGTGAATCTGCGTCTGCATAAGGTGCGCCTGTACGAGACGCCGAATTGCTGGGCCGACGTGGTCCGCGACTAACGCTTCCGAACGCTGCGGCTGCGCGGCCCTGCTGCCGCGTTATTGTCACGGTATGATCGCTCCCACAACCACACGGAGCGAGACATGCCGGTCACAGCATTGCGTCGCAGCAGGCAGAGAGGCCGCCCGCGTCCGGGCCAGGCTTCTCGCCGCATTCATCCGGCAGGTACGCTCGTCGGCTGCCGCTGGCCCATCGGCGGCGGCCTTCACCGTCATGGAGCGGGGCGATGAGCACCTTCACGAATCCCCTCAAGCAACGTCTGAAAGAAGCCGATCCGCTGTTCGGGCTATGGCTGTCGCTCGGCAGCGATGCCGCCGCGGAGGCGCTCGCGCACGCCGGCTTCGACTGGCTGCTGATCGATATGGAACACGCGCCCAACGACAGCGGCGACGTGACCTCGCAATTGCGTGCGATCGCCGCCGCGCATTTGCCGAGCGAACCGGTGGTGCGTCTGCCGGCCAGCGAGGCGTGGCTCGTCAAGCGTGTGATGGATGCCGGGGCGCGCACGCTGATGTTTCCGAACATCGAGTCCGCCGAAGAAGCGGCGCACGCGGTGCGGCTGACGCAATATCCGAGCGCCGAGGCGGTCGATGGTCTGCGCGGCGTCGCCGGAGTGGTGCGAGCCGCGGCCTACGGCATGCGGCGCGACTACGTGCAAACGGCTAACGCGCAGATCGCAACCATCGTGCAGATCGAGTCGGCGCGCGGACTCGACGAAGTGGAAAAGATCGCGGCGACGCCGGGCGTCAATTGCCTGTTCGTCGGCCCCGCCGATCTCGCGGCGAGCCTCGGCCATCTCGGCGATTCGAAGCATGCCGACGTGCAGGCGGCCATGGCGCGCATCGTCAGCGCGGCCGACAAGGCGGGCATCGCAGCCGGCATTTTTTCGATGGACGCCGCGAGCGCAAGGCAGCATCGCGACAGCGGTTTTCGTTTTATCGCTCTGGCCGCCGACGTCATGTGGATGTTGCGCGCAACCCGCCAGGCGTTGCAGGAGGTAAGAGCATGAAGTGGATGATGCGTGGCGTCGTCGTGCGGCTGGCTGTCGCGGCGGCGCTGACGGCGGGCATGACGGGCATGGCGGCGCAGGCGCAGGATCGCCTCGCGAAACCGAACGACCCCGAGACGCAAACGGCGGTTGCCGACTACAACGCCGGCAATTTCTCCGCGGCGCTTGCCGAATTCCGCAAGGCGGCCGAGCGCGGCAGCCGCCTCGCGCAGTTCAATTACGCGATGATGCTGCTCAACGGCGAGGGCACGGCGGTCAACGTCGACGAAGGCAAGAAATGGCTGCGCAAGGCGGCGGATGCCAACATGTCGCACGCGCAGTATGTGTACGGCAAGATGTACGACGATGGCGAGTTTGTCGGTCGCGATCCGGTCGAGGCGCACCGCTGGTTTCTCAGGGCCGCGCAGCAGGGCCATGTGCAGGCGGAACTGGCGCTCGCCAATCAGTTCCTCGATGGACGCGGCACGGACCGCGACAACAAGCAGGCGTTCGTCTGGTACAAGAAGGCGGCCGAGGGCGGCGACATGACCGCGCAGTACGTGACCGGCTCGTTCTACGAGCGCGGCGGCGACGGTGTGGACAAGAATCTGAACGTGGCGCGAGCGTATTACGCAGCGGCCGCCGCGCAGGGCGATCCGGCGGCGCGCCTGAAGTATCAGCAACTAAGTGCGCAGTTGCGGGATCATAAGGAAGTGAAGCCGCAATAGGCGCAGTGAGGGCGGTGCATGCGGTCGACGCAGTGAACAAGAAGGGGCGCGCCTTGCGGTGCGCCCCTTCTGTTTTGCAGCGCTTGCGCTTGCATTCGCGTTCGCGCTCGCGATGCCGGGACGCTAGCTCTGCATCAACCGCTTCTGGCGCGCGACGCTCATGATGAGGCCGATGGCGACGCCGAGCGTCGTCAGCGCGGTGCCGCCGTAACTCATGAAGGGCAACGGCACGCCGACCACCGGCAAGATGCCGCTCACCATGCCGATATTGACGAACGCGTAGGTGAAGAACGCCATGGTCAGCGAGCCGGCGAGCAGGCGTCCGAACAACGTCGCGCCGTTCGCCGCGATATACAGCCCGCGCGCGATGAGCAGCATGTAAAGCGTGAGCAGCACGATGCCGCCCGCGAGCCCGAATTCCTCGGAGAACACCGCGAAGATGAAGTCGGTGTGCTTCTCAGGAATGAACTCCAGGTGCGCCTGCGTGCCCTTCAGCCAGCCCTTGCCGAGCGGCCCGCCGGAGCCGATTGCGATCACCGCCTGAATCGTGTGGAAGCCCTTGCCGAGCGGATCGGAAGTCGGATCGAGCAGCGTGCAGATGCGGTGCTTCTGATAGTCGTGCATCAGCGGCCATTGCACGTCGGGCTGACAGATCTTGTCCTGGAATGCCGCGACGGAGCCGACCGCGATCACGCCGGCAATCAGCACCGGCACGATCAGCTTGAAGCTCAGTCCCGCGAAATAGATCACGAATAAGCCGGCCGCGAACACGAGCACCGCAGTGCCCAGGTCAGGCTGCTTGGCGATCAGACCGACTGGCACGGCGAGGATCAGCAGTCCGACCACGAAGTCGTACCAGCGCATCACGCCTTCGCGCCGCTGATAGTACCAGGCGAGCATCAGCGGCGTCGCGATCTTCAGAATCTCCGACGGCTGAATCACCACGCCCACGTTGATCCAGCGCTTCGCGCCCTTGCGCGTGAGGCCGAACAGCGCGACCGCGACGAGTAACGCAATGCCGAACGTATAGAGCGGGACGGCGAAGCGCATCAGCGTGGTGGGCGGCACATTGGCGAGTGCCCACATCAGCACGAACGTCAGCATGATGTTGCGCAACTGGTCTTCCACGCGGCCCGGCACGTCGAGGCTCGCGCTGTACAGGGTGACGATGCCGACGCACAGCAGCAGAAACACGATCAGTGCGAGCGGGCGGTCGAAGCCCGCGAACATCCGCTTGATGCGGTCGAGCCAGGCGCGCTTGTCGAATTGCATGCCTTTCTCCTTATTCGTCGATGCCGCCGGAAACCGGCTGGCGTGGCGGCGCGGGCTCAGTGCCGCTGTCGCGCGATGATTCCCGGGCCGGGTGGGGCGTAGAGCGTGCGGCGGCAGCGGGGGCCGGCTCGCTTGCCGGTCGTGGCTGACGCGGGGCGGCGGGTTTGCGCTGGGCGGGGGCTTTTGTCGCTGAGGCTGGTGTGGCCGCAGCCGATGTCGCCGATGCCGGCAGATTGCGCGCTGCGCCCGTTTGCGCCGCGAGTGCAGGAGACTTTGATGTCGCCGCTGCCGGAGCTGAAGCGGCAGGCGTTGCTGTGGCGGCAGACGCACCGTTCGTAGACGCACCGTTCACCGACGCACCATTCCCCCCCGACGCGCCGTTCACCGATGCCGCCGCCGCCCCAGACGCGCCATTCGCCATCGCACCCGCCGCAACCCCCGGCATCGGCAACGCCGTATACCCCGCCGCGATCTTCACCGGTTGTGCCGCTTCCTGCGGCGCCGGCGCACCACCGACTTCCGGCGCGGACGCGTCCTCGGTCGCCGATGCCGCCGCTGCCACGGCCGCCGCCTGCGCGCCCGGCTTGTTCTTGCCGACGAGGTAGTAGTCGAGCACCTTGCGCGCGATCGGACCCGCCGACTCCGCGCCCCAGCCGCCGTTTTCGACGATCAACGCGAGCGCGATTTTCGGTTGCTCGGCCGGCGCAAAAGCGATGAAAAGCGCGTGGTCGCGCAAATGTTCGGCGATCGCGTGGCCCTTGTAGTTCGCGCCCTGCAGCGAGTAGACCTGCGCCGTGCCGGTCTTGCCCGCCGCCAGATACGGCGCGCCGATGAACACCTTCGACGCCGTGCCGTTCGTCACCACGCCTTCCATCGCGCGCTTGATGATGTCGATGTCCGACTGCTTGACGGGAATCTTGTCGCTCGGATCGCGCACGACCGGACGCGTATCTTTCGTGATCGGATTTTCGATGTCGCGCACGAGGTGCGGTTTCATCACCACGCCGTTGTTGGCGAGCGTGGCCGTGGCGTGCCCGAGCTGCAGGATCGTGAACGAGTTGTAGCCTTGCCCGATGCCGAGGCTGATCGTCTCGCCTTCGTACCACCTTTGCTGCTCCGGCTTGCGGTACGCCTTGCGCTTCCATTCCGTCGACGGCAGGATGCCGCGCGCCTCGCCCGCGATGTCGATGCCGGTGATCTGGCCGAAACCCCACGGCTTCATGAAGTTCGCGATGTTGTTCACGCCGAGATCGTGCGCGAGCATGTAGAAGTACGTGTCGTTCGACACGACGATCGCGCGGTTCATGTCGACCCAGCCCTGGCCGGAGCGCACGTCGTTGCGGAATGTGTGACCGCCGAACGTGTACGAGCCGGGGTCCTGGAAGCCCCAGCCCGGCGTGCGCTTGTGCAGTGTGAGCGCGGCGAGCGCCATGAACGGCTTGTAGGTGGAACCCGGCGGATACGTGCCGTGCAGCGGCCGGTTCAGCAGCGGATGGTCGGGCGAGTTGTTGAGCTCGTCCCAGGTCTGCTGGTCGATGCCGTCGACGAACGAATTCGGATCGAAGCTCGGCGCCGACACGAACGCGAGCACATCGCCGGTGGCCGGTTCGATGGCGACCAGCGCGCCGCGCCGGCCCGCGAACGCCTGCTCGGCGACCTGTTGCAGGCCGATGTCGAGCGACAGCACGAGATTGTTGCCCGGCGTGGCCTGCGTGCGCGACAGCGTGCGCACGGGCCGGCCGCCCGCGGTGACTTCGACTTCCTCGAAACCGGTCTGGCCGTGCAGCTCCGTCTCGTAGCTCTGCTCGACGCCGATCTTGCCGATGTAGTCGGTGCCCTTGTAGTTGTTGGCGTCCAGACGCGGATCGTAGTGCTCGGGATCGCTGTCGTTCTGATCGCTCGCGTCGTCGATGCGCTCCTGGTCGCGCTGCGAAATCCGGCCGATGTAGCCGATCACGTGCGCGGCCGTCGGGCCGAGCGGATATTGGCGGAACAGGCGCGCGCGCACTTCGACGCCGGGAAAGCGGAAGCGCTGCGCGGTGAAGCGCGCGACTTCGTCGTCGGTCAGGCGCGTGCGGATAGGCAGACTCTCGAAGTTCTTCGAGTCTTCCTGCAGCTTCTTGAAGCGGCGGCGGTCGCGGGCGTCGATGGAGACAACCGTGGCCAGATCGTCGATAACCGTTTCGAGCGGCGCGCCGAGCTTGGACGGCGTGATTTCCAGCGTGTAGGCCGAATAGTTCTTGGCCAGCACCACGCCGTTACGGTCGGTGATGATGCCGCGGTTCGGCACGATCGGCGCGACGGAAATGCGGTTTTCGTCGGCTTGCAGCGAGTACTTGCTGTAGTGCCAGACCTGCAGAAACAGGAAGCGAAAGCCGATCAGCCCGAAGCAGACGAACACGAACAGGCCCGCCGCCGCGACGCGCAGGCGGAACTTCGAGAGCTGTTGCTGAGTGTCCTTGAATTCGGTCATGCGATTCTGCAAAAGGCCGGGCGACGGCCATCATGAGTGTGCGCCTGATCCGGGCGAAACCGGAAGGCATGAACGGCTGTGGGCGTCGGGCGGGCAGAAAACATACGTTCCATGGACGGCCGGCGCGCTCGACGCCTGGTTAAATCGGCCGCGTATCGTCGGGGTCGGCGGGCCGGCGCTGCGGCATCAACAGCAGCACGCTCGCGACCGGCCAGAGGGCGGCTTCGACGAAACCGTCGACCAGATAGCCCCAGCCGGGAAATGCCGCGCCCGTCAGCAGACGGATCACGAACGGCACTACTTGCGCAGTTACGAGCAGCGGCATGACTGCAAAAGTCTGCACGCCGAGCGACATCCACAGTACGCGGCGATGGATCGTGATCGCGCCGTACGAGAGCAGCGTGTACGCCAGCGCGTGCTCGCCGAGCAGGCTCGCGTTGTGCACGTCCATCAGCAAGCCGAGGAAGAACGCGATGCCCATGCCGACCTTGCGCGGCTGGTGCACGTTCCAGAACAGCAGCACGAGCGCGACGAAATCGGGCACGCCGATCATGCGGCCCCACGGCATCAGATTCAGCAGAAACGCCGCGGCGAGGCTGAACGCGATGAAGTAGGGATTGACCGGCTGCAGAATGTATTGAGGGCGGTTCATGGCTTTGCCCCGGGCGCGGCTTGCGGCTTCGCTTTTTCGGCGGCGGCGGGTTTCTTCGATGCAGCGGATTTCTGGTCGGCGGCGCCTTGCTTGCCTGCTTGCGCAGCTTGGGCTGGCGTATTGTCCGCAGGTTTGGCCGCGGCGTTTTTGTCCGCGCCGGGTTTTTCCGCCGGTTTCGCGGATTTGTCGGCGGCGGCCTTGCCGTCTGCCTTCGCGCCTTTTTTCGCTTTGGCCGCCTCTTTGGCGGCTGCGGCCGGGTCGGGCTCTTCGGCGGGACGCGGCGGCACGTCGTTCACATAATGCAGCACCAGCAACTGACGCGCGCCGCGCACCGGCGCAATCGGCAGGCAGATCACGCGCGCGAAGGCGGTGTCCGCCTGCTTGTCGACGCGCACGACCTTGGCGACCGGCAGCCCCGGTGGATACACACCGTCGAGCCCGCTCGTGACGAGTTCGTCGCCCGTCTGGACGTCGGCGCTGATCGGCACGAAGCGCAGGTCGAGCGTATCGCCCTTAAGCGTGCCGTAAATGACGCTGCGCAAGCCGGTGCGCACGATCTGCACGGGCACGGCCTGATCCTTGTCGGTCAGCAGCGTGACTTCGGCCTGCAGCGGGAACACGCGGGTCACCTGACCGATCACGCCGTCTTCGTTCACGACCGGCGAGCCGTTCTGAATGCCTTGCTGCGCGCCACGATTGATGACGACCTTTTGCGTGAACGGATCGCGCGTGTCGTACTGGATTTCAGCGGGCAACGATTGCGTGGTCGCGCGCTGCGACAGTTGCAGCAATGCGCGCAGATGGCCGTTCTCAGCGGAGAGTTCGGCGGCTGTATTGGCCTGCTGCGACAGTTGAAGATTCCTGGTGCGCAGCTTTTCGTTGTCGCTGCGCAAGGTTGCGCTCGTCACGGCCAGATCGGCGGCGCCCATGAAGACGTCGCGCGGCACCAGCGCTGCGCGCTGCAACGGATAGAGACCCACGCCGAGCACGCCGCGAACGATTTCGAGCGTCTTGAAGCGTGCGTCGGAGATCAGCAGGGCGAGCGCCAGCACGACGAAAAACACGAGTCGTGCGAGGGCGGACGGGCCTTGCTTGAACAGAGGCGGCGGACTGTATTCCATGGTCGGCGCCGGGGGCGTAAGCGGTTGGGTGAGGCGGCGGCGCGCTGAAAACGCGGTTCAGCGTACGGACGCTGGGCGGCGCAGCCAACGGCAAACGGGCCCGCAAGGGGCCGTCTGCCAGATCCGCGCTGCTGACATCGAACTCGCTCGCTTACTCGTACGAGAAGATGCTGCCGAGCTTGTCCATGCGCTCGAGCGCCATGCCCGAGCCGCGCACGACGCACGTCAGCGGGTCTTCGGCGACGAGCACCGGCAGGCCGGTTTCTTCGGCGAGCAGGCGGTCCAGATCGCGCAGCAGTGCGCCACCGCCCGTGAGCATCATGCCGCGTTCGGCGATGTCCGCGCCGAGTTCCGGCGGCGTTTGCTCGAGCGCGATCTTCACCGACGACACGATCTGATTCAGCGGATCGGTCAGCGCTTCGAGAATCTCGTTGCTCGAGATGGTGAAGCTGCGCGGGATGCCTTCCGACAGATTGCGGCCCTTCACTTCCATTTCCTTGACTTCGGAACCGGGGAAGGCCGAACCGATTTCCTTCTTGATGGCTTCGGCGGTTTGCTCGCCGATCAGCATGCCGTAGTTGCGGCGGATGTAGTTGACGATGGCTTCGTCGAACTTGTCGCCGCCTACGCGGACCGAGCCCTTGTACACGATGCCGCCCAGTGAGATGACGCCGACTTCCGTCGTGCCGCCACCGATGTCGACGACCATGGAGCCGGTGGCTTCCGACACCGGCAGGCCAGCGCCGATTGCCGCGGCCATGGGTTCTTCAATGAGATAGACCTGCGACGCGCCCGCACCGTGCGCGGCTTCCTTGATCGCGCGGCGCTCGACCTGGGTCGAACCGCACGGCACGCAAATGATGATGCGCGGCGACGGCGAGAACATGCGCGATTCGTGAGCCGTTTTGATGAACTGCTTGATCATCTGCTCGGTCACCGTGAAGTCGGCGATCACGCCGTCTTTCATGGGGCGGATCGCCTCGATGTTGCCCGGCACCTTGCCGAGCATCTGTTTGGCTTCCTTACCGACTGCCTGAATGGTTTTCTTGCCGTTGGGACCGCCTTCCTGGCGGATGGACACCACCGACGGTTCGTCAAGAACGATGCCTTTGCCACGCATGTAGATAAGCGTGTTGGCGGTGCCTAGATCAATCGCCAGATCGTTGGAGAAGTAGCTGCGCAAAAAACCGAACATTCAAAATCCTGTCTCGCTTGGGGCCGGGCCTCGCAACGTTGCGCAGGGCGGCAGCGGAAAAAAATAACAGCTTCAACCTGGCGAAGCGGCGCCACTGGAACTTGAAGCTGCGGGGGAGTCTACCGGAGGCCGATACAAAGCCAGGTCAGAAATATCCGAACTCTCTTTACGAAATGTCCAGAAAGGCCTGGGTAAGTCGGTCCGGGTTTGGGTCGAACGCGTAATGATACCTTATAATTTTGGATGATTTGAAGGAAACGGACGGCACTTTTTGCCGCCGCCGGCCCCTTTTTCGAGGTCTTCCTCCAGCGTCCTAACTCGCTGTCGCAGCGCGCTTTTCCGGCTGCGGCGGTCCGCCACTTTTTCCGGTGACTGCATGGCTTTGACCCTGACCGATGTTAAGCGCATCGCGCATCTCGCGCGGCTCGAACTGGCCGACGCCGACGCCGAACACACGCTTGTCCAGCTCAACGAGTTTTTTGGCCTCGTCGAGCAGATGCAGGCGGTCGACACCACGGGCATCGCACCGCTTGCCCATCCGATCGAGCAGATCGAAGACGTCGCGCTGCGTCTGCGCGACGACGCGGTGACCGAAACGATCGAGCGCGAGGCTTTCCAGCGTCCCGCACCGGCCGTGCAGGACGGTCTGTATCTCGTGCCGAAGGTGATCGAATAACGGCGATATCAGCGCGCGGCGGGCGCGGCGCGGCTTGCGGGCCGCGAGCCACCACCGCGAGCACGGCATGCCGCGCCGAATCCGGCGCGCGCAGCTTCGCTTGTCGCCGGTATGTTCGCCGATATTGTCGCCAACACCTCGGCCCGGTTCGCCGGCCCGCAACCGAACGCTTCCACGGCAGCGCGACCCGCGTTGCCGCGCTTTCCAGGACAACACGCAATGCATGAAAAAAGTCTGACCGAACTGCGCGCCGCGTTGGCCGCCAAGGAATGCTCCGCAGTCGAGCTGGCCCAGCTCTATCTAAAACGCATCGACGCGGCGCGCGGCCTCAATGCGTTCATCCAGGTGGACCCGGATCTCACGCTCGCTCAGGCAAAAGCCGCGGACGCGCTGCTTCACTCGGGCCACGGCGGCCCGCTGACCGGCGTGCCGATCGCGCACAAGGATGTGTTCGTCACCAAAGGCTGGCGCTCCACGGCCGGCTCGAAAATGCTGTCGAACTACGAAAGCCCGTTCGACGCCACCGTGGTCGAGCGTCTGCAGAGCGCCGGCATGGTGTGCGTCGGCAAGACGAACATGGACGAGTTCGCGATGGGCTCGTCGAACGAAAATTCGTATTTTGGCCCCGTTCAGAACCCGTGGGATCGTCAGGCAGTGCCGGGCGGCTCGTCAGGCGGCTCCGCGGCGGCTGTGGCCGCGCGCCTCGCGCCTGCTGCAACCGGCACCGATACCGGCGGCTCGATCCGTCAGCCGGCGTCGTTCTCGGGCATCACCGGCATCAAGCCGACTTACGGTCGCGTGTCGCGCTACGGCATGATCGCGTTCGCGTCGTCGCTGGATCAGGGCGGTCCGATGGCGCAAAGCGCCGCTGACTGCGCAACTCTGCTTAACGCAATGGCCGGTTTTGACCAGCGCGATTCCACGAGCCTCGTGCGTGACGACGAAGACTACACGCGCTACCTCGGTCAGGCATGGAAGCAGGACGGCGCCGGCAAGCCGCTCGACGGCCTGCGCATCGGCTTGCCGAAAGAGTATTTCGGCGCCGGTCTCGCCGACGACGTGCGCGCATCGGTCGACGCCGCGCTCAAGCAATACGAGGCGCTCGGCGCCACGCTCGTCGACGTATCGCTGCCGAAAACCGAGCTGTCCATTCCGGTCTATTACGTGATCGCGCCGGCGGAGGCATCGTCGAACCTGTCGCGCTTCGACGGCGTGCGTTTCGGCCATCGCGCCGCGGAATATCGCGATCTGCTCGACATGTACAAGAAGTCGCGCGCCGAAGGCTTCGGGCCCGAAGTGAAGCGTCGCATCATGGTCGGCGCTTACGTGCTTTCGCATGGCTATTACGACGCGTATTACCTGCAGGCGCAGAAAATTCGCCGCATCATCGCGCAGGATTTCCAGGAGGCGTTCAAACAGTGCGACGTCATCATGGGACCGGTCGCACCGTCGGTGGCGTGGGATCTCGGCGCGAAGGGCGACGACCCCGTGCAGATGTATCTCGCCGACATCTACACGCTGTCCGTGAGCCTCGCCGGCTTGCCGGGCATGAGCGTGCCGTGCGGCTTCGGCGCGGGCACGAATGCACAGCGTCCGGTGGGATTGCAGATCATCGGCAACTATTTCAATGAAGCCCGGATGCTGCAGGTGGCCGACGCGTTCCAGCGCGCGACCGACTGGCACCGCAAGGCACCGGCAGGAGTGTGAGCACCATGACCAAGCAATGGGAAGTCGTGATCGGTCTGGAGACCCACGCGCAGCTGTCCACGCAATCAAAAATTTTCTCCGGCGCCCCCACGCAATTCGGCGCCGCGCCGAACACGCAGGCTTGTCCCGTCGATCTGGCCTTGCCCGGCACATTGCCGGTCATGAACCGCGGCGCCGTGGAGCGCGCAATTGAGTTCGGTCTTGCAATCGGCGCAACGGTCGCGCCGCGCAGCATCTTCGCGCGTAAAAACTATTTCTACCCCGATCTGCCGAAGGGCTATCAGATCAGCCAGTACGAGATTCCCGTCGTGCAAGGCGGCCAGGTGACGATCCAGGTGCCGGCCAACGAGAAGGCGGGCACGGCGGCCTACACGAAGGTCGTCAATCTGACGCGCGCCCATCTCGAGGAAGACGCCGGCAAGTCGCTGCACGAAGATTTCGCGGGCATGACCGGCATCGACCTGAATCGCGCGGGCACGCCGTTGCTCGAAATCGTCACCGAGCCGGAAATGCGCAGCGCGGCCGAAGCAGTGGCCTACGCCAAGACGCTGCACACGCTCGTCACGTGGCTCGGCATTTGCGACGGCAACATGCAGGAAGGCTCGTTCCGCTGCGACGCGAACGTGTCGGTGCGTCCGGTCGGCCAGGCCGAATTCGGCACGCGTGCTGAGATCAAGAACCTCAACTCGTTCCGCTTCCTCGAAGAAGCGATCCAGTACGAAGTGCGCCGTCAGATCGAACTCATCGAAGACGGCGGCACGGTAGTGCAGGAAACGCGTCTGTACGATCCGGACAAGCGCGAAACGCGCTCGATGCGCAGCAAGGAAGACGCGCACGATTACCGCTATTTCCCCGATCCCGATCTGATGCCGCTCGTGATCGACGCAGCGTGGGTCGAGCGCGTGAAGCGCGACATGCCGGAGCTGCCGGAAACGATCCAGCAGCGTTTCGTGTCGCAATACGGTTTGACGCCGTATGACGCAAACGTGTTGACGTCGAGCAAGGCGACGGCCGCGTATTTCGAAGCGGTCGTCGAGAAGCTCGGCGCGGCCAACGCGAAGGTCGCGGCGAACTGGGTGATGGGCGAGGTGTCGTCGCAACTGAATCGCGAAGGTCTCGACATTGCCGGGTGCCCGGTGTCGTCCGCGCAACTCGCGCTGCTGTTGCAACGTATCGCCGACGGCACCATCTCCAACAAGATCGCGAAGGAAATTTTCCTCGCGATCTGGGAAGAGAAGGCGACCGACGAGGCCGCCGCGGATCGCATCATCGAAGCGAAGGGCCTGAAGCAGATTTCGGATACCGGCGCGCTGGAAGCGATCATCGACGAGGTGCTCGCGGCGAACCAGAAGTCGGTGGAAGAATTCCGCGCGGGCAAGGAGAAGGCGTTCAACGCGCTGATCGGCCAGGCCATGAAGGCGACGAAGGGCAAGGCGAATCCGGCGCAAGTGAACGAACTGCTGAAGAAGAAGCTGGGCTGACGCCTCGTTCGGGCCAGGCTGAAATTTGGCCGACGTGCGGTCGAACGTCTATAGCCGAAGCATTGTTTGCGCTTCGGCGACCGCGGGCTGTTGCCGGAAACGAAAGTGCGGCAACGGCCCGTTTCATTTGCGGGCCCGCTTTTGCGAACCCGAACGCAGATTACGGAGTGTGTGGATGGCGAAGCGACCCGACCTCGACGATTTCCGCGTGCCTTATTTCGAGGGCAAAAAGAACGGCAAATTCTCGCTCGATGATTTCGATCCCGCGTCGAAGCCTTTTTCCACGGGATCGAAAGATTCCGACCGCGAGCGGCTCTCCGAGATCGGCGCGAAGCTCGACGTCTTGCAGGAACGCTTGCACGCGCAACGAAAGCGCCGCGTGCTGCTGGTCCTGCAAGGCATGGACACGAGCGGCAAGGACGGCACGATTCGCGCCGTGTTTCACGAAGTCGACCCGCTCGGTCTGCGCATCGCGCCGTTCAGGGCGCCGACGCCCGACGAACTCGCGCACGACTTCCTGTGGCGCGTGCATGCGCAAGCGCCCGCTGCGGGCGAACTGACAATCTTCAATCGCAGCCACTACGAAGACCTGCTGGTGCCGACCGTGCTCGGCAACATCGACGCGAATGCATTCGACGTGCGCTGCCGCCACATTCGCCAGTTCGAGGAACTGCTTGCCGACAGCGACACGACGATCATCAAGTGCATGCTGCATATTTCAAAGGACGAGCAGCGCGAGCGGCTTCAGGCGCGCGTCGACGATGAGACCAAGCACTGGAAGTTCGACGTAGCGGATCTCGACGCACGCAAGCAGTGGGACACATACCAGGGCGTTTATCGCAACGCGCTGGCCGCGACTTCGACCGAATACGCGCCGTGGTACGTCATCCCCGCGGACTCGAAAACGCATCGCAATGTGATGGTCGCCGAGTTGCTATTGCGCACTTTCCAGGACCTGAAGCTGGAATTCCCGCCGGCCAAGGAATCGCTGAAAGGCGTGAAGATCGAATGACTTTCGGCGTCGTCGGAAAACCATCTCGAAGACGAATCTCCAAACGAATCGAACACAAAGGAACGACATGTTGCGTGTGATTACCGCCAACCTGAACGGCATCCGCTCAGCGGCCAAAAAGGGTTTTTTCGACTGGTTCGGCGAGCAGAATGCCGACGTACTTTGCGTGCAGGAAATCAAATGTTCGCAGGACGACATGACGCCGGAATTCCTCGCGCCGCATGATTTCACCGGCTATTTCCAGCACGCGGTGAAGAAGGGTTATAGCGGCGCGGGCGTCTATACGCGTCACGAGCCGGATGAGGTTGTGATCGGCTTCGGCAGCGAGGAATTCGATCCCGAAGGGCGTTATGTCGAACTGCGTTTCGGCAAGCTGTCGGTTGTGTCGGTGTATGTGCCGTCAGGGTCGAGCGGCGAAGAGCGTCAGCAGGCCAAGTATCGTTTCATGGACGAGTTCATGCCGCATCTCGCGCAACTCGCGCGCGAGCGCGAAGTGATCCTGTGCGGCGACGTGAATATCGTCCATAAAGAAATCGACATCAAGAACTGGAAGAGCAATCAGAAGAACTCGGGTTGCCTGCCGGAAGAGCGCGCGTGGCTCACCAAACTGTTCGACGAAGTCGGTTACGTCGACGTCTTCCGCACGCTCGATCAGCGGCCCGAGCAATATACGTGGTGGAGCAATCGCGGCCAGGCGTATGCGAAGAACGTGGGGTGGCGGATCGATTATCAGATCGCGACGCCGGGCATCGCGAGCAAGGCGAAACGCACTGACGTGTTTCGCGACATCAAGTTCAGCGATCACGCGCCGCTGACGGTCGACTACGACCACGACGTGTCGAAGAAGTGAGTTTTAGATTCTGCGCGGCGGCCTTGAGTTGAAGCGCCGCGTCGGTAAGAGCGCCTGAGCGGCGTCCGCAAGACGCGCGCTCGAGATCGCGGAGGCGTGAAGCGTGACGCCCGTTAATCGCGCGCCAGTTTGCGGCGCGGACGGCCCATGCCCGCATAGTCCGGCAGCGCATCCACGGTTTTGCCGATGGCCTTCGCATAAAGCGGCAGCATGTCCGGCAGACGCTTGACGATGTCCTGGCGGCGCGCGGGCGAGTACGGATGCACGTAGATGAAGCCCTGCTCGCGATTGCTGCGCGTGGCCTGCGCGAGCTTGTCCCACAGCGTGACCGCCGCGCGCGGATCGAAGCCCGCACGAGAGGCGATGTCGCTGCCGATCACGTCGGCTTCGGTTTCGTCCGTGTTTTCGTACTTCATTTCGAGCAGGCGCGAACCGATGCCGAGCGGCGCCGCGCCCAGGTCCGCGAGACCGAAGAGCTGCGGGATCGTACCCGACGAATCCAATTGGCTTGCCTGCAACTGACCGAGCCGCTCACGCGCATGTTCACGCAGCGCATGCGCGATCTCATGGCCGATCAGCATGCCGAGCTCGTTGTCGTTCAGATGCGCGCGGTCGAGCAGCCCACCGTACACGACGATCTTGCCGCCTGGCAGGCAGTACATGCGAATGTCGGGCGAACGCACGACGGCGACGTCCCACTTCCAGCCTTTCGCCCGCTCGTTCCATTTGAGCGAGTACGGAACCATCTTGTCGACGATCGAGCGCACGCGCGTGACATGCGCATCGGCGTCGCCGTATAGACGGTTGGCGTGCTCGGCGCCGTACGCGATCTGGCTGAACTCTTCGGCGGCTTGCGCCTCGAGCATCGGCGACGGAATCAGGTTGCGGAACACCAGATAGCCGCCGTAACGCAACTGGTTGCTCGGGCCGTACGACGCAGCCGGCTTTGCAGCGCCAGCGGGCGATGACGTCGGCGCCGCGGCTTTCGCGCTCGCGGATGGTTGAGCGGTTGGTCCTGGCGGCGAGTTGCCGGAACTCGTCGCGCTGTTCGCGGCCGGCGGTGCAGCCGGCGCGCTTTCGGCGTTCGTGGCCGCCGCAGCAGATTTAGCCGCGGGCCCGGGCGGTTGCGGCGCTGCAGCCGTTGCAGCGTTGAGCGACGTGCCGGCCGCGGCGCTGTTAGCGGCGGGCGGTGCAGCGGTGGTCGGGGCGGCGGCGGCCGGCGCTCCAGTGGCTGGCGTTCCGGCGGCCGGCGTTCCAGCGGCTGCGTAAACAGCAGCGGACGGCGCGATCAAACTCACAAACCCCGAACAGCCGACCCACAACGCTGCGCGAAGCGCACCACGGCCAGCATCGCGCAACGCGACGCCGCGGCGCGCACCCAGGCGCAATGGCTGTTTTGCGAAAAGCACCTTCACGACCGCACTCTCCACGGCGCGATGCGCAACAGAAGCAGCATGCCCGGCACAGCCAACGCGGTACAGACAATGAAGTAGTCGAACCAGCCGATCTTCGCGACCACATAGCCGCTCGCCGCCGACGCCAACGTGCGCGGCACCGAAGCCAGGCTCGTAAAGAGCGCGAACTGCGTGGCCGTATAACGCGGATCGGTCGTGCTGGCGATGTACGCGGTGAAGGCCGCCATCGTCAGACCGGTGGAGAAAGTTTCGAAACCGTAGACGAGCGCGAGCGCGACCGAGCGCGGTTCGAGTTGCACCGACCAGTCGATGCCGACCCACGACAGCAGCTTCGTCGTGCCTTCGCTGGTCCAGACGGCGATGTCGTAAATCGCCGTCAAGCCAGGCGAAGCAGGTCCGAGATGCGCGAGCCAGGCGAAGCCGAGTGTCGACACCATCTGCAGGATGCCGAAGATCCACAAGCCGCGGCCGATGCCGATCTTCATCAGCCAGATGCCGCCGACAATTCCGCCCGCGAGACTCGCGCCAAACGCCGTCGTTTTCGCGATCACGCCAATCTGCGTGCGCGAGAAACCGATGTCGAGGAAGAACGATGTGGACAACGTCGTCGCCATCGTGTCGCCGAGCTTGTACAGAAAGATGAAGCCGAGCACGAACAGCGCGCCGCGCCAGCCATCGCGCTCGACGAATTCGCGGAACGGCTGCACGATCGCGTCGCGCAAATTCTTGGGCGGCGTGCCGTGCACTTCCGGCTCGCGGACTACAAGCGTCATCACCATACCAGGCACCATGAACGCAGCGGTCACGATGAACACGGTAGTCCACGGCAAATGATCTGACAGAATCAGCGCCAGCGAACCCGGCACCAGTGCCGCGATCTTGTAGGCATTGACGTGCACCGCATTGCCGAGACCCTGTTGCGTGTCGCTTAGCAACTCGCGCCGGTAGGCATCGATTGAAATGTCCTGGCTTGCGCCGAAAAACGCGACGAGCGCCGTCAATGCCGCGACGGTCCAGATTGAGTCGCGCGGCGACACGAACCCAAGCGTGCCGATAGCGCCGGCGACCAGAATCTGCGTGACGAGCATCCAGCCGCGCCGTCTGCCCGGACGCCAGCCCGGAAAGCGCGGGACGTAGCGATCCATCAGCGGCGCCCAGATGAACTTCCAGGTATAGGGAAACTGGATCAGCGCAAAAAGGCCAATCTCCTTCAGATTGACGCCTTCAGAGCGCAACCATGCCTGCACCAGATAGACGAGCGTGAACAGCGGCAATCCCGACGTAAAGCCGAGAAAGACGCAGATCAGCATGCGCGTATTAAAAAACGCGCGCCAGCCGGGATGTTCTTCGTGAGCGGTAAGTGCAGGCGCCTCGTGCGGCGGGTTCGACATGTGGATAGCTTGCGTTAGCTTTTCTTGACGCGATAGACCGCAAGACTACCACGCCAGTTCACGCCCCACCGCACCGTCTGACCGTCGTGCAGCACGACACGGTCGAGAATTTCGATGCCGACTTCGGGCGCGAGCGCCTCGAAGTCCTTGATGGTCAGCACGCGCACGTTAGGCGTGTTGTGCCATTGATAGGGCAGCGACTTCGACACCGGCATCCGTCCCCGAACTACGGAAAGCCGATGCGCCCAATAGCCGAAGTTCGGAAACGACACGATGCATTCGCGACCGACGCGCACGGTTTCCCGCAAAATCGCCGCGGTCTGATGAATGGTTTGCAGCGTCTGCGACAAAACCGCGAAATCGAAGCTGCCGTCTTCGAAAAGACGCAGGCCGTCTTCGAGATTCTGCTGGATCACGTTGACGCCGTTTTGCGTCGCGGCCAGCACGCCCGCGTCGTTGATTTCGATGCCGTAGCCTTGCACGTCCAGTTCCTCGGTGAGCAGCGACAGCAGCGAGCCGTCGCCGCAACCCAGGTCCAGCACCGTGGCGCGCGGTTCGACCCAGCGGGCGATCGCGCGGAAGTCCGGGCGCAGCGCCAGATAATCGAGTGCTCGCTGGTTCATGCGTTCACCTCGTTCGCAATGCGTTCGTAGTAGGCGCGCATCAGGTTGTGATAGCGCGCGTCGTCGAGCAGGAAGGCGTCGTGGCCGTGCGGCGCGTCGATTTCCGCGTACGTCACGGTGCGCTTGTGATCGAGCAGCGCCTTCACGAGTTCGCGCGAGCGGGCCGGCGCGAAACGCCAGTCGGTTGAGAAGCTGGCGATCAGATATTTCGCTGTGGTGTGCGCAAGGGCCGCTGTCAGATCGCCTTCGAAGGCTTTCGCCGGATCGAAGTAATCGAGCGCGCGCGTGATCAGCAGGTACGTGTTCGCGTCGAAGTAGTCGGCGAACTTGTCGCCCTGATAGCGCAGGTACGACTCCACTTCGAACTCCACGTCGAAGTTGAAGTTGTACGCGTCGAGCGCGCCTTCCGCGCGTCGCAGCGAACGGCCGAATTTCTCGGCCATGTCGTCGTCCGACAGATAGGTGATGTGGCCGATCATGCGCGCGACGCGCAAGCCGCGCTTCGGCTTCACGTTGTGCGCGTAGTAGTTGCCGCCGTGAAAGTCGGGGTCCGACAGAATCGCCGAGCGCGCCACTTCGTTGAACGCAATGTTTTGCGCGGACAGCTTCGGCGTGGACGCCACCACGATGCAATGCGCGACGCGCTGCGGATACATCATGCTCCACGCGAGCGCCTGCATGCCGCCGAGGCTGCCGCCCATGACCGCGGCGAAGCGCTCGATGCCGAACCGGTCCGCGACGAGCGCCTGCGCATTGACCCAGTCTTCCACCGTCACCACGGGGAAGGCCGCGCCATACGGTTTGCCGGTGGCCGGATCGATACTCATGGGCCCCGTCGAACCGAAGCACGAGCCGAGATTGTTCACGCCGATCACGAAGAACTTATCCGTATCGAGCGGTTTGCCTGGGCCGACCATGTTGTCCCACCAGCCGATGTCCTTTGGATTGTCCGCATAGACACCCGCCACATGATGCGACGCGTTGAGCGCGTGGCACACGAGCACCGCATTGCTGCGCGCGGCGTTGAGCGTGCCGTAGGTCTCGACCATCAGGTCGTAGCCGGCAAGCGAGCTGCCGTTTTGCAGACGCAACGGCTCGGTGAAATGCATTTTTTGTGGAGCGACGATACCGATCGATTCCATTCATTCCGCCATTTGACAAAGACAGGGCGGCTAGACGGCGTCGGCAAAGCACGGAGGAGAACGACTTGTGCGCGGCTGACGACCTCTTTAGCCGCATTTATAGTGAACCGCGGAATTGTTCCACTGGTTCGCGCGCCCGCAATCGAGTCAGCAAATCGGCGCGTAGTACGTGTGTTCTGGAAGGCGGTTCCCTCGATACCTGTCATGTGCTTTCAGGTAATGCAAGGGCCGCAGTCAGGCGCAAAGTATAGCGGAAAATTCCGGGCGGCAACGTCTGGCCGGCAGCCCACGCGGCTTCCCGAGCACGCTACTGAAGGATCACTCGCAATTGCGAATCGGCGTCGTCGGCCGGCATGCGCACAAAGCCGCTACGGACAAAGCGATGCCAGCGTCCAATGACATAGCTCAACAGCAGACTCGCGCGCACGGCAGGATCGTAGTCCGCCGGAAGAGGTGCGAGCGTTTCGTGCGCGGACGAATCGACGCTCACCGCAGCCAAGCGCAAACATTGCTTCAGCGAAGCTTCGACGCGCTCGAGCATCTGATTGACGCGCGTCGTCAGCCGCTCATGTTCGCCGACGAGCGCCTCGCATGTCAGCACGCGCGTCATGCCAGGATTTTTCGCGGAGAAGTTCAGCAGCATCAACGCGATCGCGCGCGCCTGAAGTACGCCGTTGTTTTCCTTGTCGACGATCTGATTGATCAGGCCGAAGATGGTCTGTTCGATGAACTCGATTAGTCCTTCGAACATTTGCGCCTTGCTCGCAAAGTGACGATAAAGCGCCGCTTCCGACACGCCGAGCAGCGAGGCGAGGGCGGCGGTGGTGATCTTTTCGCTTTTCGGCGCTTCAAGCATCGCGGCGAGCGTCTGCAGGATATGCACGCGGCGCTCGCCTGGCTTCAGACGCTGCGCTCGCGGGACAGCCGCCGCGGCGGGGTCGGGTTCGGCTAGGGCTTCGTCAGGCTTGTCGATCGGCTGCATGGCTGTCGTCCCGTCTGCTGGCGCTTCAATCGAACCGAGCGGGTGCTCAGTCGTAGCGATTTTAACGAACGAATGCTGCGATCGACATAATGCGGCCGGCCGGTGCCCGGCAGACGCGTGGGCACGCCGTCCATATGCGGCTTACGCGGCAGATGGCCGGTAATCCACACCGTGCGGATGCCGAGCCGCCGATAGTTCTTCAGATGCGAGCGCGTGTCTTCGACGAGGATCACGTCTTTCAGCGACACATGCGCGTCGCGCATCGCCTTGCGCAGCATCGCGTGATCGGGCTTCGCGCGCCAGCGGCGCCGGTCGCGCATATGCTCGATGGCGATCACCTGCTCGAACAGACGCTCGATTCGCAGTTGCGCGAGCACTGCGCGCGCATAGCTTTCGGGCGCGTTGGTCAGCACGATCTTGCGGCCCGGCAGCGCCGCGACGAGACGCGCGACGCCTCGCTCGTGGCGGATCATCGAGCCGAGATCGGGAAACGTGTGGACGACCTTCAGGAAGTCGTTTGCATCGAGCGGATGATGGCGCGTGAGGCCCAGCAGCGCCGCGCCGTAACGTTGCGTGTAGCCGGTGCGCAGGCGGTTCGCTTCGTCGAGCTCGACTTGCAGCGCGTCGATGATGTACTGCGTCATCGCCTGATTGATGGCGGGAAAAATCGCGTGCGACGCGTGATGCAGCGTATTGTCGAGATCGAACAGCCAGACCGGACCGCCACTTGCGATCTGCGGACGACGGCGCCGGGAAGTCGGAGTGCGCATGGGGAGAAGTGCTGTTCAGGCGCCGGGCGCTGCGGCTAGCGGCGTGATGGACACACGAGGCGCGGTGCAGCGGCGCGCCTCATGTGCCCCGTGTGACGCAGGCATCAATGCGAGCGGATCATCGTGCCGAACGGCTGTTCGGTGAGAATTTCGAGCAGCACCGAATGTTCGATACGCCCGTCGATGATGTGCACCGAGCGCACGCCGCTCTTCGCGGCATCCAGCGCCGACGAAATCTTCGGCAGCATGCCGCCCGAGATCGTGCCGTCGGCGAAGAGCCCGTCGATTTCGCGCGCGGACAGATCGGTCAGCAGATTGCCTTCCTTGTCCATCACGCCGGGGATGTTCGTCATCATCACGAGCTTCTCGGCGTTCAGCACGACCGCCAGCTTGCCCGCGACGAGATCGGCGTTGATGTTGTACGACAGCCCGTCTTCGCCGAAGCCGATCGGCGAGATGACGGGAATGAACGCGTCGTCTTGCAGCGCCTTCACCACGGCCGGATTGATCGCCTCGACCTCGCCGACCTGGCCGATGTCCACGTACTGGCCGGGATTGTCGCGGTCCGGCATCAGCATCTTGCGCGCGTGGATCAGACCGCCGTCCTTGCCCGTCAGACCGACCGCGTGACCGCCGAAGTGATTGATCAGCGTGACGATGTCCTGCTGCACTTCGCCGCCGAGCACCCATTCGACGACTTCCATCGTCTCTTCGTCGGTAACGCGCATGCCTTGAATGAACGTGCCCTGCTTGCCGACCTTCTTCAGCGCGTGGTCGATTTGCGGACCGCCGCCGTGCACGATGACGGGATTGATGCCGACCAGCTTCAGCAGAATGACGTCGCGCGCGAAGCCCTGCTTCAGCCGCTCCTCCGTCATGGCGTTGCCGCCGTATTTGATGACCACGGTCTTACCGTGATACTGGCGAATGTAGGGCAGCGCCTCGGCCAGGATTTCAGCCTTCAGGGTGGGCGCAATCTGCGAAAGGTCGGGAAGCTCGGACATGGCGGCAGGCTCGGGCACGGAACAGTTAAAACAGGGCGAATTGTACAGGACTGGCGCGCTGCAACAGGGTTTTCGACGCGTGCGGCGGCGGCGTGCAACGCCGCGTTTGCGTGCTATGAAACCGTGCTTTGCAGCGGCAACTCGGAGTCAAGCGTAGCGCGTCTTCCGTGTGCCTGTGAACTAGCCGAATGGATGACTCACGGTAGGACGCAAGCCGTGGCATCATTTCCCTGTCGATGCCCGCGAGACCGTCCGCCTGTCATGAAACCGTCTGTTTCCCGCCCACCAGGCAGCGCGCGCTGCCCGCGCTGCGGCAATGCATTCGATTGCGCGATGCACGCAGAGCCTTTCGACTGCTGGTGCCGCGAGATGCCGGCACTGCCGCGCGAGCGGCTGGACCCCGCCGGCCGTTGCCTTTGCCCCGAATGCCTCGCTGCGGAAATCGCGCGGACGGCTCAGCCAGAGCCCGGTGCGGACGTGCCGTGAACGCCTCTGCTATGGGCCGTCAGGCTCACGGTCACGCTCGCTCCTCGCTTTAGCGCTTAGCGTTGTGCAGCGACGTGCTGTGCCGCGAGCGCTTCCAGATCGCGGGAGACGGCTTCAAGCGCCGGCGTCCACTCGCCGAAGCTCGGCTGCCGGTACAGCGTCGCGCTCGGATACCACGGGCTGTCGCGTCGATCGATCAGCCAGACCCAGTGCGGGTTGACGTCGAGCAGCACCCACGTGCGTTGCCCGAGCGCGCCGCTCAGATGCGCGGCCGACGTGCAAACGGTGATGACGAGGTCGAGCGCGCCGACGAACGCGGCGGTGTCGTCGAACGTGGCGAATTCGGCGGTGTAGTCGGTGATCGGCAGGCCGGCGGCCGCGGCTGCATTCACGTCGGCGCTCGCGCCCGGTTGCAGCGAGTAGAACGCCACATTGCGCATGCCCGCAAAGTGCTCCGCATAGCGTTCCCAGCCGACACGCCGAAACGGATTGCGTTGATGCCCGTGGCTGCCCGTCCACGCGAGTCCGACCTTGAGCCTCGGCTCGCCGGCGAGCCGTTGACGCCAGCGCTCGAGAGCAGCGGCGTCCGCGTGAAGATAAGGCCCGCGCGACGGGATGGCCGCCTCGCTCGTGCCGAAGACCAGCGGCAGGCTCAGCAATGGAATCTCGAAGTCGAAGGGCGGCAGCGATTCGACACCGCCGCCCGCCGAAAACTGATCGACGTGAGCGGCCAGACTGCGCGCCATCAAGCCGCCCATCTGCGGGAACGAGTTCCACACGAGACGGCCGCCTTCGCGATGCACGTAATCGGCCAGCATTGGAATGTAGCGGCAGAATTGCAGCAGATCGCCCATGCCCTGCTCGCCCCATACCAGCAATGTTTTGCCGGCGAGCGGCTCGCCCTTCCAGGTCGGCGCCGGGAAGGTGGGACGATTGCCGCGCAGCTCCGACGAGCCGCTCCAGCGCGCCTCATGCGAGAGCCAGCCGTTCGCGTAGTCGCCGCGCATCAGTTGCAGCATCGACAGATTCGAACGCATACCCGCGTGGTCGGGCGCGAGTGTGCAGGCTGTTTCAGCGGCCTGCAAAGCCGCGTCCCAACGTTGTGCCTCTCTTAGCGCCAGCGCATAGTTGTTGTGGGCGAGCGCACTGGACGGCGCGCACTGAACCGCTCGCTCGCCGGCTTCGAGCGAGCCCGACAAATCCAGGCTCTGGCGATAAGCGTTTGCAAGATTGGTCCAGGCGTTTCCATCGTCGGGATGTGCAAGCACGGCTTGTTCAAGAAGCGCAGTTTGCTCGCGAAGGTCGCCATTCGACAGCGAAAGCGCGCCAGCGAGGTTGCTGCGTAGCGACGGCAACGTGGGTTCGAGTGCGAGCGCGCGGCGGTAGGGAGCGACCGCCTCGCCGTGCCGGTCCGCGATCTGAAGCGCGTAACCGAGACGGAAGTGCGCACGCGCGTTGCCGCTATCCAGTTGGGCAATAATGGAGGCCAGTTCGATCGCATCGCCCAGGCGTTGTTGCTCGATCAGATTCTGAGTGAGCGAGGTCAGCGAGTCCTCGTCCAGCGGATGAAGCTGCGCTGCCGCGCGAAGCGCTTGTGCTTCCGGCTCGACCGCGCCGCTCACACGCGCCGCGGCGGCTTGCTGCATGAAATTAAGGAAAGCTGACGGGATGTCGGAGTCGACCATGAGGATTGCGGCCGAGAAATCGGCGCGAGGCGCTAACAGAGAAAGCTATAGTATCACCGGGCTGCGGCGGCACTATTGGGAAGCGTCCGAACGGGTAAAGTGAACTGAAGTCATGCATCGTATAACCAACACCGGCCGCGTCAATCTCGGCCATCTGTTCTGGCTGCGCAGCCTTGCGATCATCGGGCAGTTGCTGACCATCGCGTTCGTGCAGATCTTCATCGGCGTGCATTTGCCGTTGCCGGCCATGCTGCTCGTCATCGCGCTCGAGGTGATCTTTAACGCACTCACATGGTGGCGCGTCACGCAGCAGCGGCCCGAGTCGAACATGGAGCTGTTCGGCCAGATCTGGGTCGATCTCGGCGCGTTGTCCGCGTTGCTGTTTCTGTCCGGCGGCACGACCAATCCCTTTGTCTCGCTGTACCTGCCGTCGCTTGCCATCGCGGCGGCCGTGCTGCCCTGGCGACTGATGGCGTGGCTCGCCGCGTTCGCCGTGGCCTGCTATGCAGTCCTCGGCTTCGATTCGGTGCCGCTGAATCTCGACAACCCGGCCAATCTGTTCGACTACTACCGTGCCGGCATGTGGGTCAACTTCATGGTGAGCGTCGGGCTGATCGCGTGGTTCGTCGCGCGCATGTCGCGAGCCCTGCGGCTACGTGACGCAGCGCTCGGAGAAGCGCAGCAGCGCTTGCTCCAGGACGAACGCGCGGTCGCGCTCGGTGTCCAGGCCGCTACCGTCGCTCACGAAATCGGCACGCCTCTGTCTACAATTGCAATGCTGTCCGAAGAATTGCGCGACGCGGCGCGTACCGACAAAGGGCTCGCGCCGTACAGCGCCGATCTCGAACTGCTCGAACAGCAGATGAGCTTGTGCACATCCGCGCTCGCGAGGTTGAGGAGCCGTGCAACCACCGCCACCAATCGCCAGCCGGTCGACGAGTGGCTCGGATCGTTCGCCGAGCAATGGCGCTTGCGCCATCCGCATGTGAAGTTCGAGCGGCTTGGCGCTCCGCCCGCGGATGTCAGTCTCGACGACACGGTAGCCGTCAGCCAGATTCTGACGATTCTGCTCGACAACGCCGCGCGCGCGAGCCGCGATCACGTCACGCTGTCGTGCCGGCTCACGGCGCGCGGCGATCAGATCGAATTCGAAGTCTGCGACGCGGGCCCCGGCATTCCGGCTGCGCTGCGCGGCTCACTCGGAGCGATGCCGGTGGACAGCACGCAAGGCGGGCACGGCGTCGGCCTGTACCTGGCGTTTTCGGCGGCGGCGCGCCTGAAAGGATCGATTGAATTGACGGACGTCAATGCGACCCAACCGCGTGGCACGCGCGCAGTCTTGCGGCTGCCGCTCACCGGTCGCAAAAGTTCCGGCCCGGGCCGCCAAGGCGCCGCGCCATCCAACACGGAGAAACAGGCATGAGCGAGATGAATTTTCTGGTGATCGACGACGACGAAGTGTTCTCCGGTATCCTCGCGCGCGGTTTGACGCGGCGCGGCTATACGGTGAGCGAAGCTCACAACGCGGACGAAGCGATCAGGCTGGCCAACCAGCAGAAGTTCAGTCAGATCACAGTGGATCTGCATCTTGGCAACGACTCGGGCCTCACGCTCGTCGCGCCGTTGCGCGATCTGCAACCCGACGCGCGCATGCTCGTGCTGACCGGTTACGCGAGCATTGCTACCGCGGTGCAAGCGGTGAAAGACGGCGCGGACAACTACTTGGCGAAGCCTGCGAACGTCGAAACCATTCTCTCGGCGCTGCAAAGCGAGGCGAGTGCGTTGCAGGCGGAAGAGGCGATCGAGCATCCCACGCCGCTCTCGGTTGCGCGTCTCGAATGGGAGCACATTCAGCGCGTGCTGGCCGAGCACGGCGGCAATATTTCGGCGACGGCGCGCGCGTTGAACATGCATCGCCGGACCTTGCAGCGCAAACTCGCGAAGCGGCCGGTCAAGCAGTAAGTTGCCTTCATCGCCGCATCGTTTGATGTGGCGCAAAGAAAACGGGCCGCCCTTTCTGCAGGCGGCCCGTTTTGCTTCGTCGCTTCGGCGTTACATCACAGCACGTAGCGCGACAGGTCTTCGTCTTCGGCGACTTCGTTCAGCGCGCGATCCACATACGCCGCGTCGATCTGCACCGTGCGTCCCGAGTGATTGCCGGCGGCGAACGACACTTCCTCCAGCAGCTTTTCGATGACCGTGTAAAGACGGCGTGCACCGATGTTCTCCGTCTTTTCGTTCACCGAATAAGCGATTTCCGCGAGACGGCGAATGCCGTCGTCGGCGAATTCCAGATGCACGTCTTCGGTTGCCAGTAGTGCCTGGTATTGCTTGACGAGGCTCGCATCCGTCGACACGAGGATCGACTCGAAGTCGTTCACCGACAGCGAATCGAGCTCCACGCGAATCGGAAAACGCCCTTGCAGTTCGGGGATCAGATCGCTCGGCTTCGCGAGATGAAAGGCACCGCTCGCGATGAACAGAATGTGATCCGTCTTCACCATGCCGTACTTGGTGTTGATGGTGGTGCCTTCGACGAGCGGCAGCAGATCGCGCTGCACGCCTTGACGCGACACTTCACCGCCGCCGGCTTCATTGCGCGACGCAATCTTGTCGATTTCGTCGAGGAACACAATGCCGTTCTGCTCGACGTTCTGCACGGCTTTGGTTTTCACCTCTTCGTCGTTGAGCATCTTGCCGGCTTCTTCGTCGGTGAGAACCTTCAGCGCTTCCTTCACCTTCATCTTGCGGCGCCTTTTCTTGCCGCCGCCGATGTTCGCGAACATCGAGCGGATCTGCTCGGTCATGTCTTCCATGCCCGGCGGCCCCATGATGTCCATGCCGACTTGCGGCTGCTCGACGTCGAGCTCGATTTCCTTGTCGTCAAGCAGACCTTCGCGCAGACGCTTGCGGAAAGTCTGGCGCGTGGTGCCGCCTTCGTCGGCCGTGTCGATCGTGCTCGAACTGGAACCGAAACCGACCGGACGCGCGCTCGGCAACAGAATGTCGAGAATGCGGTCTTCGGCCTGATCTTCGGCTTTGGTTCGCACTTTGCGCATTTCCGATTCGCGCGTCTGCTTGACCGAAATCTCGATCAGATCGCGCACGATGCTGTCGACGTCGCGGCCCACGTAGCCCACTTCGGTGAACTTGGTGGCTTCGATCTTGATGAACGGCGCGTCGGCGAGCTTGGCGAGGCGCCGCGCGATTTCGGTTTTGCCGACGCCGGTCGGTCCGATCATCAGAATGTTTTTCGGCGTGATTTCCTGACGCAGCGGGTCGTCGACCTGCTGACGGCGCCAGCGGTTGCGCAGCGCCACGGCAACCGCTTTCTTCGCGCGGCCTTGGCCGATGATGTGTTTGTCGAGTTCCGAGACGATCTCGGCAGGGGTCATGGTGCTCATCGTGGGTCCTTACTCGATCGTCTCGATGACGCGGTTGTGGTTCGTGTAGATGCACATGTCGCCGGCAATCTCCAGCGACTTCTCCACGATTTCGCGCGGCGACAACTCGGTGTTGTCGGCGAGGGCTTTCGCGGCGGCCTGCGCATACGCGCCGCCCGAACCGATCGCGCAAATGCCGCCTTCGGGGTCCAGCACGTCGCCGTTACCGGTGATGACGAGCGTGGTGGTTGCGTCGGCGGCGATCAGCATGGCTTCGAGACGGCGCAGCATGCGGTCCGTGCGCCAGTCTTTCGCGAGTTCGACCGCGGCGCGCGTGAGATTGCCCTGATGCTTTTCCAGCTTCGCCTCGAAGCGGTCGAGCAGCGAAAACGCGTCGGCCGTGCCGCCCGCGAAACCGACCAGCACCTTGCCGTTGTAAATGCGCCTGACCTTCTTCGCACCGCCTTTCATGACGATGTTGCCGAGCGTCACCTGGCCGTCGCCGCCGAGCGCGACCTTGTCGCCGCGGCGCACGGAGACGATCGTCGTGCCGTGAAATTGCTCCATATGCGTTCCTCTTTGCAAAGCGGGTAGGACGCGGCCGCGCGATGCGCGACCGCATGAATCCTGGAAGCAGACGGCGCGCGACGCGGGAAGTGAGCCGCCTCGCGCGCTCGTGCAGCGCATGTCGGATTTATTTTAGGGGCGCGCGCGGGCATATCAAGAGCCGGCAAATGGGATAGGACAAAAGAAAAAAGGCGCACGGATCACCGTGCGCCTCTCGACGAAGCAGCGTTTGTGGGCGCGGCGCCGAAGCCGCGCCGCCGGCGTTCAGTCGCCGAACAGCTTCTGGCGCAGTTCGCGGCGCTCCTGCGCCTCGAGCGACAGCGTGGCCGTGGGCCGCGCGAGCAGACGCGGAATGCCGATCGGCTCACCGGTTTCTTCGCACCAGCCGTAGTCGCCAGAGTCGATGCGGGCGAGCGACTGCTGCACCTTCTTCAGCAGCTTGCGCTCGCGGTCGCGCGTGCGCAGCTCGAGTGCATGCTCTTCCTCGATCGTTGCGCGGTCGGCCGGGTCCGGCACGATTACTGTTTCGCGCAGGTTCTCGGTCGTCTGGCCGGCATTGCGGAGAATTTCCGCCTGCAGCTGTTCGAGCTTGTTCTTGAAGAAAGCGAGCTGATCCTCATTCATGTAATCCTTGTCGCTCATCTTCAGGATTTCGGCTTCGGTCAAGAGTCGTTTCGTCGTCATCTGGCTTACTTCTTCAATGTGAGGCAAAACTCTTACATAGTGCCCGCACTTTCGTATTGCCCGCAAGGCGCCTGGGACGTTGAGCACAAGCTGACACGGACGATGAACTGTCGTGACGCCGAAGCGCCTCACGCCCACCTCGGGCGTCGCAACGCCAATGCGGGGCCGAACTCCTCTGGAAACCGGTTCTCAAATGCTCCTGAGGTATTTGCTCCCGGGCAGCGAGCCTCCTCGGGCTGCTGCGGCGGGTATTGTCGGCGAGTTCCCCGGACAAGATTTTCCGGCGCCGCTACAAGCCCGGTGCGCCCCACTGCGCAATATGTAATCACCGCGCACTGACCGGGCAAATCGTTCTCATTCTCCAGTGGGCACGTATTGTAACTGAATCACAATCCGGCGCCGCAACTGGTGGAAATCCCTCGGCGGCGCACTGGTATCCCGAAAATATAACGCGCGAACGGTCAAAAAGCGATGGTTGAGCGCCCACTAATACAGCAGGGTTTTCACGCGTTTTTCATACATGTGCGCCACCGCACATTTCGCGAGGGCCATTTGGCCCCCGCGCCCCGAGTAACAGCAGACCAATACGCTTTTGCCAGGCGCGACGCTCAGGCGAGGCAGGCGTCGAGGCCGTCGGTAATCAGGTCTTGCGGCAATTCGATGCCGATAAACACCATCTTGTTGGTCTTTTTCTCGGCCGGCTGCCATTTGGCCGCGAGGTCGCTGCCCATCATCTGATGCACGCCCTGGAACACGACTTTGCGGTCGACGCCCTTCATGTACAGCACGCCCTTGTAACGCAACAGGCGCTCGCCGTAAATCTGCAGGATGCCGCCGAGAAAGTCTTCGAGCTTGTTCGGATCGAACGGACGATCGTTGCGGTACACGAACGACTTGATCTTGTCGTCGTGATGCGCGTGATGATGATGCGCATGATCGTGGCCTTCATGGCCTTCGTGATTGCAATGGCCGTGGTCATGATCGCAATTTGCGTGGTCGTGATCGTGACCGTGCGTGTGGCCGTGCTCGTCGTGCGCATGCGCGTGGTTATGCGCGTGTTCGTCCTCGACGAGGAAGTCCGGATCGATCTCGAGCTTCGAATTCAGATTGAAGCCGCGCAGGTCGAAGATTTCCTTGATGTCCGCGTCGCCGAAATTGACGACCTTGATCGCCGCCTTCGGATTCATATGCAGCAGACGGTGGCGCAGATCGCCCAGTTGCGCTTCGTCGACGAGATCGGCCTTCGTGATGAACAGGCGATCGGCGAAACCGACCTGGCGCTGCACGACTTCGTGCTCGTCCAGTTGATGATTCGCGTGCTTCGCGTCGACCAGCGTGATGATCGCGTCGAGCAGGAATTCGCTGGCGATCTGGTCATCCATGAAGAAAGTCTGCGCAACGGGGCCGGGGTTCGCGAGGCCGGTGGTTTCGATCACGACGCGGTCGAAGTCCAGTTTGCCCGACTGCTTCTGCGCCGCAAGATCGCCCAGCACGCGCGAAAGGTCGCCGCGGATCGTGCAGCAGATGCAGCCGTTGCTCATCTGGATGATCTGCTCGCTCGTGTCCTGCACGAGAATCTCGTTATCGATGTTCTCTTCGCCGAACTCGTTCTCGATCACGGCGATCTTCATGCCGTGCTTTTCGTTCAGGATGCGCTTGAGCAGGGTAGTTTTGCCGCTGCCGAGAAAGCCGGTCAGGATGGTGACTGGGATCATGTTGTTCGCCTATAGAGTCGTGAAACGATGCGTAATCGTATGCTTAGCGGATGCATAGCGGTATGCATGAGCCGGGCGCGGCAACCTCGCGGCGCGCAGCCTGTCTAGCCGGTTATTGAAACATATCTGCCCACGCGGCGCTGGCAGCCGGCACGGCCGGGCCGCCGCCGCTCGCGTCCCGCTGCGAAATAACCGTGAAGTTATAGGCGATCAGGCGATTTGCAACAGCAGGCCCTTCAGGTATTCGCCTTCCGGAAATGCTGTGAGCAACGGATGATCCACCCCGGCGCCAAGACGCTTGAGAATCCGCGCGTCGACGCGCGCGTCCGCGGCCGCGCTCGCCACGATCTTCTGAAACAGCTCGGAATCGATCGCGCCGGAGCACGAGTAGGTGAACAGCAGTCCGCCTGGGCGCAGCAGCTTCAGCCCGGTCAGATTGATGTCCTTGTACGCGCGCGACGCGCGGTCCACATGCTCGCGCGACGGCGCGAATTTCGGCGGATCGAGCACAATCAGATCGAAACGCTCGCCTTCGTCGTAGAGGCGGCGCAGCGTCTTGAAGGCGTCCGCGTCGAGCCAGGTCGCGCGCTCGGCGTTAAAGCCGTTCGCCGCCACGTTCTGCTGCGCGAGCGCGAGCGCCTCGCCGGACGAATCGATTGAAACGACCCGCTTGGCACCGCCTTTGAGCGCCGCCAGCGAGAAACCGCCCGTGTAGCAGAAGCAGTTCAACACGTCGCGGTCCTGCGCGAGCTGCTGCACGAGCAGGCGGTTATCGCGCTGGTCGACGTAGAAGCCGGTCTTGTGGCCGTTGCGCACGTCGACGTGATAACGCACGCCGTTTTCGCTCGCGATCAGCGCTTCCGACGGCGCTTCGCCCGCCAGCACGCCGGTCGTCTGTTCGAGCCCTTCCTTCTGACGAATCGACACATCCGAGCGTTCGTAGACGTTCGGACAGCCGGTCGCGCCGACGAGCGCGGCGACGATCGCCTCCTTCCACGCTTCGACGCCCGCCGCCATGAACTGGCAGACGAGCTGGCTGCGCTGGCCTTCGTCCTCGGCGACGTAGTGATCGACGATCAGGCCCGGCAGGCCGTCCGCTTCGCCGAAAATCAGCCGCACGGCGCCGGTGTCGCGCACCATCGTTTGACGATGGAGGAGCGCGCGCTGCACGCGGCGCTTGAAGAATGCGTGGTCGATCGGCTCGCTTTCGTCGAAGCTCCAGACGCGCGCGCGGATCTGCGAGTGCGGGCTGTAGGCGGCGCGCGCGAGAAACCGGCCGTCGTGCGCGCGCACGAGCACGGTCGCGCCCGGCGCGGGATTGCCGTCGATCCGGTCAATCGCGTTCGCATAGACCCACGGATGGCGGCGCAGCAGCGATTTTTCTTTCGACGGTTTGAGCGTAACGATATTCATGAGGGTGTCAGCAGAAGCAAGGGCCGCGCAAACTGCGGCGCGCGCGGCGGATGAAGCAAGGGCGGTGACTAGCGAGCCGAAAGGCGGCGTCAGTCGCGTTTTTTGGCGCGCGGATGCGCCTGATCGTAGACGCGCGCGAGATGCTGGAAATCGAGCCCCGTGTACACCTGCGTCGCGGTGATGCTCGCGTGGCCGAGCAATTCCTGCACGGCGCGCAGGTCGCCGCTCGACTGCAGCACGTGCGTCGCGAACGAGTGCCGCAGCACGTGCGGATGCACATTGGCCGGAATGCCGGCGAGCAGCGCCGCGCGCTTCACACGCTCGCGCACGACGTTCGGCGACAGGCGATTGCCGCGCGCCGACAGAAAGAGCGGATGCGGATCGTGCTTGACCATCTGGTCGCGCACGGCGAGCCACGCGTTCAGCGCGGTGAGCGCCTTGCTGCCGACCGGCACGATGCGCCGCCGCTTGCCCTTGCCGAGCACTTCGACTTCCGCGGAATCGAGCTTCAGCCAGCCGGCCGAGCGATAACCGTCGGCGTCGGCGAAACGGGCGTCCAGACCGACGAGTTCCGACAGACGCAGCCCCGACGAGTAGAACAGTTCGAGCATCGCGTGATCGCGCAAACCTTCCGCCGATGCGGCAGGCGGGCTTTCCATCAGGCGGTTCGCGTCGTCGACGGACAGCGCCTTCGGCAGCGCTTTAGGCTGCTTGGGCGCGCGCACGGTGGCGACGGGGTTGGCGGGCAGATCGATGCGGCCCGCGAGCCAGCGGTAAAACGCGCGCCAGGCCGACAGACGGTGACTGATCGAGCGCGCCGTTAGCCCGCCCGCGTGCGCGCGCGACACGGCGCCGCGAATATCGACAGCGGTCAGGCTTTCGAGCGGCCGGTCTTTCGCCAGCAGGCGCAATTGTTCGAGTTCGTGCGTGTAGCCGCGCAAGGTGTGCGCCGACAGCCGCCGCTCGTGTTCGAGATTCGACAGATACGCGGCGATGAAGTCGGTTTCGGTCACGATGGCGGTTTCGGTGGATCGAGCAGGGTTCGGCTGACTTTTGCGGACGGCGGACGCGTGCGCTCGCGCGTTCAGCGCGGCAGCAGACGGCTCAGCGCGGCGCTTGCGAGCGCGCCGATCTGCGTGAGGAAGTCGGTCGCCATGCCGTCGTGGAAGCGGCGCGCGTCCGCGGAGCCCATCACGAGAAGGCCGAACGCGGACGCTTCTTCATTGGCTTCCGGGTCGCGCAACGCAAGCAGTGCAATCGATTCGGTGACGTGCGCGGGTTCGGGCGCCGCGCCGCCGGACGGGTTTTCGTCGGGGCTGCCGGCAGCCGGCACGAGCCATTGCGCTGCCTCGAAACCGGTGTTCGCGCCGCAGTAAGGCGCTGCGAGGCTGTTCGCGAAGATCCGCACTTCTTCGCCGACGTGGCGCGCGAAATCGGCCTGAGCATACGGCTCGGCGACGTCCCACACGCGCAGCGCCGCTTGCGGCACGTCGAAGATTTCACGCAGGCCATTGGCGACGGTACGCGGCAGCGCGTACGGATCGCGCTCGGCGATCACGCGAATCGTCCAGCGGTTGAACTTCGAGGCGATGCTGTCGTTTTCGTGGCCGTAACGCAGCAGTTCCGCGAGACGCCGTTCGAGATGCTTGTTCTTGTCGCGCAGCATTTCCATCTGCCGCTCCTGCAGGGACACCGCGGCCTTGCCGTGCGGGTTCGCGAGCCGGATGGTGGCGAGCACTTCCGCGTGTTCGGCGAAGAATTCGGGATTGGCGAGCAGGTATTCGGCGACTTCGCGATCGTTCATGGTTTCGGCTAAAGGACTACAGGACGACGCCTTCATGCGACGCGTCGGTCAGTGAGTTAATGAATCGTTCATGCGCGATCGAAGGCGACACGTTCAGTCGGCCAGTTCGATCTCGCCCTGGAAAACGGTCGTGGCCGGACCCGCCATCAGCAGCGGTTCGCTTTCCTTATTACTGCCCCACGAAATGGTGAGCTTGCCGCCGTGCGTATGAACGAGCACCGGCGCGTCGAGCAGTCCGCGCCGAATGCCCGCGGCCACCGCCGCGCATGCGCCCGTGCCGCACGCCAGCGTTTCGCCGGCGCCGCGCTCATAGACGCGCAGCTTGATTTCGCTCCGGCCGACGATCTGCATGAAGCCCGCGTTCACCTTTTGCGGAAAGCGCGCGTGCCGCTCGATCACCGGACCTTCGACGAGCACCGGAAACGCCTCGACGTCGTCGACCACTTGCACGGCGTGCGGATTGCCCATCGACACGACTGAAATCCAGCGCGTCGTGCCGTTCACGTCGAGCGGCCAGAGCGTATCCGCGCCTTCGCGACGTCCCTGGAGACCTTTGGTGGCGAAAGGCACACGTTCCGGTTCGAACACGGGCGAGCCCATGTCGACGAGCACCTCGCCGTTTTCCTGCATGGTCAGCGTGATGGTGCCGTTCTGCACTTGCACGCGCACGCTGCGCTGATCGGTCAGCCCGCTGTCGCGCACGAACTTCACGAAGCAGCGCGCGCCGTTGCCGCAATGCTCGACTTCGCCGCCGTCGCAATTGAAGATGCGATACCTGAAATCGACGCCATCCACGGTGGGCTTTTCGACCAGCAGCAACTGGTCGGCGCCGACGCCGAAATGGCGGTCGGCGAGCGCGCGCACCTGCTCCGGCGTCAGGTTGAGCGCTTGCGTGTAGCCGTCGAGCACGACGAAGTCGTTGCCCGCGCCGTGCATCTTGGTGAATTTCAGTTTCATCACGCTATTGTAAGTGACGCGCCCCTCGAGCGCCCTCAATACACGCTCGGCACACCGGGCGGCCGCGTCTTGAAACGCTTGTGCACCCAGTAGTACTGATCGGGCATCGACGGAATCTGTTCTTCGAGGAACGCGTTCATGCGCCGCGCGTCCGCGTCGTCGTCGCCGGTCGGGTAGTTGTCCCACGGCTTGAACACCCTCAGCCGATAACCCTTGTAGTTCGGCAGCACTTCGCCGATGAACGGCACGACCTGCGCGTGACCGACTTTCGCGAGGCGGCCGACCGCGGTCAGCGTGCAGGTCGGCACGCCGAAGAACGACACGAAAGTCGAATTGCGCGCGCCGTAGTCCATGTCGGCGCCGAGCATCACCGGCTTGCGCTCGCGCAGCCAGCGCAGCACGATGCGCGCGCTGTCGGCGCGGCTTGCCATGTCCGCGCCGAAGCGGGCGCGCGCGGCCTTGGCGACCTCCTCGAGCTCTGGGTTCGACATCGGCTGATACAGCGAGCCGCACTGACGTTTGAGCGAGTAATTGAGGAAGATCGAGCCCGCCTCGATGCCGACGAAATGAAAGCCGAGGAACAGCGTGGGCGGCAAATTCGGATCGGTCAGATCGATTGCGCTGTCGACCTGAATCAGCTTTTCGAGCTTCTTCGCGGAGCCGAACCATTGGACGCTGCGCTCAAGGTAACTGCGGATCGCGTGACGGAAATGCTTCTGCGCGACTTCTTCGCGGCGCTCGTCGTTCCACTCCGGAAAGCACAGTTTCAGATTGATGTGGACGATGCGCTTGCGGCGGCTCGGAATCTGATAGAGCAGCCAGCCGAGTCCGTCGCCGAGGCGGGCGATGAAACCATACGGCAATAGTGCAAACAGTTTGAGAAGGCCGATCGCGAGCCGGGGACCAAGGCGGCTCAGCATGTGACCTCCTGGAAGGCGCTCGGCGTGATGCATTTAAGGAAAGCGGAGAAGTTGACGTAATACCGCACTCGTAGACACTCTGTGACAATCATCGGAAGTCGCTATAATAAGGGCTTCGCCGAGTTAATAGACAACTTGCGGGGCGAAGCCAGGCGGCGCGATCCATGTGATAAGCGCCTGCCAGTCAGGTAATCCGCTAAAGCGTCGCCGCTTCAGGCTCCCGAAGCTGGCTACGTGAACATTAACCGTAACCACATAACAGGAGTCTGCAACGTGGCAAACGACTATCTCTTCACCTCCGAATCCGTTTCAGAAGGCCATCCCGACAAGGTCGCGGACCAGATTTCGGACGCGATTCTCGACGCCATCCTGGCGCAGGACAAGTACTCGCGTGTTGCAGCGGAAACGCTGTGCAACACCGGTCTCGTCGTGCTCGCAGGTGAAATCACCACCACTGCCAACGTCGACTACATCCAGATCGCGCGCAACACGATCAAGCGCATCGGTTACGACAACACCGACTACGGTATCGACTATCGCGGTTGCGCGGTGCTGGTCGCGTACGACAAGCAGTCGCCGGACATCGCTCAGGGCGTGGATCGCGCGCACGACAACAACCTCGACCAGGGCGCCGGCGACCAGGGCCTGATGTTCGGCTACGCATGCGAAGAAACGCCTGAGCTGATGCCGTTGCCGATCCACCTGTCGCATCGTCTGGTCGAGCGTCAGGCGAATCTGCGCCGCGACGGCCGGCTGCCCTGGCTGCGCCCGGATGCGAAGTCGCAGGTCACCGTGCGGTATGTGGACGGCAAGCCGCATTCCATCGACACCGTCGTGCTCTCCACGCAGCATTCGCCGGACATCGATCTGGATACGCTGCGCGAAGCCGTGATCGAAGAGGTGATCAAGCCTACGCTGCCGGCCGAGCTCATCAAGGGCGACATCAAGTTCCTCGTGAACCCGACCGGCCGGTTCGTGATCGGCGGTCCGCAAGGCGACTGCGGTCTGACGGGCCGCAAGATCATCGTCGATACGTACGGCGGCGCGGCTCCGCACGGCGGCGGCGCGTTCTCGGGCAAAGACCCGTCGAAGGTCGACCGTTCGGCCGCTTACGCCGGCCGCTATGTCGCGAAGAACATCGTGGCCGCGGGCCTCGCGTCGCGCTGCCTGATCCAGGTGTCGTACGCGATCGGCGTCGCGCAGCCCACGTCGGTCATGGTCAACACGTTCGGCACCGGCCGCGTGTCGGACGCGACGATCACGCGCCTCGTGCAGGAGCATTTCGATCTGCGTCCGAAGGGCATCATTCAGATGCTCGACCTGCTGCGTCCGGTCTACGAGAAGAGCGCGGCCTATGGTCACTTCGGCCGCGAAGAGCCGGAATTCACGTGGGAAGCCACGGACAAGGCGCTGGCCCTCGCGGAGGCCGCCGGCACTGAGCCGGTCGCTGCGCTGGCGGACTAACGCTAGATTCAGGCGTCTGAATGCGAAAAACCCTGCCGGCTTGCGCCGCGCAGGGTTTTTTATTTGGCGCTCGTGGTGGCTCCTAGCGGCTCGCGAAAGCGAACGCGAACCAGCCCGTGCTGCCGTTCGTCGACATACGACGCGGACGGCGACTCGTGCTTTGCGACGGCACGGCAACCGGCGCGCGCTGCGCTGCGGTGAGGCGCAGCGGCGTCGGCTTGCGCAGCAGCGTGCGCAGCGAGAAGCGGCGCGAGCCGCCCCGCGTGCGCAAGGCCGAGAAGAATGTGTTGAACCAGGTGCGAATGCCGTCGACGGCCTTCGTGTCGCGCCATTGTTCGCCCAATGCGCGTGTGCGCGTGGCGTGATGACGCAACGCGCGCACGACATGGCGGCGCGCCGGACGGGCGGCTTTGAGGGCGGCTCGGGTAAAACGTGTGCTCAGAAGAGTATGCATGGCTTCACAAGTAGGCAGCGTGTCGCGCGACGAAATGTGCGCCCAATAGCAGCACCAAGCGTGCCAATGGCGGTCTCGCGATAGATGGTTCGGGAGCCCGGAATCCGGTGGAAAACTGCGCGGAGAACAGCGCCTTGCGCTTCATGGCCCGTGGGACGCGAAAACAGACGGGAATAACGATCAACATGCGTGCAGGCTACACGTGATTCATGACGTCTGAAAGTCGGTTTTTACCCTGCGGATGGGGGTTCATACGTAGTTCGCAGAGCGGCAAAGGGCAAGTACACACGGGTTTCGCGGACACTCATCGTGCACGTTACCGTGCGTGCCCGCACAGCCCGCGTGCGTCCGCAAGCCGCATGCCGCCTGCAAATAGTGCGCGGCATTGCGGACCTGCATCAACTTCATGTGGACGCGCGACGGTGAAACAGCACGCGGTATGATCGCGCCCGTTTTACAATCGAAGATCGGTTAGTCGACGGTCACGGATCACCATGTCACTCCATTCGAAGAAAGAGCAGATTCACACGTTGCGCGAGCAGGGTTTTGTCGTCGTGCCGGGTCTCGTGTCGGCCGAGCGCTGCGAGCAGATGAAGCAGATCGCGCAACGTCAACTTGAAGAAGCCGCCGCGCCGATCGAGTTCGAAGCGGATCTGCAATATCCCGGCGCGCCGTCGTCGAAACTCGCGCCCGGCGGTCATACCGTGCGGCGTTTGCTCGACGCCTACGGCCGCGATCGCAGTTTCGCGCAATGGGCGACCGCGCCCGAGATTCGCGGCTGGATGGAATTGTATTTCGGCGAGGAGCCGCGCCTGTCGCGCGCGCATCACAACTGCATGATGACCAAGCACCCGGCGTACGGCAGCCTGACCGGCTGGCATCGCGACGTGCGTTACTGGTCGTTCGAACGCGACGATCTCGTTTCGGTCTGGCTTGCGTTGGGCGACGAAACCGTCGACAACGGCGCGCTATGGCTCGTGCCCGGCTCGCACAGCGCGCCATTCACCGGCGATCGTTTCGACGACGCCAAGTTCTTCCGCTCCGATCTGGCGGAAAACCAGGCGTGGATTCGCGCGGCCGTTTCGCCCGAACTGAAAGCCGGCGACGTGGTGTTCTTCCACTGCAATACGCTGCACTCGGCGGGCAAGAACTTGAGCGATCAGGTGAAGTTCTCGCTCGTCTACACGTATCACGGCGCGAGCAATGTGCCGTTGCCCGGAACGCGGTCGGCCGCGAAGCCTGAAATTGCTTTCTGATCCGACGATTCGCTAGCGCTTTTTGACGGCGCCAAACGCACGCGCGAGAGCGTGCGTTGGCGCCGCCGCTCAGCCGCTTAGCCACTTCGGCGGCTAGCGCTTGCGTCCCGACAAAGCCATGCCCGTAATTCCCGCGAGCGTCGCCACGACGCCGCCGACAATCAGCATGATCGCCTTGTTCGTCGGCGAACCCGTAAAGACGCGCGAGACGTCGCTGCTCACCGAATTGAATGCCTGTCCGCCGAAGTACAGCAGCAATACGCCGCCGACAATCAGCGCAATCGAAATTGCCTTCGCCATTGAATGCTCCCTAAGCCTGGTCGGCGAAAGTGTAGGGGACCTGCAAGCACTCGTCCATCCTGCATGGCGGGCGTCTGCACGCATCGCGTCGATTGGCTACCATAGCGATCTTGCCGCCTATAAAAACAAATTGCAGCAGCACGCCTCCCGCAGCATGCGCTTGCCCATGCCCGAGATCACCGGGCGACATCATCATCAAGGACACTAGCAATGGCTTACGAAGCAGCTTCAGAACGCTATTCGGACATGCAGTACCGCGTGTGCGGCAAGACGGGTCTCAAACTTCCCGCGCTGTCGCTCGGCTTGTGGCACAACTTCGGCGACACCACGCCGCTGTCGACGCAGCGCGAAATTCTGCGTACCGCCTTCGACCTCGGCATCACGCATTTCGATCTCGCCAACAACTATGGGCCGCCGTACGGCAGCGCGGAGACGAACTTCGGCCGTCATTTCAAGGACGACTTCAAGCCGTATCGCGACGAACTGCTGATTTCGTCGAAGGCGGGTTGGGACATGTGGCCGGGTCCGTACGGACAAGGCGGCGGATCGCGCAAGTATGTGCTCGCGAGTCTCGATCAGAGTCTCAAGCGCATGGGCCTCGACTACGTGGACATTTTCTATTCGCATCGCTTCGACGCGAATACGCCGCTCGAGGAAACCGCGGGCGCATTGGCGAGCGCCGTGCAGCAGGGCAAGGCGCTGTACATCGGCATTTCGTCGTACTCGGCAAGCAAGACGCTTGAAATGGCGAAGCTGCTCGCCGAATACAAGGTGCCGTTGCTGATTCATCAGCCTGCGTACAACATGCTGAATCGCTGGATCGAACGTGAGTTGCTCGACACGCTCGAACAGGTCGGCGCGGGCACGATTGCGTTCACGCCGCTGGCGCAGGGCCTCTTGACCGGCAAGTATCTGAACGGCGTGCCGCAAGACGCGCGCGTCAACAAGCCGGGCGGCGGATCGCTGAAGCAGGAGCATTTGAGCGAGCAGAATATCGAGCACGTGCGCAAGCTGAACGACATCGCACAGCGTCGCGGACAAAGCCTCGCGCAAATGGCGCTTGCCTGGGCGCTGCGCGATCCGCGCGTGACTTCGGTGCTGATCGGCGCGAGCCGCGCGGAGCAGGTGCGCGAAAACGTCGGCGCGTTGAAGAACCTCGCGTTCTCGAAGGAGGAACTCGCGGAGATCGATCGTTACGCGACTGAAGGCGGCGTCAATCTGTGGGAGAAACCGTCGACGGATCAGGCGATCTGATTCCGGCGACGCTGCCGCCTTGCGAACGAACGGATCAACAGATGAACAGAAAGCCGCCGCACAGGCGGCTTTTTCGCTAGACGAGCGCGGGCAAGCCTTCGACCAGCACGACTGCGAAGACGACACCGAGCAGCGCGCCCAGCACGCGTAGCGCGTTGTGCCGCAACTCCGTCTTGCAAGGCAGCGCGCCCACGAACAATGCCCCGGCAAGCGCCATCGGAATGACCAGGATGAAGTCGCCAATCGTGAAGTAGGTCGTCATACTCGTCTCCTGTTGTATTGGCCGCGTGTGGCCGCCAAACAGCAGCTCTGTTCAAGAGCCGTGCAGTGCCAACGCTCGATTTGAGTATAGATGACGCCTGAAGCGGCGTAGCCGCGTCCACGAGCTTCGCGACGCTTATTCGCAGGCCGCAGAAGCCAACGCCTGCAAGGCTCGCGGCGCTTGTGGCGGCGCAGCAAAATACGCCGCAAAAAGTGAAGCGTTTGCTTACGCACCCCTTACTTTTTATCGATTTTCGATGCCATGTGAATCGTCGGCGCGGTCGGCGAGCGCGTCGCGGCCAAGTCGCGATCGAGTCGTGTTCGACTTAACCGTGAGCCGAGTCGAGCCGCTGCAATCTGAACGCCGCCAGCAGACCGATCACGAGCAGCGCGGCAACGAGTCCGGCGACGCCGCTCCATCCATAGCCGGCCCACATGTGGCCGCCATATGAGCCGATCACGCTCGAGCCGATGTAATACGCGAGCAGATAAAGCGCGGCCGCCTGGCCCTTGGCTTCTTTCGCGAGACGCCCGACCCAGCCGCTCGCGACAGCATGTCCCGCGAAGAAGCCAAAGGTCACGCATGCAATGCCGCCGACAATCGCCGCAAGCGCGCTCAGCATCGTGAGCGCGAGCCCCACGCCCATCAGCAGAAGACTCGCGCTTAGCACGCGGGCGCGCCCGAACGTATCGGCCATGCGCCCCGACCACGGCGACGCGATGACGCCCGTCAGATAGACGACGAAGATCGCGCCGATCTCCGTTTGACTCAGGCGATACGGCGGCGCGAGCAGCCGGTAGCCGATGTAGTTGTACAGCGTGACGAAACTGCCCATCAGCACGAAGCCGAGCAGAAACAGCAACGGCAAGCCCGGCCGCGTGAATTGCCGAAGCAGCGCGCTGCGATGATGCGTGAAGCCGAGCCCGCGCCGCGGCACGAAGTGACGCGACGGCGGCAGCAGCGCGCGAAACGCGAGCATCGACAGAATGCCTAGCACGCCGATCGTGCCGATCGCGACGCGCCACGAAAACAGATCCGCGACCACGCCGGTAATCACGCGTCCCGCCATTCCGCCAATCGCGGTGCCGCCGACATACAGCCCCATCGCGAGGCCCAGACCGTCGGGGTGAACTTCTTCCGCGAGATAGGCCATCGCGACGGCCGGCACGCCGCCGAGCGCGAGTCCTTCGAGCGCGCGCAACACGAGCAACTGATGCCACTGCGGCGCAATCGACACGCCGATGGTCAGCAACGCGGAAGCCGTCAGCGACATCGTCATCAGCTTGTGGCGGCTCCAGCCTTCGGAGACAAAGCCCGCGGTGAAGATGGAGACGGCGAGCGCGGCCGTCGACAGCGAAACGGTGAGGCTGCTTTGCGCAGGCGTCACGTTGAATGCCGACGAAAACGACGGCAGCAGCGGCTGCACGCAATACAGCAACGAAAACGTGGCATAGCCGGCAAACAGCAAGGCGATGCTGGCGCGCCAATAGGCACGAGTGCCGCGTTCGAGGTAAGAGAGGTGGGGAGCGTTGGGCACGGCAAAGACGAAGAAAGACGAAAGCGGAAAAGGCGGAGTTGCAAACGGCTGCATAGTCGAAGCGTTCTAAAGCGCCGGGGTCATGATCATTGCCACGATCACGGCCGCTATTCGCGAGACGCCGCGCATGCAAAGCAGTTAAGGATACGCTGAAAATCGCGCCCTGGTGTGCGAGCGCTGCGCGCGTTGCGCCGACGCTCCGCGTTTTTGATCTCCGCGCCCAGCAGGGTTTATGATGGTCTCATTGCGATGCGCGCGTCGCAACGAATCCAGCGAAACGACGGGTGAAGCGCCCCGAGTTCCGGCTTTCAAGGGCCCCGCAAAACGGGAACAATGACGAGATGCTCTCACGCGTATTCACGCGCAGCAGTTTGGGTGCGTACGCAACGTTACCGGCGAAGCGGCGCTTTTATCATCACCTTGACCGGCATGAATCCAGAAAGCCGGCTATGGGAGAACGGGGAAACATCATGCAAATCGGTTCCATTGTCCGATCGGTGCATATCGCCGTGCCGCAAGGCGCGCGCGGAATCGTCATGCGCATTCTCGGCGACATGGCCATGGTGGCGTGGTACGCCGGCGAGCCCGGCGCTTCGCCGCAACTGAACACCGAACCCTTTTTCCTCGAAGACCTTATCGACACCGGCGAACTCGTGCGTCCGTCAAGCGCGCAGATGCATTGAAGCGGTTGCGGTTTAGCGCGTCTGCCGCTACTTCGCAGACGCGCGCCGCGAACCGGGCCACTCGTCTTTGACGGCGGCGCGGCGCACAATGCGGGCATGAACGACATTCTCGATCCACAGGACGGCGCCGCGCGCGCTGTGCCTTTCGCCCGGCTTCAGCCGGAAGTCGTACTCGACGCGCTCGACAGCGTGCTCGGCTCCGTCGGCGTTCGCACCGACGGGCGCATGCTGCCGCTTAACAGCTACGAGAACCGCGTGTATCAGGTGGGCGTCGAAGACGGGCCGCCCGTGGTCGCGAAGTTTTATCGACCGGAGCGCTGGAGCGACGCCGCCATTCTCGAAGAACATGCGTTCGTCGCCGAACTTGCGGCGCGCGAAATTCCCGCCGTGCCTGCGCGTACGTTCGAGGGCGGCACGCTGCATACCTTCGACGGCTTCCGCTTTTCGATTTTCGAGCGCCGCGGCGGACGCGCGCCCGATCTCGACCGCCGCGATACGCTCGAGTGGCTCGGGCGTTTTATCGGGCGGATTCATGCGGTCGGGCAGACGCAAAACTACACGGAGCGTCCCGCGCTCGACATCCAGACCTTCGGCTATGAGCCGCGCGACTTTCTGCTCGCGCACCGCTTTCTTCCCGACGACGTGCGCGGCGCGTGGGAAACCGTCATCAATCTCGCGCTGGAAGGCGTCGAACGTGCCTTCGAACGCGCGGGCGAGATTCGCATGTTGCGAATGCACGGCGACTGCCATCCGAGCAACGTGTTGTGGACCGACGCGGGCCCGCATTTCGTCGACTTCGACGACAGCCGCATGGGTCCGGCCGTGCAGGACTTGTGGCTGCTGCTGCCGGGCGAACGCGCCGAGGCGTCGCGCGCACTCACCGACCTGCTCGCCGGCTACGAAGACTTCTGCGACTTCGAACCGCGCGAACTGCATCTGATCGAAGCGCTGCGCACGCTGCGGCTCATCCACTACCAGGCATGGCTCGCGCGACGCTGGGACGATCCCGCGTTTCCGGCCGCGTTCCCCTGGTTCAACACTCAACGGTATTGGGAAGACCGTATCCTCGAAATGCGCGAGCAGCTCGGCGCGATGCAGGAAGGGCCGCTCTGGCCCGTATGAACGTGTGAACGTGTGAACAGAAGCGCCGACGCCACATTCCCGGCACGCCGCGATTGAGCAAACGCATCAATTGTGTAATGATAGCCATTCTCAATTGAAGGGCGTCGCCAGCTTCCTGTCACATTTCTCCTCCTCTGTGACTGCCAGCCAGCCTCTCAATGGGGCGGCTGCCGAGCCAAGCCGGAGCCGTCCGCTTTCTCCTTTTTCGAATTCCTTCGCTGCCGGTTTGCGAGCGCGCGCGTGCTGTGCGCGTGCGCCCCGGCGGCGGCCTAACCTGCTGCACCGGAGCATGGATGTGAACGCGCCTGACTCGATCGATATGAAACCCGCTGCCGATGGCGCCACGCGCTACGTCGCGCATGACGAGCCGCCGGGCCGTCATCTGATGGACGGCGCCGAGCAGGCGGCGCGGCGTCAGCGTTCGCGGCGCGCGAACTTCATCAAGTGGCTGCGCAAGGTGCATGGATGGGTCGGCCTGTGGGGCGCGGTGCTCGGACTGTTGTTCGGCGCGACCGGCTTTCTGCTGAACCATCGCGCGGGTCCGATGAAGGTGTCGACCGGGCAGCCGCAGGTCGAGGAATTGCAGATGGCCGTGCCCGACAAGCCATTCCATTCGCCGATGGACATGGCGAAGTGGCTCAAGGGCGAGCTGAAAATAGACGGCAAGCCGGGCCGGATGAAGCGCGAACCGGCGCATCCGGTCGCGTGGGGCGATCAAAGCACGATTCAGCCGGAATTCTGGCAGGTGGCATTCGCCGCGCCGACGCAGAACGTGCAGGCCGAATACTGGGTCGGCAATGGTTTCGTCGCCGTGAAGCGTACGCAAAACACCTTTCTCGCCACGATGACGAACCTGCACAAAGGCGTGGGCCTGAGCATCGGCTGGATGCTGCTGGTCGACACGATTGCCGGCTCGCTGATCCTGCTTTCGCTGACGGGCGTGCTGTTGTGGACCGAGTTGAACAAACGACGCGTGGTGGGCGTGGTGCTGGTGGGCGGATCGATCATCGCCGCCGTGGTGTGCGGCTTGGTGTAAGCATGCCGACGCGCGCCCGACGCTCGGTGCGCGCGACCCAGCACCCGACACTAGCCTACGCGCTGCAGGCCGCTCCGCCCGACGCCGCGATTTCCCGCGCGGCCTTTGCGCCCTCCACCTGGAGCAGTGTCGGCAGCGAAACGCCGTTTTTGGCCGCCGTCACTTCCGCGAGAATCGACACGGCAATTTCAGGCGGCGTCCGGCTGCCGATATAAATGCCAACCGGTCCATGCAAACGGGCCAACTCGGTCTCGCTGAGATCGAATTCCTTCAGCCGTTCGCGCCGCGCCTGGTTATTGCGCCGCGAACCCAATGCGCCGACATAGAACGCCGGCGTCTTGAGCGCTTCCATCAATGCGAGGTCGTCGAGCTTCGGGTCGTGCGTGAGCGCAATCACCGCGCAGCGTTCGTCGAGCTTCATGTCGAGCACGGTGTCGTCGGGCATGGTCCGCACGATCTTCGTGCCGGGAATGCTCCACTCTTCCGTGTACTCTTCGCGCGGATCGCAGACCGTCACCTGATAGTCGAGCCCCACCGCGATGTTGCACAGATAGCGCGACAACTGTCCCGCGCCGATCACGAGCATCCGGTAACGCGGGCCGTGAATCGTCAGAAGACGCTCGCCGTCGAAGTGCACGCCGTCGGTCGCGAGCGCCTTGCCGAGTTGCGCCTTGCCGCTCGCCATGTCGAGCTCGCGCGCGACGAGCCGTCCTTCTTCCACCGCATGACAGAGTTCGGCGATGCCGCTTTGCGGCGTCAACGGTTCGAGCACCAGTTGAATCGTGCCGCCGCACGGCAAGCCGAAGCGATGCGCTTCCTCGGCCGTGATGCCGTACTTCACCGCCTCGGGATGCGTCTGTTCGATGCCCCTTTGCCGCACGCGATCGATCAGATCGTCTTCGATACAGCCGCCCGATACCGAGCCCACCACGAGTCCGTCGTCGCGCACCACGAGCATCGCGCCCTCGGGCCGCGGCGACGAGCCCCACGTCTTGACCACTGTCACCAGTAGCGCGCGATGTCCTTCCTCCAGCCAACGTGCGCTGGACTTCAGGACTTCGAGATCCACGCTGTCCATGATTTCTTCCTCTTCGTTGCATCGCCACCGGACTCGCCTTCCTCGGCGTCGGTCGATGCAGTATTGTGCCCCGCCGCGTCGGCGGCTGCAGCGTCGGGCACATTGCCGGCGTCGTCTGCTCCGGCGGCACTTGCATTGCCTCCGCCGACCTGCGCGCTGAAGCGCTTGAAGAATTCGCCGGCGATCTTGCGCGCAGCGCCGTCGACGAGCCGCGAGCCGATCTGCGCGAGCTTGCCGCCGACCTGCGCGCTTGCCGTATAGCTGAGCTTGGTCGCGGCGTCGCCGTCGGCTTCGAGCACGACGCGCGCGTTGCCCTTCGCGAAGCCGGCCGCGCCGCCCTGGCCTTCGAACACGATGTTGTATGACGTTGGCGCGTCGATGTCGGTGAGCTGCATGCGTCCTTTGAAGCGCGCTTTAACCGGCCCGACCGCCGCGCTCAGCGCGACGAGATACGCATTTTCGCCGTCCGGGTCGATGCTTTCGCAGCCGGGAATGCACGCACGCAAAACCTCGGTGTCGTTGAGCGCGTCCCACGTGCGCTGCTGCGAAACCGGCAGCGTATGAGTTTCGGTCAGTTCCATGAACTTGCTCCTGCGGTTGGCGTGGCAAGAACGCGCGGACGCGGCGCGCGCGCGAGTTGCGCGAAGTCGTGGCCGAACGCGGCCAGGCTCTCGAGATTATGAACGGGGCGATGGGCGTCGACATACGGCAGGATCGCCAGCACGCCGCGCGCCTTCGGAGAAAAGCCGCTGTAACGCAGCAGCGGATTGAGCCATACGATGCGATGCGCGAAGCGGCGCAAGCGCGCCATTTCGGTGTCGAGCACGTCGATGGCTTCGTGATCGAGTCCATCGGTCACGAGCAGCACGCTCGCGCGCCCGGCGAGCACGCGCCGCGCCCAGCGTCGATTGAATTCGGCGAGCGCCGCGCCGATGCGCGTGCCGCCCGACCAGTCGACAACCTGCTCGGTCAGCGCCGCAATGGCCACGTCGGGATCGCGCTCGCGCAGCGCGCGCGTCGCGTTGGTGAGCCGCGTGCCGAACAGAAACACCTGCAAGCGTTCACGCGATTGCACGAGCGCATGGCAGAAATACAGCACCGCGCGCGAATAACTGCTCATCGAGCCGGAGATGTCGAGCAACAGCACGAGCGGCGGCTTGCGTTCGACCACCGCGCGATACTTCCACACGGTCCAGTCGCCGCCCGCGCGCACGGCCTGGCGCGCGCTCGCGCGCAAGTCCGCGTGCGTGCCGTGCGAGGCGGCCTTCAGGCGCCGCGTCGGTTCTTTCGCGAGCGGCAGGCGCTGAGCGCGAATCAGGTGACGCAGCGTGCGCCATTCATCGGCGGAAAGGGTGTCGAAGTCGCGATGACGCAGCCGCTCTTCCGCGCTGAACGTCGCGTGCGCGCGCAGTTCGTGCTGCTCGGTTTCCTGCGGCTTGTGTGGGTTCGGCGACGGCGGCGCGCGGACCGCGAGCGCGTCGGCGAGACGGTTGTTGCGTTTGGGCGGCGGCAGGCCGTCGCGGACTTTCGGCAACAGCAGCGCGCGCAACTTGCCTTCCCAATCGGGATCGCGCCAGAAGAGTTCGAACGCGGCGTTGAAGAGATCGCGTTCGTCGGGCGCGGAGACGAGCGTTGCGGCGAGTGCGGCGCGTACGTCGTCGCGGCGGCCGAGGTCGATCCAATGCAGAGCGGCGAGCGCGTCGACGGCATGCGCGGGCGACATCGGCAAACCGGCGCCGCGCAACACGCGCACGAAATGCACGACGTTGCGGGCAAGCGTGGGCGTGTCGTTGGTTAGCGATGCGGTGGGGGCTGAGTTCATGGCGTCCGTCATGCGTTGAACGCGCGCGGTATCGCCGTCGCCCATGCTGTCAACGCGAGTTGGCGTCGTCATGCCGCTATCCCGGCGCGGCGAGACACTGCGCGATCTGCTCGGCGTCGACGCGCGCGAGGTCGTCTTGATACTTCAGCAGCACGCCAAGGGTGTTCTGCACCGATTGCGGATCGAGTTCCGTCACCGAAAGCGCTTCGAGCGCGCGGCACCAGTCGATCGTTTCGGCGATGCCCGGCGCCTTGAACAGATCCATGCCGCGCAGCCGGTGCACGAAATCGACCGCACGCCGCTGCAGTTCCGCCGACGTCGCGCTCGCGCGCGCCGCCACGATCTCAAGCTCGCGATCACGCTCGGGATAACCGATCCACTGATAGAGACAGCGGCGCTTCAGCGCGTCGTGCACTTCGCGCGTGCGGTTCGACGTCATCACGACGAGCGGCGGCACGGCCGCGCGCACGGTGCCGTACTCGGGAATCGACACCTGGAAATCGGACAGCAGTTCGAGCAGGAACGCTTCGAACGGTTCGTCGGCGCGATCGATCTCGTCGATCAGCAGCACGCGCCGCGCGCCCGGATGGTTTTCGTCGGGCATCAGCGCTTGCAACAGCGGGCGCTTCAGCAGAAATTCGCCGCGATACAGCGTGTCGTTATCGGGACGCTCGCCGGCGGCTTCGGCGAGACGCAGCGCCATGATCTGCCGCGGATAGTCCCACTCATACAGCGCGCTCGCGGTATCGAGTCCTTCGTAGCATTGAAGCCGCAGCATCGACGTGCCGAGCATGCCCGCCGCTGCTTTGGCGAGTTCGGTTTTGCCGACGCCCGGCTCGCCTTCGACGAACAACGGACGCTCCATGCGCAACGCAAGGTACAACGCCGTCGCCAGTTCGCGGCTCGCGAAATAGTTTTGCGCGGCGAGTTGCGCGAGGGTGTCGTCGATTGAAGCGGGGTGCATGGCGTTCCTGAATCTGCGCGATCAGCGACGCGGGTGAGCGAATGCGGCCGACCTGAGCGTGCCGTTGAACATCTCAAGGCCGGCCGGACATGCAAAGGATCGCTAACTATTCGCCTTCGCCACCGCTCGCGCGGCGAGCACCGGAATCAAATGCGCGCGATACTCGGCGCTCGCGTGCATGTCGTCGTTCAGATTCGCGGCGGACAGGCTGACGGCACGCGCGGCCTCGGGCGTGAAATTTGCCGACAACGCGCTTTCCAGTTCGGGCACGCGAAACACCGAAGCCGCCGCGCCCGTCACCGAGACGCGCACGCCGCTTGCGAACTTCGCGACGAACACGCCGACGAGCGCGAAATGCGACGCGGGGTTGCGAAACTTTTCATAAGCCGCGCGCTCGGGCACCGGAAATTCGACGCCGACGATTAGCTCGTCCGGTTCCAGCGCGGTCTCATACATGCCCACGAAAAATTCGCTCGATGCAATGCGCCGCCGTTGCGTGACGATGGTCGCGTCCAGACCCATTGCCGCCGCCGGATAACAGGCGGCCGGATCGTTGTTAGCGAGCGACCCGCCGAGCGTGCCGAGCGCGCGCACCTGCCGGTCGCCGATATGCGCGGCCAGTTCCGCGAGCGCCGGCAAAACGCGCCGCAGTTCCGCGTGCTCCGCGACATCGGCGTGACAGACGGCTGCGCCGATCTTCGCCGTGTTGGCGTCGACGGCGATCGACTTCAGCGCGGGAATGCGCGTCACGTCGATCAGTTGCGACGGCTGCGCGAGACGCAGCCGCATGGTCGGCAACAGGCTCTGTCCGCCGGCGAGAAATTTCGCGTCGCTGTCGGCGGCGATGGCCGCGGCGGCCGCTTGCGGGTCCGTCGCGCGTTGATACTCGAATGAATACATGTCGAATGCTCCGCTCAGGATCTCAATGGGCTGCCACGTTTGCCGCGTGAATCGCCGACCACACGCGATGCGGCGTGGCCGGCATTTGCAGATCGGTCACGCCGAGTGGCGCGAGCGCGTCGATGATCGCGTTGATCACCGCCGGCGGCGAGCCGATCGCGCCCGCTTCGCCGCAACCTTTGACGCCGAGCGGATTGTGCGTACACGGCGTGCCCTTCGCGGTTTCGACGGTGAAGTCGGGCAAGTCCGACGCGTGCGGCATCGCGTAGTCCATGTATGAGCCGGATAGCAACTGACCGCTTTCGTTGTCGTACACGCAGCGCTCCAGCATCGCCTGTCCGATGCCTTGCGCGAGGCCGCCATGCACCTGGCCTTCGACGATCATCGGATTGATCACATTGCCGAAGTCGTCGACGGCCGTGAACTGCTGGATCTCGCACACGCCGGTATCAGGATCGACTTCGATCTCGCAGATATACGCGCCCGACGGATACGTGAAGTTGCTCGGATCGTAGAACGCGCTTTCCTCGAGGCCCGGTTCCAGCACTTCGAGCGGATAGTTGTGCGGCACATACGCAGCGAGTGAAATCTCGGCGAATGCCTTGGTGCGATCGGTGCCCGCAACGCGGAACACGCCGTTCTTGAACTCGATGTCTTCCGCCGCGGCTTCGAGCAGATGCGCGGCGATTTTCTTCGCCTTCGCTTCGATTTTGTCGAGCGCTTTCATGATCGCCGAGCCGCCGACTGCGATCGAGCGCGAGCCGTACGTACCCATGCCGAACGGAATGCGTCCGGTGTCGCCGTGCACGATCTCGACGCTATCGAGCGGAATGCCGAGCCGGTCCGCGACGACTTGCGCGAAGGTCGTTTCGTGCCCCTGGCCGTGACTGTGCGAGCCGGTGAACACGGTGACCGATCCGGTTGGATGCACGCGAATCTGTCCGACTTCGAAGAGGCCCGCGCGTGCGCCTAACGCGCCTGCAATGTTCGACGGCGCGAGACCGCACGCCTCGATATAGCAGGAGTAACCGAGACCGCGCCGCTTGCCGTTCTTCTCCGATTGCTGGCGGCGCGCTTCGAAGCCTTTGACATCGGCGAGTTCGAGCGAGCGCGCGAGAATCGTTTCATAGTCGCCCGTGTCGTACGTGAGGCCGACCGGCGTCGCGTACGGAAATTCGCGGATGAAGTTGAGGCGGCGAATCTCGGCCGGGTCGATCTTCATCTCGCGCGCGGCTGTTTCGACGAGACGCTCGACCACGTAGGTTGCTTCGGGACGACCCGCGCCGCGATAAGCATCGACGGGAACGGTGTTGGTGAAGACCGCTTTGACCTCGGCGTAAATGGCGGGCGTCGCGTACTGGCCGGCGAGCAGCGTCGCGTACAAGATGGTCGGCACGCTCGAGGCGAACGTCGACAGATACGCGCCCATGTTCGCGATGGTGTGAATGCGCATCGCGAGGAACTTGCCGTTGGCGTCGAGCGCGAGTTCGGCTTTCGTTACGTGATCGCGGCCATGTGCGTCCGAGAGAAAAGCCTCCGAGCGCTCGGCGGTCCACTTCACCGGACGGCGAATTTTCTTCGACGCCCACGTTAGCGCGACGTCTTCGGCGTAGAGAAAAATTTTCGAACCAAAGCCGCCGCCGACGTCCGGCGCAATCACGCGCAACTTCGACTCCGGCAGCGACAGCACGAAAGCGGCCATTAGCAGGCGCTCGACGTGCGGATTCTGATTCGCGACGTAGAGCGTGTAGCTGTCGTCCTGCGGCGAGTAGTTCGCGTTGACCGCGCGCGGTTCGATCGCGTTCGGCACGAGGCGGTTATTGACGATGTCGAGCGTGGTCACGTGCGCGGCTTTGGCGAACGCGGCGTCGGTCGCGGCTTTGTCGCCGTGGCCCCAGTTGTAGCAGACGTTGTCCGGCACTTCATCGTGAACGGCCGGCTGACCGGGGTCGGCTGCGTGCGCGGTGTCGACTACGGCGGGCAGTACGTCGTAATCGACTTCGATCAGTTCGGCGGCGTCTTTCGCGGCCTTGATCGAATCCGCGATGACGAGCGCGACCTGATCGCCGACGTGGCGCACTTTCGTATGCGCGATGACCGGATGCGGCGGCTCGTTCATCGGCTTGCCGTCGGTGCTGTGGATCAGCCAGCCGCACGGCAGGCCGCCGACGTTTTCCGCGGCCATGTCCTTGCCGGTGAAGATCGCGACGACGCCCGGCGACTGCCTGGCCGCGGTCGTGTCGATGCTGTTGATCCGCGCGTGCGCATACGGCGAGCGCAGAAATACCGCGTAGGTTTGCTGCGGCAGCAGGATGTCGTCGGTGTACTGGCCGTTGCCCGTCAGGAATCGATAGTCTTCCTTACGTTCGACGGAAGCGCCGATCAGGTTGTGAGTGTCGGGTGCGTTCATCGTCGGCTCCTCAGGCGGTGGCTTGCGCGGTGGCGCTTGCGTTCGCGTTTGCATTGGCGTTGGCAGTCGCGTTTGCGTCGGCGTTAGCCGCGCCCGGGGACTTCATGCCTGCGGCGCCTTCGAGCACGGCTTTCACGATGTTGTGATAGCCGGTGCAGCGGCACAGATTGCCGTCGAGTTGCGCGCGGACATCGTCGCCGGTGAGATTGGGCTGACGTTCGACGAGCGAGATTGCGCTCATCACCATGCCGGGCGTGCAGAAGCCGCATTGCAGGCCGTGGCAGTGTTTGAAGGCTGCCTGCATCGGATGCAGCGCGCCGTCTTTGGCGAGGCCTTCGATGGTGGTGATGCGCGCGCCGTCGGCCTGTGCGGCGAGGATGTTGCACGATTTGATCGCGCGGCCGTCGAGGTGGACGGTGCACGCGCCGCACTGGGCCGTATCGCAGCCGACGTGCGTGCCGGTGAGCCGGAGTTGATCGCGAAGGAACTGAACAAGCAGGGTGCCGGGCTCGACTGAAGCGCTGATGGGCGCACCGTTCACCGTCAGACTAATGCTGATCGCCATGAAGTCGTCTCCTGATGGGGGGAAACCGGACCGCTTTTGTTCTGCCTTCAGCCTGCTGCTCGTTCGCGAGGTCCGATTAAGGTGCTGCGGTTTTTTATGAGTCTGCCGAAAAGTAAAGCACAAATTGGGCGGGGGCGCTATGGGGGTTGTTTTGCCTTTCGGCGCTTTTTTTAACACCCTTGGCCTTTCCTTGATTTCGCTGTGGTCTATTCGCGTTGCCCCTGTGCGGGGCGGCACTCACTTTCTTTGCCGCCGCAAAGAAAGTAAGCAAAGAAAGCGGGCTTACACCGCCAGCTTTTAGATGGGTCCACCGGTTCGGAGACGGCAGTGGCGCGTCTTACATCCGTGTCCTCGCGCATTCGGCGCTCGTGACAAGGCAGTCATGCTTCCCGCCTCGCACTGCGTGCTCGCCGGAAGGGTTCGCTTACACCGTCCGCTTGCGCTTTTTCGCGGTGGGGGCCATCGGCTTCGCCTCGGCGAGGCGCACTCGAAGGCAATAGTTTTGCCTGGCGGGAATCTAAATGCCTGCGTTGCAATCGCGCTTTTGACGAACGCGGCGGCGGAGCCAGAAGAGCGCGAAGCGCAGCGACGGTTCGCGGCGCGGGGAACCGCAGAATCCCCGCGACGACTCGCGGCCCGCGACACGGTCGAATGCGCGATGGTTTTGGGAACGACCGCTGCGGCGCGCGAAGCGTCGCCGGAAGAATGACTGCCTTGTCACGAGCGCCGAATGCGCGAGGACACGGATGTAAGGCGCACCACTGCCCACTCCGAACTGGGGGAGCCATCTAAAAGCCACCGGTGTGAGCCCGCTTTCTTTGCTTACTTTCTTTGCGGCGGCAAAGAAAGTGAGTGCCGCCCCGCACAGGGGCAACACCAATAGACCACCGCGAAATCAAGGAAAGGCCAAGGGGGTTACTAACAACAACAACAACAAAAACCCCTGCCCTCATCGGGCCAAATGCGACCGCCTCCTCGAATACCCAAAATAAATCCCCATCCCCACCACCAACCAAACCAAAAAAGCCACCCAGGTAATAGCCTGCAAATTCACCATCAAAAACAGACACGAAGCGACAGCCAGCACCGGCACCACCGGCACACCAGGACACCGGAACGCGCGCGGCAACTCCGGATGCGTCCTACGCAAAACCAGCACCGCGATCGACACCATCGAAAACGCCGCCAACGTGCCGATGTTGATCAGCTCCGCCAGCACATTCAACGGCACGAGCGCCCCGATGAGCCCGAAGAAAATGCCGACGAGCCACGTCGTGAAGAACGGCGTCGCAAACCGCGGATGCACACGCGAAAGCCGTGCAGGCAACAAACCATCGCGTGACATCGCGAAAATCACGCGCGTCTGTCCGTATGCCATCACGAGGATCACGGTCAGCATGCCGAGCACCGCGCCCAGATCGATGAAGCCCGCCACCCACGGCTGACCCGCAACCTGCAACGCATACGACACCGGATGCGACACGTTCGCGAACTGCGCCGACGGCACGATGCCGGTCACCACAGCGGCCACCGCGACATACAACACCGCGCACACGCCAAGCGACGCGATGATGCCGATCGGCAAGTCGCGCTTCGGGTTTTTCACCTCTTCGGCGGCGGACGACACCGAGTCGAAGCCGATGAACGCGAAGAACATCACCGCGGCCGCGCCGAACACGCCGTTCCAGCCGTTCGGCATGAACGGGTGCCAGTTCGCCGGCGTCACATGAAACACGCCCACCGCGATCACGAGCAGCACCACGGTCACCTTGATCGCGACCATCACGTTGTTGATCCGCGCCGACTCGCGCACGCCGACCGACAGCAGCGCGGTGATCGCCATCATCACGAGGAACGCGGGCAGATTGAAAAGCGTTTCATGGCCGGGCAACGCGCCCGGCGCCGCCGTCAGCGCGACCGGCAACGACACGCCGAAACCGGACAGCAGCGATTGCAGATAACCGGACCAGCCCACCGAAACCGCGGACGTCGCGAGCCCATATTCGAGCATCAGATCCCAGCCGATGATCCACGCGGCCAGTTCGCCGAGCGTCGCGTACGAATACGTGTAGATGGAGCCCGCGACCGGAATCGTCGATGCAAATTCGGCGTAGGCGAGCGCCGCGAAACCGCACGCGACGGCCGCAATCAGGAACGAGATCATCAGCGCCGGGCCGGCTTGCACGGCGCCCGTGCCGGTCAGCACGAAAATGCCGGTGCCGATAATGGCGCCGACGCCGAGAAACGTCAGGTCTAGCGCACCGAGCGCTTTCTTCAGGCCGGCGTTCTGGGCGCTCGTCGCGAGCATGTGCTCGACGCTCTTCTTGCGGAACAGGGACATTGGCGGGGGTCTCCAGTAGTGCACGCGTGTCGCGCGCCGAATGTCGGGAAACCCGCGATTTTAGCGGATGCGCGCGCATGCACCTTTTTGGGACGCACTAAAAAGACGGGACTCTGGATACGTGGCGCTGGCGTGACCGAGCGGCATCGCAGCGGCAATCCAGCGGCAATCCAGCGGCAACCCGGCGGCAACCCGGCGGCAACCCGGCGGCATCCGACCTGCCGCAGCCGCCAGCTTACCCCGCCATCGCCGGATTGAGGTCGACGAGCCGGTTGCTCATCACATAGAAAGTGAGTTCGGCGTTGTTGCGCAGCTTCATCTTCTCGAGCAGGCGCGTGCGGTACACGCTCACCGTTTTCACCGACAGCGACAGCGCCTCGGCAATGTCGGTCAGCCGTTTGCCTGACGCGAGCATGCACAGGGTCTGGTATTCGCGGTCGGAGAGCTTTTCGTGCGGCAACTGCTCGCCGTCGAAGGAGACGTAATCGGCGAGCGCCTCGGCCATCGCCGGGCTCACGTATTTGCGGCCGGCCGCGACCTGCTGGATCGCGCCGATCATCTGGGCGGCGTCGACGGTTTTCGACAGGTAGCCCGCAGCGCCGGCCTTCAGCGCGCGCACCGCGTACTGGTCCTCGCGATACATCGAGAACATCAGCACCGCCACGCGCGGCGCCTTGCGCTTCAGGCGCTTGAGCACTTCGACGCCGTTCATGTCCGGCAGCGAAATGTCGAGCAGCACGACGTCGAAACTGTGGGCCGCGACGGCGTCGAGCGCTTCGGCGCCGGTCTGCGCCTCGGTGACCTCGCGCGCGACGCCGCGATCCAGCAGCAACTGGCGCACGCCCTGGCGAACCACGGCGTGATCGTCGGCGAGCAGGATGCGCAGGCTCATGACGGCTCGCTCACGATTGCAGCGCGCGCAGGCCGCCGCCTGGCTGCGCGTCGGCGAGCATCGCGTCCCACGCGAAGCGCGCGCGCACGAGCGTGCCGCGCGGGCCTTCGCTATCGCCGCGTTGCGCCGGGTTTTGCGTCGGGTTTTGCACCAGCGGCTGGCCGCCGCGCCGGGCGGTCACGCTCAGCGTGCCGTCGAAGGCCGCACAGCGCGCTTTCATCCCGCTCAGCCCGAAATGCCCGTGTCTGCGATGTGCGTGGCGCGAAACGCCGACGCCGTCGTCGCTCACGATCAGCGTCAGATGACGACGGCTGGTTTCGATCCGCACGTCGGCGGATTCGGCGCGCGCGTGCTTGGCGATGTTGTTCAGCGCTTCCTGGGCGACGCGGAACACGGCGAGCACGGCGTCGGCGGAGAGGCGCGTGAGACGCACGTCGGCCGCGCAGACGAAGCTCGTGCGCAACTGCGTGCGGGCGGCGAAGTCGCCGGTCCACTGGGCGAGCGCGCCGACGATGCCGGCTTCGAGCGCCGGCGCATGCAGTTCGGCCACCGCCTGCCGGGTCGCGGCGCAAACGGCGTCGAGCGAGCGGTTGGCGACGGCGAGCGCGGCCGAGCATTGCGCCGGAGCGTCGGCGGGCAGCCAGGTTTCCACGCCGGCGAGCGCGAAGCGCGTCGCGGTCAATTCGGCGCCCACGCCGTCATGCAGTTCGCGCGCGACGTGACGGCAGGCCGCTTCCTGCGCCCGGACCAGTTCGGCGGAAAGCTCCCGCACGCGCGAGCGCAGGCGAGCCAATTCGCGTTCCGCCGACGCCGACGATGACGCCGCCGCGCGGCCCGCGTCTTCGGCGGAGCGCGGCAACAAGGCCGACGAATGGCTGGTGAAACGGACGACAGTCGACGTATCCATGACTTTCTCTCAGAAAGCGGCGCGGACGGCGAAGCGGTGGCGCATCGGCGCCGCGAAGACGAAAGAACGCATCAGGTCTCGGGCCTCCAATATGGCCGCATCAGATGACTACGACGGGCAGATCACTACGCAGCAACGTAACGAAATTTACATTCAGTAACAAGCGGGTCGTACCATGAGCGGCAGTGAAATCGCCCGGCGGCGCGCCGCGATCATATCCCAAAAAAGAAAAAAATGCAGGCCCACCAAGGCTTAGCGGCATTAGTTCACGTAACGCCTGACATGCCGCTCATGCCGTTCTGTAGGAAGATTGCCGACAGAAAATGTCAAATGTCCGACGCTCAATTGTAACGGCGAAAAAAAAGGAGCCAGAAGGCTCCTTTTCCCTGGTTTCGCGGCACGAACCGCGAAAAATCGCTTAACCGACGAACGCCTTTTCGACCACATAGTGGCCCGGCTCGTTGTTGCTGCCTTCCTGGAAGCCCAGGTCGTCGAGCAGCTTGCGCGTGTCGCGCAGCATGTGCGGGCTGCCGCAGAGCATCACGCGGTCGTTTTCGAGCGAGAAGCCCGGCACGCCCAAGTCGGCGAACAGCTTTTCCGTTTCGATGAGTTCGGTGATGCGGCCGCGGTTCTCGAACGCTTCACGCGTGACCGTCGGGTAATACAGCAGCTTTTCCTGCACCAGTTCGCCGAGGTGCTCGTGCGCCGGCAGGTGGTCGGTGATGTATTCCTTGTACGCCAGTTCGTCGACGAAACGGCAGGTGTGCGTGAGGACCACGCGCTCGTAGCGGTCGTAAATGTCCGGATCTTTGATGATCGACATGAACGGCGCGAGGCCCGTGCCGGTGGACAGCAGCCACAGCGTCTTGCCGGGCAGCAGGTTGTCCGCCATCAGCGTGCCGACCGGCTTCTTGCCGATCAGCACCTGGTCGCCCACCTTCAGATGCTGCAAACGCGACGTGAGCGGGCCGTCCTGCACCTTGATGCTCAGGAATTCGAGATGTTCTTCGTAGTTCGCACTCGCGAGGCTGTACGCGCGCAAGAGCGGCTTGCCGTCGACTTCGAGGCCCACCATCGTGAACTGGCCGTTTTCGAAACGGAACGACGGATCGCGCGTGCAGGTGAAGCTGAAAAGCGTATCGGTCCAGTGATGGACGCTCAGGACGGTTTGTGAATTGAGGTTGCTCATGGCTTCTTGGATAGTGCGAAAACAAAGGCGGCCAGTCGTTGGAGCCGGCCGGCACGGCAAGGGCGATGCTGCGCTCACCCGCGGGCGGAATGGCGCGCAATCCGTTATTTTACCGCGCCCGCCGCCAGCGGGCCGAGACGCGGCGATGGGGCGCGAAAAGCGAATCAAACAGCGAATCAAGCGGTCGAGCGGCGGTGATCAACCGGCGTTCGTCGAACTCATCATGCGGATTTCCGGCCGAAGAGCGCGGGCGCCGGTTTTCGCTGGGTCCGCCGGGTCCGCCGGGTCCGATTACGACCGGCGACGGGCAGTGCCAGGCGTGCTTGCCGCCGCGCGTCACCAAGGTACGGCGATGGACGAGGGCCGCGCGGGGCGGCTGCCACCGGCTGTCCGGCTCGCGCCGGGTAGGCGCGCCGCGCGGGCAACATTTTCAGGATGATACAGAAAGCTGCCGTGCGGCGCAGCATAGACCCTGCCAATAAAGCAGGCAAACGGGCGGAAAACCAGGCTCGGGAATGTCAGCGTTTGCCCGCTGCAACCGCGCAATGAGTGACGTCGCGCCGAGGCTCGCGTTCGGCAGAAAGCGCATAGGCCCGGCCGGCGTCTGCATTTGTGTCTACGTGACCGCGCGTTCGCAAGCGCAAGTGCAATCGTGTCGACCGGGAGCGCGCTTTTCGGCCCGCATGCCACAGCACGCTCCGCGCCGTCACTCCACCCGCAAGCGCGCCATATACGGCAAATGATCCGACAGCCACGCGGTTTCCTGCGTCGGCGGAATCCATTCGATCGGCTTCATGCCGCGCACGAACATTTTGTCGAGCGCGAGGGCGGGCGAAAAAGCGGGGAACGTGCGGCCCGCCTCGCCGAGCAGCGTGGCCACTTCATGCAGGCCGTGCTCGCCGAACAGCGGCACCGAATCGTTGCGCCAGTCGTTGAAGTCGCCGGCCAGCACGAGCGGACCGTCCGGCGCTTCCTTCGCGATCCAGTGAGCGATCCAGTTCATCTGACGCAAGCGCGCCGAGCGCGTCAGCGCGAGGTGCGCGCACAGTAAGGTGACCGAGTGTCCGCCGAAGGTCGCGCGTGCGACCAGCAGCCCGCGTTTCTCGAAGCGATGCGCGGAAATATCCCAGCGTCCGCCGAGATCCAGCGGATGCGGCGACAGAATCGCATTGCCGTGCCGCCACGACGGCTTGAACACGTTCGGCCCGAGCGCGATTTCCAGTTGCAGCGCCTGCGCGATTTCGGTTGCCTGACAATGCCAGACATCGTTCAAGGGATCGGCGACGGGCGCGCCGAAGCTGCTCGCCAATACCGGCGACGGCATGCGGCGCGCCATCGCTTCCTGCAGAAAATAGGCGTCCGCGTGGGTCGACTGAACCCAGCGCTGCATGGCTTGCCAGGCTTGAAAGCCGAGCGGCGTGCGGCCCTTGTGAAGGTTCCAGCTCACCGCCACGAAATCCTTGGGTGCTGTGCTTTCGCGGATCAATTCTTCGGGGTTTCGCATGCCGCGTTATCCACGTGTTCTGTTTTCGGAGCTTCGATTGTTCATGCGTTGTTCGCGGGTCTCTCAGGTTGGCTCTTCAGCTTCGCTTTTCAACCCCGTCGACGGAACGCGCTTGCGCCTGAGTTGCCGCGGGTTTGTCGCTGGCTCGCAGCGCAGTCAGTTGACCGTATTGACCGCGCTCGCCGCGCTTGCCGCATTTGTCTCGCTTGCCGCATTGGCGCCATTCGTCAGATTTGCGCGGACGCGGTAGACGAGCGCCGGGTCTTTGTCGACGATTGTCCAGCTCGCCCATTGACCTGCCGCCACCTTCAGACCAGGATGGCTCGCGCTCACCTGGCGCGGCTGCGGCGGCAGTTTGCAGCCGGTGTCGGTCTGGCGCGCGGCGCTGTCCTCGAACGTTTCCTGCGCCTCGATGGAGAGCGTCACCTCGTTGCTGTCCGCCTGCAGCGGCGACACCGTCAGCGTGCGCGCCAGGTCGATGCTGCCCGCCGGCTGATCCTTGCAGCCGACGTTGTGCTGCACCACCTTGTGATGCGTGTCCGTGCGCGCCTGGCCGACCGTGGTCGTGCCGTCGAAGGTGTCGATCTGCTGCCCATTGAGCAGCACTTGCAGTTGCCATTGCACGACCTGCTGCGGCGGCCGCTGCTGCGCGTGTGCCAGCATCGAAGTGCCGATCAGCACGGCCGCGATAGACGTTTTCCACATAGAACGAATCTCCGGTGACTGCGTCCGGCAGCCTGGTCAGAGGGCCATCTTACGCCTGATGAGCGCAACGCTTTTCTGACACGTTAAACGGGGCCGGGTTCAGCAACAATCTGTTTCGAAGCGCGCCGGTCGTGCTCGCTGCGCGCCTGGCGCGGCTTTGCAGCATAACCGGCTGTTAGCAGCAGAGCCGCACGACTGCTGGCTTGCGTGCCGATCTGTCCTCGTTAAACTGGACCTGAAACGGCGTCCATCGGATGCCGCCTAGCAAGGCCAGTCAGACGGGGTGAGCAATGACAACAGCAATGGTCAGACAGGAAATCGCCGTAGCGTCTTTCAGTCAGGTGTACGACCTCGATCAGGTCGAGACGGCGCTGAACGATCTGAGCGAAGGCGCCAACGACGCGCTGCGCACAACCTACGAAAAGATGCTGAAAACCGGCAATCTGCGGTTCTGCGTGAAGCCGAACCGCATGCCGTCGATCGACGATCTGATCGACGCATTGCCGAACTTCGCCGATCCGCTCGACGACATCCGCAAGCAGGTGGCGCTTTGCCTGGAAACGGAGGACCGTCTCGAACTGATGCCAATTCTGCTGCTCGGCGATCCCGGCATCGGCAAGACGCATTTCGCGAAGCAGTTAGCGCGCCTGCTCGGCACGGCTTATCAGTATGTCGCGATGAGCTCGCTGACGGCCGGGTGGATTCTTTCGGGCGCGTCGTCGCAATGGAAAAACGCCAAGCCGGGCAAGGTGTTCGACGCGCTCGTGAACGGCAGCTATGCGAACCCGGTGATTACCGTCGACGAAATAGACAAGGCTACCGGCGACTCGCAATACGATCCGCTCGGTGCGCTGTACGCGCTGCTGGAGCACGACACGGCGCAGAGTTTCATCGACGAATTCGCGGAAATTCCGATCAATGCCGGCCACGTAATCTGGATTGCCACGGCGAACGACGCGCGCTCGATTCCCGAGCCGATCATGAACCGGATGAACGTGTATGAGATTCCGCCGCCGGATCGCGACGGCGCGCGCCGCATCGCGCAGTCCATCTACGCCGAGATTCGCGGCGCCCACAACTGGGGTCTGCGCTTTCCGGAGCAGCTCGGCGACGACGCGCTCGACGCGCTGAAAAACGCGTCGCCTCGCGAAATGCGCCGGGCGATTCTGAACGGCTTCGGCGCGGCGCGCATCGACGGACGCGACGAGATCGGCGGCGGCGACATCCGGCTCGACTTCGGCAACCGTCGCAGGCCGATCGGCTTCTAGGCAGCCACTGTCCATTCCCGCCAAAAACTGCGAATGTCCGCACGATGCGCTGTCGCTGGAAACAGCGGGAGCGCATCGCCGTGCGCGCGGCGTCGTACAATTTGAGGCAGCGGTCGGATGACCGTTGTAAAACGGTCGCAAAACGGCAGTGCGTTCGGCAGCGAGCGGTGTACGGCGTTCGTTGGCCGCATGCTGTTGCCATCTACATGGATGAACGAGGCGGCGCGTAGCGAAGTCGGCTGCGTCGAGGGACATGGACCAGATCGAATGTGTCGTAATCGGCGCCGGCGTGGTCGGGCTCGCGGTGGCGCGTGCGCTCGCGGCGCGCGGGCGCGAAGTGATCGTGCTGGAAGCCGCCGAGGCAATCGGCGTGGGCACGAGTTCGCGCAACAGCGAAGTGATTCACGCGGGCATCTACTATCCGCGCGGCTCGCTGAAGGCAACGCTGTGCGTGCGCGGCCGCGAGATGCTTTACGACTATTGTGTCGAGCGTAACGTGCCGCATTCGCGCTGCGGCAAGCTGCTCGTCGCGACGTCGAACAATCAGATTCCGCAGCTCGACAGCATCATGGCCAAGGGCCGCGACAACGGCGTGCTCGACCTGATGCGCATCACGGGCAGCGAGGCGCAGGCGCTCGAACCGGCGCTCGAATGCGTGGCGGCCGTGTTCTCGCCGCAGACAGGCATTGTCGACAGTCATCAGTTGATGCTGGCCTTGCAAGGCGACGCCGAGCGCGACGGCGTGATGTTCGCGTTCCATTCGCCGGTCGAGGCAATCGAGGCGGGCAATGGCCGCTTCATCATCAAGGTCGGCGGTAATGCGCCAACCACGATCAGCGCCGCTTGCGTGATCAACAGCGCCGGGCTGCACGCGAACGCGCTGGCGCGCAAGATTCGCGGACTCGACGCGCGCCACGTTCCGCCGCTTTACCTCGCGCGCGGCAACTACTTCAGCATCTCCGGACGCGCGCCGTTTAGCCGCCTGATTTATCCGATGCCGAACGAAGCAGGACTCGGCGTGCATCTGACGATCGACCTTGGCGGCCAGGCGCGCTTCGGTCCGGACGTCGAATGGGTCGATGCCATCAACTACGACGTCGATCCCCAGCGCGCCGAATCTTTCTACGCAGCGATTCGCGCTTACTGGCCCGCGCTGCCGGACAACGCGCTGCAGCCGGCTTACGCGGGAATCCGTCCGAAGCTGTCGGGCCCCGGCGAACCCGCCGCCGATTTCGTGATCCAGGGACCGGCCGCGCATGGCGTGCGCGGACTCGTCAATCTGTTCGGCATCGAATCGCCGGGACTCACGGCTTGCCTGGCGATCGCGCAGCGAGTGTGCGAATTGAGCGGCCGCGCATGAGCGCACGCGGTTGCGCTTCACGCGGCGCGGCCCGATGTCGTTGCGATTCGCTTATCTCTATCATTTGACCCGTCACCTGAGACGGCTTCATTGATATCCTTGGGGACCGCTGTCATCAGAACGGCGATCAGTTCAATATAAATGGAGTGAGTCCCCATGAAAGCTTCCCGTCGCACGTTTTTGATTTCCAGTATTGGCGTGGCTTCGTCGCTGGCACTGTCCCGCCAGGCATTCGCCGATGCACCGAAGGTCGCAGAAAGCGACCCGACCGCACAGGCGCTCGGCTACAAGGAAGACGCCAGCAAGGTCGACAAGGCGAAGTTCGCCAAGTACGCGCCGGGCCAGGACTGCGGCAACTGCAGCTTCTATCAGGGCAAAGCCAGCGATCCGTACGCGCCGTGTCCGATGTTCGCCGGCAAGCAGGTTGCGGCGAAAGGCTGGTGCAGTGCGTATAACAAGAAGGCCTGATCGCGTGGTTCTCACGCTGCCTTCATGCGTTGGCTGATGTGCGCTGCAATATGAGCGGCCGTGCGGCGCGCTGAGCGCCGAACTCTTCCTCCGCGGATTTGCGCTGCACGGGTATCTCGTTGGTCTACCGTAATACCGTGACGATGTTCGGCGGCTTTGGACCGTTCGTCGTCACGTCGCTTACCGAGGCGAGCGGCTCGCCGCTCGCACCGACTTATTACTTGATGCGCGGACTGGTTGCGTCGATCGTCGCAGTGGCTTGCATGCCGGGCCATCGTCACGTCGATGCCGACGCACGCGCAGCGCAAACCGTTCACCTCACATCACACCGCCTAGCTGCGCGCCTTGATCAGCGGCGGACGCTTGTCGAACCACGGCCGTGCCGCTTCGAGTTGCGCGGCAAGGCGCAGCAGCGTGGCTTCGCCGCCGTCGCGGGCCGCGAACTGCACGCCAACGGGAAGTCCGCGCGCATTCCAGTAAAGCGGTATCGACATGGCCGGCTGGCCGCTCAGATTGAAGAGCTCGGTGCAGCCCGCCCACGCAAACGCCTTGTTCGATGCCTCGGCGAGCAGCTTCTTCATCAGCGGCTCGAGCGGCATCGCGCTGACTGCGCGCATCTGCATGCGCTCGGCCTGCGTCGGATGCATCTCGCCGATCTTGATGGGCGCCGCGGCGAGCGTTGCGCACAGAATCACGTCGTAGCGGCTCAGCAGATCGGTCAGACGTTCGGTGATGCGGCGCTGTTCTTCGAGCGCCCCGGGCAGGCCGCGCTCACCGAGCTTGCGGCCCACGTGCGCCATCGCCCACGTCGAGATTTCGAACTCGTCGCGTGACGGCTTGCGTCCGGTGATGCGCTCGGCGTTCAGCACGAGGTCTTCCGCCGTCACGGACCACAGCGTGAGGAACGCGTGCCTGACCGCGTCGAAATCGATCCCGAGCGAAACAGGCTCGATGTTGTGTCCCAGCGAGCTTGCAAGTTGCGCGGCGTCTTCGAGCGCGGCGCGTGCATCGGCGGAAAGCGACGGGGCGAGCATCGGCTCGGTCACGTACGCAATGTTCAGCGGTTTGCACGGCTCGCGGCTCGCGCCGAGAAACGTACCCGGCGCGCCGAGCGGACGGTCCGCGTTGCCCGCGAGCAGGTCGAGCAACACCGCGCTGTCGCGCACGCTGCGCGAGATGGCGTGATCGACGCCGAGTTCGCCGGCCGCGACCGCGGCGGGCATGCGCGGCACGCGTCCACGCGACGGCTTGAGCCCGAACAGTCCGCAGCACGACGCGGGGATGCGGATCGAGCCGCCGCCGTCCGATGCATGCGCGAGCGGCACGATGCCCGCCGCGACTGCCGCCGCCGCACCGCCGCTCGAGCCGCCGGGCGTATGGTCGAGATTCCACGGATTACGGCACGCGCCGAATAGTTCGGGCTCCGTATAAGGCATTTGACCGAGCTCGGACGTGCTCGTCTTGCCGAAGATGTTGAGGCCCGCCGCTTTGGCGAGCGCGACGACCGGCGCGTCGTCGGTGGGAATGAAGTGGCGATAGTGACGGCTGCCCATCGTCATGCGCAGGCCCGCGACGGCGGCGCCCAGATCCTTGATCAGATACGGCACGCCGGCGAGCGCGGTCTGCGCGGTTTGCGGGCTGTCGGCGTCCGCGCCATTTGCGCCATTTGCGCCGTTTGTACCGTTGATGCCGTTCCCGCCGTTCGCCATGCTCGCGTCGTAACGCGACGCGCGTTCGCGGGCGGCTTCGTAGTCCTTCAGCACGATCGCGTTGATCGCGGGATTGACCGCTTCCGTGCGCGAGATCGCTGTGTCCAGCAACTCGCGCGCGCTGGCTTCGCGAGTCCGCACGAGTTCGGCCAGGCCGAGGGCGTCATGGGCGAGATAGTCTGATAGCACGGCGGAAAGGACCTCGCTGGCGGATGTGGGATGTCCATCGTCGATGCACGCAAGCGGCGACGCGGCGGCACAGCTACGCCGTGATTTGCCGCCGCGTGCATCGACGCGAAAAGAGCGGGCGCGCCGCCCTTCAAGCGTAACCGACTCGCGCGCCGCCGCGGCGAGCCTATCGCGTCAGTGCGTGACTTGCGTCACTTGCCCGACTTACAGCCGCTCGCCGAGGAACGTCAGCGTGCGGCCATGCGCGAGCGCGGCGGCGCGCTGGTTGTACGACGCACGGTCCGAACAGTTGAAGCCGTGATCCGCGTTCGGATAGATGTGGAACTCGGCATCGGTGCGGCCGGCAAAGCGCTCCTGAATCTGACCGACGGCCGACAGCGGAATATGCTGGTCGAGTTCGCCGTAGTGAAACTGCATCGGCACCTTGACCTTCGCGGCTTCGTCGAGCTTGTTCTGAATGCCGCCGCCGTAATAGGCGACCGCGGCGTCGACGCTGCCGCGCGCGGCCGTCAAATATGCAAGCAGTCCGCCGAAGCAGAAGCCGATCGCGGCGATCTTGCCGGTGACTTCGGGCATCGCGCGCAAGGCCGCGGCCGTTGCGCCGATGTCGTCGGCGGCCTGGTTTGCGTCGAGCTTCTGCATCAGTTCGACGCCCTTCGCGCGGTCCGCGCCTTCATACGTCAACTCGACGCGCGGCTGCACGCGCCAGAACACGTCGGGTGCGAGCGCGACGTAGCCGTCTTGCGCATATTGATCCGCGACCGAGCGGATATGGCTGTTCACGCCGAAGATTTCCTGAATGATGATGACAGCCGGTCCCTTGCCGCTTTTGGGCAGCGCGAGATAGCCGCCGAACGTGTCGTTGCCGGCGGGAATGTCGATCCATCGCGAAGTGATGCTCATGGTGTCCTCCGTAATCGCGCGCGGTCGCGCGAATGAATTGAGTGGGCGAGTTGAGACAAAACGAATGCAAGAGGCGCGAATGCCTGAAGCGGGCGGTCAGTGTGCCACCAAAAGAAAGCCGGTGCAGGCACCCCCGGCAAAGCCTTGCGAACAGCCTTCGAAAGCCCGTTCGACGGGCATCGTCAAGGCAATCTCATTGGACGATCCGAACGTTCTCGATTATTCATTTTCCTGTTGCGCGTCGCGCCGGTAGAGTCCACGGTAAGGTCTCGCGGGTATGGCGAGCGGATTGCGCGAAGGAGAATCGATCATGAGTGAAGGCAGTTTTGTGACGCCGTTTGCCGAGCGTTTTGGCTTGCGTGTGCCGGTCGTGCAGGCGCCGATGGCGGGCGCCACGACGCCCGAGCTGGTCGCGGCGGTATCGAATAGCGGCGGCCTCGGCACGCTGGCCGGTGCGGCGCTGTCGCCGGAGAAAATCGCGAGCGACGTCGCGGCGATTCGCGCGCTGACGGATCGCCCGTTCGGCGTCAATCTGTTCGTGCTGCAGCCTGCCGCGCCCGACGACGCCACCGTGCGCCGCGCGCTCGAAGCCATCGACCCGGTGCGCGCGGACCTAGGTTTGCCGCCGGGCCGGCCGCTCGAACGCTACGCGCCGGATTTTCGCGCGCAGTTGGAGGCGCTGATCGAATCGCGTGTGCCGGTGGTCAGCTTCACGTTCGGGCTGCTGTCACGCGAAGACGTCGCGCGGCTGCAGGCGAACGGTCAATATGTAATCGGCACCGCGACGCATGTTGCGGAAGGCGTCGCGTGGCGCGACGCGGGCGCCGATGCGATCGCCGCGCAGGGTTCGGAGGCGGGCGCGCATCGCGGCACGTTCATCGGTTCATTTGAAGAAGCGCTGGTCGGCACGATGGCGCTCGTGCCGCAACTCGTCGACGCAACCGGACTGCCCGTGCTCGCCGCCGGCGGCATCATGGACGGACGGGGAATCGTCGCCGCGCTCGCGCTCGGCGCGCAAGCCGCGGTCATGGGCACCGCGTTCCTGACTTCCCGCGAAAGCGCGATACCGCAGGCATGGAAAGACCGGCTGCGCTCGATTTCCGACACGTCGACTTCGGTGACCTACGCGATCACTGGCCGCCACGCGCGCGGCATCCGCAATCCGCTGATGCAGCGCCTGAGCGAAGCGCCGCAGAAGATCGCGCCGTATCCCGTGCAGAACGCATTGACGCAGGAGTTGCGTCAGACGGCCGGCCGCGCGCAGAACGGCGATTATCTGTCGCTGTGGTCGGGGCAAGGTGCGCCGCTCGGCCGCTCGCGGCGCGAGGACTTCGGCGCAGCCGAACTGATGGCGCAACTCGACGACGAATGGCGTGCGGCGAGCGCCGGCATCGCGGCGTTCGTCGCTGGATTTAAACGCTGAACCGCGACGAGTCAGGACGCGTGCCGCCCCCGCTTGCGGCGCGCGTCGTTTTCAAAAAAAGTGCCGGCCGCTCGAATCCATTTCGACGTATTCCGCCTCATTCGAACCATTAACGGTTTGACTCGCTAAAACCTTTAGCGCTTACTCGCCGATGCGTTGCTCATATAGCGGAAACCCGCATGGGCCGGTGCTTTCCAGCCCGCGACGCAAGCCGGAAGCCGGCGCCACTGGATAAACGCTATTAGTGTTCATCCCACTTCCTCAAAAAAGTCCCACAAATTAATTTGATAGCCTACACTTGCGCGCAAGTACGGGTTGCCGCCTGTCACAAACAGTCCGGCAGACGTACTGGCCAAGTGCATGAACGATGCAACCGGCGTGGTCGTCCACGGGACTGAGCGACACGTGTTGGGGAAGCGGGGGCACAGGGCGATTACGTTGTTTTTGGGACCGAAACTGGAGACTTACATGAACATCAAGATTCAAAAGCTGTTGCCGATCAGCGCTGCGGCGATGCTGTTCGCGACGTTGGCAACATCGGCTGCAGCCGACACGGTCGTCAAGATCGGTCACGTTGCACCGCTGACTGGCGGTATCGCTCACCTGGGGAAAGACAACGAAAACGGCGCACGCCTCGCGGTTGAAGAAATCAACGCGAAGGGCCTGACGATCGGCGGCCAGAAAGTCACGCTGCAACTCGACGCACAAGACGACGCAGCCGACCCGCGTACTGCTACGCAAGTCGCGCAGAAGCTGGTCGACGACAAGGTTGTGGCAGTGGTCGGCCACCTGAACTCGGGCACGTCGATTCCGGCTTCGAAGATCTATAGCGATGCAGGCATCGTGCAGATCTCGCCGTCGGCAACGAACCCGGCCTATACGCAACAAGGTTTCAAGACGACGTACCGCGTCGTTGCGACCGATGCGCAACAAGGTCCGGCACTGGCTAACTACGCAGCCAAGGGTCTGAAAGTGAAGAGCGTCGCGATCGTCGACGACTCGACCGCTTACGGCCAGGGTCTCGCGAACGAATTCGAAAAGACCGCAAAGTCGCTGGGCCTGAACGTGATGTCGCATGACGCGACGAACGACAAGGCTGTCGACTTCCGCGCGATTCTGACGAAGATCAAGGGCGAAAACCCGGACGCGATCATGTACGGCGGCATGGACGCCACCGGCGGCCCGTTCGCGAAGCAAGCCAAGCAGCTCGGCCTGCGCGCGAAGGTGCTGGCAGGCGACGGCGTGTGTACCGACAAGCTGTCGGACCTCGCTGGCGACGCAACCGACAACATCGTCTGCTCGGAAGCCGGCATGGCGCTCGAGAAGATGGAAGGCGGTTCCGCGTTCCAGGCGAAGTACCTGAAGCGTTTCGGTCAGCCGATCCAGATCTACGCTCCGTTCACGTATGACGCTGTGTACATCATCGTCGACGCAATGAAGCGCGCTGGCTCGACCGATCCGTCGAAGATCCTCGCTGCAATGCCGAACACCGACTACAAGGGTGTGATCGGCCAGACGACCTTCGACTCGAAGGGCGATCTGAAGCACGGCGTGATCTCGCTGTACAACTACAAGTCGGGCAAGAAGACGCTGCTCGACGTGGTGAAGATGTAATACCGCATGGGTGCGGGCAGCTTGCGCTGTCCGTGATCGCATGATTGGAAAAGGCACGCGTACCTTCGGTCGCGTGCCTTTTGTTTTTGGTGTGGGGTTGGCGGTTGGTGGTTTGCGTCAGCCGTGTTGGTCGCGTTGCGTGCGTCGGGCGCGTTGCCCGCGTTGCTTGCGTTCTAACAGGAGTAACGGCTATCGCAACCAACGCGACCCGACGCCTCCGCGCCAGTCCACGAAACAGGCGAGGGCGCCGCAGCCGCTAAATCTTCAGCCGCTGCAGCACCTTCGGTCCCGCAATCGCAATCAGCGCGCAGCACACCGCGACCACGGACAGTCCGATCGACAGATTCGTCACCTGCGCCACCGCGCCGATCAGGACCGGCCCAAACAGCATCCCAAAGTAAGCCAGCCCGGCGACGTGCGCCAGCCCTTCGGCAGCGTGGATGCCTTTCACGCTCGCGGCGGCCGCGAACAGCACCGGCATCATATTGGCGAGGCCCAAGCCCATCAGCGTGAAGCCGGTCAGCGCCGCGACTGGCGTCGGCACCAACAGCGCGCCGATCATGCCGGCGAGCGCAAGCGTCGCGCTGGCCATCACCAGTTGCGGAGCGCCGAAGCGCGCGCGCACCGCGTCCCCGGCAAAACGCGCGGCTGCCATGCCGCCCGAAAACGCGGCATACGCGGCGCTCGCGGCCGCCGGCGAAGAGAGGACGACATCGCGCATATAGACGGTCGCCCAGTCGTACATCGCGCCCTCGGCGATCAGCGCGACGAGCGCGACCGTGCCGAGCGCCCACAACGCGGGCGAGCGCCAGCGGTTCGCACGCGGCGTCGCCGAGTCAGGATGTTCGTCGTGCGGCACGTGCGGCAACACGGAAGGGCAGGCCGCGATCAGCACGAGCGCGCTGACGGCCGCGGCCAACCCGAGATGCACGGCCGGCGCCATCCCATGCGCGAGCAGCGCGCCGCCGACAGCCGCGCCGACCATCCCGCCGACGCTGAACATGCCGTGCAACGACGACATGATCGGCTTGCGCAGCGCCTTTTCGACGGCGCTCGCTTCGGCGTTCATCGCGACGTCGAGCGTGGCCATGCCCGCGCCGAATAGGGCCAGCACGACCAGCAGCATCCAGTAGAACGGCACCACGAGGATCAACGCGACGCAGACCGACATCACGAGCCCGCCGGTGAGGCAGGCGCGGCGCGTGCCGACGCGCGCAATCCACGACGCGTTCGCGGCCATCGCGCCGATCGAGCCGCCGGCAACCGCGAGGAGCGCGAGCGACAGCAAGGCGGGACTCAGGTGGAAGCGGTCGCGCACGGTCGGCACATGCACGCCCCACGAGCCGTACACCATGCCGGCGATGAAAAACAGCGCCATCGTCGCGATGCGCGCTCGCTGACGCGCGGTGTCGGACAGGTTCCGGTGAGCGGCGGGGATGGCGGCGAAGTCGGTGGAGCGATCGGACACGGGAGTCTCGTGAGGAGGAAGATGCGGAAGAAAGCGCACTGAAAGCGAATTTCCGATTCTAACGAAGGGCGCTGTCTTATGCTTGAATCCACGGAATTGCGCTTTTGCTGGATTCGTCGCGCGTTGGCAGATGGTTCGCGGATGTGAGCGCCCAGCGACTCACGAATCCGCGAATCCACGAGGTGCATGCAATATATATAGGCGGGCAGCCGGCATTGCACGTCACGCCAATCCGCGCATCAACGGACGACAAGAATTCGCTCATCGACGAAAGGAACGCACTTGAACATTCCCGCACAAGCTCCATTGCACCTGTTGCATACCGCCGCGGTCGGCACGCTGGCGACGCACGCGCGCCAGCCCGAAGGCTTCCCTTATCCGTCGGTGCTGCCGTTTGCGCCTGATGAACAGCATCGGCCGACGATTCTGGTGAGCCGGCTCGCCGAGCACACGCATAACCTGCACGCCGATCCGCGTGCCGGCTTCCTCGTCGTCGATGCGCCGGACGGCGACGTGCTCAACGGTCAGCGCGTCACGTTGCTCGGCACTTTCGAACCGGTCGACCCGGCGCCCGAACTTGTCGCACGTTATCTGCGCTATCACCCAGACGCGGAGCGCTATCTTGTCCTCGGCGACTTCACGTTCTGGACGATGAAGCTCGACCGCCTGCGCTATATCGGCGGATTCGGCGCGATGGGCTGGCTCGGCGGCGATGAACTCGACCCGCTGCCGGTGCTCGGGCACGACGAGGAAGACGCGCTGATTGGCGAATTTGCCGACGCAGTGTCCGACGCCTGCGGCTACCGGCTAATCGGCGTCGACAGATATGGCGTCGATTTGCGGCAAAACGGTCTGCGCAAACGTTTCGCATTCGAAAGCGCGAAGCTGGACATGGAAACATTGCGTGCGGCGCTAGAAGATTGCATTCGACGGCGGGCCAATTAGGCGTTTATTGCCTATTCGGGAAAACCTTATCGCCGAAAACGGTAGGCCCAAAGTGCTTCAAATATGTGCCGACATTTCATGTCGAAGCTCTCATGCAATGAAATGTTTGCTTGCGGAAACTGTCTTAATTTTCATGCGCTGATAATTAATCCCATATTTACCGATTCGCGCGACGCTTTGTCTGCAAAAAACGCGGAGTGGCTAAATGAAAGCTGACGCGTGACAGCGCCTCGCCGCGAAAGTTTTTGAAACGGACAAGTATTAGTTTTACGCGGACGCGTTTGTAGTCTTTCTATTTTGTGTTAATCTCGCGTTCAAATTCCGAGGCATGAACACCTTCAAAGGGCAAGCCGGCTTAAGACTGGCAGTCGTTAATCCAAACCACCAGGGAACCTATGTCTTCCTACAAGGAACTACTCGCGCAGCGAGAGAAGCTGGAAAAGCAGATCGAAGAGGCGAAGTCGCGCGAATACGCGGAAGTGCTGAACGAAATCAAACAGAAAATGGCCGACTACGGCATTTCGCTGAGCGAACTCGGCGGCGGGCGCGCGCCCAAGGGTGCAAAAGCCGCTCGTCCGCGTGCCGGCGTTGCGCCTAAATATCGTGACCCGGAAAGCGGCAGCACGTGGTCGGGCCGCGGCAAACCGCCGCGCTGGATTGCGGGCATGGATCGCGACAAGTTTCTCATTCAGAAGTAATCAGGCGCCAGGCTTACTGAGTGCTTGCCCGGAATTAATCAGGTGTAATGCCTCTCGCATGTGTAGCATTAACGTAATACGAATGAGGCTCGCGTCGCGAGTGCGCTGGACTCATTCACTAAGGCCGCGCAGTTTCCAGGCGCGGCTTTTTTGTCGTCCGTTCAAATCGTGTGTGTGCCACGCGCACTGCCGCTTCGCGCAATTCGAATGCGAATGCTTTTCGTTTTCATAAGCGATTGATTCTAAAAGATGTTTGTTGGCGTGGGCGCTCATTCTTAAGACCGGACGGGTAGAATGGAGAGGTTGAACACCCACCGCTTCCATGATGCCTTCCGCCGCCATTGAGTCCGCTGAAAAACACCGCGTCGCGCGCAAAAGTACGTTTGTCAGTATTGCGCTGAATACGGTATTGATGGCGCTGCAAATCGCCGTCGGTGTGTTCGCGCACTCGCAGGCATTGGTGGCTGACGGCATCCACTCTCTCGCCGACCTCATTTCCGATTTTGTCGTGCTGTTTGCCAATCGGCACAGCGGCGCAAAGCCGGATGCCGATCACAATTACGGCCATAGCCGTTACGAAACGGTCGCATCGCTCTTTCTCGGCGCGCTGCTGATTGCGGTCGGCTTCGGCATGTTATGGCGTGCCGGTACGCGTCTCGCCGATCTCGAGAGCATCCCCGCCGTTCATCTGAGCGCGCTTATCGTGGCCGTGCTCGTCCTCGTCTCCAAAGAGGGACTGTTTCGCTACATGCTGCGGGAAGCTCAGCGCGTGCGTTCGGCCATGCTGATCGCGAATGCGTGGCATGCGCGCTCGGACGCGGCGTCGTCGCTGGTGGTTGCGCTCGGTATTCTCGGCAGCCTTGCGGGCGTGCGGCTGCTCGATCCGATCGCGGCGGCGATCGTCGGTTTCATGGTGGCGCGCATGGGCTGGATGTTCGGATGGGACGCGCTGCAGGATCTGTCCGACCGCGCACTCGACGACGCCGCCACCGCCGACATGCGCGCGCTGCTGCTGTCCACGCCCGGCGTGCGCGACGTCCACGAATTGCGCACGCGCAAAATGGGAGATTTCGCGCTTGTCGACGCGCATATTCTGGTCGATCCGCTCATCTCGGTTTCCGAGGGGCACTACATCGCGGAGACTGCGCGCCTGCGCGTGCTGAACGACAGCCGCGTGCTGGACGCGCTGATTCACGTCGATCCCGAGAACGATGCCGTCGCGCATCCGCCCGTCGGTTTGCCGCCGCGCGAGCGGATCGTCGCGGACGTCAACGCGGCATTGGCCGCGGGCGGCGTGAAGGCGGCCGCAGTCAACATTCATTATCTGAGCACGGGGCTCGACGTCGAAGTCGTGCTGCCGGTGCTGCCTTCGCATGGGTCCGGCAAGGGCGACGCAGAGGGGCTCCAGCGCGTGGATCTCGCCGCGCTCAAGCGCCGGCTCGGTGCGCGCAAGCTGGAGGTGTTACGCGAGGTGAGCACGCCGTCGACGCAAAGCGGTTCGTCCACGCAGGCGGGCGCTACGGGCCATGGTCGTCGCCGTACCACAGTGCCGCACGGCACTAACTGAGGCTTGAGAGCAACGCAACGCGCGGCGGGCCGCGTCGCCATGCCGAACGGCGCTCTTGACGGATTGCGGCGGCTCGCCGGCGCATCATCGGCGGATTGCGGACCATCAGGCGCATCGCACGTGCACCTCTCGCACACCGACGCGCATCAAACCCCATCGAAGCGAAGCGCATCAAAGCGCATCGAAGTGCGCCAAAACACGCCACCCCCTCAAAGCGGCAACTGCGTATCGAACTTGATCTCGCGCAGCACGACGCTCGTGCGCACTTGCGCCACCGCGGGAATCTTGAAGATGCGTTCGTGCAGAAACGTGTCGTACGCCTTGATGTCCGGCGCGACGATCTTGAGGATGTAATCGGATTCGCCGGTCGTGCTGTAGCACTCGGTGACTTCGGGGCAGGTGGCGATCTCCCGCTCGAACTGTTCGACGCCGCCTTCGGTGTGACGCGTGAGGTGAATGTGCGCGAGCGCGCACACGTGCAGCCCCAGTTTTTCGCGATCCAGCAGCGCGGTGTAGCGCTGGATCACGCCCGACTGCTCCATGTCCTTGATGCGCCGCCAGCATGGCGTGCTCGACAGGCCGACCTGATCGGATATTTCCTGCACCGAACGGCGTGCATCCAACTGCAAAAGGCGCAGAATTTTTTGAGAGAACGTATCGAGTGTCAACTGCGCCTCCGTTTGCGTCGCCGTATCACCGCATGGTAGAGGGCGCGAAAACGAAACGCAATGCAAAACGCCTCCAGCGAGGGAGATTACCTAATTTGCCGGTTCCTCAGCGGGATTTTGTCCTGAGGCGTCCCCTTCTTGCGCCGACGCAAGGCTGGCGGCCTGCATCGTGCGCAGATCCTTCAGCATGTTGCAGAAAAGCGCGCCCTGTTCGATGGCGTCATCGAGCGCGACGTGCGTGTGCGGATGCTCGTCGAACCAGTGTTTCGGAAAGCGCGGTTTGATGTTCCTGCGATACGGCAGGCCGGTCATCGCGAAGGCAAGCGTCTTGATGTCGAGCGCCGACCACGAAAACGGGCAGCGGCCGACAAAGCGCATCATGTACCAGAACATGTACGTAAAGTCGAAGCCCGCAGGCATGGCGACGAACACCGGCTTGCCCGGCAGCGCCTCGACCCAGTCGACGTAGGCCGCGAGCGCCGCGTCCGGACGCTGCAAGTCGGTACGGCAGGCCGCCCACGCCTCGGGCTGCGTCTTCCACCACGCTTCCTGCACCGGATGGGGCGCCGCGCCGTCGAGCAATTCCAGATTGGCGGAGAACGTGGCGATCAGCTGCTTGTCTTCCGTGTAGGCGGCCGAGGCGAAACTCAGCATGGAATGCGGGCCGGGAATCGGGCCGTCCGCTTCGACGTCGGTACTGACATAGATTTCGCTGCTCATGCGGCGACTCCGTCGGCGACATAGGGATTGCTGCGACGCTCCGCGCCGAACGTCGACGTGGGACCGTGGCCCGGCACGAACGTGACGTCGTCGCCGAGCGGCCAGAGTTTTTCGCGGATCGAGCGGATCAGATCGGCGTGGTTGCCGCGCGGAAAATCCGTGCGGCCGATGGAGCCCGCGAACAGCACGTCGCCGACCAGCGCGAGCCGATGCGCGCGGCTGAAGAACACGACGTGGCCCGGCGTGTGGCCCGGGCAGTGATAGACCTCGAGCGTTTCATCGCCGAACTGCACGGTGTCGCCGTCGTCGAGCCAACGGTCGGGCTCGAACGCCTGCGCAGCCGGAAAGCCGAAGCGCGTGCTCTGATCCGGCAGCTTGTCGAGCCAGAAACGTTCGTCCGGATGTGGGCCTTCGATCGGCACGCCGTAATGCGTGGCCAGCGTTTTCGCGCCGGCGCAGTGGTCGATATGACCATGCGTCAGCAGCACTTTTTCGACGCTCACCTTCTGCCGCGCGATCTCGCCTTGAATGACGTCGAGGTCGCCGCCCGGATCGACGACGGCCGCGCGTCCGGTCGCCTCGCAAACGAGCAGCGAGCTGTTTTGCTGGAACGGCGTAACGGGGATCAAGGTGACTTTCATGGATGACGGCGCCGCGGTGAAAACGTTGATTGTACCGGCGTCTTTCCGGCGCGCGCCGAGGCTTGTCGCCTCCCCGCAAACGCCGCGCCTGCGGCTTTTGGCTGTCGATTCTTGCAGCAATGGTGAAGATTCATCAAGGTTTTCAGTCGCTTAGCAACGCAGACTTCTGTTTTGGGTATAATGGACCCCATGCACGAGGAATCGTGCTGCCACAAGGCGATGCGTCCCCATCAAAAATGGGCGCGCGGATCGCCACTCAAGTAAGGGCCGTCGCGGTATGACGGCCATCAGGTATCGATGCATTCGATGCACACGTCTTGCCCAGCCAGGCGCCGCGCGCCTGCTACGACTTTAACGGTCGTGACGCTGGGTGGGGCCTACGCCGCCGTTCCTGCGCGCTGAACTTTCGCGCGCAAGAACGTGTTTGCCACGTTCGATGGCGGCATGTGGGGTCTGGTCAGGCTGCCGGGGACAGGTTGCGCCAGACGTGAAAATTAACCGTGCGGTAGCGGCTCAGTGAGCTGCATCCGGGCTTCGACGTACTGCGCTCGTCTGCGCGGCGCGTTGTCGTCCTTTGCCGCCGGAGTCGCAGGCAACACGCTCAACTTCGCGTGATGCGGCTCGACAATGTGATTGCACGTCTTATGAAAACTCGGTTATCCCGTAGTCTGGGGACTCTTTTCGCCTTTTTTGTGCTGGCCGGTTGCGCCACGCCGCCGGGGGCCGACAACAGCGTTGCAAACGCTGTGCCGCTCCGCACAAAAAACGCGCAAGCAGCGTCCTTCGGACCGCAAGCCTACGGCAGCGCGCCGGCCTCGGACGTCGCCGTCCAGGGCTCGTCGCTGGCCGACGCCAAACCGCTCACCGATGACGGCACCGACGTGTCGGACTTTCATCAGATCGGCCGCGCCTCCTGGTACGGCCGCGGTTTCCACGGCCGCCGCACCGCGAATGGCGAACGTTACGACATGCACGCGCTGACTGCCGCGCATCGCACGCTGCCCCTCGGCTCGTATGTGCGCGTGACGAATCCCGCCACGTCGCGCTCGGTCGTCGTGCGAATCAACGACCGCGGTCCGTATGCGCGCGGCCGGGTGATCGATCTGTCGATGGCGGCCGCAAACGTACTCGATATGCGCCACGCCGGCACGGCGCGCGTGAAGATCGAAGGTTTGACGCAGGAAGAAGCGCGCGCCGCACGCGACGAAACGCTGGCATCGAACTCCGGATCGACGGCGCAGAAATGATTTTGCGGCGGCGCTTTGGGCGCTGCCGGGCATGACGAACAGCCATGCTGCTGTGTGTAAATGCAAGAAGGGCCGCTCATCGATATGAGCGGCCCTTTTGTTTTGCGATGTCTCCTGCTGCGCTTGCGGCCTGGCCGGTTCGCGCGTCAGTCCTCTTCTTTCTTGAGCTCGAGCGCGCGCGTGTACAACGCGTTGCGCGACGCGCCGGTGATCGTCGCCGCTATTTTGGCCGCGCTGCTCACCGTCAATTCCTCCAGCAGCGTTTCGAGCAACGCATCGTGATCGTGTTCGCCGGCCGCTTCCTGCTGCGCGCCTTCCACCACAAGTACGAATTCCCCGCGTTGCCGGTTCGGATCGGCGGCGAGCCACGTTGGCCCTTCGGCCAGGGTGCCGCAATGCAGCGCTTCGTGTAACTTCGTCAGTTCGCGCGCGATCAGCAGCTTGCGCTCGCCGCCCAACGCATCGGCGAGCGCCTGCACCGTTTCGACGATGCGATGCGGCGCTTCGTAGAAGACCAGCGCATGCGGATGATGGGCGAGCCCCTGAAGTGTGGCGGCGCGCGCTTTGGCTTTCGGCGGAAGAAAACCGAGGAACGAGAACGTCGCGACCCAGTCGCCCGCCGCGCTCAGCGCGGTTGCAAGCGCGCTTGCGCCCGGCAGCGGAACGACCGCAAAGCCCGCTTCGCGCGCTGCATCGACGAGTTTCGCGCCCGGGTCCGAGATGCCGGGCGTGCCTGCGTCGGACACATAGGCCACGCGCTCGCCCGCCTGCAAATGTTCGACGATGCGTTGCGCCGCGGCTCGCTCGTTGTGCTGATGCACCGCGATCAGCGGCTTCGAGATGCCATAACGCGCGAGCAACTGACCGGTGTTGCGTGTGTCTTCCGCGGCGATGCGGTCGACAAGACCTAGCACATGCAGCGCGCGCAGCGTGATGTCGGCGACGTTGCCGATCGGCGTGGCCACCACATACAGCGCGGCGGCAGGGTACTGCTGTCCTTGCGCGAGTTCGGAGAGAGAAGTCATGAGGCAGAAAACGCAGACGGACGGAATGAGGCCGTCATTGTGCCACGCAGGGGCACCAGGTCCTGGCGGCGTGCGTGCTCGGAGCGCGTCTCGCTCGAAGCAGGAGCCCGAGCCCGAGCACGAGCCTAGGCCGAAAGCGTACGGAGCCATGCCTCACAACTTTTCCACACAAGCCGGGTCCAAGCTCGTCGGCGCCGCTTTCGAAGCACGCGCGCAGGAGTTTCTGCAGCGCCAGCGTTTGCGGTTGGTCGCGCGCAATGTGTCGTGCCGCGGCGGCGAAATCGATCTGGTCATGCGCGAGCGCGATGGCGCACTGGTCTTCGTCGAAGTCCGGGCGCGCGCTCAACGCAAGTATGGCGGCGCCGCGGCGAGCATCGGGTGGCAGAAGCGGCAGCGAATCGTGCGCGCCGCGCAGCATTACCTCGCGACGCAGGTGTCGCAGCAAGGCGCCCAGCCCGCTTGCCGCTTCGACGTGATTGCCTTCGAAGCGGGGCGGCTCGTGTGGCTGCGCGATGCTTTCCGCGCCGACGAAGTCTGATGCAATGCGCGGACAACGCGTGTTAGTGCGATAAACTTGCGCTCGCGTGCGAGCTACGGGGCGACGGACGACGTGCGGCACAACAGTGCTCCGTACAGCGCATTTCGCGAGGTGTTCTTCGGATTCACGTATGTCGCGTCACGCGTTGCACAGCACGTTCACCGCAGCGGCACGGCAGGCTGCACGACTTCATTCATACGACTTCACAACATGGCTGCGCATTGCGGCCCACTCGCGGTAGAAGATAGAGACTCGATGTCAGTCGAACGCATTCAACAACACTTCCGCGATAGCGCGGCAGTCAAACTCGAAGCCCTGGAAACCTTGTCGATGCCGATCGCTGCAGCGATCGACACGATGTTCGCCGCGCTTGCCAACGGCAATCGCATTCTTTCTTGCGGCAATGGCGGCTCGGCTGCCGACGCGCAACATTTCGCCGCGGAACTGATCGGCCGCTTCGAGCGCGAGCGGCCCGGCTTGCCGGCCGTCGCGCTCAGCACCGATACGTCCGTGCTTACCGCGATCGCCAACGACTACTCGTTCGAGCAGATTTTCTCGAAGCAGGTATGGGCGCTCGGACAGCCGGGCGATGTGTTGCTCGCGATCAGCACGTCCGGCAATTCCGCGAATGTGATCGCCGCGATCGAAGCTGCGCATGAGCGCGAAATGATCGTCGTCGCGCTGAGCGGAAAAGGCGGCGGACGCATGCAGGAAATACTGAGCGATACCGACATCCACGTGTGCGTGCCGTCGGATCGCACCGCGCGTATCCAGGAAGTGCATTTGCTGACCATCCATTGTCTGTGCGACGGCATCGATGCCATGTTGCTGGGCGAAGACTGAGAACGATCCGAAGGAGAGCTAGTTGATGAGCGTATTCCGCGTCAAGAAGACACTGGTGAGAACCGTGCTGGTGGTGGGTTTTGCGGCGGGGTTGTCCGCGACGTTGCAGGGTTGCTTTCTCGCCGTTGCGGGCGCGGCGGGCGGCGGCGCGTTGATGGCTACCGACCGGCGCACGCTCGGCGCGCAGACCGAAGACCGCGAGATTCAGGTGAAGGCGCTTTCGCAGACGAGCCAGAACCTGCCGGACTCGGCGCACGTCAACGTGACGGTGTTCAATCGCCGCGTGCTGCTGACCGGCGAAGTCGCGGGGGACGCGTCGAAGCAGCGCGCAGAGAGCATCGTGCGCGGACTGAAGAACGTGAATACGATCGTCAACGAACTGGCGATCATGCCCGCGAGTTCGTTCTCGTCGCGCACGAACGACACGTATCTCGAGACGCGCGTGAAAACGGCGCTGATCGCCGAGAAGGATATTTCGGCGAACGATTTCAAGGTCGTGGCCGAGCGCGGTTCGGTGTATCTGATGGGCCTCGTCACGATGGATGAAGGCAATCGCGGCGCGGACGTCGCGAGCCGGGTGCCGGGCGTGACGCAGGTCGTGAAGGTGTTCCAGTACATCCAGCCGCAGGAAGCCGCTGCGGCGGCCGCTGCTGCGGCAACGGCTCCGGTCGCCGCGTCGCAGCCCGACGCGAGCGCGGCGACGGTGGGCGCGATTCCGGATTCGTCGGTGAGCGCGCGGCCGCTTGAGCAGCAGGCGCCGGCGCCGGTCACGAATTCGAACGCGGTGCATCCGGGCAATCCGAAGGCGCCGCAGTGATGCGTGGGGTTGGCGGTGTTTTTATGGCGTTGATGGCGGGCTCGGCGGCGCTTATGTTTGCATCTCAAGCGTTTGCCGCCGATGTACCCGCTGGTCAGCGTGTCGCTAATGCGAATGCGTGCATGGGCTGCCATGCGGTGGATCGCAAGCTGGTCGGCCCGTCGTTCCAGCAGATCGCCGCCCGGTACAAGGGCGATGCGCAGGCGGCCGGAAAATTGGCGCGCAAAGTGAAGGACGGCGGCTCGGGCGTGTGGGGCATGATTCCGATGCCCGCGCATCAGTCGATGAGCGATGCGGACGTCCGTACGGTGGTTGGTTGGGTGCTTGCTGGGGCGCCGTCGAAGTGAGGTTTTGTGGCCCGTTGTGGCTTGGCAAAACCGAAAAGGGCTGTGCTAGAATTGTCTCGATAGTGGGGGGGTAGCTCAGCTGGGAGAGCGTCGCGTTCGCAATGCGAAGGTCGGGAGTTCGATCCTCCTCCTCTCCACCAAGGAATATCAAAGGGTTACAGGTGATTTACCTGTAATCCTTTTGTGTTTCTGCGGGGCGTGTAACGGCTGTGTAACCAGATTTGTTCCTACTCGATCCATCTCAGTCCACTTACCGGAGCCACCAATTCCTTCCCCGCGGCGTCGGACGACCCCGCTAAGAATTTGTGTCGCGAACGGATGACGATTTGGCTGCTCCCGGCCAGGAAGCGACGTTTGCTCGGACTCTTGCCAAGAGGGCTAAACGCCCGTTCTGCCACTCGAGAGTGGCAGTAACAGCCGATCGTATTTCTTTCCGTGCCCCTAACGTTTTCTTTGCAGTTGCCGTATACAGGTGCTGGATGACCTCAGATCAGGCAAGCAATTGGAAGCCAAACAGGAAATATACATACTCGACACGTCGGCAATCGTGCAGGCTCCGGAGGTGCTGGCGAAGGCAAGCGACACCGTCAAATTTGTGATCCCCCAAGCAATACTTGGCGAACTCACGAAGTACTTTTCAGGTTCCTTGCGGGACCAGGCGCTTCTTGCCTTGCAGCTTGCACAAAACCACGGAGCAGAGCTCGCAGCGCGACCACGATCACAAAGTCTCCTCACAACAACGACGTTGGATTTGTCCCGGGGAGACATTGAGATAGCGGAGTTGGCACGGGAGCGAACGGAAGAGCAAGGACAGTTTGCCGACGTTTATGTCGTGACAAATGATAAGGAGCTTATGGCCTATATGCCTTCCTTGGGCGTATCGACCATTGATGTGAAGCAACTTGTAGCACGACTTGTTGAGCAGCCGGACGTCGCTGAGGTGAGACGGTCCGCAGACAAGCTAACTTCTTCGCAACGCCAGCGCATTGTGAGTTCCGTCGCTGCAGGAGCGTCAATATTTGCAGCGCTAGTTCAGTTGACCGAGTTCCTAACGCGCGTTGGACTACCGAAGCCATACCTCGTCGTTGGTCTGGCTGTAGTCGCGCCGTTAGTTGCCGGTGTCTTACTTTTCGCCATTCGACAGCGATTTCGACTCACGTATGGAGTCGCCGAGGTGCTGGCGGGCGTCTATGCCGCCTATGAAGCTTTGTCGCGTATTACCGATGTCAATCTGCTAACCATTGCGGGTGCTTTTCAGGTTCTTGGTGGGCTTTACATCGTTGTACGTGGAATGGACAACATCGGCAAAGGACTCGACAAAAGTCGTTACGGAGAGGTTTGGAAGAGTCTGTTCGGCGAGAGATGAATTAATGCTCTTTTTTTGGCATCTTCATTTTCCGCAAACCTCAGTATGAGGTTGAGCGGACTAGCGTGTAAGGGAGGCGTCGTCAGGTTGACCGGCCGGCGGTAGCATGCGCACATTTGTGCGATTCTCTCGAAAGCGATCGTTCGAAGCAGTTCTTTCGGGCGATGGCGAACCTGCAAACTGGTCGAACAAATGGTGGTCGGCAAATCTGTCCCAGCGGAGAAATGCATTTCGGAGCGGCCATTTAAATTACGCCGGGCCGACGGGCTGAATTGGGTCGACTTGAGCCGGTAGCCGTCCGACCGGGTTCGGCCAGAAGCGGGCTGTCACCGTTTCCGAAATCTGACGTTCAAGTGACTGCTTAACTCAGAAAGCTGCCGTATCCCCAATTCTTGCTCGTCGGCCGAAGCTGACGCTGGCACATTGGACAGATTCAGTCCGCGACCAATTCTTCTGCGGACATTCGTTGAGGTGTAGTTTGAGCCAATCAGTATTGGCGCCGGTTAGAACTCGAATCCTGCAATCCTCCAGCCCTAGGTGATATTGAGGCGAGCAGTGCATGCGTCCCCTTGCCCAATATTCCGCTTGGATTGTCTGATTATCCCGGACAGTGCTATACACTGCCGGTCTTTGCCAGACCATTGCCACAAAAAAGCAGCCGATGACCACCATCCTTGCAACTCTATTCAAAGACAGCGCCTACAAGCTTGACCAATTCAAGCCCGCGCATATCGCGGCGCTTGAAGCCTCCATCAGGCTTCAAGACTCGGGCAGGACGGCCGCCCCCTACGCCACCTGCCTGGTGCGTGGCAAGCCGATCAAGCTCACACCAGAAGAAGCGGTACGGCAGCTTTATGTAATGGTATTGCGCGACGACCTCGGCTACCCCGTCAGCCGCATGAAAGTCGAGTACGAAGTCACCTTCGGCCGCGAGAAGAAGCGCGCCGACATCTGCATTTTCGACAAAGACAAGACCACGACGCCGTATCTTCTGGTCGAACTCAAAAAACCCAAGCTAAAGGACGGCAAGGAACAGCTCAAGAGCTACTGCAATGCCACCGGTGCGCCGATGGGAGTTTGGACCAACGGCGAACAGATTTCCTATTACCACCGCAAGGACCCCAACTACTTCGAGGACATTCCGGCGATTCCGTCGGCACACCAAAAACTGTCCGACATCCTTTCCGAGCGCTGGACCATCGACGACTTGGTGAAGCTCGACAAGCTGGTCAACGAAAAGAAGTCACTCAAGGACCTGATCCTCGAAATGGAGGACGAAGTTCTCGCCAATGCCGGCGTCGACGTGTTCGAGGAGCTGTTCAAGCTGGTGTTCACCAAGCTCTACGACGAAATGGAAGGTGGCCGCGACAGGAAGCGACACCTCGTTTTCAAGAACTACGGCGACACTGAAACCGAACTTAAGACCAAGATTCAATCCCTGTTCGACAAGGCACGCGCCAAGTGGGAAGGCGTATTCCCCGAGGGCGCGAAGCTCGAACTGACACCCAGCCACTTGGCCGTATGCGTTGCCTCGTTGGAAAAAGTCAAACTGTTCAACTCCAACCTCGAAGTCGTTGATGAAGCCTTCGAGTATTTGATGACCAAGTCCAGCAAGGGCGAGAAAGGCCAGTATTTCACGCCGCGCTACGTCATTGACATGTGCGTGAAGATGATGAATCCCAGGGAGAACGAAACCCTGATCGACACCGCCGCCGGCAGCTGCGGCTTTCCAGTGCACGGGATCTTTCATGTCTGGCATCAGATTCGGGAGGAACAAGGTCTCCCGATTAGCCCTCATTTCACAACTGAACAGCGAACTGCCAGAGAGCTTGATTACGTACAAAGCAAGGTCTTCGCTATCGACTTCGACGAAAAGGCCGTCCGCGTCGGGCGCACCCTGAACCTGATTGCCGGCGACGGCCAGACGAACGTACTGCACCTCAACACGCTCGATTACGAGCGCTGGGACGAAAAAACCAGCGACGAGGAGTGGACGGATGTTTACGGCGAAGGCTGGAAGCGCCTACGCAAATTACGCACCGACAAGAGGAGCAACCGAGATTTCGGCTTCGATGTGTTGATGGCTAATCCCCCTTTGCCGGCGACATCAAGGAAACGCGCATCCTCGCCAAATACGATCTTGCTCGCTCCGTCAGCCTCGCCAAGATCGCCAAGATCGAGCCAACCGACCCGGGTATCATAGACGCTACGACGCGCGGACCCAGCTTCACCGAAGCCCTGCACGCCAGCCACGAAACTATTTACCAAATGGCCGACGGCAGCTATCGCAAGGTCAAGGTCAAGAACCAGAACACCGTCGGGCGCGACATCCTTTTCATTGAGCGCAACCTGTCCTTCCTCAAACCCGGCGGGCGCATGGCGGTCGTCCTGCCGCAAGGCCGCTTCAACAACGCCAGTGACAAGGATCTACGTGAATACCTTGCCGACCATTGCCGCATCCTGGCGGTTGTCGGCCTGCACGGCAATGTCTTCAAACCACACACCGGCACCAAGACCAGCGTGCTGTTCGTGCAAAAGTGGAACGATGACCCCAAGACCGGCCCACTGTGCCCGAAGAAGGACGATTACCCGATCTTTTTCGCCACCATGCGGGAGCCCAGCAAGGACAATTCAGGCGACAAAATCTACCGGCAGGATGCCGATGGTGCGCCGCTGCTTGACGACCACGGTCATCTGATCGTCAAGCACGACCTGTTCAATCACGACGGCAAGACCGAAGATGGTATTGCCGAGGCATTTATCGAGTTTGCCAAGAAGGAAGGGCTGAGTTTTTTTCGATAAGCCCCTTTGACGGCGCTCGCTATGCGCGTTTGACGAAGGGGCTGGAGGTCAGTGAAATTCATATTTCGCAAGCGCATCGTGCGCACTATGATTTCAGGCTGGATTCGGAGTTCTATAGCCAAGCCAACTTGCGTAAGGAAGATGCCATTAAGAGGCTACCGCACAAAGCGCTGAACCAAATTGCTGATCTCATCGCAGGGCCTTTTGGCTCCGCGATAACAGCGGCGCAATATGATGCGGCCAGCCGGTATCGATACATACGGGCTACCGACGTCAAGTCATTTTTCATTAACGAAAATTCGCCGGTGTATGTCCAAGAGAGCACCTTCAACGCTTTCCCTCAGTTTCATCTTAGAGAGGGCGACATCTTGCTGACCGTCGTAGGGATGCATTTCGGAAAATCCGCGATCATCTATGAGGCAGATTGTCCATCTATCTTTAGCTGCAAGAGCACGCTGATTCGAGATGCGAAGGTGAATCCATGGTATCTCCTCACCTACCTTTCGTGTGCGATTGGGCATGGCTTGATTCGACGAGGCCAGCGTGGGGCTGCTCAACCTGGGATCAATCTGTCTGACATTGCAACGGTTCTAGTCCCGATCCTCAGCAACGAATTGCAAACGCAAGTCGAGGCATTGATTAAGCACAGCCGATCTTTAGTGATCCAGTCCCATTCGGTATATGGCGCTGCGGAAATGCTCCTTCTCACTACTTTAGGGATGGCTGGCTACAGTCCTGCCGAGGAAACCATCAATGTCAAATCACTTATGGATTCCTTCCATCTTACGGGACGTATAGACGCGGAGTATTATCAACCAAAATATGAGCAAATCATCAGCCGGATAAAAGCAACGACACACGCTGCGCTTAGCGATTTGGTTAGCATTGTCAAGTCTATCGAGCCTGGTTCAGACGCATATACGGAAGATGAGAATGGACTTCCTTTTCTGCGCGTAGCAGATTACAGCAAGTACGGCATCAATAGCCCGCAAAAGTGTTTGACTGCATCTTTTGTTTCTGCGAATAAGGCCGAACTCGATGCGCTCATGCCAAAGAAGAATACAATCTTGTTTTCCAAGGATGGCAGCGTTGGAGAAGCATATTGTTTGCGCGAAGATGCGAATCTAGTTACATCCAGCGCAATTCTTCACCTAACCGTTCGCGACCCAAGCGTCGTATTGCCGGATTACTTAACGCTTGCCCTAAATTCGATACTTGTGAAGATGCAGGCAGAACGGGACGCCGGTGGCTCAGTCATTCTTCACTGGCGCACAAACGAAATATCGAATGTAGTTGTGCCGCTCGTGGCAATGGCGACTCAACAGGAGATCGCCGAGTTGCTGAAGCAAAGTTTCGAGCTCAAAGCTAAGAGCGAGCGTGTACTCGACGTTGCTAGGCGCGTTGTCGAAATCGCTATCGAGAAGGACGAAAACTCCGCGCTGGCTTTCTTAAAGGCACAAGTATGAACGGCGACTACCATAAGGAATTGAGCTTCCGATACCCGAGCTTTGGAAACAGACACAGAACAAAGGACCCGGCGACTATCAGCCGAACCTTTGGAGTCCTGTCCGATGGACAGAATGGCAATTCAAGGAGTATGACGAAGCGCCCGTCGTGGGATACCTTGAAAGACCAGTGCAGGTGCGGTTGGCCGATAACCACGGTGCCCCCTTGCGGGAGCAGACGCAGGCAGCCGCACTTCGGGAAGGTTGGCAGCGGTTGGTCGGGACAGGTAACTCGGTGGCGAGGCCCGCACGGATCTTTTTCGATACGACTGGGAACAGGGAATCTGTGATCCCACTTACACAGGCTCTGGGAACGGAATCCGAAGCTCCATCAACGGGTGACGTGAAGGAGGGCTACGACGTTGGCTACCGCCTCGGCAACACTGGGATCGCCTCCGGAGCCGTGCAGCTTGCGCTGTCACTCATTGCCGGCTTTCAGGACGGGAAGGCAAGTGCTGCGGTCATACGAGATGCGAGGGGGAATGCAGAACTGGTTCTGATTACTCCCCCAGATGCTCTTGACAAAGAACGCAATCTTGCAACCAACGAGAAACCGTTTAATTGACCATGAGCGAAACCTTGGACAGGCAGGAGAGGAAACAGCCAGACTCCCCTTTGGCGAACTCTGGCGGGCCGTTCTGGGCCCGATTTGCGGGGCTTGCCGCGCTCGGCGCAGTCCTTGCGCTTGTTGCGATCGCGGGCGGTTCGACGGTCTACTGTCGCAGCCTCTTTGGGACGATCTTCTGGACTCTGCTCTTAGGCCTTGCGGATCCTGTCATGGGACTGACCCACGAACCTGAAACCGTTCTGTTGCCGCTTGCTGCCTATTTGCTTGTGGTATTTGTGGTCGCAAGGTTCACGCGTTTCAGACCAACGCTGTCGAGGTTTACGATCGCCCTCCTTGTCGTCTACGCACTTGGCGCTGCGATTGATTGGACGCTCGGATGGACGGGCGGGGTCTGCACCCTCTAGGCGTAGGTGGAAGCACGGAAATGCGTTTGGCGTTATTCAATGTTCACGAAGGGGACGGTCTTGCGAGGGGTGATCCGAGTTGGCGACTCTACGAGCCATGGCGGTAAGGTAATCACTGGCCGCGACGGTTCGACAGTCATGGAGCGAGCCGTTGCGTGCGTAGGCGACAAATGCACATGTCCAAAGTCGGGGCACAACAACTGCGTCATTATCGAAGGCGACGAAACAGTTCAGGTCGACGGGCGCGCAGTGGCGTTTGACGGGCACAAGACATCCTGTGGCGCTGTCCTCATCTCAAGTACATCAATGTCGGGCTTGGCATGATGCTGAAGTAGCGGCCTTCTTTGGAGCAAGATAAGCTGCGGCATCTCGCGTTGCTGCCATGCCACTGATTCACTAGCCCCGACCACACGGGGGGCCTTTGGCCTGCTTGGTCTGCAGCGATTCTTGCTTGAAGTCGCAATCAAGAGCCAGGAACGAGTTGGTCCGCGCGGTGGTGCACGGGGTGGCTGGCTAAAGAGCCGCATGCGCGGTCGCCTTGAATGCGGCTGGGACGCTTGTCACCTCCCTCTCGGAGCCGATCGTCACTAGCGCCGGCTCTTGCAGTATCTTGCGTCGGCCACCCGTCGTAGCTGCGAGCCGGAGTCGACCATTTGCCTTGTGACCTTGGTGTCTCGTCGAACGCATAGCTACCACTTCATACGTGGGGGCAAATGTGAATTTACAACCGCGTGCCGGTGCTGATCGACGAGTCGAAGGGCGCAGTGCGGAACCCCTGGGGCTTCGACTACATGACGAAAATGTTTGACATGGCGGATAGTAGCGTCCTATTCCGAAATGCTCGACAGCTGGGTGAGGAGGGGTGGCAGCGGAGCGGCACCGATTGGGTCCAACTGGACCCTTCAACAGGTGCGACCACGTCACCGGAGACGCGCTACGTTCCCCTCTACGAAGCCAAGATGATCCACCTGTTCGATCATCGTTGGGCGACGTTCGTCAGCGCCGACGGAGGCGACACCAGCCGTGACGTAACCCGTGCCGAAAAGCAGAATGTCGAATTTGAACTGAGCCCGCGCTATTGGCTTGAAAACTGGCGCGCGAAAGACCGTCAGAAGACAAAGGACTGGATGCGCGGCTGGCTGATGGGCTGGCGAGATATCACCAGAGCAACGGATGAACGGACCGCAATTTTCAGCGTCTATCCCCGCGTTCGCAATCGCGCACACGATACGCAACCTGTTCATTCACCAGCCTGTCGAACTGTCGGCGGCGTTTCTGGCGAATGTAAGTGGCATTCCGCTCGATTTTGTCGCACGACAGCAGGTGGGCGGCACTCATCTGACGGTCGAGATGGTGAAGCAGCTTCCCATCATTCCCCACACCGCCTACTCCGAAGCCGACCTCGCCTTCATCGTACCGCGCGTGCCGGAATTGACCTATACCAGCCATTCCATGGCTCCCTTCGCGCGCGACCTCGGCTATGAGGGCGCGCACTTTGCGTGGGACGAGGACCGTCGCGCGCAGCTGCGCTCCGAACTCGACGCCTGGTACGCGCTCGCCTATGGCCTGATACGCGACGAGCTGCGCTACATCCTCGATCCCGCTGACGTCATGGGTCCGGACTACCCCAGCGAGACCTTTCGCGTCCTCAAGTCCAACGAGGAGCGCAAATTCGGCGAATACCGCACCGGCCGCCTCGTCCTTGCCGCCTACGACGCGCTCCTCGCTAAGGGCCTGCGCCCGCGCCTGGAGGGCTATCGATGACCTCCACCGCCCCGCGTCGTCTCATCCCTCACCCGATTCTGCGCACCGAGCTAGAACAGGCCGCGTGGAACCACGGCTATCGCCGAGCAAACGGCGAGGCTGACGGGTGGCTGTGGTTCCGTTCGGACGAAGGCGTGCCCGGCGAGGTGGCGCTCGCCTGCGGTACTGCCGACGACGGTGCGCCTTGGTTCCTCGCGGTGGAGCATGTCGGGGTGGCGCAAATCCTCGCTTCCGAACTCCCTGCGGCGGTCTCCGGCCCGGCACCGCCGCCTTGCAAGGGCGCATTCGTCTTCGCGCAGCAAGCTGAGATGCGCCGCGCGCTGAGCCGCGCCTTCCACCTCGCGCGCAGCCTGCCGACTTTCCCCTTCACCCAGTTCGAGGCTGAGGTCGCGGGGCTTGGTGATACCGAGATCGACCGCATCGTGCGCCAGCGCGTGGGGCAGGGCTTGTTCCGCGCCGCGCTGATCGATTATTGGGGCGCCTGTCCGCTCACCGGCGTCAGCGATCCCGCGCTTCTGCGCGCCAGCCACATCGTCCCCTGGGCCGAATGTGCGAGTGACGCCGAACGGCTCGACGTGTTCAACGGCCTGCTTCTGTGCGCGCATTGGGACGCCGCTTTCGACGCGGGGCTGGTGAGTTTTGCCGATGATGGCGGGGTGATGGTCAGGCCGGACCTCAGCTCCAAGGCCGAGGCAGTTCTGGGCCTACCCCACATACCTCCCCTTCATCTTGAGGCCCCGCACCGTTTACAAATGGCGCGCCATCGCAAGAGATTTGGCTTCGATTAGACAAAGATTCAGCGCTCGCCGCCTGAAATCTGCCTGACCGTAGACGGCCACCGTATAACAAGCAGATGTTGTTCGTCCCTCAAGGAACAGCGATCCGACGCATCTACTCACTCGGATGCGGCGCAATGGTCTTGACGACCTTCGTATCCTTTAACAAGAAGCAGAGAACGGGCTAAAGGATCAAGAAACGCGGTGTTTTTTTGTCAAATTTGGTGACGAAGCCCGTGCGGTTCTCAATGCCTGCTCGACAAGTACGCAGATGCCCGCATCGAGAGCCTCGAAGACATTAAACTACCGACCCTCGACCCGTTCGCCCAACTGCACACGGCGCGAGAACTCGTCGGCGCCTTCAGTCGAAAACCCAACTACCCGCAGGCAGTGCGTTAATTGGAAAGCCAGCCCTACAGCCTCTAAAAAGAAGAAAGGATGTACCCTTGCCGCAAACCAAGCGTTTCATTGTTCGAACCCCGCTGTTCCCTCTTTACTCAAAAGTTCGCTTGCTTGTTCAGATCCTCGACGGCGTGTCGAAAGATGCCGTGTGGGGGATGATCAAGGCGCTATTCGACCAAACGGGCACACCGCAAAGCAACGTCGATTGGAGTCGACCTGATGAGTGGATCGACCAACGGCTTCAAGGTCCCAATCGTGAATTGGCGAAAAAAATCTGGGCCGACACCTCCGGCACCGTCAATCCCCGGTATGTCTACGGTTCATACCTTTTCATCAACACCTTCGGTTTGTTGATTCCTGATGCTCAGGCCGTCTATAAGCTGAGTGCAGACGGCTCAGGCCTTCTCGAAAGCAATCCTACGGTACTGAGGAAGCTGGACGAAGAAGAGGGATTGCCCCCGCTTCTCTCGATTCTTGCCGCCCATTCCCCAGCGAAACGGGGCGACCTGCTCGATGAATGGGCCGAGTTCCTGCTTGAAAACTCAAACTACCGCACCATTTCGACGTTCAAGGAAACTTTGCGTCGCCGTCTGCTGAATCTTGTTGAACGCGGATATGTGGCGCGGGAAGGCAACACCTACACGATCACCGATAAAGGCATCGCATACTCTGCCCCGCTAGGTCCGGAAGAAGTTCAACGCCCCCATCTCGCGGTACTGGGCGCGATCAAAAACTATAACGACACGCAAACCAAAGAGCTTCGCGAACGGTTGGGAAAAATGAATCCATACCGATTCGAATCGCTTATCAAGGACCTTCTTGAAGCAATGGACTACGAGGATGTCGTGGTCACGAAGCAAAGTGGTGACAAAGGTGTGGATGTTGTTGCGAGCTTCCAGTTTGGTATCACGCAGATCAAAGAAGTAGTCCAGGTAAAGCGGCACAAAGGCAATATCACCCGGCCGGTACTCGATCAGTTGCGTGGTGCGCTCCCTTACCGCGGTGCGATTCGCGGAACGATTATTACCACCGGAGGCTTTGCTCAAGGTTGCAAGGATGCTGCTCTATTTCCAGGCGCTGCCCCGATTACCCTGATCGATGGCGACAAGGTCATCGAGCTGCTACTAAAGCACGGCGTTGGCGTGAAGAAGAAGCCGCAAACGCTAATCGAGATCGACGAAAGCTACTTCGCAAGTGACGATCCTGAAACTGAAATCACTGAAGAGCAGTAACCGTTTATATCTATCTGCACTACCATCAAATCGATCCGACACATCGTGAGCAACGATGTCGCCGTCGATGGGGACGCGCAGCGCATCTTCCTCAAGATCTACGACGACGAGCCTCACAAACCCCGGCAGCCTCAAACTGCCGGGGGTTTTTCTTCACCCGCCCTCGCGACCACCCACCGAAGCATCCACTCAAAACTTATCCCACCCGTCATCGTCACCGACGGTAGCAACCGGCGACGCCAACTCCTTCGCCGGCACACGCACCGGTTCAGCCTTCGCCCCAACGCGGACCGCACTCACCGGCTTGACGCAAGCCACATTGGCTAGCTTACCCACCTTAGCCACCCCAGCCCCCGCGTCTTCCCTCAGCACGAGGTCAACACCCCCCCCACCCGAAAAAACCCCACAGTCTCACTCAACCGCTCCCCCTGCTCCTCCATCGACCGCGAAGCCGCCGCCGCCTGTTCCACCAGCGCCGCGTTTTGCTGCGTGACGTTGTCCATCTGCGTGATCGCGAGGTTAATCTGCTCGATGCCGCGGCTCTGTTCGCTCGAGGCCGCCGCAATCTCCGACATGATGTCCGTCACGCGCGCCACGGCATGCGTGACTTCCGTCATCGTCTTGCCCGCTTCGCCGGCAAGCGACGAGCCGTCGCGAATCCTTCCCACCGAATCGGCGATCAGATCCTTGATCTCCTTCGCCGCGCTCGACGAGCGCTGCGCGAGACTCCGCACTTCGCTTGCGACCACCGCGAAGCCGCGTCCCTGTTCGCCCGCGCGTGCCGCTTCCACGGCTGCGTTCAGCGCAAGAATGTTGGTCTGAAACGCGATCCCTTCGATGATGCCCGTGATGTCGGCAATCTTCGTCGAGCTATCGCTGATGTCCTGCATCGTGCTCACCACCTGGCCGACTACCGCGCTGCCTTTCTGCGCGACAGACGAAGCATTCGCGGCGAGCGTGCTGCCTTGCTGCGCGTTATCGGCGTTCTGCTTCACCGTCGACGTGAGCTGCTCCATGCTCGACGCCGTCTCCTGCAACGACGCCGCCTGCTGTTCCGTACGCTGGCTCAGATCCATGTTGCCCGCCGCGATCTCGCGAGCCGCGCCCGCGATGCTCGTGCTGGCGTCGCGCACGCGTCCGACGACCGTCGTCAGACGCTCGTTCATCTCGCGCAGCGCGCCGAGAAGTTTGCTGGTCTCATCCTTGCCGTCGACGCGAATGCGCGTGCGCAAATCGCCTTGCGACACGGTCCGCGCGACGTCGATCGCAACGCTCAACGGCCCGCTCACGGCACGCGTGATCGCGACGCACGCGCCGACTGCAAGCGCAACCGCGAGCAGCGAAATGGCGATCAGCAGATTGCGCTGGTTCTGGTAATGCGCCGCGTAGTCGGCGATCATCGTCTCCTGCCGCGCATGCGCGTGCCCGGCATACGCGTCGGTCGCGCGAATCAGCGCCGCGAGGAGCGGCCGGCACTGATCGTCCATTTTGACAATCGCCTCGTCGCGCTTGTTGGCGAGCGCGAGGCCGACAATGTCGGTCGCGACCGGGCCATACGCGGTCTCCACGCGATTGATTTCGGCCACGAGGCTGCGCGCCTTGTCGTCGGCGCCGGCGTCCCTGACCATCTCGTTCAGCTTCTTGAGATTCGCCGCCACGTCTTCGTGTGCACGCGTGACCTGCGCTTTTTCGCTCTCGAGATCCTCGGGCTTGACGACGAGCACGAGATTGCGCGCCGCGATCGCGCGGCGATCAACCGCGGTTCGCACCTGAACCGCCATGTCGGCGCGCGCGTTGATGCCGCGCACGAAACTGGAAAAGCCATCGGTGGAATCGGCGAGCGACTTGAGCGAAAGTCCCGCGACCGCAACGACGATCAGGGACAGCATGCCGAAGCCGGCTATCAGCTTCGCTTTAATGGTGAACTGGTTCAGAGCGGCCATGTATCTGTATTTCTCCAGGGACGAAACGAGCGCTTCGTAATGGACTCTCAGGTCCGGGAATGGGAGCGTCTATGCGGCCGCCGGACAGTCGACGACCTCGCGCGGTGTTGCCGCTTCGTGCGAGCACAAAAAGCGGCATCCCATTTATTGGTTATCGGAGCTTCGCAGATGGACTTGAGAGAAGCCGGGTAATCCACGACCCCGTAACAGCCGCCGCCGTCTAGACTTCCACCCAACTCTCACCGCCAACCAAAGACAACCAAAAGACAACCGTAAGCCCCGCGCAAGCCGCCAAACCCCCGTCTTTTCCACGATTTGGGCCGCGGTTCCCTCTGTTACGCTACCGGCTTGCCATACGTGCCCACGGGCGCGTCCTTTCCCCACCGCGCGCCAAGGCAGCGCATGTCCGAACCGAACAACATGGTCACGCGTCGTCCCAACCTCATCATCGCGATCAGTGGCGTGCTGGCGAGCGCAATCCTCGCGCTCGCCGTGTGGGTGCTCGCGCAGATGCACGACGACGCGTTGCGGCGCGCGCAGGACTCGGTCTTCAACGTTTCGCTGCTGGTTGAGCGCGACGTCTCGCGCAACCTGGAAATTTACGATTTGTCGATCCGAACGGTGATCGACGGGCTCAAGCAGTCGCGCGTGATGCAACTCGATCCGGCGCTGCGTCAGATGGTGCTGTTCGACGGCTCGGCGTCGGCGAAAGACATGGGCTCGATTCTCGTCATCGATGAAACGGGCTATATCACGATCGATTCGCAGTCGCTGCCGCCGCGCCACGTTTATCTCGGCGACCGCGACTACTTCAAGGTCCATCGCGATTCGCCTAGCGTCGGTTTGTACGTGAGCCGTCCGTTCATGCCGCGCACGACGGGCGCTGACATGAGCATTGGCCTCAGCCGGCGCATCACGCGGCCGGATGGCAGCTTCGGCGGCGTCGTCGTGGGCACGATGCGCCTGAAGTATTTCCGCAGCCTGTTCGACGGGATGAACCTCGGCGCGGGCGGATCGATGGCGCTGATGCTGAGCGACGGCACGATGTTGATGAGGCGTCCGTACGATCCGAAGACGATCGGCATCAATCTGATGGGTACAGCCAACTATTCGCGCTTCGTCCAGCAGCCGAGCGGCGACTTCTTCGGAACGGCGGCGATCGACGGCGTCGAGCGCTGGTACGCGTTTCGCCACATCGACATGTATCCGCTGATTCTCGACGTCGCGCTGTCCACGCGCGATATCTACGTCGGCTGGCGGCGGCGCGCATGGATCATCGGCTCGCTGATCGGCGCGCTCAATCTCACGATGATCGCGCTCGCCGTGCTGTTCGCGCAGCAGATACGGCGGCGCCTCATCGCCGAGGAAGAGCTGCGCCTGCTCGCGAGCACGGACGGTCTCACGGGCGTCGACAACCGCCGCACCTTCGAGCAGTCCGCGGAGAACGAATGGCGCCGCGTGCACCGCAACGGCGGCTCGCTTTCGATGCTGCTGATCGACGTCGACAGTTTCAAGGGATTCAACGACCTGTACGGCCACTCGGCCGGCGACGATGCGCTGATCACGGTGGCTCGCTGCATCACGCAGAACGTACAGCGTCCGGGCGACACGGCGGCGCGCTACGGCGGCGAAGAGTTCGCGGTTCTTTTGCCGGACACCGACCAGGCCGGCGCGATGTCCATTGGCGAGAAAATCCGCGCGGCCGTGGAGGCAATTGGGCTCGGTCACGTGGCCAGCTCGCACCATGTGCTGACCGTGAGCATCGGCGTCGCGACGATGCAGGGCGAGGCGTTCACGTCGAGCCGCGCGCTCGTCGATGCCGCCGATCAGGCGCTGTATGCCGCGAAGGATGCGGGCCGCAATCGCGTGTCTTCGTACGGGCCGGGTGTGCCGGCGGCGGAAGGCAGCGCGACAACTGTCGTTGGTCGATAGCGCTGCCTCACAATAATACCCGGATAATATGTTGCGCTTTTATTTAACCCGGATATAATTCGACAACTTCCTGAACCGGAGATTGTCGTGATCACGTATTCCCGCACCTGTACGGCCTTTGAGGGCCATCGCCTTATCGCTTCCGGCGAATTGCCGCGGGTCGCGCTCGCCGTCAAAGAAGTCCTCGCGCGGGGCGAACAGGCGCCCGTCCTCGTTTTCGACGACGTCAGCGCGGCTCCCGTCGAATTCGATTTGCGCGGCAGTGCGGAGGACGTCGTCGCGCGCTTGAACGAGGCTGAGCGCGCCGCAGATCCCACCACCGACGCAACCACCGACGCCGCCGCCGACACCAGCACGCCACGCGGTCGCGGACGGCCGAGGCTTGGCGTCGTCGCGCGCGAAGTGACGTTGTTGCCGCGTCATTGGGATTGGCTGAATGCGCAGCCGGGCGGCGCGTCGGTCGCGCTACGCAAGCTGGTCGAGACGGCGCGCGCAACCGGCGAGCATGGCGACCGTCGACGCGCAGCACAGGAGGCGGTGTATCGCTTCATGACGGCGCTGGCGGGCAACCTGCCGGATTACGAAGATGCGACTCGTGCGCTCTATGCCGGCGACCGGCCGCGCTTCGAAGAAAAAATCGCGCAATGGCCGGAGGATGTCCGCAGGTACACGCTGCGGCTCGCTGAGAATGCGTTCGAACCGCACGCCTGAACCGAAGCAAGGCGAAAAAAAACCGCTCACACCCGGAGAGCGTGAGCGGAAAGTCGGAGAGTTACAACAACATCGCATGCGTTAATTGGGGTCAACGCAGCGGGGCAAGTCTAAGAGCCCAATCGCTGCTTCGCTATCGGACGAATCTCAAACGCGTAGCTCGTTTGCATCTGCCAGGCATTCCTTACATTATCCTGTCCCGCTTATTCCGGGATTCATTGCATCAAGTCCGCGCGCTGCGCGCCGTAAAACGAACTGAACGCTGCCGAGCGCTGCGTCCCGAACCTGCCTTCTCGCTCATGACGAGTCGTTGGCATGTTCCGGCCGTGACGCGGCAGCGAGCATTTTTGTTGTGACTTGTGAAGGATAGGCCAATGAAGTGGTTCGACCGCATGACCGTGTTCAGGAAACTGCTGCTGGCATTCGCCGTGGTGATTGCGTTTTGCGTGGTGATCGGCGGCACCTCGCTGAAGACGCTGTCGTCGATGCATGACATCACGGATGCCATCTGCGATAAATATATGGACGGCCTTTACTGGCTCGAAGAAGCGAACCGCCACAAGATCGATTCGGATCTCGCCGCCGCGAACCTCGGCTATGTGAGCGGCGACGCCGGCCGGCAGAAGCTCAAGGACAGCATCGTGGCATCGCTCAAGCGAATGCACGAGGGCTACGACAATTATCGCGCGACGATCGTCACCGCCCAGGGCCGCCAGATGTTCGACGACGTGCTGCAGAAGTCCGCGGTCTGGGAAGGCATCGTGCAGCAGCAGATCGGCCTTGCGCCGATCCCGGCCGGCGTCGACAACGACGAACTGGTGCGCCGCGCCATCGCGTCGAGTGAGGCATTGCGCGACCGCATCACGGCGCTGATCGACTATCGCCGTCAGCAAGGCAACGACGCGCAGGCCGAAGCCGCCGCCAATTATCAGCGCATGCGCATGGCGATGCTCGTGCTCGTGCTGGGCGCGATCGCCGCGGGCGGCGTGCTGGCCGCGATGATCGCGCGGCGCCTCGCGCGTCAGTTGGGCGGCGAGCCGGATTACGCGATGCATATCGCGAACCGCATCGCCGACGGCGACCTCAGCGTGCGCGTCGAAACCCGTCCCGGCGACACGCAGAGCATGCTCTTCGCACTGCGCAACATGCGCGAGCGGCTCTCGGGCATCGTTGCAGGCATCAGCGAATCGAGTGAATCGATCCTCACTGCATCGGGCGAAATCGCGCAGGGCAACACCGACCTGTCGCAACGCACCGAAGAGCAGGCCGCGGCCTTGCAGGAAACCGCGTCGAGCATGCAGCAACTGACGTCGACGGTGAAGCAGAACGCAGGCAACGCGCAGCAGGCGGGCGGCGTCGCGCACGGCGCTTCGGAAGTGGCGGCGCGCGGCAGCCATCTGGTCGGCGATGTAGTCGAAACGATGCGCGAACTCGCGGCCGGCTCGAAGCGCATGACCGACATCATCGCGGTGATCGAAGGCATCGCGTTCCAGACCAACATTCTTGCGCTGAACGCCGCGGTCGAGGCCGCGCGCGCCGGCGAGCAGGGACGCGGCTTCGCGGTCGTCGCAGGCGAAGTGCGCTCGCTCGCGCAGCGCAGCGCGGTGTCGGCGAAAGAGATCAAGGAACTGATCGAAAACTCGACGGCGCGCGTGGACAGCGGCGCGGAACTCGCGGAGCGGGCCGGCCAGACGATGGCCGAAGTGACTCAGGCGATCAGTCGCGTGACGGACTTGATGAACGAGATTTCCGCGGCGTCGCAGGAACAAAGCACAGGCATCGAAGGCGTGAATCGCGCGGTCGCGCAAATGGACGACGTGACCCAGCAGAATGCCGCGCTCGTCGAGCAAGCCGCGGCCGCGGCGTCGTCGATGGCGGATCAGGCGAGGCAGTTGCAGGCGGCGGTGACGGTGTTCTCGCTCGAGCCGAAGCACGCGTGACGAACGTCGCGTCATCGCGCGCGTCGCGTTTGTGCCTGGCCGCGCGCGATATTGTCCGCGCTTGCCACCTCCAATCGCACTCCGTACACTCGCGCGTAATTCCCGCACGGCGCTATTTTTGCGCGCCGTCGTCCACGAAAAACGCCGAATAGAGGAGAACCCCCGCGATGGCCGATTCCTATTTTCCCCGCTGGCGCGCACAGCCAGATGCCGTCGAGGGGCGCATCGTCGGCACCGACGAACGCCTTGCCTGGCCGCAGATGTTCGCGATGGGCGTTCAGCACGTCGTCGCGATGTTCGGCTCCACCGTGCTCGCGCCGTTGCTGATGGGCTTCGATCCCAACCTTTGCATCTTCATGTCGGGCATCGGCACGCTGCTGTTCTTCGTGCTGGTCGGCGGCCGCGTGCCGAGTTATCTCGGCTCGAGCTTCGCGTTCATCGGTCTCGTGATCGCGGTCACGGGCTACGGCGGCCACGGGCCGAACATGAACGTTCCCGTTGCGCTGGGCGGCATCATCGCGTGCGGCGTGGTGTATGCGGTCATCGGACTGATCGTGTCGGCGGTCGGCACGCGCTGGATCGAAACGCTGATGCCGCCAGTCGTGACCGGCGCGATTGTCTGCGTGATCGGTTTGAATCTCGCGCCGATTGCCGTGCGCGGCGTGAGCGGCAGCAACTTCGATTCGTGGATGGCGCTCGTCACCGTGCTGTGCGTCGGCGCGGTCGCGGTGTTTGGCCGCGGCATGCTGCAACGCCTGCTGATTCTCGTTGGCCTGCTGATGGCCTACGTGATCTATGCCATCGTGACGAACGGCCTCGGCATGGGCAAGCCAGTCGACTTCTCGATCGTTGCGAACGCTGCGTGGTTCGGCATGCCGCATTTCACGGCGCCCGTGTTCAACATGCAGGCGATGACGCTGCTCGCGCCGATCGCGGTGATCCTCGTCGCCGAAAATCTCGGCCATATCAAGGCGGTCAGTGCGATGACCGGACAGAACCTCGACCGCTATATCGGCCGCGCTTTTCTCGGCGATGGACTCGCGACCGTCGTTTCCGGTTTTGCCGGCGGTACGGGTGTGACCACCTACGCGGAAAATATCGGCGTGATGGCCGTGACCAAAATCTATTCGACGCTCGTGTTCGTGATCGCCGCGTTGATCGCGCTCGTGCTCGGTTTTTCGCCGAAGTTTGGCGCGGTGATCCAGACCATTCCGGGCCCTGTGCTCGGCGGCGTTTCGATTGTCGTGTTCGGCCTGATCGCGGTGACCGGCGCGCGCATCTGGGTCGTCAACAAAGTGGACTTCTCGGATAACCGCAATCTGATCGTGGCCGCGGTCACGCTCGTGCTCGGCGCCGGCGACTTCTCGCTGAAGCTCGGCGGCTTTGGTCTCGGCGGCATCGGCACGGCGACGTTCGGCGCGATCATTCTTTACGCGCTTCTCAGACGGAAGCCGGCGCAAGGGCCGGTGGCCTGATCGTTTCCAGGAGACGACGTTACTTCCAGCGCGCGGTCAGCGCCGTCTCCGACAAATCCACTTCATGCATGAGCTTGTTGAACGTTTCGTCGTTGATGGTCTGATTGCTGCGCAAGCTGAGCAATACCTGGCGCTCGGCACGCATTGCGGAGAGCTTCATGCGAAATTCCAGTGCGTCCGCGCGCCGCGCCATGTCGCGCGGTTCCTGATCTCCGGCGAGTGCCGTCAGCCTGCGGCGATAAATATCCATGACGCGCGCGGTCACGTCGGCGGCATAGGCCGAGGCCGATTCATCGAGATTCGCGCACTCCTTGTCATGCAGATCGTCGACGGCGCGGATCGCCGCTTGCGCCGCCATCGTGCGCGCGAGCGCTTCTTCCGCGGCGTGCGGGTCCTTGCCGCGGCGCCATCCGCGCAGGAGCAACGGCAACGCAATCACGCCGACGACGAGCGACACGAGAATCACACCCGACGCGATAAAGATCGCGAGGTCGCGCCCAGGCAACGCCGCGCCGTCCGGCAACGTTTCGGGCAACGACAACACGCCGGCAAGCGTCACCGCCCCGCGCACGCCGGCAACTGTCGTAACCGCCACGGTGCGCAGCCCCGGCACCGCGTTGACGAGGCCATGCCGCGCTGCGCCGCGGCTCGAAAACCAGCGCAGCAGCCACACCCACGTAAAGCGCAACGCATACAGCGCCACGGCGACGACCGCGATGTAGCCGATCAGGCGTCCCACTTGCGCGTCGCTCGTCTGATGCGCGTCGAGCAATGCGCGGCCGAGAATGTGCGGGAACTGCAGCCCCAGCAGAATGAACACCATGCCGTTGAAGACGAACTCGATCATCATCCACGTATTGTTTGCGCGCAGGCGCGACGAGACCGATCCCGACGTGGCGAGCGTCGTGTAGTTCATCATCATGCCGGCGGCGACCGCCGCGAGAATGCCTGAGAGCTCGAAACGTTCGGCGATCAGGTAGGCGGCGAACGGAATCAGCAGCGTCATCACGACGCCGGGCGCCGGGTCGCCTTCTTCCGTCAGATTGAGAAAGCGCACGGACACGAAGCTGAACAGCCAGCTCACCGCCGCGCCCGTCGCGAGACCGCCGACGGCGATGATCACGAAACTGATCGACGCATCGCGCAATGAAAACACGCCGGTCAACGCAGCGGCGATCGCGAACTTGAGCGCGACGAGGCCGGACGCGTCGTTCATCAACGCTTCGCCTTCGAGAATATGCATCAGCCTGCCCGGCACCTTGCCTTTGCCGGCGATACCCGAGAGCGCGACGGCATCGGTCGGCGAGAGGACCGCGGCGAGTGCGAACGCGACCGGCAGCGGCATCGACGGCACCAGCGCGTGCACGAAGTAGCCGATGGCCAGCACCGTCATGAACACGAGGCCGAGCGCGAGCATCAGGATCGAGCGGCGCGCCATGAAAAATTCGCGCTTCGGGATGCGCCATCCGTCGGCGAACAGCAGCGGCGGAATGAACAGCATCATGAAGATTTCAGGGTCGAACGTGACATGCAGCCCGAGCTTCGGCCATGCGAGCATCGCGCCCATCGCGATTTGCACGAGCGGCAAAGGCAAGGGCAGCAAGCGGGTCACGACACCCGAGGCTGCCACGGCAAGCAGAAGAATCAATACGGTGAAGACGATATCCATCGGTACAGGGCTTAAAAAGACAACGGGGATTATCCGACGGATCGGCGCATCGGAGCCAGGGCGCGCACACGCACGTCCATCGCACCTTAACGGTGCGCGCTCGCCCTCTGGTGGCGCACGCGCCATACCGTCGGTGCAATCTTTCACGCGAGTTACATCGCTATGTGCGCAAGCGTGCGCATGGAGCTTGCTTAAGCCATATCGATGACGCACATTTTGGAGCAATGGCGCCGTGGGTTGTTCGCATCCGCGTTCTGACCGGCCCGGCTCTCGCGTGAGAGGATTGCATGACGATTGCGCAACAGGAAAGAACGGCCGCCGCGCCTCATGGCTTCGACGTCGAAGTGACGTCGGGCCTCGAACGATTTTCGGTGCAGCACGGCGAGCTGACGCTCACGAGCGTGTTTCAACCCATCTTCAGTCTGTCGCACATGCGGGCTGTCGGCTATGAAGGGCTATTGCGCGCGCACGATATGCTCGACCGGCCGGTGTCGCCGCTCGATGTGTTCGGCGAGGCGGCGCGCGTCGGCGACGTGTTGCAACTCGATCGGCTCGCGCAGACGCTGCATCTGGAAAACTTCAAGGTGCTCGGCGCCGAACGCGAGTGGCTCTTTCTCAACGTGCATCCCGGCGCGTTGACCGATCCGTATCTGTCCGCCGCATTGCTCGCCACGCTCAAGCGTCTCGACTTGCCGCCGCGGCGCATCGTGCTCGAAGTGCTCGAGCAGCGCGCGGAAGACCTCGAGCGTCTCGCGGATGCCGTGCGTCAATTCCGCGAGCGCGGCTTTCTGATTGCACTCGACGACTTCGGCGCGGGACACTCGAACGTCGAGCGCATCTGGCAACTCAACCCGGACATCGTGAAGCTCGACCGCATCATGCTGTCGCACGCCGCGCATCGCGCCGACATGGCGACGATCCTGCCGGGCCTCGTCGCGCTGTTGCACGAAGCGGGCAAGCTCGTGCTGATCGAAGGCGTGGAAACCGAGCACGAAGCGCAGATGGCGCTCGCCTGCAACGCCGACTTCGTGCAAGGCTTTTTCTTTGGCCGCCCGAATCCTGGCGCGGCCGACGCGACGCATGCGGCCAGTTGCATCGGCGAACTCACCGAGCGTTATCGCGACCAGACTGAAGCGGGCGAGCGCCGCAATGCGACTCGCCTCGCGCCGTATCTGCGCGCCTTCGAACGCGCGGCCGAGCGGCTTGCGGCCGGCGAGCCGCTGGAAGAAGTGTGCTGGAATTTTCTCGCGCTCGATCACGCCGCGCGCTGCTTTCTGCTCGACGCGAAAGGGCGGCAAGCGGGTCGCAACGTCGTGCTGCGCGCCGACCGCGCGGCGCATGAAACGCGCTTCTTGCCGCTCGCCGACGCACAAGGCGCGAACTGGCTGCGTCGTCCGTACTTTCGCGATGCGATCAATGCACCTGAGCGCGTGCATGTCACGCGTCCGTATCTGTCGATCAACGAGGCGTTGCCGTGCGTGACGTTGTCGGTGGCCACGCAGGTTGGCGGACAAATCTGCGTGCTGTGCGGAGATATCGACTGGGTGGACGAAGAGCGCTTCTGACATCATGTCGTTTTCAACGACACACGGTTGCGCTCATGTCCGTTCTGCTCGAAGTCATTGCCACTACCGTTGCCGACGCGCGGCTCGCCGCGCAGGCGGGCGCTGACCGTCTCGAACTCGTCACCGCGATGGGCGAGGGCGGGCTCACGCCGAGCATCGGTCTGATCGAAGCCGTGGTGAACGCGGTCTCCATTCCCGTCAACGTGATCGTGCGTCCTCACAGCCGCTCGTTTGTCTACGATGCCGACGATCATGCGCTGATGCTGCATGACGTGCGCGCCGTGAAAGCGGCGGGCGCGAACGGCGTGGTGATCGGCATGTTGAACGTTGACGGCGAGATCGATCGCGAACAACTGGCGCGCGCAATCGACGCCGCCGATGGCCTTGCCGTCACCTTCCATCGCGCGTTCGATGAAGTGCGCGATCAGCGAAAAGCGCTGGACGTGCTGCTCGGTTTCGATGCGGTGACGAACGTGCTGACGTCAGGCGCACAGCCTTCCGTACTGAATGCCGAGGCGACGATTCGCGCGCTCGTGCGCCAGGCGTCGGGATCGCATTGCACGGTGCTCGCGGGCGCGGGTCTGACAGTCGATGCAGTCGCCGGCTTCGTGAGCCGTACACAAGTGCAAGCGGTGCACTTTGGGTCGGGCGTGCGTGTGGGCGGCAACGGACTTGCGCCGATCGACATCGACAAAGTTGCGCGAGTCAGGGCATTGCTGAACGCATAAAAAAGCCGCTTCATGTCGACACATGAAGCGGCTTCATCGTTTGCGCAACAGCAAGCGTTGCGCCGGTTTCTACAACGCGTACTACTTCGCGACCACGACCGGAATGCCGCGCAACTGCCCCGCGCCTTTAACATCCTCCAGCGATTTCTTCACCGACGCTCCCGTCGACGCTTCAATCTGCAAGCGCGCCGCGAGTTCACGTTCGCCACGCTTCACGCCTGCGAGATTCGCGAGCTTCACGTGACCGTAACCGCGCACGCGAGCATGCAGATCGGCGAGCTTCGCGACGTCTTCGAGATTGCCGGCGTCGAGCTTGGCAAGCGCGCGCTGTAACGTGGTTTCGTAGTCGTCGGCGAGTTCGCGCTCCATCTTGCGCTCGAGCGTGCGGCCGAACGGATCGAGCATCGTGCCGCGCAGTCCACGCACTTTTGCCAGCACGCCGAGAACCGGCCACATCCATTGACCGAAGGTTTTCTTGGTCGGATTCCCACCGGAATGCGGGCGCGTGAGCGTCGGCGGCGCGAGGTTGAACTTGATGCCGAAGTCCTTGCCCGCGACGCCTTCGAATTGCGCTTCGAGTGCTTCGCGGAAGGCGGCGTCGGTGTGCAGGCGCGCGACTTCGTATTCGTCCTTCACCGCGAGCAAGCGATAAAACGTCGTCGCCACTGCACGCGTCACGCGTTCGCTGCTTGCATCCACCGCATGTTCGGCGCGACGCGCGGCGTCGACCAGCGCGCGATAACGCTTCACATAGCTCGCGCCGCCGTAAGTTTGCAGACGGCCTTCGCGATGCGCGATCAGTTCATCGAGCGTATCGACGCGCACCGTTTGCTTCGCCGCATGCCGCGCCTGCCACAGCGATTCGAGCGCGGCGGGATCGTCGGCGGCAAGACGGCCGATAGAAAACGCGAGTTGATTCATCTGCACCGCGACGTTGTTCAACTCAATCGCACGCATCAACGCGCCGAACGACACGGGCACGAGGCCGAGTTGCCATGCGAAGCCGAGCATCAGAATGTTCGCGCCGATCGTGTCGCCGAGAAAACGCGTGGCGAGCGCCTGCGCGTCGCAGGCGGACATGCGTTCGGCTCCGGCCGCATGACGCATCTTGTCGATCAGCGCGTCGGCGTGCAGCGTCGCGTCCGGGTTCGTGACGAAGGTCGCGTTCGGAATTGCATGCGTGTTGACGACGATGCGCGTGCGCCCATGACGTACCGTTTGCAGTGCGTCGGCGCTTGCGCCCACCACCATGTCGCAGGCGAGCAGCACGTCGGCCTGCTGCGTGTCGATGCGCACCTGGTTCAGCCATTCGTCGCGCGCCGCGAAGCGCACGAACGACAACACCGAGCCGCCCTTTTGCGCGAAGCCCATGAAGTCGAGCACCGACGCGCTCTTGCCTTCCAGATGCGCAGCCATGCTGATCAATGCGCCGACCGTCACGACGCCCGTACCGCCGACGCCCGTCACGAGAATGTCGTACGGCGCGGCGCCGAGCTGCGTGGCGGGCAGCCGCAATGCGTTCACGCGTTCGGTCAGCGCTTGCGGATCGAACGCGACGCCCGCGGCTTTCTTCAGCTTGCCGCCTTCGACCGTCACGAAGCTCGGGCAAAAGCCGTTCACGCACGAATAATCTTTATTGCACGACGATTGATCGATGCGGCGCTTGCGTCCCAACGCGGTTTCAACGGGCTCCACCGACAAACAGTTCGACTGCACGCCGCAATCGCCGCAGCCTTCGCACACTTCCTCGTTGATAAAGAGCCGCTTGTCCGGATCGGGGAATTCGCCTTTTTTCCGGCGACGCCGTTTTTCGGCGGCGCAGGTCTGGTCGTAGATCAGCACGGTCACGCCGTCGGTGTCGCGCAGTTCGCGCTGCACGGCGTCCATTTCGCTGCGGTGATGGAACGTCGTGCCCTTCGGGAAAAGATCGTGATGGCCGTCGTATTTTCCGGGCTCGTCGCTGACCACGACGAAGCGCGATACGCCTTCGGCTTCCACCTGACGCGCGATCTGCGGCACGGAAATGCTGCCGTCGACCGGCTGGCCGCCCGTCATCGCGACCGCGTCGTTATAGAGAATCTTGTACGTGATGGTGGCTTTCGCCGCGACGGCCTGGCGGATCGCGAGAATGCCCGAATGAAAGTACGTGCCGTCGCCGAGATTCTGGAACACGTGGCGCGTTTTCGTGAACATCGAATGCGATGCCCAGTCCACGCCTTCGCCGCCCATCTGAATGAGACCGGTGGTGTCACGCTCCATCCACGAAGCCATGAAGTGACAGCCGATGCCCGCCTGCGCAATCGAACCTTCAGGCACTTTCGTCGATGTATTGTGCGGGCAGCCCGAGCAGAAATACGGCGTGCGCTTCACGCTGTCGGCGGCGTTCGAAAGAATTTGCGGCGCGACCAGATCGACCACGCGCTCGCGGCGATCAAGCGCAGGCTTGTGCTTCGCGAGCCAGTTCGCGAACACAGGCAGAATGCGCGAAGGCCGCAATTCACCGAGCGACGACAGCAGCATGCTGCCGTCTTCCGCATGCTTGCCGATCACGGCCGGCCGCGCACCTTGCGTGCGGTTGTACAGATAGTCTTTGATCTGCTGCTCGATGACCGGGCCTTTCTCCTCGATCACGAGCACTTCGGAAAGACCGTCGACGAACGTATCGATGCGCGTCATTTCCAGCGGAAACGACAAGCCGACCTTGTAGATGCGCACGCCGGCCGCGTCCAGGTCGGCGACGGTCAGATCGAGGCGGCGCAACGTTTCCATCAAGTCGAGATGCGCCTTGCCGCAGGTGACGATGCCCACGTTCGCATGCGGACTCGGCGCGATCCATTTGTCGATGCTATTGGTTCTGGCGAAATGGCGCACGGCGTCGAGTTTCGCGTGCATCCGCGATTCGATGGTGAGGCTCGGCAAGTCGGGCCAGCGGTTATGCAGGCCGCCTGCCGGCGCTTCGAAATCGTGCGGGACGGTCCAGTCGGTTCGCAGCGCATCGAGATCGACGGTCGAGCCCGATTCGACGGTTTCGGAGATCGCCTTGTAGCCGACCCACGCGCCCGAGAAGCGCGACAGCGCCCAGCCGTATAGCCCGAACTCGAGCATGTCGGCGATGTTCGACGGATTCACGACCGGCATGTGCCACGCCATCATCGCGAAGTCGCTTTGATGCGGCATCGACGACGACACGCAGCCGTGATCGTCGCCGGCCACGACCAGCACGCCGCCATGCGGCGACGAGCCGTACGCGTTGCCGTGCTTGAGCGCGTCGCCCGCGCGGTCGACGCCTGGGCCCTTGCCGTACCACATCGCGAACACGCCTTCGACCGTGCGTTCTGGGTCCGCTTCCACGCGCTGCGTGCCGAGCACGGCGGTGCCGCCGAGTTCTTCGTTGATCGCGGGCAGAAAGCGCACGTCGCTCGCTTCGAGCAGTTTCTTCGCCTTCCACAATTGCTGATCGACCATGCCGAGCGGCGAGCCGCGATAGCCGCTGATGAAGCCGGCGGTGTTCATGCCGCGCGCCTGGTCGAGCGCGCGCTGCATCAACGCGAGGCGCACGAGCGCCTGCGTGCCGGTCAGAAAGATGCGGCCGCGGGTCGCGGTGAGATTGTCGGACAGCTTGTAGTCGGCGAGAGCGGGCGTGCCGTCGATGGGCAGGCGAGCGGTCATGGGTGAGTCTCCGTAATTTTGCATTCGCGCGCGCGATGGGGACCGGTGGGAACCACGAAGCCCGCGCAGCGAAAGAGACTCTATTTTTTAGCGCCAATCAGAGTGGATTTTTTCTACTTTCCGCGCATGCACGCGAAGGCGCGCGAAGAGCGCCGCGTTTTGACGCGGTTTTGAGATGGATATGCCACGCGAAGGATGGCTTCGGGTATGCCCTGGGTGCTTCGCCGGGTTATATCGGGCGATTCTCGCCCGCGCTTCGCGTGTTGCTGCTTTGGCCGTTTATCGCCGCTTACGGCCGCACGCTTGCCGCGACAGGCGCTTCGTCGAGCGGCACGATCTCGTCGAAATGCGAGTAGTCGATATGGCTCACGCCGTCCTGCTCGCTCATGATGTCGACGAAACGGTGATGCCAGAAGATCTCGTCGCACGACCACATATGGCGCGCCTGCATGGTTTGCGACGTCGATTCGTCGACGCCTTCGAGCGTCAGCAGCAGCGAGGTGTCGCGCGCCTTCAACGTTTCGGCGGTTTCGCCAAACAGCGGACTCTCTTCGTCGATCACATGCATCAGACTCCAGCCGAGCTTGAACACCGGATGTTGATCGCGCACGAGCGTCAGGTCATGAAGCCGCCGCAATGTGTAGCCTTCGGCCGTGGTTTCACGCCGCAGAATGCGCAGCCGCGCATGCGCTTCGGCGATCACGTTCTGACGTCCGTTGGCCGAGCGCACGATCAGCGTCATGTGGCCGTCGAGCGGCCGGATGACCGCGTAGCGCGCGAACATGATCTTCGCGTGCGGGCGAGAGAAGCGCGCGAATATCAGCCCCGTTGCCAACGCAATGCTCGACATGCCGACGAAGATTTCGAGCGTGGCGATCCAGTGCGCGTAGACCGTTTGCGGATGCATGTCGCCATAACCGACGGTGGCGAGCGTTTCGACACTGAAGAAAAACGCGCCGCCGAAGCCCGTTGGATACAGGTTGGCAATCGGTGCGTCGCCGAGCATGTAGAGCGCGGCGAAGCTCGTGTTGAGCAGCATGAACAGCACCGCGAGCGAGACGAAAAACGTCGGCCAGCGAACCGTTAGCGCGCGGTGATAGAGATCCTGCCAGAACCGCATCGGCATGCCGTGCGCGACGACCACCTGATCCTCGATACGCAGTTCGCGGCTGCCGCGCAAGCGGCGTTTTCGCGCGCGCTCTTCAGCGTCGCCGATGCCGGGAAAACGGTCGGTCGGTTCGGTAGCCATCGCGTGCTCGAGGAATGAAAACGGCGCAAGCGTAGCACGGCGCCTGGCTCGCCGAACGCGGCTTGTGAGTGCGAAGCGCGGCGCGCCGGAAAGCCGCACGCCGCGCCGCGCTTCGCACTCGCAAGCCTTAATGCCGCTTTATGGAAACGCCCGCGGCTTCGGAATGCCCGCGCCGTGTTCGATGTCCTCGACCGCTTGCTGATGCGCGGCCGCGATCGCCTCGGCGGAGTCGCCATAACCGTTGTCGCCGCCGACGGTCGTCCACGGCTTGACCGCTTTCTCGCGATGCCGGATTTCGTACTCGGCGTCCCAGCGCGCGCCGCTGAGTTCGATCGGGCGCACGTGAATCGAGTACACGCCGTAGAGGAACAGCTGTTCAGCCATGATAGCCTCCAACCATTGCGTTCAGGCGGCGCGGCGCGGATGCACGAGCGCGGGCGCCGGTCTGCCTAGAGTTCGATCTCCCCGAGTATGCGATGAGCGAGCGCCTTCGCTTCTTCCAGTGCCTCGCCTGGCGTGGACGACGTAGCCTCGACTTCGTAGACGGTGGTTTCCTGGTCCTCGCTCGCTTCGCCTTCGTCGCGCGCGAGTGTGACTACGCCTTGCCAGGTGTCCCGATCGAGTTCTCTTACCGACGCAGTGGCCGTGTAGATGCCTTTGGTGTAGGTGATGTCCTCCATGGCGTCGCTCCTCGTTCCAAAGGTTGCCGTGTTTTCATGCTAGCACGGCCATCGCGCATCGGCAGAAGCGGCGGCGTGCCGCAGGGCGCAGGCCGCGCGCAACGACAGCGCAACACCAACATAAACCACCCGCGTTACAACAGCGCGACGACTTCATCCAGCGACGGCGCATGCGCGCCCGCATGCCGGCACGCCGCCGCGCCCGCCGCCAGCGCGAACGCCAGATGCTCGGGCCACGCGCGTTGCGAAGCGGTCATCAGGCTGAACAGCAAGCCGCCGATCGACGCGTCGCCCGCGCCGACCGTATCCACCACCTCAACGCGCGGCGGCCGCGCTTCGACCGTCATCGCGCCGTCGATCAGCAGCGCCGTTTCCGGCCCGCGAGTGACGAGGACCGTGGCGCTCGGGTTCATCGAACGCAACTGGGCGAGTGCTTGCGCTTCGTCGTCGGTCTTGAAGAGCAGGCGCAGGTCTTCGTCGGAGACCTTGATGAGATCGGCGAGCGCGGCCATTTTGCGCAGCGTGGGTTCGTAGCCATGCTCCATCAGGTTGCGGTAGTTCGGATCGAAGCTGATCTTCACGCCGCGCGAGCGCAACTCGGCGGCCAATGCCGCGAGCGTATCGCCAAGCGGTTGACGCACGAGACTGATGCAGCCGAAGTGCGCCCACTTCACGCGCTCCATCCAGCCGGCCGGCAGGTGCGCGGGATCGAACGCGAGATCGGCGCCGTTTTCGCCCATGAAGAAGTAGGCGGGCGGATGCGTGCGATGAACGATCGCGAGCAAAGGCGGGCGCTCGACGCGCTGCATGAAGCGCATGTCGAGGCCGGCCGCGACGCTCGCGTCCCACAGCTCGTCGGAGAAATTGTCGACGCCTAGCGAGCCCGCGCACGCGGTCGGCAAGCCGAGCCGCGCCACGCAGCGCGCCACGTTCCAGCCGGCGCCGCCCGGACGCGACAGCCATTGCGAGGCGCCCGTGCGCACGAGGTCGGTGAGGATGTCGCCTGCCGAAACGAAAACCGGCAGTTCGCTGTTCGTGGTTGCGTTTGCGTTTGCGTTGCTCATTTTGCCTGCTCCGTTTGAACGGTTGCAGTGGCTGCGGCCGCGCCGTCGGGCAGCGCGTGCGCGAGCACCTCGTAGCACGCGCCCATCGTGTGATAGTCGGTCTTGCCGGCCGGGCTCTTTTCGTCGCTGTATTTGCGGTTGTCGCAGGTGAGTATGCGATACCAGGCGCCGTATTTGTGATCGACGAAGTGCGTCCAGCTATAGCGCCAGATCTCGTCGTACCAGTCCCAGAAGCGCTCGTTGCCCGTGCGCTTGCCGAGCAGCGCGGCGGTCGCGAAAGTCTCCGCCTGGACCCAGAAGTATTTGTCGTGATCGCAGACGGTGCCGTCGGGGCCGAAGCCGTAGTAGAGGCCGCCGTGGTCTTCGTCCCATGCGTGCGTCATCGCGGCGTCGAACAGTTCGATTGCGCGCGGCAAGAGCCACGGCAACGGACGGTAGCGCTCGAGAATCAGCAGCAGCTTCGCCCATTCCGTTTGATGCCCCGGCTGGAAGCCCCACGGACGAAAAATGTTCGAGCTGTCTTCCTCGTTGTAGTGCCAGTCCACCGACCAGTCCGCATGAAAGTGCTCCCACACGAGACCCTGCGAGAGTTTCGCCTGACGCAGCGTGATGTTCGACGCGACGCGTTCGGCGCGATCCAGATAGACGAGGTGACCGGTCGCTTCATGCGCGGTCAGCAAAGCCTCGGTGGTGTGCATGTTCGCGTTTTGCCCGCGATAGGAACTCACGCGCCATTCGGGCGATGCTTCGTCGGCATAGAGACCCGCGGCGGCGTCCCAGAAGCGGTGCTCCATCAACTCGAAGGTCGCGCCGATCATCGGCTTGGCTTCCTCGATGCCGGCCATGGCCGCATGCGAATACGCGAGCAGCACGAAGGCCAGGCCGTAGCAATGACGCGTGGCGTCGAGCGTGCGCTTTTTGCCGTCGCGCCACTCGATCTCCCAGTCGTAGCCTTCGTGCTGCGCGTCCCAATGGGCGTCGTGCAAAAAGCGCAGACCGTGGCGCGCGTATTCCAGATGCTTCGGGTCGCCAAACTGGCGATACGCCATCGCGTAGTTGAACACGTAGCGGCAACTGCTCACCAGGTGCCGCGTGGTTTTGTCGTAGACGGAACCGTCGTCGCGGAAAAAGTGGAAGAAGCCGCCGCTCGGATCGAGCACGTTGGGCGCGTAAAAGCGCAGCGTGTCCTCGATATGCGAGAGCAGAAACTCACGGCTTCTGAAGCTGGCGACGGGCGGCACGGCGGGGCCGTTCGCGGAATGAGGCGTGGCGGATTGCATCATGGCGTTTTCACCAAAGTACTGGCACGGGCGATGAGATGGACGGGCAAGCGGACTTCCGTTTCGGCGGGCGCGTCTTCGAGCAGCAATTCGACGCCGCGCCGGCCGAGCGCTTCCTTGTCGACGGAGATAGTGGAGAGCGGCGGCGTGGCATGCGCGGCGGCGGGAATGTCGTCGAAGCCGATCACCGCGATGTCCTCCGGCACGCGCACGCCGCGCGCGAAGCAGGCGCGCAGCGCCGCGAGCGCGGCGGCGTCGTTGTAGGCGAATACCGCGTCCGGACGCGGACCGGGCGCATCGAGCAGTTGCTGCATCGCGCGGGCCGCGCCGCTGTCGGGGTCGAGGCCGGCGTCGATCGTCACTTCCAGCGACGGGTCGAACAGCAGCCCCGCTTCGAAAAACGCGCGCCGGTAGCCGAGCGCGCGCTGCGCGATGCTGAAGTGCGCAAGCGATCCGCCGATGAACGCGACGCGCTTGCGCCCCTGTTCGAACAGATGGCGCATGGCGAGCGCGGCGCCCGCGGCGTTGTCGAGATTGACCGAGCGCAGGCCGGGCGCCCACAGGTCGATCAGCACGAGCGGCCGCTGCATCGCGACGAGCGTGGCAAGCGTCTCGGGCTCGACGAAGCCTGCGATGGCGACGGCGTCCGGCGCATGCAGACGCATCTGCTCAATCACGTCTTCGGTCGGGCCGGCAGTCAGCACGGACGGCACGATGCCGCGCTCGCGGCACGCGTCTTCGACACCATGCAGCACATGCGAGAAGAACGGGCTGACGGCGAAGTTGTTGTGCTGCCGATGCAGCAGGAAGGTCAGGCGGCGAATACGCGGACGCAGTTGCGCGGCGTCGTAGCCGAGTTCGCGCGCGGCCTTGACCACGCGCACGCGGGTGGCCTCGGAAAGCCCTGGCTGGTTTTTCAGTGCGCGCGACACGGTGCCGATCGACACGCTGGCCGCGCGCGCGACGTCGCGAATGGTTATCGCCATCGAAGCAGGCGGCCGTGCAAAGGCGGCCGCGCGGTGTTTGGGTCCGGGCGATTGTATAGTAAAACGTAGCCGAAACAGCCTGAAAAAAGCGCTGACCACACCCGTAAATACCCGCATGTACGGGCTATTTGTGAGTTTTTGGTGTTTAGTAAAACTAGCTAAACACGCCCGGGGAAAAGCATTCCGCGGCGCTCTCGCCTCTATGAGCGCTATCAGTCCGTCAGTCTGCGTGCAGCGCGGCTTCCGACTGTCCGCGTAACAACGCCACGCTTTCCTCGGCGCCGATCAGCACGAAGCCGCTCGCTTCCAGCTTCGCGCGCCGCTTGGCCAGCGCCGCGACCGTGGCGATTGCCTCGCTGTTGTAGAGCGACACGCCGTCGGCGGAATCCGGCTCGACGCGCACGCAGCCAATCGCCATCGTCACGAAGCCGAAGAAGGTCGGATTGCCGCGCCTGTCCTCGCCGTGGATGCCCCCGGCCAGACGGTCCGCGGGCGCATAGAAACGCTGCGCGCCTTCGTTGAACGCATGGATCGCGCGCAGCACACGCTCGCGCCAGTCGTCGCTCTGGAACAGGATCAGGAAGTCGTCGCCGCCGACGTGGCCGAGAAAGTCGCGCGTCGGGTCGCAGACGTCGGCGAGCACGGCAGCGGCGAACTTCAGCACTTCGTCGCCTTGCCAGTAGCCGTATTGATCGTTGAAGGGCTTGAAGTGGTTCAGGTCCACATAGCACGCGTAGAAACCCGCGTGGTTGCCGACGAGCCGCGCAATGTGCGAGCTGATCGGAATGTTGCCGGGCAGGAAAGTCAGCGGGTTCGCATAGCGCGCCGCTTCGATGCGCACTTCGGTGACCGCGCGCACCAGGTTTTCGCCGGTGCCGAGCCCCGCGTACTTGCCGTTTTCGGTGATGACGAAGCCATCGGCGAGATAACGCTGGTCGTCGCTTGCGAGCAGCTTGGCCATTTGCTCGACCGTCATGGATTTCTCGATCACGACCGGCGACGCATTCGCGAACAGCAGGCACGGCCGCTTGCCGAACAGCTCGCGGTGATAGGGCAGCGCGTAGCGGTCCATGAAGCTGCGGCGGTTGATCAGCGCGACCGGCTCGTCGTCTTCGACGACGGCGACCGCGTGCAGTTCGGGCAGCCGGTTGAAGAGTTCGAGCACGTCGTTGTTGGTCGCGTGGCGCGGCAGCGCGGGCGCGTGCACGAGCATCTTTTCCGACGCCATGCCGCCCGATGGCGATGCGCCGCCGAGCGTGCGCGTCGCTTCGGGAAACACGGCGATGTGGCCGGCGCGCAGCGCGTCGCGGGCGTCGTCGGTGACCTTGCTGGCCGGCTGCGCATGCGGACGGCCGAAGAAAAAGCCTTGCCCGCAGCCGATTCCCATATCGCGCACGACGATCAGATCCGCTTCGTTCTCGATGCCTTCGGCGACGAGCCGCGCGCCGCTCGCGCTCGCAAAGTGCTGCATCGCGCGAACAGCTTCGAATTTCAGCGGATCGCAGGCGATGTCGTGAATGAAGAAGCGGTCGATCTTCACGACGTCCGGTTGCAGCCGCACCCACAGATTCATGCTGGCGTTCGCGGTGCCGTAATCGTCGAGCGCGAATTGCGCGCCCGCCGTGCGCAGGCAGGCGATCACGGGCAGAAAGGCGCCGACGTCGGGAATCGTGCTTTGCTCCGTCAACTCGATCACGATGCGCTGCGGGTCCACGCCGCGGTGGCGCAACAGCGCGAGCGTTTCGTCGGGCGCGTCGGCCAGGCGCCGCAGCGCGCCCGCGCTGAAGTTGAGGAACAGCTTGCCGTCGCGGCCGAGCTGCGCGAACGCGTCGATGCACGCGCGCGCGGCGGCCTGCTCGAGCTCGATCGTGCAGCCTTCGGCGAGCGCCTGCGAAAAGAGCGCGAACGGCGCTTCGAGCGGCGTGCCGGCCGGGCCGCGGATCAGGCCTTCGTAGCCGAGAATCGCGCCGTCCTCGAAGTCGATGATGGGCTGGAACACGGCGGACAGCTCACGCCGGGCAATCAGTTCGTCGATGCGCGGCGCGGCGGATCGGGAGGGCGAGCGAAGTTGCATGGCAGGTCGGCGTAGCGATGGACCTGCGGCTTAACGACCGCCCATGCGAAGAATTAAGTGAACTTTTGATGAAGCGTTGCACTTGAGTGGTGCGCGAGCGCTGTCCCAGGAATTTTGCGGAATCGGCCTATGCCATCCGGCCGAGGCGACAACCGCGGCGTTTGCGCGTGAAATAGCAAAAAGCCGCGCAAGGCGGCTTTTCGAAAAACGACGCTCAGGGAGGGCGCTTATGAATGTTCTATTTGCATTGCGCGCGTATTCAACGGCGAACTCAGCGGCGAACTCAGCGGCGAGTTCAACGACGAGCCACGGCGGCGGCAGTTTGCCCGCGCGAGGCGGCGCGCGTTTCGCCGCTCATGTCGCGGGCGCCCCAGCGCTGCGCGAGCGCGGCGCACACCATCAACTGGATCTGATGGAACAGCATGAGCGGGAGAACGACTGCGCCCACGGCCTGCGAGGCGAAGATGACCTTGGCCATCGGCACGCCGGCGGCCAGGCTTTTCTTCGAGCCGCAAAAGATGATGGTGATCTGGTCCGCGCGCGAAAAGCCGAGCCGCTTGCTCACGAGAATGGTGACGCCCAGCGCGAGCGCGAGCAGCACCACGCTGATGAGCAGCACGCCGCCGAGGGCGGAGAGCGGAATCTGGTGCCACAGGCCCTCGGTAACGGACTCGCTGAACGCGCCGTACACCACCAGCAGAATCGAGCCCTGGTCGACGAACTTGAGCACGCTGCGATGCCGCTCGATCCATTTGCCGATCAGCGGGCGCAGCAGTTGCCCCGCCACGAACGGCACCAGCAATTGCAGCACGATATTGCCGACGGTGTGCCAAGGGGAGCTACCGCCCGCCGCCTGATTCGTGACGAGGACGCTGACGAGCGCTGGCGTGACGAAGATGCCGAGCAGACTCGAGGCCGACGCGCTGCAAACGGCGGCCGGCACGTTGCCTTTGGCAATGGACGTGAACGCGATAGAGGACTGAACCGTCGACGGCAGCGTGCAGAGGAAGAGGACCCCGGCATAGAGCGCCGGCGTGACAAGTGGCGAAAGGAGCGGTTTAAGCGCGAGGCCGAGCAGCGGAAACAGCGCGAACGTGCTGAGCAGTACGACTATATGCAGACGCCAGTGCGTGGCGCCCGCAACAATCGCTTCCCGCGAAAGCTTCGCGCCGTGTAGGAAGAACAGCAGGCCGACCGCGACGTTCGTGACCCAGTCGAACCCGACGGCGGCCTGCCCGTGAACCGGCAACAGGCTGGCGAATATCACGGTGCCGACGAGGCACAAGGTGAAGTTGTCGGGAAGCAGTTTCGGGCGGGCCATGTCGGATTCTCGAAATCGGTAATGCGGGACTGCACGCAAGGCGCGTGCGCGAAGCGCCGCGGATCAGCGCCAGGGAAAACCAGTATTGTCCTGCGAAAGCGATTGAAAACGCAAATTCATTTGCCGAATCGATTGATGAGTGATGCGCATTCGGAGCCGCGTGCTGTCCACGGTTGGCCGTGAATTCGCAGGCGGTTGTGCATGCGCGAGGCGCACGGTTTCGGCTTTGTCGGTCCCGACATCATGCGCGCAAACAGACCCTTGCCACCCGGTTTCCGCTACGCGTTCCGCGAATGCCAGGAGCGCGATCCGGCACCGCCATAAGGCGGTTTCCGCAAGGGTTATGTCGTAGAAAAACGTCGCAGTAACAAGGTGTTACAACCGCGGGCGAGGCCTAACACTTTTTGGCTCGACACCCTCTGCCGACGACCATAAATTACCGTTCAAAGGCCGTCGGGAATGCCCCGCGCCGCGAGCTTTTCCGCGGCGCCCGCGCCAGTCCCTCAACAAGTCCGCCGCAGCTCGAACGGTGGGCTTCAGGCAAGTCTTCGGGCAAGTGAGTCACGGGTGGACGGGTTGTCGAGAACGAAGCACTGGCTGTGGGGCGCGCTTGTTGTCGCGCTGTGCTCGTTCGCCTACGCCAAAGGGCCGGGCGTTGCCGGTTTCGCCGTCGACAGCTACGGTCATGGCAATTACGTCAATCGCGACGTGGGCGGCGCCTTCCATCGCTCCGGTGTGCCTGTCTCCAACATTCGCCGTGTCGCCGGACCGGGCTCTTATCCCGGCGAAGGCCGCGGCGGAATTCCGTACCCTGGCGTGATCACGCCCGTCAGCGCTGAATCGCGTCCCGGACAGCGGCCGCAGTCCAACCCGCCGGTTCGCTCGGGCTCGATCCGCGCCGACGTCGCGCGATATAACGAAGAACGCAGCTCCATCCGCTCGATCCAGCGCCAGGGCGACGACAGCCGCCCGCCCGAAGCTTCGCCCTACCGTAACTAACTTGCGCTGACGTTGGCCGCTTGCAGCCGGTTTGGCCCGAGGCGTTTACACGCGCACGTCGCATACGCATACAACGTCCGTTGCTCCACGACGTATCCCGCGCATTTCACAAGCAACTCCGCCTTTCAATCCGCTTCGCATCCGCATTACATCTCAATTCTCTTCTCACAAGCATTGAAACGCCTCCGCTCTAGTTGACGTTTCGACGCCACACTTTTTTGAAAACACTCGGCAGCAGACCGTCTCCCGTCGTCAAATCGGGGCGGTTATGCGGCGCTGCGTCATCGGGATGTCATGTGAAGCGTTATTAACCGGCTGGCGTGCCGCGAGCGCTGCCTGGCGCGATTCATTGCGTCTGCCGCGGCACCGCGAAACGGCTTGCACAACGGTCTTTAACAGGCCGATAAACGACGAACCTAATCAGACCGATATACCGGCAATAACGAGCCATGTTTTTGTTTATAAAAATGGTCCGCAAAGATGGTCCCGCCCAGATTGGCTCGATGATCGGACGGACAACAACAATGGTTCGCGCGAGCTTGCCCTTTCGCACAGCCACACCCTTTTTGACAAAGACTGGAGAATCCATGAAAACAAACATCAGCCGTGCGCTGAAGACCACCCTCAAGGCGACCGCATGTGCTGCTTTGCTGGCCGGCGCATCGTCTGCTTTCGCGCAATCGAGCGTGCAGCTTTATGGCCAGGTCGACGAATGGGTCGGCGCGCAGAAATTCCCCGGCGGCAAGACCGCAGTGGGCGTGTCCGGCGGCGGCATGTCGACCTCGTACTGGGGTTTCAAGGGGGCTGAGGACCTGGGCAACGGCTACAAGGCGATCTTCACACTCGAAGGATTTTTCCGCGCGCAAAACGGCCAGTACGGCCGCTTCACCGGCGACAGCACGTTCTCGCGCAACGCCTACGTCGGTATCGAATCGCCGTACGGCACGGTCACGGCCGGCCGTCTGACCACCCATCTGTTCGTGTCGACGATCCTCTTCAACCCGTTCATCGACTCGTACGTTTTCTCGCCGATGGTCTACCACGTCTATCTCGGGCTCGGCACGTTCCCGACGTACTCGACGGACCAGGGCGTGACCGGCGACTCCGGCTGGAATAATGCGGTGCAGTACCAATCGCCGAATTTCAACGGACTGTCGGCAAGCGCGATGTACGCGCTCGGCAACACGACGCAGAACGGCGCGAAGAAGTGGAGCGGCCAGGTGCTGTATTTCCACGGCCCGTTCGCCGCGACCGCCGTCTACCAGTACGTGAACTTCAACAACACGCCGGGCGATCTGGGCAGCTTCGATTCGTCGGGCGTGCCGGGCCTGAAGGCGCAAAGCGTCGCGCAACTCGGCCTGTCGTACGACCTGAAGTACGTGAAGCTGTTCGGTCAGTACATGTACACGCATAACGACCAGACGCTGACGAGCTGGCATGTGAACACGGCGCAAGGCGGCGTGTCGGTGCCGTTCGGGCCGGGCACGGTGATGGCGTCGTACGCGTACTCGCGCGATGGCGGCGGCTTCGACCAGACCCGTCAGACGGCCGCGGTCGGCTACGACTATCCGCTGTCCAAGCGCACCGATGTTTATGCGGCTTATCTGTACGACCACATCAGCAATCAGTCGAGCGGCAACACGTACGGCGTCGGCTTGCGCGCGAAGTTCTAGGCGCGGCTGAAACGCGGGGCGCGGCGGCTCGCTTGTGTCGCTGCGCGCCGAGCGATGTTCGGCGCAGTTAACGTTGCAGTCGAAGTCGCAGCCAGGCTCGCAGTAACCACAAAGCCCGCGTTCTCACCGAACGCGGGCTTTCGTCGTTTTAGCCATCCCGCATTGCTCGCCCGCCGCCTTTCCCCACCGGCTCTTGATAAACCATGCAAAATGACGCCGATTAATTCCTTGAGCGAGCGATTCGATGGACACCCTCGTCAGCATGAAAGTGTTCCGGCAAGTGGTCGAGGTGGGCAGCTTCGTCGGCGCGGCTGAGCGGATGGAAATGTCGGCGGCGATGGCGAGCAAGCATGTCATGCATCTCGAGCAGCAGCTCGGCGCGCGCTTGCTCAATCGCACGACGCGCCGCGTCGCGCCGACCGAGGCGGGCCGTGAATACTACGAGCGCCTGAGTCAGGTGCTCACCGAACTAGAGGAAGCCGAGCAGGTGGTCGGCGCGGCGAGCGTGGTGCCGCAAGGGCGCTTGCGCGTGTCGTCGTTGTCGGCGTTCGGGCTCAGCCACGTGATGGCCGCCGTCGCCGACTACGCCGCGCAGTATCCGCAGGTCACCGTCGACATCACGTTGTCCGACCGCGTGGTCGAGCTGATCGACGAGGGCTTCGACGTTGCGATTCGCGCTTCGCCGAGCGGCATGAAGTCGTCGTCGCTGATTGCCCGGCCGATCGCGATGGCGCATCTGCTGCTGTGCGCGTCGCCCGATTACTTGCGCCGGCGCGGCACGCCCAAAACAGCCGCCGATCTCGCGCGCCACAACTATCTGCAGTACGCGGGCGTGTCGGCGCTCGACGTCCTGCAAACCACGGGCGAAGCGGCGCGTGTGCGCTTGTCCGGCAATCTGATCGTCAACCATCTCGAGGCGCAACGCGTGATGGTGCTGCATGGCGCGGGCATCGCGCTGCTCGGCACTGAGGTGATCGGCGCCGATCTGGCGGAAGGGCGTCTCGTGCCGCTGCTCGTCGATGAAGTGCCGCCGCGCGAGCTGCCGATCCATGTCGTCTACGCAAGCCGCCGCCATTTGTCGGCGAAAGTCCGGTCGTTCGTGGATTTTCTGGCTGACCGCTTCGCGAACGAATCGCTGTGGCCGTCGCTTGAGCAGATCAAGGCGATGGCGGTGAGGTAGCGCCCCCTTTCGCTATACTGGTTGCCAGCACCCGCACACGCAAACAGCGTAACGATTGGGGGAGACATGACCGATCTGTCCTCGCCGCAGCGCGCCGCCAGCCACGAGCTGCCCGCCGGCCGGCGCTTGCGTTTCGTCACTGCCGCAGCCTTGTTCGACGGCCACGACGCGTCGATCAACATCATGCGGCGCATTCTGCAAGCAAGCGGCGTGGAGGTCATCCACCTGGGCCATAACCGTTCCGTCGATGAAGTCGCGACCGCCGCGCTTCAGGAAGACGCAGACGGCGTCGCGGTGTCGAGCTACCAGGGCGGCCACAACGAATACTTCCGCTATCTCGTCGATCTGCTGCGCGCGCGCGGCGGCGAGCGCATCAAGGTGTTCGGCGGCGGAGGCGGCGTGATCGTCCCCGAGGAAATCGTCGCACTGGAACGATACGGCGTCGAAAAAATCTATTCACCGCACGACGGCCAGCGGCTTGGCCTGCAAGGCATGATCGACGACATGATTGGGCGGTGCGCGGCGCTCGCGCGCGAGAGCGCCGCGGCGCGGGGCGGCGCGGTTGGCGCAGTCGGCGAATGGATCGACGGTTTGATGGCTGGACGCACCGAACAGCCCACCGCCATCGCGTTCCGCCACCTCGCCCAACTCATCAGCGCATTCGAAACCGGCGCCGTCACCGCGGCCGAGCGCAGCAAAATCGCGACCCTGGCGCAAGCCGCGCAGATTCCCGTGCTTGGCATCACCGGCACGGGCGGCGCGGGTAAATCGTCGCTGACGGATGAACTGATCCGCCGCTTCCGCCTCGATTACGGCGACGCGCTCACCATTGCCGTGCTCGCCATCGACCCATCGCGCCGCAAGTCGGGCGGCGCGCTGCTGGGCGACCGCATCCGCATGAACGCGATCGGCGATTGGGACGGCGGCGCGCGTGTCTACATGCGCTCGATGGCGACGCGCGAGGCGTCGAGCGAAATCTCGAACGCGCTGCCCGACGCGCTGATGCTCTGCAAGGCGGCGGGCTTCGACCTGATCGTCGTCGAGACGTCGGGTATCGGTCAGGGCGACGCCGCCATCGTGCCGTTCGTCGACGAATCGCTGTACGTGATGACGCCTGAGTTCGGCGCGGCGAGCCAGCTCGAAAAAATCGACATGCTCGATTTCGCCGACTTCGTCGCGATCAACAAGTTCGACCGCAAGGGCGCCGCCGATGCGCTTCGCGACGTCGCGAAGCAGGTACAGCGCAATCGCGGCGAGTTCGCGAAGCCGCCCGACGCGATGCCGGTGTTCGGCACCATCGCTTCGCGTTTCAACGACGACGGCGTGACCGCGCTCTACGTGCATCTCGCGAACGCGTTGCACAAGCATGGCCTGCGCGCGGACGGCGGCGGACGTCTGTCCGCGCGAGCCGACCTGCGGTTTTCGAGCGGCCGTCATGCAATCGTCCCGCCGGCGCGCGTGCGCTATCTCGCGGAAATCGCGCAGACCGTTCACGTTTATCGCGAGCGCGCCGATGCGCAGGCGCGCATCGCGCGTGAACGCTGGCAACTCATCGAAGCGCGCCGAATGCTCGGCGAAGCCGACACGAATGACAACGACACAAACAACGACACAAACGCCAACGCACCCACAGCCCAACTCGACACACTAATCGAGCAACGCACAGCCGCACTAGGCGAACACGAACGCAAGCTGCTCGACGCCTGGCCGCAAACCGTCGCCGCGTATTCCGGCGATGAACACGTCATCCGCATTCGCGACCGCGAGATCCGCACGGCGCTCACGGTCACCACCTTGTCCGGCACACCGATCCGCAAAGTTGCGCTGCCGAAGTTCGTCGATCACGGCGAGATTTTGCGCTGGCTGATGCTCGAGAATCTGCCTGGCTACTTCCCGTTCGCCGCAGGCGTATTCCCATTCCGCCGCGAAAACGAAGACCCGACGCGTATGTTCGCGGGCGAAGGCGATCCGTCGCGCACCAACCGGCGTTTCAAGCTGCTGTCCGAGGGCATGCCGGCCAAGCGTCTTTCCACTGCTTTCGATTCCGTCACGCTGTACGGCGAGGAGCCGCACGAACGGCCGGACATCTACGGCAAGGTGGGCAATTCGGGCGTGTCGGTCGCGACGCTCGACGACATGCACGCGCTCTACGACGGCTTCGATCTGTGCGCGCCGGAAACCTCAGTGTCGATGACGATCAACGGTCCCGCGCCGACCATCCTCGCGATGTTTTTCAACGTCGCGATCGATCAGCAGATCACGCGCAAGCAACACGAACTAGGCCGCGCACTCACCGACGACGAACTCGCCGCGACGCGCCGCATCGCATTGGAAAACGTGCGCGGCACCGTGCAGGCCGACATCCTCAAGGAAGACCAAGGCCAGAACACCTGCATCTTTTCGACGGAATTCAGCCTGAAAGTGATGGGCGATATTCAGGCGTACTTTGTCGAACACGGCGTGCGCAATTTCTATTCGGTGTCGATCTCCGGCTATCACATTGCCGAGGCCGGCGCGAATCCGATCTCGCAACTCGCCTATACGCTCGCCAACGGCTTCACCTATGTCGAGGCGTACCTCGCACGAGGCATGTCGATAGACGACTTCGCGCCGAACCTGTCGTTCTTCTTTTCGAACGGCATGGACCCGGAATACACGGTGCTCGGCCGCGTCGCGCGACGCATCTGGGCAATCGCGATGCGCGAACGCTACGGCGCGAACGAGCGCAGCCAGAAGCTCAAGTATCACGTGCAGACGTCGGGGCGCAGCCTGCATGCGCAGCAGATCGACTTCAACGACATTCGCACCACGCTGCAAGCGCTGATCGCGATCTACGACAACTGCAACTCGCTGCACACCAATGCCTTCGACGAAGCCATCACCACACCCACCGAAGAGTCGGTGCGTCGCGCGGTGGCGATTCAGTTGATCATCAATCGCGAATGGGGACTCGCGAAGAATCAGAACCCGAATCAGGGCAGTTTTGTGATCGACGAATTGACCGATCTCGTCGAAGAAGCGGTGCTCGCCGAGTTCGACCGGCTCACCGAGCGCGGCGGCGTGCTCGGCGCAATGGAGACGGGTTATCAGCGCGGACGCATTCAGGACGAGTCGATGCTGTACGAGCATCGCAAGCATGACGGCTCGTATCCGATCGTGGGTGTGAATACATTCGTGAGCGCGCATCCGCATGAGGCGCCGCAGCCCATCGCGCTCGCCCGTTCCACCGACGAAGAAAAGCAAAGCCAGCTAAAACGCCTGCGCGATTTTCAGGCGCGGCATCGCGAGGCCGCGCCTGCCGCGCTGGAGCGTCTGAAGCGCGCGGTGATCGACGATGAAAACGTCTTTGCGGTGCTGATGGACGTGGTCCGCGTGTGCTCGCTCGGGCAGATCACGCACGCGCTGTTCGAGGTTGGCGGGCAGTATCGGCGGAACATGTAGGCGGGCGAAGCCTGGCGTCAGCGCGCGATGCCGAGGCGCGCCTTCGCGTCGTCGTATTCCTTCGACAAACGCGCGACCAGTTCGCTCACGCTCGGCACGTCGTCCATCAGGCCGACGCCCTGGCCCGCGCCCCAGATGTCTTTCCACGCCTTGGCCTTTTCGTTGGCAAAGTTCATCTTGGTCTTGTCCGATTCCGGCAGCGCATCCGGATCGAGCCCGGCGTTGACGATGCTCTCGCGAATGTAATTGCCATGCACGCCCGTGAACAGGTTCGTGTAGATGATGTCCGACGCCGACGAGCTCACGATAGCCTGCTTGTAGCTCTCCACCGCGTGCGCCTCTTTGGTCGCGATGAAGCGCGTGCCCATGTACGCGAGGTCTGCGCCCATCGCTTGCGCGGCGAGGATCGAGCCGCCGTTCGCGATCGCGCCGGACAGCACGATCGGGCCGTCGAAAATGCGCCGCACTTCGCCGACCAGCGCAAACGGCGACGTGGTGCCCGCATGACCGCCCGCGCCCGACGCCACCAGGATCAAACCGTCGACGCCCGCTTCAAGCGCCTTCTGCGCGTGACGCAAATTGATCACGTCATGCAGCACGATGCCGCCATAGCTGTGCACGGCGTCGACAATTTCTCGCGCCGGCGCGCGCAGGCTCGTGATGAAGATCGGCACCTTGTGTTCGACGCATACGCGCACGTCGTGCTCGAGCCGCGTATTCGATTGATGAACGATCTGGTTGACGGCAATGGGTCCGATGCGCGCGTCGGGATTCGCAGCGCGATGCTCGGCGAGTTGCGCCTGAATCTGCGTGAGCCATTCGTCGAGCAACTCGGCAGGGCGCGCATTCAGCGCCGGGAACGAACCGACGATGCCGGCCTTGCACTGCGCCAGCACGAGCTCGGGATAGCTGACGATGAACATCGGCGAGGCGACGACAGGCAACGCCAGATTTTGCAGAACGGCGGGCAATGCCATAGTGCGAGTCTCCTGATTGACGAGCCGGTGTGCGCGAGGCGCCCGGCTATTTGATGAGTTTAGCGGCATGCGGCGCGCGCCGCGTTGCAGCCGACAGCATGCATAGATGCTGGAACGTTTAAGAACGGTCGTTCGATTATAGGCGAAGCGCTCGCGCCGCGTTCGCCGCATCGTTTAGAACGGTTGGAAGGAGTGTTCAGGTTCTATGCTTGCGTGGGCTATCCCACCGCGTGCGGACACATTGGGCTTTTACAATGCACGCACTCCAAACGACAAGAGACACGGCCATGGCCTTCGAGAATTTCACGCCCTTTCGCGTCGCCGCGGGCGATGCCGATATCTTTGGAGTGAAGGGCGGAGCGGGGCCGCCGCTTCTGCTGCTGCACGGCCATCCGCAATCGCATCTGATCTGGGCGCGCTGCGCCGAGCGACTGGCTCAGCACTTCACGGTCATCGCCACCGATCTGCGCGGCTACGGCGCATCGGGCAAGCCCGCGAGCGACGCGGCGCACACGCCGTATTCCAAACGCGCGATGGCCGCCGATCAGGTCGCCGTGATGCGCCACTTCGGCTTCGAGCGGTTTCTCGTTTGTGCGCACGATCGCGGCGCGCGCGTCGCGCATCGCATGGCGCTCGATCACGCGGATGCCGTCGAGCGTCTGATGCTGCTCGACATCGCGCCGACGCTCGCGATGTACGAAGCCACCGACCGCACGTTCGCCACGCATTACTTCCACTGGTTCTTCCTGATCCAGCCCGAGCCGCTGCCAGAGACGCTGATCGGCGCCAATCCCGCCGCGTATGTCGATGCGGTGATGGGCAGCCGTCATGCTGGTCTCGCGCCGTTCGAACCGGCCTCGCTCGACGCGTATCGCGCGGCGCTCGCGCAACCCGGCGCGGTGCACGCGATGTGCGAGGACTACCGCGCGTCGGCGAGCATCGATCTCGAACACGACCGCGCCGACATCGAACGCGGGCATAAGATTGCTTGCCCATTGCGTGTGCTGTGGGGCGAGAACGGCGTCATCGAAAAGTGCTTCGACGCGCTCGCCGAATGGCGTCATGTCGCGCGCGACGTGAGCGGGCGTTCGCTGCGGTGCGGCCACTATTTGCCGGAAGAGGCGCCGGACGAATTGCTCGCCGAAATGCTGTCCTTCTTTGAAGCGATAGAGCGGTAAAGCGCGAAGGCGGTTGTGCTTCGCGCGCCTAACCAAGCGGCGGCAGCCGCCGCGCCAAGGGCGTCGACTTGACGATTGCCGTGCTGGTCTCCGCGCGCTCGGTGACCTTCGACAGAATCTCGTCAAGCTGATCGATCGTCCGCAGATAAAGACGGCAGATGAAGCAATCGTCGCCCGTCACCTTGTCGCATTCGACGAACTGCGGAATTCGCCGGATCACTTCTTCCACCAGATGCAACTGCCCCGGCAGCGGCTTGACACGCACGATGGCTTGCAGCGTGAAGCCGAGCGCGCGCGGATCGAGTTGCACCGTGAAGCGCTCGATCACGCCTTGCGCCTCGAGCCTGCGGATGCGCTCGGCCGTGCTCGGCGCCGAAAGTCCGACGAGCCGCGCCAGTTCGCTGACCGGGCGGCGCGCATCTTCGGCGAGCGCGGCGAGTAGCGCGCGATCGGTTTCGTCGAGCGGGACAGGCGCTAACGGAGTAAGGCGTTTCGTCATGACGGCCTTCGAATTTTAGGTGGTATGGCGGTATGGCTTAAGTTTATCCATGTATTCGCTCGACCGGATTATTTACACTGCTTGCCATACAGGAATCCATTCGAGGATCGAATCATGGCTTCAAACGACATCCGCCGCGGCGCGGCGGAGATGAGCGTGGCAATGCTGATGTCGGGCACAATCGGCTGGCTGGTCGTGTCGTCGCAGCAAAGCGCATTTAACGTGGTGTTCTTCCGCTGCATTTTCGGTGGCGCGACGCTCGCGCTCGTATGCGCAGTGCTCGGCTTCTTCAGGCGCAAGCTGTTCTCGTGGAAGATGGTTGGCCTCGCGCTGCTCGGCGGCGCGGCGATCGTCGCCAATTGGGTGCTGCTGTTCGCCGCGTATTCGCGTGCGTCGATCTCGATGGCGACGGCCGTCTACAACACGCAACCTTTCATGCTGGTCGCGCTCGGCGCAATCGTGTTTCGCGAGCGGATCAGCGCGTCGACGGTGCTGTGGCTCGTGCTCGCGTTCATTGGGCTCGTGTTCGTCGTGAAGGTCGAGCCCGCGGTGCTCGCCGTGCCGGGGCAGTATCTGGTCGGCATCGGGTATGCGGTCGGCGCGGCGGCGATGTACGCGGTGTCGTCGATCATCACCAAGCATTTGAAGGGCACGCCGCCGCATCTGATCGCGCTGATCCAGGTGTCGCTCGGCGTGGTGATGCTCGCGCCGCTCGTGCGTTTCGACGCGCTGCCGGCCACGGGCGTTCAGTGGCTCGAGCTGGTCGTGCTGGGCGTCGTCAACACCGGGCTCATGTATGTGCTGCTGTATGGCGCGATCCAGAAGCTGCCGACTTCGATGACCGGCGCGCTGTCGTTCATCTATCCGGTGGTCGCGATCATCGTCGACAGAATCGCGTTCGGACAGACGCTTGCGTGGATTCAGGTGCTGGGCGCGGTGCTGATTCTGCTTGCCGCTGCGGGCGTCAATCTCGGCTGGCGGATCGTGCCGCAAAGACGCGCGCCGTCTGTTTGAATGCGGCGCTTTCCTGTTTCAGCCGGAGGCAGCCGATGCAACCGCCCAAATGCTACGGATTGCAAACGAACCACGTTTGTTCATATCAGCGGACTAATGGTTCGCAACGCTAATGTCGGCGCCGGTTTGCGCGCGCCGGCGTGTATGCGGGTTAACAGCCGCCGTCATGCATCTGTAGGGAAATCACTGATGCGGCCGAAAATCGCGCGCGCGTATCATTCGGGCAGACGCTGATCACGTCCGACAGAATTTCCGCCGCTCGCCTTCACAGGTTGAGCGGCTTTCTTTTTGTGGCGGCGGTTTTTGCGTGAGCGCTGCTGCTGCACGTCGCTGCCTTACTTCACTGCACGACTGCATTCCCGGTTGCAGCACTATCGCGCGACGATCCTTTCACCATCCACCGTAAGCGGCCCGTTCCCGGCAGCCAGCTCGTCGACGATCGCTTTGAGAAGCGCCGGCCACTCGACGCGCGGTCTCAGCATCAAGGCCGCCGCGCGCATTGCCGCTGCGCAGTCGAGCATCTCCAGCAACGCCGCGAAGCTCGTTGCGCGCACATCGAGCAGCTTGAAGACGATCAATACCTTCAGCGCATTCTTTGCATTGCGCGCCGGATCGGCCCGCAGCCACGCGAGCCGCGAGAAAGCGCGCTCCAGCGCCTGCTCGACGTTCGTGAAGGGCGCGCCATGACCGGGGATCACGACGCGCACGTCGAGCGCGGCAATCGCCTCGAGCACCGCCTGCTGCTCGGCAAAGCCGCTGTCGCCTTCGAGCTCCGGAAAGATCACGCCGAAGCCGTTTTCCCACAGCGCGTCGGCGCTGATCAGCACGCGTTCGGCCGCGCAGTACAGCATCAGCGAATGCGGATCGTGGCCGGGCGCGCCGAGCACCTGCCAGTCGAGTGCGCCGAGGCGCAGCATCGCGCCCGGCGCGATCGTTCCGGTGAACACAAAGCGCTCGCAGCTCTGCGCGGTCGCGCGGAAAGTCAGACGCGCTTCGTCCCAGTCGCGCACCGCGCCGGCTTCGCAGGCGGGAATGAGCGTGCGGCACGGCCACGTCGTTTGCAACAACGCGTTGCCGCCGCAATGATCCGAATGCAGATGTGTGTTGACGATCAGATCGAGCGGCCGCTCGCCCAGCGCCTGTTGCACGAGCGCACGCGTTTGCTGCGCATGCGTCGCGTAGCCGGTATCGACGAGCGCGGCGCAGTCGTTGTCGATGAGCAGCACATTGTTCGACGACAGCCAGCCGCGCTCGAACACGCGCACTGATGAGGGCAATGCGATGGGCAATGTGGTGGTCAACTCGGTCATAGCGTGCCCGTGTTGATGCTCGCGTCGACGGACGCTTCGGGCTTCGGCATCACGAGAATGGTCGATGCGCCCACAACGGTCACTTCGCCGCGCTGATTCTTGACCGTGCCTTCCAGATGCGTCAGGTCGCCGTGCAGGCTCGGCTTCCAGTAAGCATCGCGCACACGCCATGTCATCACGAGCGTGTCGCCCGCGTGCGCAGCCTTCTTCAGCTTGATATCGAACTCGAGTCCGAGCGGCTGCGCGTAGGTCGAAAAATGCGTGGCGAGAAGCGCCATGAAATGCGCGGTGGGCTGCGTGCCCGACGCGATGAGACCGCCGAATCGGCTTTGCGCGGCATACGCCTCGTCGTGATGCAGCGGGTTCAGATCGTTGACGAGCGTCGCGAACGTTTTCACCGAATCCGCCGACAGCGCGAGCGTCGCGCTAAACGTCTCGCCAATGGTGACAATGCGCGGCGCCGCATTCATCGTTGCACCTTCGCCTGGCGGGCGATCAATTCGGCGCGGCGCGCTTCGAGCGCGTCCCATACCGCGCGTTTTTCGTCGTCGGCGTAGAGCGACCAGCCGGCGATTTCGTCGATGGTGCGCAGGCACCCTTCGCACCAGCCGCTCGACGCGTCCATCCGGCACACGTTGATGCACGGCGACGGCACGCCGCCGCCTGTCGCTGCGTGATCGATTCGCGCTGTCATCGGATTCAGGCCGTCTCGCGCAGCGCCACGTCGACCACCGGCGCGCCCGTCAACGCAATCAGTTCCTGCGCGGTCAGATTGAACACCGCGTGCGGATGACCCGCGGCGGCCCACAGGCTGTCGAGCGCGAGCAGGTCTTCGTCGATCAGCGTGACGGGTTCGACCGCATGCCCGACCGGACACACGCCGCCGATCGCATAGCCGGTTTTTTCGCGGACGAACTTCGCATCCGCGCGGCCAATCTCGCCGACCTGCGCCGCCACTTTTTTTTCATCGACGCGATTTGCGCCGCTCGCGACCACCAGCACCGGCGCGTCGTCTTCGCGGCGGCGAAACAGAATCGACTTCGCGATCTGCGCGACCGAACAGCCGAGACCCGCGGCGGCCTCGGCCGAAGTCTTGCCGGTTTCCGGCAGCATCACGACCCGTCCCGCGTGACCGCGTTCGCGCAGCAGCAGCGCGACACGGCGTGCGGAATCCGGCAATGCGGTGAGGTCGTCGGAGTCGAGAAAAGCGTGGTCCGTCATCGTTTCAGGTCCTGATGGTTTGAGTATCGGTGTTGCGCCTCAAGCATTGCGTTACGTTCGGCTCACACGCAATTGGCGGCTTCGCTGCGTGCCTTCGCAAGCAACGCCTTGCCCGCGCGCGACACGTTCGGCCGGCCGATTGCCGTCGAAATGAAATCGCCGATGCCCACGACTTGCGCGAGGTCGATGCCAGTTTCGATGCCAAGGCCGTTCATCAAGTACAGCACGTCTTCGGTTGCGACGTTGCCCGTTGCGCCCTTCGCATACGGACAGCCGCCGAGCCCGGCCACCGACGCGTGATAAATCTCGATGCCTTCCTGCAACGCCGCGTAGATATTCGCGAGCGCCTGGCCGTAGGTGTCGTGAAAGTGCCCGGACAGACGCTCGCGCGGAAACACGCGGGTCACGGCTTCGAACACTTCGCGCGTGCGCTTGGGCGTACCCACGCCAATCGTATCGGCGATATCGATCTCGTCGCAACCGAGCGCCGCGAAACGTTGCACCACGTCGACCACCGACGCCACCGGCACTTCGCCCTGATACGGACACCCGAGCGCGCACGACACGCTGCCGCGCATGCGCAAGCCGTACTGCTTCGCCGCCTGCGCGACCGGCGCGAATCGCTCGATACTTTCCGCGATGCTGCAATTGATGTTCTTCTGCGAGAACGCTTCGCTCGCCGCGCCGAAGATCACGATCTCGTCGGCGCGCGCGGCGAGCGCACCTTCGAAGCCGCGCAGATTCGGCGTGAGCACCGAATAGATCGTGCCGGGGCGCCGCTCGATGCCGGCCATCACGTCGGCGCCGTCGGCCATTTGCGGCACCCATTTCGGCGACACGAACGACGCCGCTTCGACGTTGCGAAAACCCGCTGCCGCGAGCCGGTTGATCAACTCGATCTTGATCGCCGTCGGCACGAAATCCTTCTCGTTTTGCAGACCGTCACGCGGACCGACTTCGACGATTTTCACTTGCTGGGGTACGGCCATGTTGTGTCTCCTTGACGTGATTGTGACTCCACGCCGTCAATATCCGCGCTCGATATTCACCACGCCGCCGACGGCTTCGCCGCGTTCGAGCGCGAGCATTTTTTGCGCGATCTGCGCGACGCTTTCTTCGCGCAAGGTCAGCGCCGACATGTGCGGCGTGACGGTGATGCGCGGCTCCTGCCAGAACGGATGATCGGGCGGCAACGGCTCCTCCTGAAACACGTCGAGCGTGGCCGCGGCGAGTTGACCGCTTGCGAGCGCGTCGAGCAGATCGGCTTCCACCAGATGCGCGCCGCGTGCAACGTTGATCAGATACGCGCCGCGTGCGAGCTTCGAAAACGTGCGGGTGTTCAGCACGTTCGCGGTATCGGGCGTATGCGGCAGCAGATTGACGAGCACTTTCACGCCGTCGAGAAACGCGTCGAAACGCGCTTCGCCGGCGAACGTCGTAATGCCTTCCACTTGCTTCGCACTGCGGCTGTAGCCGCGCACCGGCATGCCGAATCGCGCGACCGTTTGCGCGACATGTGCGCCCAGCACGCCGAGCCCGAGCACGCCGACCGTGAACGTGTCTCGCGGATGCGGATCGAGCACTTGCCAGCGGCGCTCGCGCTGCAGCGCTTCGTATTCGTCGAAGCGCCGCAGATAACGCAGCACCGCGTGCGTCACATACTCGGCCATTTGCGGCGCCATGCCGGTGTCTTCGAGACGGATCAACGGCGCGTTGGGCGGCAAGGTGCCGGGCTGCTCGCGTTCGAGCGCGAGAATCGCGTCGACGCCCGCGCCCAGATTGAAGATCGCGCGCAAATCGGCGCGGCCGGCCAGCATCTCGCGCGGTGGTCGCCAGACGACCGCGAAATCGGCGGGCGCGGTGTCGCCGGGTTGCCACTCGCGCAAATCGGCTTGCGGCAGCGCGCGCGCAAAGTCATGCAGCCAGGCTGCGGCTTCGGCGTTCGGCATATAGAAGAGGACTTTCATGCGACCTCACCGTTGCACGCGCAACGGCCCCGGTTCACGCTGCGCGCGCGGTGCGGGCGTGGCGGGCGGCGGGGCGGCTGCAAGGCTCGCGACGGCTGCGGCGCGGCGCGCGACGCTGACGACATGAGGGCTCCTCCTTTTATGGGCAGGCTTCATTCTACTTTTTCGCCGACGATCCCGCGCGCTTGCGCACGACCGTCCGCTTTCGGCTTCGCGATCCGCAGATTCAGTCGATAAACAAAGCACAAAAACTTGGTTCGTCCGCGCGACGGGCGGCGGGACAATGACTACCCGGTTTTCCCTTTGCGAGGGACAGACATGCTTTCATGCACCAGATCGCCGTGGCCGCCGCGGCTCGTGACCGTTCCGGGTCTGCACGGCAGCGAGGGCGCACATTGGCAAACGTGGCTCGAACGCCAGTTCGCGCGCTCGTTGCGCGTCGAGCAGGCCGACTGGGATGCACCGGACGTCGCCGGCTGGGCCAACTCGCTGCGCGAGTTGCTCGCGCGCGAACGCGGGCCGTTCGTGCTCGCCGCGCACAGCTTCGGATGTCTTGCTGCCGCGCACGCGTTGCAGCAGGCGTCGTATGCGAACGAAGTGGTCGGCGTGCTCCTCGTCGCGCCCGCGAGCCCGCAAAAGTTCGCGTTTGCCGGATCGTTCGAGGCGCGACGATTGGGTGTGCCGTCCATTCTGATCGGCAGCGAAACCGATCCGTGGATGCCGCTTGCCGGCGCTCGCGAACTGGCGCAGCGTTTCGGCAGTGCGTTCGTCAATCTCGGCGATGCGGGGCACATCAACACCGCAGCCGGATTCGGACCGTGGCCGCGGGCCAAGTATTTCATCGACACGCTCGTGCATTGCGCGGCGCCGCTGCGCTTTCGCGACGAAGCGCTCGAGATCGGGCAGCACGCGCTGGTTTAACGCGCGGGCTCGAGTGCGTTGCTCGGGCCGGCCCGGCTGGCCGCGTATAGGCGATCCGCTAGAATCCCGCTTGATGCTGCGCGTTCGCGCGGCCACAGGTTTTTATCATCGATAGCGGGGACAAGATGGCAGGCAAGACGGGGACTTCACGCTGGTTGGCGGCCGGCTTCACGGCGCTCACGCTCGGCTTCGGCGCTGGCGGCATAGCGGCGGCGCATGCCGAGACGTCGTTGATGAACGTGTCGTACGACGTGACGCGCGAGCTGTACAAGGACATCAACGCGGGCTTCATCGCCGCGTATAAGCAGAAGAGCGGCGAGACGGTGTCGATTCGCCAGTCGCATGGCGCGTCGAGCGCACAGGCGTTGTCGGTATTGCAGGGCTTGCAGGCCGACGTCGTGACGATGAACCAGCCGAACGACATCGACCTCCTCGCGGAAAAAGGCCAACTGGTGCCCGCCAACTGGCGCACGCGTCTGCCGGACGACAGCGCGCCGTACACGACGACGATGGTGTTCCTCGTGCGCAAGGGCAATCCGAAGCACATCAAGGACTGGGACGATCTCGCGAAGCCCGGCGTGCAAGTGGTGATCGCGAATCCGAAGACGTCCGGCAACGGACGCTACACGTACCTCGCCGCGTGGGGTTATCGCAAGCAGCACGGCGGCACCGATGCGCAGGCGCTCGACTTCGAAAAGGCGCTGTTCAGAAACGTGCCGGTGCTCGACACGGGCGGCCGCGGCGCGACGACGACGTTCACGCAACGCGGTATCGGCGACGTGCTGGTCACGTTCGAAAACGAAGTCGCGCTGATGAACAGCGGCGTGGGCGGCGGCAATTTCGAGGCGGTGTATCCGTCGGTGAGCCTGTTGGCCGCACCGCCGGTGTCGATCGTCGACAAGGTGGTCGACAAGCGCGGCACGCGCAAGGAAGCGCAGGCGTATCTCGACTATCTGTGGTCGCCGGCCGCGCAGGAGATCATCGCGCAACATCATCTGCGTCCGCGCGACAAGAACGTGCTTGCGAAACACGCCGCGGAGTTCAAGCCGATCAAGACCTTCACCGTCGAAGAAATGTTCGGTAGCTGGCAGAAAGCGCAGCAGACGCATTTCTCCGACGGCGGGACTTTCGATCAGATCATCGTCGACAGGAAGTGATGCGCTTTACGCGTGTTCGCAGCCGTGCTCGCAGCCGCTCTTGTCGAGCGGCATCTGCTGCGCGGCTTCGGCGCGAATGCCGAGGCGCGCGAGCAGCTTGCGGTCCGCTTCGGCTTGCGGGTTGCTGGTGGTCAGCAACTGATCGCCGTAGAAAATCGAGTTCGCGCCCGCGAGGAAACACATTGCCTGCAACGCCTCGTCCATCTGCTCGCGGCCGGCGGACAGGCGCACCATCGCGCGCGGCATCGTGATGCGCGCAATCGCGATGGTCCGCACGAATTCGAACGGATCGATCGCTTCCGTGCCGGTCAACGGCGTGCCTTCCACTTGCACCAGATTGTTGATCGGCACCGATTCCGGATACGGCTCCATGTTCGCCAGTTGCGCGATCAGGCCCGCACGCTCGCGGCGCGATTCGCCGAGGCCGACAATGCCGCCGCAGCACACGTTGATGCCCGCATCGCGCACGCGTTCCAGCGTGTCGAGACGATCCTGATACGTGCGCGTCGAAATGATCTGGCCGTAAAACTCCGGCGACGTATCCAGATTGTGGTTGTAGTAGTCGAGGCCGGCCTCGCGCAACGCTTGCGCCTGATGCGTCTCGAGCATGCCGAGCGTCACGCAGGTTTCGAGTCCCATCGCCTTCACGCCGCGGATCATGTCCTTGATCGGCTCGAGATGGCGGTCCTTCGGATTGCGCCATGCGGCGCCCATGCAGAAACGCGTCGCGCCGTTTTCCTTCGCGGCTTTCGCGGCGGCGAGCACTTCGTCGACCGGCATCAGCTTGTCGGCTTGCAGGCCCGTGTCGTGATGCACCGACTGCGGACAGTACGCGCAATCTTCCTCGCAGCCGCCGGTCTTGATCGACAGCAGCGTCGACAGTTGCACGGTATTGGCGTCGAAATGCTCGCGATGCGTTTGCTGCGCGCGAAACATCAGGTCGTTGAACGGCAGTTCGTACAGCGCGACGATGTCGGCGACGCGCCAGCGCGCGAGCTGTTTGCCCGCAGCGTCGGCGTTGACATTGGCGTTGGCATTGGCGTTGTTAAGGGCAGCCGTATCAGCGGATGCAGCAGCGATGTTCAGTTGCGTCATGTGGTCGATCCTCATGAGTGGACGTGATGTTCAATTCAGCGCTGCGCGTCGCGCAGCGTTTGCAATAGCCGGTGAATGTCGAGCCGTTCAGCCGCGAGTTCGGGCGATGCCGGGCTCATATGCGGCACGATGCCGAGCAACGGCGCGTGATGTTCGCGCGCGAGATGCTCGCGGATCGACGCGATGTTTTCGTCGGGAAAAGTCATGTCGGGATCGACGCGATTCGCGACCCAGCCGGCAAGCGTGAGTCCGCGCGCGGCGATGGCCTCGGCGGTTAGCAACGCGTGGTTGATGCAGCCAAGGCGCATGCCGACCACCAGCACAACGGGCAGCTTCAGGGCGACGGCGAGGTCGGCCGTGTCGTGCGTCGCCGTCAACGGCACACGAAAGCCGCCGACGCCTTCCACCACGACGACGTCCGCGCGCGTCAACGCTTCGCTATGACACGCGACGATGTGGTCGATGTCGAATGCGACGTTTTCCAGCGCGGCGGCAATATGCGGCGCGGCCGGTTCCTTCAGCAGATACGGCGTGCGCATCGCAGGCGGCAACAGCACGTTGGAGGCCGCGTCGAGCTGGTCCGCGTCTTCGTTATGCAGTTCGCCGTTCACATCGAACGCACCCGCTGCGATCGGCTTCATCGCGGCCGCTTGCAGTCCCTCGCGAACGAAGCCTCGCAATAATGCCGACGACACGAAGGTCTTGCCGATTTCGGTATCCGTGCCGGTGACGAAGAGTGACAGTGCAGTGTTCGCAGACGTCATGCGCTTTGCTCCCCCGCGGCTTGCAAGCCCGCTTCGAGCCGGTCGAGATCCGCATGCGAATGCGCGGCCGATAGCGAAATGCGCAGGCGCGACGTGCCGGCCGGCACAGTCGGCGGACGAATCGCGGGCACCCACAAACCCGCGCGATCGAGCGACGCGGCAATCCCGAGCGTGGCATCGTTCGCGCCGATGATGAGCGGCTGCACGGCGGTATGCGAATCGACGGGAAGCCACGGCGTGGTCTTGAGCATGGCGCGCGTGCGCTCGATCAATTGCCGAAGATGCGCGCGCCGCTCATCGCCTTCGTCGCCGCCGATAATGCGCAGACTCGCCGACACCGCGTGCGCGGCAGCCGGCACCGAAGCCGTGGTGAAAATGTACGGACGCGCGCGTTGCACGAGCCACTCGATCACGGTCCCGTGCGCCACGACGAATGCGCCCGACACGCCCGCCGCCTTGCCTAGCGTGCCGATGGAAATCAGATTCGGCGATCGCAACGCGGCTTCCGCGATCGCACCGCGGCCTTGCGGACCGAGCACGCCGAAACCGTGCGCATCGTCGACGATCAGCCATGCTCCATGCCGCTCCGCAAGTTCGAGAAGACGCGTCAGCGGCGCGATGTCGCCGTCCATGCTGAACACCGTATCGGAGACGATGACCTTCTCGTCCGCGTCCGACGCGTCGAGCATCGCGCTCAGCGCTTCCATATCGCAGTGCGGGTAGATCTGCACGTCGGCTCGCGACAGACGCGCGCCGTCGATCAGCGAGGCATGGTTGAGCGCATCGGAGAACAGCGTCGTGCCGCGGCCCGCGAGCGCGGTGAGCGTCGCGAGATTCGCCATGTAGCCAGTGCTGAAGTACAGCGCGCGCGGCGCATCGACGAATCCGCCGACGAACTCCGCGAGATCGTCTTCGAGTTGCGCGTGTGCGCGCGAGTGGCCGCCGAGCAGATGCGAACCGCCGCTGCCCGCGCCATAGCGTTGTGCGCCTTCGGCGATGGCCGCGATCAACTGCGGATGCGCGGCGAGTCCGAGATAGTCATTGCTCGCAAAGCCGACGATCTCGCGGCCGTCGACCGTCATATGCGCCGCGCACGGCGTGTCGACGGTGCGGCGGCGACGGCGCAGACCGTGTTCGTCGATCTCCTTGAGTCCCTGCGAAAGTTTGTCGAGCAGATGCATTAGCGCAGCTCCGCGAGCGTGGCGTCGAACGTTTCGCGCGTGCGCGAGGCGAGCAGCGCGATCTCTTCGTCGTCGAGAATGTATGGCGGCATCAGGTACACGGTGGTCGAAATGGGGCGCAACAATAGCTCGCGCTGCAAGGCATTTTCGAAGAAGCGGCGCGAAAAGGTTTTGGCATGCTGCTCGTTTTCGATGACTGCGTCGAACGCGAAAATCGTTCCGCAATGGCGCAGATTGCGCACATTCGCGTGTTCCGCGAGCGGCGCGAGTGCGGCCTTCAGCGTTGCCGACTTTTGGGCGTTGACCGCGAGGACGTTGTCGCTCGCGAACAGGTCGAGCGTTGCCAGCGCCGCGCGGCACGCGAGCGGATTGCCGGTGTACGAATGCGAATGCAGAAAGCCGCGAGCCGTGTCGTCGTGATAGAAGGCTTCGAAGATTTCGTCGCGTGAAAGCACGATGGAAAGCGGCAGATAACCGCCGCTAATGCCCTTCGACAGACACAGGAAATCCGGCCAGATGCCGGCCTGTTCGCAAGCGAAGAAAGTGCCCGTGCGGCCGCAGCCGACGGCGATTTCATCGGCGATCAGATGCACGCCGTACTGATCGCACAGCGCACGCAAACCGGCGATGTACGACGCGTCGTGCATCGCCATGCCGGCTGCGCATTGCACGAGCGGCTCGACGATCAGCGCGGCGATTCTGGTGGCGCGTGCTTCGAAGAGCGAACGCACCGCTTCGAGCGCGCGACGCGCGACATCGGCGGCTGTTTCGCCGGGTTGTGCAAGGCGCGCGTCCGGCGAAGCCACGACGTGAGCGTTGCGGATCAGCGGGTCGTAGGCGTCCTTGAACAACGCGACGTCTGTCACGCCGAGCGCGCCGATCGTCTCGCCGTGGTAACTGTTCGCAATGCAGACGAATTCCTGCTTGTCGGCGAAGCCGCGATTGCGCCACGCGTGGAAGCTCATTTTGAGCGCGATTTCGACGGCGGACGCGCCATCCGATGCAAAGAACGCGTGGCCCAGTGTGTGATCGGTGAGCGCGTTGAGGCGCTCGGCGAGTTCGATTGCGGGCTCGTGCGTGCAACCGGCGAGCATCGCGTGCTCGAGCGTGTCGAGCTGATCCTTCAGCGCCGCGTTGATGCGCGGATTTGCGTGGCCGAACAGGTTGACCCACCACGAGCTGATCGCGTCCAGATAGCGATGACCGGACTGGTCATAGAGCCACGCGCCTTGGCCGCGCGCGACGGGGATCAGGGGCAGACGCTCATGATGCTTCATCTGCGTGCAGGGATGCCAGACCGCGCGCAGGCTTCGGGCGATCCAGTCTTCCGTGGATGTGGGTGATGTTGCTGACATTTCCAAGGCGTACTCCAGGGTGCTTTTTTGCGGCCGCCGTGGGTTCTTTTTGTCAGGTTTTTGGGGCGCGGTGCGTCGTGTTTTTCAGCGATGCGCGACCCTACGGCTAGCGTGCGGGGTCGAGATTAGCGGTTTCTTCGGGGCTTTGCACTAGCGGTTTGGCGGCGAATTTCGGCTGCCGGCACGGGGTTCGGCGCTGTTCGTCGCAGGTGATTTGCGTTTTGCCGTGAAGGGCGCAGAAGGGCGGAATTAGCGACGGAAAAGTATTGGGGGGTAGTGGAGCAAAAGATGGGCGCTCGGGGGCCTCGCAATCAGATATGACCTATTTTGTGGCAATCGTTGTGTCGATGCTGACCTTGACGAATCTTGACACATCTGCCTCGCGCGGTTCGGTACGTTACGGCCTTCTTACCAATCCGCAACAGAAAAAAGATGAACCGCAGGGCATTCAGGCTGGTATTCAGCCGGCTAAGGGCAATGCTGGTTGCCGTCGAGGAATCGGCCACGGCAACAGGCAAGGGTAATGGCGAGACCGCTGCAACGAGGCGCGTGCTCGCGACTCCATCCAGCACGCAACAGCACAGCTTCGCGCTGCGAAGCATCGCACTCGCGGCCCTTGTGCTGCTCGGCGCCCTGCCCGCTTTCACCGTAGCGCAGATCGTGCCGGGCGGCGCGAACGCGCCGGGCGTCGTCACGACGCCGAACGGGCTGAATCAGGTGAACATCAACCGGCCCTCCGGCGCGGGTGTGTCGGTCAACACGTACAACCAGTTCGACGTGCAGCAGCGCGGCGCGATCCTGAACAACTCGCCGACGATCGTGCAGACGCAGCAGGCCGGCATGATAAACGGCAATCCGAACTTCGCGCCGGGACAGTCCGCGCGGATCATCGTCAACCAGGTTAATAGCAGCGCGGCGAGCCAGATCAATGGCTATCTGGAAGTCGCTGGACAGAAGGCACAGGTCGTCATCGCCAACGGCTCGGGGATCAGCGTGAATGGTGGCGGCTTCATCAACACGTCGCGCGCGACGCTCACCACCGGCACGCCGAACTACGGCACGGACGGCAGCCTCACCGGGTTTAACGTGAGCGGCGGCAATATCACCGTGCAGGGCGCAGGGCTGAACGCGGGCGACGTCGATCAGGTCGATCTGATTGCGCGCGCCGTGCAGGCGAATGCCGCGATCTACGCGAAGAACCTGAACGTCGTCACGGGCGCGAATCGTGTCGATTATGGGACGCTGAACGCCACGGCTATCGCGGGTAGTGGCGCTGCGCCGGGTGTTTCCATCGACGTGAGCAGCCTCGGTGGCATGTACGCGAACCGTATCGTTCTGGTGGGCACCGAGAACGGTGTGGGCGTGTCGACGAAGGGCGTGCTCGCTGCGCAGGCGGGTGACGTGACGCTGACCACGCAGGGCAAGCTGGTCCTCGGCGGGCAGACGAACGCGAGCGGCAATATCGCGATCAATGCGCGTGACGGGATCGACAATAGCGGGACCACCTACGCGCAGCAGAATGTCAGTGCGAGCACGGCTGGCACGCTGAGCAATAGCGGCACGTTTGCCGCGCAGCAGAACACCACCGTCAACGCGGGCAGCGTGGCATCGACGGGTACGCTTGGCGCGGGCGTGAACAGCGATGGCACGATAGCGAATGCAGGCGATCTGTCGGTGACGGCGGGCGGTGCCCTCGCGGCAACCGGGCGCAATGCAGCGGGTGGGAATGCGAATCTGCGAGGCGCGTCGGTCAATGTCGCGGGTAGCAGCACGTCGGCGAATGGGAGCATGGCGTTGACCGCAACGGGCGGTGACGTGAATACCGCAGGCGCGACGACAACGGCCGGCAGTACGCTCGCGGTCAAAGCAGCGGGCACGCTGGTCAATGATGGCGGTGTACTGTCGTCAGGTGGCACGCAGACGGTCAATGTGGGCGCGCTCTCGAACAGCAACGGCCAGATCGTTTCGGGCAGTGTTTTAAATGCAAACGTCGTGGGGGCCGTGTCCAACACGGGCGGCACGATGCAGGCCGCAGGCGCGCTGACGGCGAACGCTGGGTCATTCGACAACACCGCGGGCCATATCGCATCGCTCAATACTGACGGCCTGACGCTTTCCGCTGCGGGCACGCTGAATAACGGCGCGGGCGGCACGGGTCTGGGCACCATCGGCGGCAACGGCAATGTGACCGTGCAGGCCGGACAGATCGCGAACGCGGGCTCGATCACCGCGGTGCAGAACCTGACTGCGGCTGCGGCGCAAAGCCTGTTCAGCAACGGCACGTTGGCCGCCAACGGAAACGTGAACGCATCGGCAGGCACGACACTCGCGAACGCCGGCACATTCACGGCCGGCCAGCAGGCAGTGATCAGCGCGGCGACCGTCGATAACAGCGGCGGCTCGACGAGCGCAAACCTGCTCACACTGCACGCGACGAACCTCGTCAATCATCGCGGCACCATCACGCAGACCGGAACCGGCGCGACGACGGTCGATGTATCCGGCACGCTCGACAACACAGGCGGCACGCTTCAGACCAACGCCGCGAGCCTGACGCTCGCGCCTGCTGTCGCGCTCGTCAACGACAACGGCACCATCGCGAATGCCGGGACGGGCGCGCTGACGGTCAGCACCGGCACGCTGTCCAACAGGGGCGGCACGATCGCCAGTAACGGCCAGACCGCGCTTCAGGCCGGAGCGCTCGACAACACGGCTGGCTCGATCATCGGCCAGAACGGTCTCACGGCAAGCGTCGGCGGCACGCTGGACAACGCCAACGGCAAGCTGCTGTCGAATACGGACCTGAGCCTCGCCAGTGGCACGCTGAACAACAACGGCGGCCAGATCGGCGCGGGCGCGAACGAAACCATTCATACCGGCTCGCTGACCAACAGCGGCGGCTCGATTGTCGCGCCGGCCCTGGCGCTCACTATCGGCTCGACACTGGACAACAGGGGCGGCGACATCGAGGCGAACCAGCTTGCGCTGAACGCGACGGACCTGGTGAACCACGGCGGCACGATCACGCAATACGGCGCGTCGTCGATGGGCTTTAACGTCAGCGGCACCTTCGACAATTCAAACGGCGGCACATTCCAGACCAACAGCACCGACCTGACGCTCGCGCCTGGCGCGCTCGTCAACGACGGCGGCGCGATCCTCGACGCCGGCACGGGCACGCTGACGATCGCACCGGGCAATGGCGCGGGTGCCTTCTCGAACGTCGGTGGTCGCATCATCACGGCCGGGCAGCTCACCGCGCAGGCCGGCAGCCTGAACAACGCGAACGGCGTGCTCGCCGCGCAGGGAAATATCGCGGCAAACATCGCGGGCGATGTGAACAATACGCAAGGCTCGGTTCGCTCGCTCTCGTCGCTGACGCTCGCGAGCGGCGGCACGCTGACCAACACCAACGGACAGATCCAGTCCGGCACGGGCGCGGCTGGCGACGCGAGCACGCTCGCGATTCAGGCCGCGTCGGTCAACAACACGAACGGCCTCGTCGGCAATCTCGGCACGGGCGACATGACCGTGCAAGGTGGCAGCCAGACCGTGAACAGCGGCGGCGTCATGACGGGCAACGGCAATGTTGCCGTCGACACGTCGGCGCTCGTCAACACGCAGAACGGTCAGATCAGCGGCGCGGGCGTCACGGTGCGAGGCGATACCGTTGACAACAGCGGCGGCCAGATTGGCAACCTGGCCGGCTCGAATGGCGACGTCTCGATCACGACGACTGGTGCCGTCACGAACACGAACGGGCAGATTGGCGCAACACACAGCCTGGCCGTCAATGCGGCGGCGCTCACCGGCGGTGGCGCATATAGCGCGGCCAACGACGTAGCGGTAAGCGTACACGGCGACTTTACGCCGACGCCCGACCTGCAGTTCGCCGCAGGTCATGACCTCAGTTTCACGATGCCGGGCACGTTCAGCAACGGCGCGACGCTGGAAGCGGCGAACAACCTCGGTATCACGGCGGGCAATATCGCCAACACCGGCGTCATGATGGCGGGCGGCACCCTCACGACGCACTCGAACACGCTGGAGAACACCGGGACGATGGTCGGCGGCAGCGTCTCGCTCAACGCGACGCAATCGCTGACGAACACGGGGCCGACGGCGCTGATTGGCGCAACCGACAGTAACGGCACGCTCGAACTGCTGTCGAACGACATCGAAAACCGCGACGACACCACGGCGACCGACACGCAGGCGACCACCGCGATTTACGGTCTCGGCAAGGTGATACTGGCGGGCGGCAAAAATGCAGACGGCAGCTACACGAACGCGGCCCTGATCCGCAACCAGTCAGCGCTGATCGAATCGGCCGGCGACATGGAACTGCACGCCGCCCAGGTGACGAACACGCGCACGACGATGACGACGACCGGCCTGAACCAGCCGGTCGCCCCGGCGCTGCTCGACGAACTTGGCATCAGCCTGTCCGGCCGCACCGGCCAGGTCGGCATACAGGACCCGAACAGCATCGGTGGCGTCTTTACCGATCCGCCACACGGAGGGCAATGGAATTCGACCTACCAGTACACCACCTACACAGGCGTCGCGCTGGCGAACCTGATCGCAGGTATCAGTCCGCAGGCGCAGATCATCGCGGGCGGCAATCTGGACGCGTCGAAGGTGGGACTGTTCCAGAACTACTGGAGCGCGGTCGCAGCGGTCGGCAACATCGCCGCGCCCATGACGCTCGACCAGAATAGCTGGCAGGGTCAGACGGCTCCCCAGGTGCAGGTCACGTATTCCGGCGAGTACCACTACAACAACTACGACAACAGCGAACACGACTGGCAATTGCCGTTCGGCGATGCGCCGTTCGTCGGCAAGCGGCCAGGCGGCTACACGCAGGCGGCCCCAGCCGACATCCGCTATTACGCGCTGCCGGGTTACGAATCGAGCTTTGTCGCGGGCGGCACGCTCTCGGGCACGGGCATCAGCATCAACAACACGGCGGGCAACGCGGGCATTCCGTCGATCGGTCTCGCACCTGGCCAGGCCATGTCCGGGGTGAATATCAGCGGCCTGAGCGGCAACGCGAGCGGCGCGAAGTCCGGCGCGGCGTCGGTCAACGGTGGCGCGGGCATGGTCAATCCGGTCATCGCGAGTGCGACGGCGCAGACCGTCCTGCAAAACCTGACGGTTCCGCAGGGCGGACTGTTCAGACCGGCGAGCGCACCGGGCGCCGGTTATCTGATCGAAACGAACCCGGCCTTCACGAACCAGAAGACGTTCATTTCGAGCGACTACTATTTGCAACAGCTTGGCGTGAATCCGCAGACGACGGAAAAGCGTCTCGGCGACGGTTTCTACGAGCAGCAGCTCGTGCGCAACCAGGTGACGTCGCTGACTGGCAAGGCCGTGCTTGGTCCTTACACCGATCTCCAGTCGATGTACCAGTCGCTGCTTGCCGCAGGCGCCTCGCTCTCGCAGTCGCTGAACCTGCCGCTCGGCATGAGCCTGTCGCCCGAGCAGGTGACCGCGCTCACCGGCAACGTCGTCATCATGCAGACGGAGATGGTCGACGGCCAGGCCGTGCTCGTGCCGGTCGTCTATCTTGCGAAGGCCAGTCAGCAGAACATGAATGGTCCGCTGATTGCCGCAACCGACATCGACATCCAGAACGCGCAGACCTTCACGAACAGCGGCACGGTGCAGGCAGGCAATACGCTGTCAATCCAGGGCAACCAGATCAGCAACGCATTCGGCACGCTGCAAAGCGGCGGCCTGATGACGCTGAACACAAAGGGCAATATTGACCTCACCTCGGCGACCGTGAATGCGGGCAGTCTTGCGCTGAAGGCGGGCGGCGACCTGCTGCTCAATACGGCGGTCAAGACGGTTGACCAGGTGAGCGCAACCGGCGCCACGCGCACCACAACCACGCTCGGCCCGATTGCGAACCTGAACGTGGCGGGTAACGCCGTCATCGTCACCGGCGGCAACGTCGAGCAGAACGCGGGCAATCTGAACGTCGGCGGCAACCTCGGCATGGTCGTGGGCGGCAACTATGATCTTGGTTCGGTGCAGACCGGCGAACACAAGATTGTCGAGCGCGCGAACGGTGTGTCGAACACCGACTTTAACCAGACGACCGGCAGTTCCATCAAGGTCGGTGGCGTTTCGCAGATTGGCGTCGGCGGCGACCTGACTGCAACCGGCGCAGACATCCGCCTCGCGGGCGGCGGAACGCTCGCTGCGAACGGCAATGTGACCTTGCAGGCTGCAAAAGCCACGTCGACCACGAACAGCAACAGTTCAGGCAGCGATAGCCACGGCAGTTATTCGGAGTCCTTGCACCGGTCGGACGACACGCTTACTGCGACGACGCTTAATGCCGGCAACTCGCTGACGGTCGCGTCAGGCAAGGATATCAACGTCACGGGCAGCGCAATCAGTCTCGACAAGGGAACCGCGACGCTCGCGGCGACAGGCAACGTCAACATCGGCGCGGCGACGGAGACGCACGTCGAAAATTCACAGGAGCAGCACAAGCACAGCAATGTGGTGAGCGGCAAGCAAGTGTCGAGTTCGAGTAACAGCACGACGACGTTGTCGCAGGACAGCACGGTTTCAGCCGATGCCGTGACCATCGCCAGCGGCAACGACATCAACGTAAAAGGCAGCACGATTGTCGGCACGAACGATGTCGCGCTCAGTGCTGCGCACGACGTGAACATCACGACGACGCAGGATACGCAGACTACGTCCAGCAGCTATCGGGAACGTCAGTCCGGTTTCGGCGCGGGCGGCGGCATCGGCATATCGGTTGGCAGCCAGACGCAGACCAATACGGCGAATACGTCACAGGTGACGAACAACGGCAGTACGATCGGCTCGCTGAACGGCAACCTGAACATCGTCGCGGGCAACGATCTGCATGTGACGGGCAGTGACCTGGTCGCGGCGAAGAACGTCACGGGGACGGGTGCAAATGTCATCATCGACGCGGCGGCTGACACCTATCACCACGACGAAAAGCAGACGGTCAGCAAGAGCGGCTTTACGCTTGCAGTGAAGGCACCGGTTATTGATGCGATTACCAGCACGGTCGATCAGGCGCACGCGGCGAGCCACAGTCAGGATGATCGCGCGGCGGCATTGCACGGCATGGCGGCGGCAAGCAGCGCGATTGATTCAGTCGGTGCAGCCGGCGCGGCGTTGGGCTCGCTTGCCAGCGGTGGGACACCGTCGGCGAAGATCGAACTCAGCTACGGAAGCAGCCACAGCGAAAACACCTACATGGAAGACAGCACGACGCATCGCGGTTCGAGCGTCAGCGCGGGCGGCACGGCTGCGTTCGTTGCCACCGGCAACGGCACACCGGGAAGCGGCAACGTGACGATTGCAGGCTCCAACGTGAACGCGAACGATGTGATCCTCGCGGCAAAGAATCAGGTCAATGTCGTGAACACGACCGACACCGATTCGACGCGCAGCACGAACCAGTCGAGCAGCGCGAGCGTCGGTATTTCGTATGGCACGCAGGGTTGGGGCGTGGACGCGTCGATGTCGAAGGCGCACGGCGACAGCAATAGCGATGCGGCCATGCAGAACAACGCACATGTGACGGCGGCGAATACCGCGACGATTATCTCGGGAGGCGATACCAACATCATCGGTTCGAACGTCAATGGCCGTCAGGTGAATGCCGATGTCGGCGGCAACCTGAACATTGCGAGCGTGCAGGACACGATGACGAGCAGCGCGCATCAGGAGAGCACGGGCGGCGGCTTCAGCATCAGCCAGGGTGGCGGCAGCGCGAGTTTCAGTCACACGAATGCGAGTGCGAACGGCAGTTACGCGGGCGTGAACGAACAGGCCGGCATCCAGGCGGGCGATGGAGGGTTCAACGTCAACGTCAAGGGCAATACCGATCTGAAGGGCGCAGTGATTGCGAGCGATGCCGATGCGTCGAAAAACAATCTCGCCACAGGCACGCTGAGCTATAGCGATGTACAGAACTCGTCGAGCTATAACGCGCATACGGGCGGCATCGGCGGAGGCGTGACGGCCGGTGACGGCGGCGCGAACTACGGCACGACCGGCAGCACGTCGGGCCACAACGCAGGCGGCGCTGCGCCGATGCTGAGCCAGAACGACAGCGGCAGCGATAGCGCGACCACGCGTAGCGGCATCAGCGCGGGCACGATCAATGTGACGGATGCGGCTCATCAGACGCAGGACATCGCGAGCCTCAATCGTGATACGTCGAACGCCAACGGCACGGTCGCGAAACTGCCGGACGTGAATAATCTGCTCGACCGTCAGGGGGACATGATGGCGGCAGCGGGCGCGGCGGGTGAGGCGGTGTCCCGGCGGATTGGTGACTATGCAGAATCGAAGTACAAGGAGGCAAAGGCGAACGGCGATCAGGCCGGCATGGATGCGTGGAAGGAAGGCGGCTTAGCGCGCGCCGGAATGCAGGCCGCGGGCGCTGCGCTCGTGACCGGGCTTGCTGGCGGCAATGCAATTGGCGGCGCAGCGGGCGCTGGCATCGCTTCGATCGAGGCGGGCAAGCTGAACGAGCTGAGTGGCGACATTGCCGGTTCGAAGCCGACTGGCAATGCGGATATGAATGAAGCGCTGGGCAATATTGTTGCAAACGCGATTGCTACTGGGGCGGGCGCGGTGGTTGGCGGTAATGCGGGTGCGTTCTCGGGCTACAACGCGGATAGGTTCAACCGGCAGTTGCATCCCGAAGAAAAGGCCGTAGCCAAGCAGCTTGCAGATAAGAGCGGTGGCAAGTACACGGAGGCGCAAATTGAGGACCAGATGCGCATTATGGGCGTAACCGTGAACGGGACCAACGAATCAGGCGCACCGACGACGCTGATTGGCCAGGCGCCCACGGATTCCGGCGCAAAGTGGATATCGGGTGGTACGACGGCGGACGGCAAACCGATTCTGACGCAGGTTACGGCGCAGGCGAATCCGGAGTTGCAGACATACATCCTGTCGAACTATGCCACGGACGTGCCGGGCACAGTTTCATATGATCCGTTGTCCGGCTCAAAGTCATCAACTATAACGGGGCCGTTCACCAAGTTCGACAAGAGCGACGCGGACTTTATGCGTAACACAACGGCAGATGCAGCGGGGATGGTTTCGACTAACGCCGGACGTGTATCGTCACTTGCGGCAGCGGGTGCGTCGATAACACCTTGCTCAGTAGTCTGTGAGGGTATTGCATACGGCGGAACAATCATAGGAATCACCGCAGATGCGGTTGGGCAATTGGCTAAGCCGAATACGGGGCAGTACGTTTTTAATGGTTCTACGTCTATTGCATCGAACTACATTTCAGCGGCATCTCCCCTATTGACCCCTGCCGTGAATGAGTTGGTGAATCAAGTGAACGGTAGTGGCGTGGCTAAGAACGTGCAAGAAAAGATAGATGGCATTTTCGGGCCGCAAACTCCCAAGGGGAAAAAATGAAGATCAGATTCATCGACAACGGCAACCTAGCTTCATGGCTTCGCTTGACGCTAATCGTTATTGGAGTAGGACTTGCCGCTATCGCACTTGAATGTGAACTCCCAGTCCTTTGGGCGAGAGTTTTCTTGTTAGTCGGCTTTCTTTCAGTGCTTGTCGGTGGAATGACCAGTCGGGCCAAATTGCTAAATATCAAGCCCTTCGATAACAGCTACAAGAAAGCACGCGACAGCTACAAAACGAAGGACGACGAAAACGGGAAATAAACCGTTGATGCAGCAGCGGGCTAACGATGCCCGCCGCTGCATGTCGTATCGAATCACGGAATGAAACACCCATGAAAATTCGAAATAGGCTGGCGGTACTCCCGCTCACAGCCCTGGTATCACTCGCGTCCAACGCGCAGCAGGCACCCACGCCCGCGGACACAGCCGCCGCCGCACGCGCCAACGCAGAACAGAACCAGCAACTCCAGCAGCAACGCGACGCGCAGCAGCGCGACGCAACAGTGCAGGCGCCGGCCGTGCGCTCGGAAGTCCCACGCGTGCAAGGCTGGCCCGAACTGCCGGCAGAGCAACCGTGCTTCCGCATCGACTCCCTTTCACTCGACGTGCCGCCCAATCTGCCTGACGCAGTACGCAGTCACGGCGCATCGCAACTGCCGCTCGACCGCTTCGCGTTCGCGCGCGAATGGATTGCGCACTATCGCGGCCAGTGCATCGGCAAGGCCGGGCTCGATGTCCTCACGAAAGGATTGCAGCAAGCCATTTTGAGCGAGGGCTACATCACGACCCGCGTGCTGCTACCCGCGCAAGACCTGTCAACCGGCACCCTGAAATTCGCGCTCGTGCCCGGCGTCATTCGCAAGCTGCGCTATGCCGATCCCGACACGCGCGGCACATGGAAAACCGCATTCCCGGCACGCGATGGCGACCTGCTGAACCTGCGCGATCTTGAGCAAGGTCTGGAACAGTCGAAGCGCGTCGCGAGCCAGGATGTCGATATGAAGATCGAGCCGACCGACATGCCGGGCGAAAGCGACGTGGTCATATCGATGAAACGCGCTAAGCCGTGGAGCGTGGTCGCGTCCGTGGACAACTCGGGTTCGCGCGCAACCGGCAAGCTACAGGGCAACCTTAGCGTCGGCATCGACAACCCGCTCGGCCTGAATGATGTTCTCACGGCGGGCGCCAGTCAGGATCTCGAATTCGGCGACAAGCGCCTGGGCTCGCACGGCTTCAACGGATCGTACTCGCTGCCGTGGGGTTACTGGACGGCCACACTGTCGGGCACTGCGAACACCTATTACCAGAACATTGCGGGCGTGAATCAGACGTTCGTCTCCAGCGGCAATTCGCAGACCGCCGCGCTGAGACTCGCGCGTGTCCTGAGACGCAGCCAGACCGACGTGTTCGGCGTGGAATTCCAGCTATCGAAGCGCTTCGGCGAGAGCTTCATCGACGGCACCGACATTCCAACGCAGCGCCGCAACAACACGTTCATCGAGGCGGGGCTGACCGACCGGCATTACTTTGGCGCGGCACAGTTCGACGGGACGCTCGCGTACCGTCAGGGCATCGGCGGACTGGGTGCGACGCCTGACCCGCACCCGGACGGTCCGACGTACCGTTACCATCTCGCCGTGCTGGACACAAACCTGTCGGTGCCGTTTTCAATCAAGACACAAAACTTCCGCTACGTGACAACCGTTCACGCACAGTTCACGAACGACACGCTGTTCTATTTAGACGACCTGACGATCGGCAGCCGCTACACGGTACGCGGCTTCGACGGCGAGACGATGCTGGCGGCGGAGAAGGGTTTCTACTGGCGCAATGAACTACAGATGCCCCTAGGCCAAACAGGGCAGACGCTCTACACGGGGATCGACTACGGCCACGTATTCGGACCAAACACGGCGTTCCTGGCGGGCACGCAACTGGCCGGCGCGGTAATCGGCCTACGCGGTAGCGTCGGCACGCGGATCGGCGGACTCGCCTATGACGTGTTCGCCGGCACGCCCGTCTACAAACCGGCAGCATTCCCAACCGCGCGTGTCACGCTTGGCTTCCAGGCGACAGCGCAGTTCTAGCGGGAAGGGCCTCACTCCCGACTAGCAATAGCCGGTCGCACGTCACCATCGGAAGACACAGAGGAAGAAGAAACCGAAGAACCAGACCCGCCCGCGCCACTATCCGCCGTCCGCGATCCCTGATCACCCCACACAACGGAGTTATCGACCGCGTACAACCGGCAAGGCGCCGAACTCTGCTTCTGGCAATTCGCAATCGCAACCGACATCGGATCGTCGCCGCCCTCGGCCCACGACCACGCGCCCGTGTCCGACACCGCGAAGGCACGGCTCGGGTACTGGTGCAGGAAGTTGCGATAACCGTTGCGCCCGGCTTCATCGACGTAGGGGACCGCGTCGACGGCATCGACGGAAGCAAAGCCGCTCGCCTTCGGCGCCGAAGGATCGGACACGCGATACTGCACGCCCGTGGGCATGCCCACGCGTGCAAGGAACGACTCCACAGCCGGCCACCAGACATGCACGCCGTCGCGGTCGCCGACGAGCCGGTGCGCGTCGTTCTTATACGTGCCGTAGTCGACCATCTTCGCGCTCGCGCCGTGCGCGACGTACGCCGCGTGCATGCCGGCCACGAGCGGCGCATTCCACACCGAATCGTTGTCGCCGTACATCCACAGCGACGGCACTTTCGTTTTGTCGCCATACGCGCCGAATGCTCGCGTCAGATTGCCCTGCCAGTCGCCGCACGCGTCCTGGCGCAAGCCGCCGGAAAAGTTGATGAGCGCCCGTACGCCGGGCGCTGCTTCGGTGCCGTAGGCCATCGTCGCGAGGCCGCCATGCGACGTGCCTGCCACGACGATATGCGTGGCGTCGACGTAAGGCTGCTTCGACATGTAATCGATCGTCGCCGCGACGTCGCCGGCTTGCGACATGCCGTTGCGTTCGACGTCGCAGCCGTCCTGTTGATAGACGCCGCCCGACTGGCCGAAGCCCTGGCGGTTCGGCGCCACGACCACGTAGCCGCGGCGCACGAATTCACGCGCGAACGGCAGCGGGTCGCTGCGTTCCTGCATACGCGGATCGCCGGGAATCTTGCCGTGATTGAAGACGATCATCGGAAACGGGCCTGGGCCGTCCGGCTTGTAGATCGTCGTTTGAAGGGTGACGTCGCCGTCGGCATCGACGGGTACGCGGATGATCTGTTCGTTCAGCCGCGCGCTCGGCAGATACACGTCGTCCGGCAGTGCGATGCGCGGCACGTGAGCGCGGGCGAGCGGTCCGGGCTGGGCGTCCGCGAGCGGGGTCGCGTGCGCCGCTGCCACAGCGCACGCCGCCGCTGCTGCTGCACACATCGCTGCCCACTTCGTCAGAACCTTGCTCAACGCCATTCACCCACCTGCCTCAAAAAATCTGCCTCGACATCTCGTGTCTGTTCATCGAATCGCGCGGCTGACATTTATCTTTCGCACGCGCGTTTGCGACAAACAAAAACATGCTCACGTACGCATTGCGCGAAGCGCACGCACGCCAATCGAGATCGCACGGGATAAACCCAACGGCCGACGCGACCCCACGCGCCGATGATGAACGCCACCTCCGCTGCCGGACGCCGCTGCCATAACCTCATTAACTGGTTATCGGCAGGCGCCGGCGCAACTTGCGGAACCCTTACCAGCGGGTCCTCGCTTGATGGCGTCACGAAGCAACGGCCTCATCCTGGCACGACAATTTTGTTTTGTGCAATCAAGGAGAACCCCTGACGAAAAAATTGCCGCGTCGCGCGAGAGGCAGAGCGGCAGGCTCGATGAGCAAGACGCGCGGTGAAAACCGGCGCAGGTGTGGGCAATAAAGCCGCGAAAAGGGCCTTAAATCGGCGGATTGGGGCGATGCGTTGGCCGGGCTCGCCTTTGCATCGCGCGATAGCGGGCTGACTGGACTGTCGCGTTGAGCCAACGCCTTGAAGCGGCCCCGCTAAGGGGCCATATGCGATGACGGCGGATTCTCCGTTGACGCTTAAAAAGCTATTCGCTTACATCGCCGTCGACGTAGAGCCAGTGGCCGCGATCATCGCGAATGAAACGGCTTAACTCGTGCAGCCGATGCGCGCGCCCGGCCACCTTGTATCGCGCGACGAACTCGACGGTCGCGTGTTGCGCATCCGTTTCGGCGAAGGCCTTGATCTGCAGTCCGAGCCAACGCAGGGCGTCGGGCGCGGAAGGGTCGGCGTCGAGATCGGCGGGGCAGGTGGCGGGCGCCCACGTGACGCGCAAATAATCCGTTGCGCCGACAACATATGCGCTGTAGCGCGAGCGCATCAGTTCGAGCGCGCGCGGCGCCAGTTCGCCGCCGTCGATATAACGGCCGCAGCACGCCGCGAAACGCGGTGCTTTCGCGGCCGCGGACTGGCGAGGCGCAGCGCCGCCGCAAGGACAGTCGGCGGGCCGCTGTGTGGACGACTCGTGCTTGCTCATCGAACTCCTAACCAAGACCGCGTGCGATCAATATCTTCTGGATGTCGCTCGTGCCTTCGTAAATCTGGCACACGCGCACATCGCGATAAATCCGTTCGACCGGAAAGTCGCTCAGATACCCGTAGCCGCCGTGAATTTGCAGCGCCGCCGAACAGATGCGCTCCGCGGCCTCCGACGCAAACAGTTTTGCCATCGCGGCTTCGGTGAGGCAGGGCTGGCCGGCGTCTTTCAGCGACGCCGCGTGCCAGATCAACTGACGCGCGGCTTCGAGTTGCGTCGCCATATCGGCGAGACGGAACTGCACGGCCTGGTGCGAGAACAGCGGCTGGCCGAAGCTCTCGCGCTCCTTCGCGTAACTCAACGCTGCTTCGAACGCCGCGCGCGCCATGCCGACGCTTTGCGCGGCGATGCCGATGCGCCCGCCTTCGAGCCCCGACAGCGCAATGCGATAACCCTCGCCTTCTGCGCCGATCAGATTCGCGGCGGGCACGCGGCAATCTTCGAAAATGATTTGCGCGGTATCCGACGAATGCTGGCCGAGCTTCTCTTCGAGCCGCGCGACCACATAACCCTTGCTGTCGGTCGGCACGATGAACGCGCTGATGCCGCGCTTGCCGGCCGCCTTGTCGGTGACGGCCATCACGATGGCGACATTCGCGTTCTTGCCGCTCGTGATGAACTGCTTGACGCCGTTGAGCACGTAGGCGTCGCCATCGCGCGTTGCGGTGGTGCGCAGCGCCGACGCGTCGGAACCCGCCTGCGGTTCGGTCAGGCAGAACGCGCCGAGCATCTCGCCGCGCGCGAGCGGCGTGAGCCAGTCGCGCTTTTGCGCGTCGTTGCCGTAACTCAGCAGAATGCTGCACACAGGGCAATTGTTCACGGAGATCGCCGTCGATGTGCCGCCGTCGCCGGCTGCGATTTCCTCGAGAATCAACGCGAGCGCGAGCGCGTCCATGCCGGCGCCGCCGTACTCTTCAGGTACGAGCACGCCGTACGCGCCGAGTTCCGCGAGTTGACTATGCACTTCTTTTGGAAAAGTGCGCTCGCGGTCCCACGCCGCCGCGTGCGGTGTGACGGCTTCGCGCACGAAGGTGCGCAGCGCGTCGCGGACCATCAGGTGATCCTGATCAAGCACCATGAATCTGCCTCCTCACTCTGGCCTCGTGCATAAGGGCCGACCAGACCACTCACGCGCTCGTGCTACCACTCCAGCTGCGTGCCGTCGTATTGATAGAAGCGGCCATTGAACGCGTCGCGCGAGGCCGCTGCCTGCGCGAGCACGTCACGCATGCCGGCGACGCTCGTCGTGGGATCGATTGCCGCGTGCGCGCCGCCCATGTCCGTCTGCACCCAGCCGGGATGCAGCGACACGCACGTCGCGCTCTGTGCTTCGAGCGACGCGAGCTTGAGCGCGTCGTTCAGCGCGGCCTTGCTCACGCGATACAGCCAGCCGCTCGTGCCGCCCGAATCGGCGATGCTGCCCATCTTGCTCGAGATCACCGCCAGCACGCCGCCCGTTTCCTCGACGATCGGCAGCAGGATCGGCATCAGTTGCATCGGGCCGCGCACGTTGGTGTGCATCACATGATCGAAGTCTTCGGCGGTGATGGTTTCAATGCGGTCGCTGCGCGGACCATACACGCCCGACACGACGATGGCGACATCGACATGCTCGCCGTCGAGCTTCCAGCCCAATGCGGCGATGTCCGCGGGCTCGGTCACGTCGACGGAATAGGTTTGCGCGCCGAGTTGCGTGAGGGCGTCGAGCGCGGCGCCGTCGCGCGCGGTGGCGAGCACACGCCAGCCGCTTTGCTTGTACTGCCGGACAAATTCCTGGCCGATGCCACGCGACGCACCGACAATCAACACTGTCTTCATGAATCACCTCCGACTATGTGACGCGCCCGAACATGCGCGCGACGCGTCAAACGAGTTCGATGCCCATTGCCGTCGCTTCGCCGCCGCCGATGCAAAGCGTGGCGACGCCGCGCTTGCCGCCGCGCTTTTTCAGCGCACCGATCAGCGTGACGAGAATGCGCGCACCCGATGCGCCGATCGGATGGCCGAGCGCACACGCGCCGCCGTGCACGTTGACCTTGTCATGCGGAAGCTTGTGCTCCTTCATCGCGGCCATCGTCACGACGGCGAAAGCCTCGTTGACTTCATACAGATCGACTTCGTCCGCGCGCCAGCCGTTTTTGTCGAACAGCTTGCGGATCGCGCCGACCGGCGCGGTGGTGAACTTCGCCGGCTCCTGCGCGAACGTGGAGTGGCCGACCACGCGCGCAAGCGGCGCGACGCCGAGACGCTTCGCCGTCGATTCGCGCATCATGACGAGCGCCGCGGCGCCGTCCGAAATCGACGACGAGTTCGCGGCCGTCACCGTGCCCGTTTTGCTGAACGCGGGCTTGAGCGTCGGAATCTTTTCGAGGTTCGCCTTGTACGGCTGTTCGTCGTGGTCGATGGTCGCTTCGCCCTTGCGGCTTTGCACTTTCACCGGCGCGATTTCCCACGCAAACGAACCGTCTTCGTTCGCACGTTTCGCGCGGTTCAGGGACTCGACGGCGAACGCGTCTTGCGCTTCGCGCGTGAAGTCGAACGAGGCCGCGCATTCTTCCGCGAACGTGCCCATCAAACGGCCTTTTTCGTAGGCGTCTTCGAGGCCGTCGTAGAACATGTGGTCGATGACCTGGCTGTGACCCATGCGCATGCCGCCCCGCGCTTTGGGCAGCAGATACGGCGCGTTCGTCATGCTCTCCATGCCGCCCGCGACGATCACGTCGACGGAACCGGCGGCCAGCATGTCATGCGCGAACATGGCCGCGCGCATGCCCGAGCCGCACATCTTGTTGACTGTCGTGCTGCCCGTCGAAAGCGGCAAGCCGGCGCCGAGCGCGGCTTGCCGCGCGGGCGCCTGGCCGAGGCCCGCGGGCAGCACGCAACCCATCACGACTTCATCGATCTGCTCGGGCTTGAGGCCCGCGCGCTGAACCGCGGCTTCGATCGCGATCGAGCCGAGTTGCGGCGCGGTCAGCGATGCGAAATCGCCCTGAAATGCAGCCATCGGCGTGCGCGCCGCGCTTACGATCACAATCGGATCGGCCGTCATGCCGTTCGTCTCGGTCTTTGTCTTCGTCTCACTCATGTTTTAGCTCCTTGATTACGCCTTGGACTATCGCCGGCACGTCGCCAAGCTGCGCCGCGTCTGACGCGACGACGTCGTTGTCCGCCGTATGCGCGGTGCTCGCCGACACGCCGGCCACGCAACGCCGATAGGTTTCATCGAGCGCGGCCGCGTTGTTGATCGTCATGCCGAGGTCGCGCACCTTGCCGTCGTGCACGCCATACGCCCAGCCGTGCACGGTGAGTTCCTGGCCGCGCGCCCATGCGTCGTTGATGATGGTCGTGCGGCACACGTTCACGACCTGCTCGATGGTGTTCAGTTCGACGAGACGCCGGTGACGTGTCTCGCCAATGGGCCACTCGTCGATCAGTGCGGCATGTTTCGCGCGCACGTCCTGCACGTGATGCAGCCAGTTATCCGCGAGACCCACGCGGCGGCCGTGCAACGCCGCGGCCACGCCCGAGCAGCCGTAGTGGCCGACCACCATGATGTGCTTGACCTTCAGCAGATCGACGGCGAACTGGATCACCGAGAGGCAGTTCAGATCCGTATGCACGACCACGTTCGCGATGTTTCTATGCACGAATACTTCGCCCGGCGGCAGACCGATGATCTGGTTCGCCGGCACGCGCGAATCGGAGCAGCCGATCCACAAATACTCCGGCGTCTGCTGATGCGCGAGGCGCGAGAAGTACTCGGGATCTTCGGACAACTTGCGCGTGACCCACGCGTCGTTGTTATCGAATAGATGCGCGAGCGGATGGGCGGGGTTGGAAGCGTTCATGTTCATGATGCGTCTTGGCGGTTAATCGACGGTTATTCAGTGGTTATCTGGCGGTTAAGCGACCGTTTCAGCGGCCGGTTTCGTTACGTTGGATTCGGTGTGATGCATGCGCTAGGCAACTCTCACGCTGCGCTCGTCGGCCTGCGGTTCAGCGGCGCTGATACCATCTGCTGCGTTCGACTCTGCGGATTCTGCATCGACAAACCGCTCCGGATAGCGAATGCAAAAACGCACGCTGCTGTCATACGGAAAGAAGTCGGGCAGTTCGCCTTTCAGCAGATGATTCTTGTGCTTTTGCCACAGCGCCGGATCGAAGAAGTCCGCGTGATGCTGCATGAACGCGCGGCGCACGCGCGGGTCGCCGAGCAGAAAAGTGCCATACGTCTCCGGGAAAATGTCGTGCGGTCCGACCGAGTACCACGGCTCGCCCGACATCTCGTCTTCTTCGTTGCGCGGCGCGGGCACTGCACGCACGTTGCAGTCGGTCAGATATTCGATCTCGTCGTAATCGTAGAACACCACGCGGCCGTGGCGCGTCACGCCGAAGTTCTTGTACAGCATGTCGCCGGGGAAGATGTTCGCCTGCATCAATTCCTTCACCGCGTTGCCGTATTCCTTGATGCCGTGATCGACGTCGTCGTCGCTGCCGTTTTGCAGGAACAGATTCAGCGGCACCATGCGGCGCTCGATATACATATGGCGGATCACCACGTTGTCGCCGTCGTACTCGAGCAGCGACGGCACTTCTTTCTCCAGTTCACGCATGAGCGCTTCGTCGAGCCGCGAAATGGGCAGCGCGACGCTCGAATATTCGAGCGTGTCAGCCATGCGGCCGAGGCGGTCGTGCCGTTTGACGAGCTGATACTTCTCCTGAATCTTCGCGCGCGTGGTTTCCTTCGGCGGCGGGAAGTTGTCCTTGATGAGCTTGAACACGTACGGAAAAGAGGGCAGCGTGAACACCAGCATCACGAGCCCCTTGATGCCGGGCGCGATGATGAACTGATCGCTCGAATGCGACAGGTGATGCAGCAGATCGCGATAGAACAGATTCTTGCCCTGCTTCTGCAAACCGACCGACGTGTAGATTTCCGCCTTCGGCTTGCCCGGCATGATCATGCCGAGAAATTCGACGTAAGCCGACGGTACTTCCATATCCACAAGAAAGTACGAGTGCGAGAAGCTGAAGATAATCAGCAACTGTTCGCGCGTCAGCAGCACGGTGTCGAGTGCGAGCACGCCGGGCTTCACATGACGCAGCGGCACGGCGAACGGCAGCAGCCTGTCGCCGTTGATGATTCGCCCGACGATATACGCGGACTTGTTGCGAAAGAACAGCGACGAGAGCACATGAATCTGGAAGTTCGGCGCTTCGTCGAAGGTGCCGAACGCGTCGTGAATCGCCTGCATCACGCAGCCGACGTCGCGCGTCAGATCTTCGAACGGCGGCTCGAGTTGAAAATTCGTGACGATGCGCTCGAGCGTCGCGGCGAGGCCGTCCTTGCCGGGGTAATACGCGCGATAAGTCGGCTTCGCCGCGGGCTCGTCGTTCTCGATATATTCGGTCGAGATCGCCGGGCGCACGAAAATGAAGTCGTTGTTGAAATACGAGCGGTGCAGAATCTTGCAGCACACCGAATTGAAAAACGTTTCCGCGCACTCGGGCTGACGGTGCGTGGTGAGAAGGCCAATGTAGTGCAGCTTGATCTGCTGCCACACTTCGCTGTCGATGTTCTCCGCGTCGTACTCGTCTTCGAGCAGCTCGACGCATTCCTGCACGCGGTCGTCGTATGAAGTAATGCGCTCCCGCGCGAGCTTTTGCAGGCCATGCCAGTCGCCGTTCTCGAACAGCGTCTTGGCATGAATCGCCGCGTCGCGAAAGATCCGGTAGTGCCGGTTGAATCCTTCGAGCATGGTTTGCGCGACGTCAAAGCCGATTTGCGACGACAACAGTTTGGGGAAGTGATTCATGTCGACCGTGCATTCGTCTCGTGTCGTGAAGACACCCGTGATTGTATCGTCGGGTGCGCTCGCGACGCATTGCGTCAACCGGCTCGTGCGCCGGCGCCGTGTGAGCGGTGCCGGGCATTTGCGGACTTTTCCGGGCAACTGCGCTCAATGCCCTGGTTCGGCGTTGTTAAACGGCTCAATTTGCGGCAAGAAAAAATTTCGTTCACGACTTTGCTGGGCGCGCATGTCTCGTCATGCGGGCTTGGCTTCGCGCGCTCGTCGCCCTTGTTGCGTTTCTTGCGCTTCCGTCGCTTTGCGTGCTTCGGAAGCCGCATGCTTGCCGCCTTCGAGCAGCGCGCGCGCCTGCGCTTCGTATTGGGCGAGGTCTTCGAGCGTCGCGTTCAGGTCTTCCAGTTGCCGCTCCAGCACCTCGCGATGACGCGCGACCGTGCCGAGAAACGCGTGCAGTTGCGGGACGGTGTCCGTCGGCGATTCGTACACGTCCAGCAGATCGCGAATTTCGGAGAGCGTGAAGCCGAGCCGCTTGCCGCGCAGCGTCAGCTTCAGGCGCGTGCGGTCGCGGCCCGAATAGACGCGCCGCAAGCCGCTCGAACCTTCGCGGCTCGGCGAGAGTAAACCCTGGTCTTCGTAGAAACGTATGGCGCGCGGCGTGACGTCGAATTCCCGCGCGAGTTCGGTGATCGTGTATTGAGTGGTCATCGGGGCATTCACCGGCCGGGCACAAAGTCAGATTGAACGATAGAATCGACGTTTACGTTATCGTCAACTTGGGTTGAATGCAACCTGCGGCAAGTACGCGGAAAGCGTGGAGGAAGACACCGAATGAATGCACTCGAACATCAACTCGACTATCCGTTCAACGACACGCTGCCCGAGCCCGGCCATGCGCAGGAAGTCGCGCCCGGCGTGTTCTGGCTGCGCATGCCGTTGCCGTTCGCGCTCGACCATATCAACCTGTGGCTGCTGCGCGATCAGATCGACGGCGAGGAAGGCTGGACGGTGATCGACTGCGGGATCGCGTCGGACGCGATCCGGGAGAACTGGGAAAAGGTGTTTGAGTCGGTGCTCGATGGTTTGCCGGTGCTGCGCGTGATCGTCACGCATTGCCATCCCGACCACGTCGGTCTCGCGGATTGGGTTTGCAGCGGCGGCGACAAGAAGCGCTGGAACGCGCGCCTGTGGATGACGCTCGGCGAATACATGCAGGCTCGCGTGATGGCGGCCGGCGACGGCTCCAACGCGGGCGGCGAAGCGGCGGCGCGGCACTTCGCGCTGCACGGCGTCACCGACGAGGACTCGCTCGAGAAGCTGCGCAGCCGGCAGAGTTATTACGCGAACCTGGTGCCGTCCGTGCCCGATCAATACCGGCGTTTGCGCGAAGCGGACCGCGTGCGGATCGGCAGAAAAACGTGGCGCGTGGTGACGGGCTACGGCCATTCACCGGAGCACTGTGCGCTGCATTGCGAAGAGATGGGCGTGCTGATTTCCGGCGACATGGTGCTGCCGCGCATTTCGACGAACGTGTCGGTGTTCGCGATGGAGCCCGAAGGCTCGCCGCTTGCGCTTTATCTCGAGTCGCTCGCGCGCTACGAGGTGATGCCTGAGGACACGCTCGTGTTGCCGTCGCACGGCAAGCCGTTTCGCGGCGTGCGTACGCGCGTGAAGCAGTTGCGCGAGCATCACGACGCGCGTCTCGCCGAAGTGCGAGAGGCGTGCGCGCAAAAGCCGCAAAGCGCGGCGGACATCGTGCCGCTGATGTTCAAGCGCGCGCTGGATATTCACCAGATGACATTCGCAATGGGCGAGGCGCTCGCGCATTTGCATCTGCTGTGGCTGGCGGGCGCGTTAAAGCGCACGCACGATGCGGATGGCGTGATGCGGTTTTCGGCGTGAGCCCTTGCTCGATGTCGGTGGCCTACGCATAAAAAAGCCCGGTCGCGCGTTGCACTGCATTGCATTGCGCGACCGGGCTTCTGCTGCTTCGGGTTCGTGCGGTATGTTCGTGCGGTATTACTGCACCGACACCGCCCCGAAGTTCTGCCGCCCAAACGGGCTCACGTGATAACCGCTCACGTTCGTCCGCGTGATAGCTGCCGCCGTCGGATAACCGAGCGGAATCCACAGCGCCTGATCGTGAATGATCTGCTGCGCAGCCTGATACGCTTTCGTGCGCTTGGCCTGGTCCGGCGTGGACTTGCCGTCGGCGATCAGCTTGTCGAGGTCCTGATCGCAGAAGCGCGCGAAGTTGATGCCCGACTTCACCGCATTGCAGCTAAAGAGCGGCGACAGGTAGTTGTCCGGATCGCCGTTGTCGCCCGCCCAGCCCATGAATAGCGAGTCGTGCTGGCCTTGCTTGGCCTGCTTGATCAGCTCGCCCCATTCGATCACCTTCACGTCAGCCTTCACGCCGATCTTCGCGAAGTCCGCTTGCAACAGCTCGGCGCCCGCTTTCGGATTCGGGTTCAGCACGCTGCCGTTCGGACGCACCCAGATGGTCGTTTCAAAGCCGTTCGGGTAGCCCGCATCGGCGAGCAGTTTCTTTGCCTTGGCCGGATCGTACGGCCAGGCCTTCACGGCCTTGTCGTAGCTCCAGGTGTTCGGCGGATACGGATTCACCGCTGCGGTCGCGGTGTTGTCGAAGACGGTCTTCAGATACGTGCCGCGGTCGAACGCCATGTTCAGCGCGGCGCGCACCTTCTGATTGTCGAGCGGCTTCTTCTGCGTGTTCAACGCGACGAACGCCGTCATGAACGCGGGCGTCTGCACGATGGCGAGCGACTTGTCGTTCTTCGCATCCGCGAGATCCTGCGGTTTCGGCGACAGCGCAATCTGGCATTCGCCGGCTTTCACCTTTTGCGCGCGCACGGTGGCGTCGGGCGTGATTGCGTAGATCAGACGGTCGATCTTCGGTTTCGAGCCCCAGTAGGTCGGGTTCACGTCGTAGCGGATCACCGCATCTTTCGTGTAGCTCTTCAACTCGAACGGGCCGGTGCCGACCGGCTTCGAATTCAGATCGACCTGCTTGCCGGCCTTCAGCAACTGGTCCGCGTATTCAGCCGAGTAGATCGACGCGAAGCCCATCGTCAGGATCGATACGAAGGTTGCGTCCGGCGCGTTCAGTTCGAACTTGACGGTGTTGTCGTCGACCTTGCTGATCGCCTTGATGAGCTTGGGCAAGCCCATCGACTGCGCATGCGGAAAGCCGCTCGCGCCCGTCACCTTGTGCCACGGGTTGCTGTCGTTGAGCATGCGGTCGAACGTGAACACGACGTCGTCGGCATTCAGCGGCCGCGTCGGCTTGAAGTAGTCGGTGGTCTGGAACTGCACGTTCGGGCGCAGATGGAACGTGTACGTGAGGCCGTCCGCGCTCACGTCCCACTTGTCGGCCAGCGACGGCACCACTTTCTTCGCGGCCTCATCGTAGGAGACGAGCGAATTGAAAATCACATCCGCCGATGCATTGGTCGTGACGAGCGAGTTGAACTGCACGACATCGAAGCCGTCGGGGCTCGACTCGGTGCAGACGGTCAGCGGTTTGGCGAGCACGAGCGCGGGCGCCGTGAAGAGTACGGCGGCTGCGAGCAGTTTGAAGCGCATAAGATCTCCGATAACAAGCGCAGTCAGGCAGTGCGTCTGGTTGTGTGGTTATTCCGTTGACGAGCGACAGCGACGTTTATGGCCTCGCCGTCGACTTCATTCTGATACCTTTCCGGGGCTCGCGCATGCTCGCCAAAATGCGGACTCACGTGCGCGCCGGCCTTCGCGAAAGCTTATCGAAGGGCAGTTCGCGCGACAACAACATAATCCGCATATCCATATGGGCATCGCATGGAGGCGGCGCCGCATGCGTGTTGGCTTCACGCGGCGCTCGCACGCTGCATCAGATAAGCGATGCCGTCGATCGCGCGCACGCCGTACCACGAGACGATCTCGCCGTCGATCAACTCGATGCGCTTGCCGGCCATGCGCGGATCGCTTTTCAGCGCATCGCAATGCGCCTGCGTGAAGCGATAAGGCTCGCTCGAAAGCAGAATGCGGTCGACGCCGGCAAGCCACGGCGCGCGCTCGGCGTCGTCGAATTCGAACGATGGATAACGGCCCGCGCCTGTCGCGCCGCCTTGCACCTCCGGCAGCGTCTGCCAGTTCACGACGCGCAGCATCGCGGAGATGTAGGTGTCGCGCGCGACGGTCATCCACGGTTCGCGCCAGATCAGATACAGCACGTTTTGCGCGGCGAATGCATGCGCGGCGGCTTCATGCAGACGCGCCTGCAACGCATCTGCGAGACGCTGCGCTTCGTGCTCGCGATCGAAAATCGCGCCCAGCAGCGCGTACAGCGAGAAATTGTCGTGCGGCGTGAGCGGATGAGTCACGACGACATGCGGCACGAAAGCGCGCAGTTGCTCGACGGTATCGCGCTCGTTCTCGTCGATATTGACGATCAGGTGAGTAGGCCGCAGCGCGCGAACGGCGTCGACCTTCACGGCTTTCGTGCCGCCGACCTTGGGCACATTGCGCACCTTGTCGCGCGGATGCACGCAAAAACCGGTACGCCCGACGATCTGGCGTTCTAGACCCAGCGCAAACAGCAGTTCGGTGATGCTCGGCACCAGCGAGACGATGCGCGCGCCGGCACCCGTTTTTTCGTGCGCGACGCCGGCTGCATCGACCGCACAGGCAGACATGATTTACTCGACGACGGCGCGCGGCTTGCGCGGCGCGCGTTCGAACACGCGGTCGTAAAGCCAGCGCGGCACGACGTGCAGCAGCATCGCCACGACACGCATCTGCCACGGAAACACCGCGAAAGCGGTGCGGCGCTCGATGGCCTGCGCGGCTTTCGCGGCGAAGCGGTCGGCGTCCATCAGAAAGGGCATGGTGTAGGGATTGTGCGCGGTCATCGGCGTGCGGATATAGCCGGGCGCGATCGTGACAACGCCCACGTCGTGCGGGCGCATTTCGACGCGCAACGCTTCGAGATACTTGAGCGCCGCCGACTTCGACGCGCTATACGCGCCCGAACCCGGCAAGCCGCGCACGCCCGCGACGCTCGCAATGCCGACGAGCGTGCCGCGTCTTGCGGCAACCATCGCGGCCGCGAACGGCTCGAAGGTGGCGACCATGCCGAAGTAGTTGATGTCCATCACTTCGCGGAAGGTGCGCAGGTCGCCTTCGCCGGTGACCGCGCCGCGGCTTACGCCCGCATTGGCGATCACGATGTCCGGCTGGCCATGTTCCGCGATGAACTGCGCGGCCGCTTCGGCGAGCGCCTCGGCGTCGCGCACGTCGACGCTATAGCAGGAGATGGAGTTTTGCGGATGAGACCGCTTGAAGGCGGCGAGGGCTTCGCCGCGGCGGGCAACGAGGCCGAGCGTCGCGCCGCGCCGCGCGTATTCGGCGGCGAGCGCGAGGCCAATTCCACTCGAAGCGCCGGTAATGAAAACTTTCAACGGTGAGCTCATTCCGGCGCCTCGGGCTTTACATCTTCTTCGCGCGAACCTGCTGGACCAGGTAATCGAGCACCTGGACCGTGCCAGGCAGGCTGTTGGTCGCAGCCGGGCCGGTTTCGTACTTGCCTTGCACGGCGATGGTCGGCACACCGTCGATCTTGTAGTCTTCGAGCAGTTTCTTGTCTTTCTGCAACGCGCTTTGCGTCGAGAATGAGTTGTACGCGTCCATGTACTTCTTCGGATCGACGCCGTTCTTCGCGAGGAATTTGGCCTGATCTTCCGGCGTCAGCAGATAGTTCTTGTTGACGTGAATTTCGTTGAAGACCTTCGGCGTGAGCTGGTTGGCGAGACCGAGCGCGTCGAGCGCGTGATACATCTTCGAGTGCGGAATGAAGTCGTCGCGGAAGGCAACCGGCACGCGCTTGAACACGACGTCCGAACCCTGCTTCTTCACCCATGCTTCGAGGTACGGGTCGAATTCGTTGCAGTGCGGGCAGCCGTACCAGAAGAATTCGGTGACTTCGATCTTGCCGGCGGGCACGTCGGTGGACTGCGCGCTCGGCAACACGGTGTAGTCCTTGCCCGAGACCGGCGCGGTCGGCGATGCGTGCGCCGAGGCCGCGACGAGGCCCAACGAGAGGAACAGAATGCTCAGCAGTTTTTTCATGTTGTCTTGACCCAGGTAGGCGTAAAACAGTGGCGCCACGCAAATGCCCGTCACCGTTTTCAAATCGGCGTTGGACGGCTCTATCGGCCGTCGTGCTCAATCATGCTCAATCGTGCTTACTGTGCTTATCTTGCTTGCGATTCCTGTGACAGGCGCCGCGCGCCGATAGTTCGGCGGCGGCGCCTGCCTGCGGGTCCCGCGCTGCTTATTGTTTGGTGAAGCGGATCACGGCGGTGTCAACGCCCGCGTCCGACAGACGCTGACGGCTCGCGTTCATGTCCTCGAACTTCGAGAACGGCCCGATACGCACGCGATAATACGTGACCCCGCCCGCATCGCGCTGCGTGACCTTCGACTCGAAGCCCTGGAACGCGAGACGCGCGCGTTGCTGTTCGGCGTCCGCAGCGGTTTTGTACGCGCCCACTTGCAGGAAGTAGCCCGTGTTCGCGTCGCCCGGCGCGGGCGCTGCGCCCGAACCCGGCTTGACGTTCGCGACCGCCGCCGACGACGTGCTCTTCGGCGCGGAACCCGCTGTGGTCGCAGCCGGCGCGCTCGTGGCTTGCGGCTTTTTCACCGCGGCGGTGGCGCTGCTGCCGTTATCCGGCGCGGGCTTCGGCGCGACTGCCGTGCCATTGGCATTGCCCGCGGCATTATTGTTCCCGCCGAGGGTCGGCGGCACTTCGATGATTTGCGGCTGCTCGAGCATGCCCGACTGCGTCTGCGAGTTGGTCTGGCCAGGCGCGGTGTTCGGCGGCGCGGGTTGCGCGGCCTGCGGCACCGGCTGACCCGGCGTCTTGCCTTGCAGCGGACGGTTCGGATCGTATTGCGCCTGGCTCGCGCTCGACTCGGACGCCGCGGGCGGCGCGACCTTCGACACGAACGGCGTAGGCGCACGGGTGATATACAGCGCCACCACTACCGCGATCGCGAGGCCGACAATCAGGCCCAGCACGATGCCGAGAAAAGTACCCCCGGTTTGTTTCGATTGCTTTGTTGTGCGGCGTGGTTTTGCCATCGTATGAATCACCTGCAAAAAGAATCCTGGAACGGCCGCCGATTATAACGACGGCCGCATGCATGTTGCGCCGGAGGACTTACATCTTGACGGGAGCGGAGACGCCGATGATCGCAAGACCGTTGGCGAGCACCTGACGCGTGGCTGCGAGCAGCGCGACGCGTGCATTGCGTTCGGCCGCATCGTCGACCAGCACGCGTTCGGCTCTGTCATTGTAGAACGAGTGGAATTCCCCGGCGAGGTCGCGCAGATAGAACGCGACCGCGTGCGGCGCGAGTTCGTCGGCGGCGTGTTGCAGCATGTCCGGGAACTCCGCGAGCTTGTTCAGCAAGGCCATTGAGCGCTCGCTCGACAGCGGCGCGAGGTCCACGCTGTCAAGCGTGCTTTCGTCCGCGCCGTAGCGAGTTTTGCATTCGGCGATGACCGAGCAGATCCGCGCATGCGCATATTGCACGTAGTGCACCGGGTTTTCGTCATTTTGTTTCAACGCGAGGTCGATGTCGAAGACGAACTCCGTATCCGCCTTGCGCGAGATCAGGAAGAAACGCACGGCGTCGCGGCCGCGGCGAATCGTCTCTTCGTCGATCTGATCGACGGCTGCCTCGGTGCCCGGCAGCGCGCCGCCCGACCATTCGATCAGATCGCGCACCGTCACGTAGCTGCCCGCGCGCTTGGAGATTTTCACCTCTTCGCCGTTGCGCATGACCGTGACCATCTTGTGCAGCACGTAGTCGGGATAGCCCTTCGGAATGCCGATGCCGAGACCTTGCAGCCCGGCGCGCACGCGCGCGATCGTGCCGTGGTGGTCGGAGCCCTGAATGTTGATGACCTTGGTGAAGCCGCGCTCCCACTTCGCGACGTGATACGCGACGTCCGGCACGAAGTACGTGTAGGTGCCGTCGGTCTTGCGCATCACGCGGTCCTTGTCGTCGCCGTCGTCGGTTGTGCGCAGCCACAGCGCGCCTTCCTGCTCGTACGTTTTGCCCGCGGCGATGAGCGCCTGCACCGTCTTCTCGACGCGGCCTTCCGTGTAAAGCGACGACTCCAGGTAGTACTGGTCGAACTTCACGCCGAACGCCTGCAAGTCCATGTCCTGCTCGCGGCGCAGATACGCCACCGCGAAGCGGCGGATCGCGTCGAGGTTCTCCACGTCGCGCGCGCCGGTGACCGGCTCGCCGTCGCTCGCCGATACCGTGACGCCGTTCAGATAGTCTTTCGCGATGTCGGCAATGTACTCGCCGTTGTACGCGGAAGCGGGCCAGCCGGCGTCGCCCGGAGCGAGGCCGCGTGCGCGCGCCTGGGTGGACAGCGCGAGCGTGCCGATCTGCACGCCGGCGTCGTTGTAATAGAACTCGCGATGCACGTCCCAGCCTTGCGAGGCCAGCACGTTCGACAGCGCGTCGCCGAGCGCGGCCTGGCGGCCGTGGCCGACGTGCAGCGGGCCGGTCGGATTCGCGGATACGAACTCGATCAACACGTGCTTGCCCGCGTCGCGTTGCGAGCGGCCATACACGTCTTTCTCCGCGAGCACGGCCTTGACCACCGCCTGCTTGGCCGCAGCGGCAAGACGCAGGTTGATGAAGCCGGGGCCCGCGACTTCGGCGGATTCGATCAAGCCTTGCGCCTGCGGCTGCGCGAGCAGCGTGTCGACGATTTGCTGCGCCAACTGGCGCGGATTCGCGCGCAGCGGCTTGGCGAGTTGCATCGCCACATTGCACGCGACGTCGCCGTGCGCGGCGACCTTCGGACGTTCCAGCGCGATGGTGGGCGATACGAAGGCGGCTTCCGTCGCGCCTTGCGTGGCGAGAGCGACCTGCTTCACCGTGTCGGCGAGCAGTGTTTCCAGAGTGTGTTTATGTGCGGGCAGCATGCTTGTTGCGAGTCCAGTGAGGCAATCCGGTGATACGGAGGAAGCGCCGGCCGCCTCGAGCGCGGCCGATTCGGCAGAAGCGTGGAAAGCGGCGGTTGCGCGGCGGCGCGGTCTGTCATGACATATCGGCATGACGAGGCGAGCTGTTGGGCACTTTGCCTGCAATGCAATCAGCGCGCCGTTCGGCCGCGAGGCGAAGGCTTGGCCGCTGCGGCATGCAGGCCGCAACCGGCTGGCCGGCCGCGCCGCTGCGCCTTGCCGCGCGCGGTGCAATGCGGCGCGCTTTTCCGTCCAGACGGATTTTAGCAGGTGCTAATATGTTCAATGAGAAGCCCAGCAAGGGCCGTGGCCGCCGCGTCTGTTCGCGCGGCTAACGGAACATGCGAGAGGCCGCTTTCGGCTCCGCTTGCGCGTGAAGCCAACATAACGAAAAAGGGAATTGTCATGCTGATTACTTTCAAATGCCGAGCTTGTCCAGATGTGATGATGCTCGAGAATCTGGCGCAGTATCTGGTCGGCATTGTCGGCAAGCGCCTCGGTGAGCGCGGTGTGATTACGCACGCCGAAACCGGCGAAGCGATCGCCAAACTCGAAGCGGCCATCAACTTCGACAAGCAGGAACGCGCCGAACACGACGGCCATTTCCACGAAGGCGAAGAGGGCCACGAGCATCACGAGATTCCGCCGGGTCTTGCGCAACGTGCGTATCCGTTCCTCGACATGCTGCGCGCCGCCCAGAAGGAAAACGCGGACATCGTCTGGGGGCTGTAGTCGAGGCAGGTTCGCCGGGACGGCAGCGGCGACTGTCGTGGCCAGGGCGACAAACACGGCCATCGTGGCCGCGGCACTTGCTGTGACTCATGGCCTGTCGCCATGTCCCGTCAATGTATGGCGCCAAAGAATGAGCCCGCTCGAAGCGGGCTCATTTTCTTTGCAAGCCAGAAACGCGAAAGCGGCTTACTGGCTTGCGGCTTCCGGAGCAACCGCGGGAGCTGACGCGCCCTTTTTCATCTTCTGCTTCTTCGGCTTCTTGACGTGTTTCGTCGTGGGCGGCGAATACGAACTGACCGAACTCGATGCGGCCGGAGCGGCGGTTTGTGCGAGCGCCGCCGAAGCGCCCACGGCAAACGAAACTGCGGTCAATAACAGCGCCAGCTTCTTCATATGATTTTCTCTCCGTTGACGGTTGCAATTAGATGAGCCGACGCATTCTGGTTGCGTCTGGCGGGTCAAGCCGCCTCAGTCTACAAAGCCGAAAATTACGTTGCCGCAAATATTCAGTCTTTCTCGCCGGATATAGTGGGTTTCGCGCCACGCCGGCTCGGCTCATCGATGCATTCAACGCTGCCTTGCCGGAACGGCTTATAGCAACGGCGCCAACGCGCGTTCGGCATCCGCCTTCGAGAGCGACATGCGCTGCGCGTAATCTTCCAATTGGTCCTGGCCGATCTTGCCCACCGAGAAATAAGTGCTGTCCGGATGCGCGAGATAGAAACCGGAGACGCTCGCCGCAGGCAGCATCGCGAGCGATTCCGTTACGGTCATGCCGATTTCGTTCGCCTGCAGCACGTCGAACATGTCGCGCTTGACCAGATGGTCGGGGCACGCCGGATAGCCGGGCGCCGGGCGAATGCCGCGATACTTTTCGGCGATGAGTTCGTCGTTCGCAAGCGTCTCGTTGCTCGCGTAGCCCCACAAGTCGCGTCGCACGCGCGCATGCAGCGCTTCGGCGAAGGCTTCTGCGAAACGGTCGGCCAGCGCCTTCAGCATGATCGCGCTGTAGTCGTCGTGATCCTTCTCGAACTGCTTTTCCTTCACGTCGACGCCCAGACCCGCCGTGACCGCGAACATGCCGATGTAGTCGGCCACGCCCGAATCTTTCGGCGCGATGAAGTCGGCAAGCGAGCGGTTCGGCCGCATCACGCCGTCGACCACTGGCCGCACGCTTTGCTGCCGCAGATTGCGCCATGTCAGCGCGACTTCGCTGCGCGAATCGTCGGTATAGATTTCGATGTCGTCGTCGTTCACCGTGTTGGCCGGCAGCAGCGCAATCACGCCGTTCGCTTGCAGCCAGCGGCCCTGGATCAGGCGCGCGAGCATCGACTTGCCGTCCGAAAACACGCGCCGCGCCGATTCGCCGACGATCTCGTCGTTCAGAATCGCGGGGTAGGGACCGGCGAGATCCCACGTCTGGAAGAACGGACCCCAGTCGATATAGTTCGCGAGTTCGCTCAGATCGAAGTTCTTGAACACGCGGCGGCCGATGAACTTCGGCTTGACCGGCTGATAGCTCTTCCAGTCGATCGGCGTCTTGTTCGCGCGGGCTTCGGCGAGCGTGACCATCGGCAGCGCTTTCTTGTTCGCGTGCTGATTGCGAATGCGATCGTAGTCGGCCTTCAGTTCGTCGAGGTACTTGGCCGCGCCTTCGTCGGACAAGAGGCTCGATGCGACCGACACCGAGCGCGACGCGTCCGGCACATACACGACCGGCCCTTCGTAATGCGGCGCGATCTTCACGGCCGTATGCACGCGCGAGGTCGTCGCGCCGCCGATCAGCAACGGAATCTTCTTCACGCGGAAGTAGTCGTCGCGCTGCATTTCAGACGCAACGTAGGCCATTTCCTCGAGACTCGGCGTGATCAAGCCCGACAGTCCGATAATATCCGCGCCTTCCACTTTCGCCCTCGCGAGAATGTCGTTGCACGGGACCATCACGCCCATGTTGACCACTTCGAAGTTATTGCACTGAAGCACCACCGACACAATGTTCTTGCCGATGTCGTGCACGTCGCCCTTCACGGTGGCGATCACGATCTTGCCCTTCGCGCGCACGTCGCCGCCCGCGGCCGCGAGCTGCTTCTTTTCTTCTTCGATGAACGGGATCAGATGCGCGACCGCCTGCTTCATCACGCGCGCCGACTTGACGACTTGCGGCAGGAACATCTTGCCCTGACCGAACAGATCGCCGACGATGTTCATGCCGTCCATCAGCGGGCCTTCGATCACATTGATCGGACGGCCGCCTTGCGCCGCGATCTTCGCGCGCACTTCCTCGGTATCTTCGACGATGAAGTTCGTGATGCCGTGCACGAGCGCATGCGACAGGCGCTTCTCGACCGGCTGATTGCGCCACTCCAGGTTTTCTTCTTTCTTCGCTGCGCCGGTTTTGTATTTGTCGGCGACTTCCAGCAGACGATCGGTGCCGTCCGCGCGGCGATTCAGCACGACGTCTTCGACGCGTTCGCGCAGTTCCGCATCCAGATCCGCATACACGCCGAGCTGGCCCGCATTCACGATGCCCATGTCCATGCCGGCCTGAATCGCGTGATACAGGAACACGGTGTGAATCGCTTCGCGCACCGGATCGTTGCCGCGGAACGAGAACGACACGTTCGACACGCCGCCGCTCACCTTCGCGTACGGCAGGTTCTGCTTGATCCAGCGCGTCGCGTTGATGAAGTCGACCGCGTAGTTGTTGTGTTCTTCGATACCCGTGGCAATCGCGAAGATGTTCGGATCGAAGATGATGTCTTCCGGCGGGAAGCCCACTTCGTTCACGAGAAAGTCATACGAGCGTTTGCAGATCTGCGTCTTGCGCTCGAACGTGTCGGCCTGGCCTTGTTCGTCGAAGGCCATCACCACGGCTGCCGCGCCGTAGCGGCGAATCAGTTTCGCGTGATGGCGGAACGCCTCTTCGCCTTCCTTCAGCGAGATCGAGTTGACGATCGCCTTGCCTTGCACGCATTTCAGGCCCGCTTCGATCACTTCCCACTTCGACGAGTCGATCATGATCGGCACGCGCGCAATGTCCGGCTCCGACGCGATCAGATTCATGAAGCGCACCATCGCCGCTTTCGAATCGAGCATCGCCTCGTCCATGTTGACGTCGATCACCTGCGCGCCGTTCTCGACCTGCTGACGCGCGACGGCAATCGCCTCGTCGAACTGGTCGTTCAGAATCATTCGCGCGAAGGCTTTCGAGCCCGTCACGTTGGTACGTTCGCCAACGTTGATGAAAAGCGTCCCGGACGTGACGTTGAACGGCTCGAGGCCGGCAAGGCGCATGGTGTGATCGGTCATGGCGTAGGTGCGAGTCGAATGCGTGCGTTAGGTGCGGCCTGGGTGCGTCTGATGCGGCTTGAGCGGCGGCTGTTTTTCGATGCCGCTCAGGCGGCGTCGCGGTATTGCGTCGGCCACTTGCGCGGCTTCACTTCGGCAAGCGCGCGGGCGATCGCCGCGATGTGCTCCGGCGTCGTGCCGCAGCAGCCGCCGGCGATATTCACGAGACCCGCTTCGGCAAATTCCTTCAGCAGGCCCGAGGTGTCAGCCGGCAATTCGTCGAAGCCCGTATCGCTCATCGGATTCGGCAAGCCCGCGTTCGGATAGCACGACACGTAGGTGTCGCACAGCTTCGCCAGTTCGGCGATGTACGGGCGCATCAGCGCCGCGCCCAATGCGCAGTTCAGGCCGAACGTAAGCGGCTTCGCGTGGCGCAGCGAGTTCCAGAACGCCTCGACGGTTTGCCCCGAGAGGATGCGCCCCGAGGCGTCCGTGACCGTGCCCGAAATCATGATGGGCAGACGCTCGCCGGTGTCTTCGAACAGTTCGTCGAGCGCGAACAGCGCGGCTTTTGCATTGAGCGTGTCGAAGATCGTTTCGACGAGGAACAGATCGGCGCCGCCGTCGAGCAGCGCCTTCGCCTGCTGGTAGTAGGCGGCGTGCAGTTCGTCGAACGTGACATTGCGCGCGCCCGGATCGTTCACGTCAGGCGAAATGCTCGCGGTCTTCGGCGTCGGTCCGATCGCGCCGGCGACGAAGCGCGGTTTGTCGGGCGTCGAATACTTGTCGCACGCGGCGCGCGCGAGTTTCGCCGACTCCAGATTCATCTCGACTGCAAGCGCTTCCATTCCGTAGTCGGCCTGCGCGACGGTGGTCGCGCCGAACGTGTTGGTTTCGATGATGTCGGCGCCCGCAGCCAGATACTGCTCGTGAATCTCGCTGATGATCTGCGGTTGCGTGATGGACAGCAGTTCGTTGTTGCCCTTGATGTCGCGTCCGTAGTCCGCAAAGCGCTCGCCGCGATAGCGTGCTTCGTCGAGCTTGTAGCGCTGGATCATCGTGCCCATCGCGCCGTCCAGAATCAGGATGCGCGACTTGAGCAGCGCGGGCAGTGTCGCGCCGCGCGTGTAATCGCGCTCGGGACGGATAGGCTTGACGGTTTGGGCAGGCTGGTTCATGGCTGACGATGGCTTGGGCCGGCTTTTCTGGGACCTGTCATTGTAGCCGCAGCCGGACTATCGCGCCGGGCGCGGCACTGGGCGGCACGCGGCGGCGCGGGGCGACACAGCGCGCCCGGCCGCGCGAAACGCGCTTTGCAAAAGAAAACGGTCCAGCACGCCTTAAGCCCGCTGAACCGATTCCATTAAAACCGACCGCCTCGTGAAGCCCGCCCGTGAAGCCGGGCGGCGGCGTCGGCAAATGTCGCCAACAACGTCGAGATGCTCGCAACGCCTAAACTCAGGCGCTTCCTGCACTCCTTGCGGTTAGTGAAGAATGACCGGCTGATGCATCAGGCTGTCGAACTGGCCGAGGAATTCGTCGACCTCATCGAGCGACGGTTCCTCTTCGATCAGCTTTTGCACGCTCTCGCGAAACCGCGCCGCCATTGCACCGTCGATGTAAATCTCGCGCTGCATGTTCTTGTCGACGATCTCATAGCCACCCGATTTCATGGCCAGCGGACCTTCCTGCGGCGGAAATTCGACGACACAATAGTTGGGGCTGTTGTAGATCATTTGCATGGCGACACTCCTTATTTCCGTTGGCTCCTGGCCGTTCCTGCGCCTTACGTGGAGCTTGTGGTCTGGAATTCAAGGGGTGGGTCCGGATTGACGCATGTAAAAGTTCCGAACCTACCGGTTAGACCGGCCTTCAAGAAACGTTTCAAGCAGTGCGGCAAACCGTTGGGACTGCTCGACAGGCGCGAGATGAGCGGCGTCGAGCAATTCGAACTGCGCGCCTTCAATGGCATCTGCTATTGCCTGACTAGCAGCAGGCGCCGTGCCCGTGTCGTGGCGTCCAGCCACCACCAGGGTTGCGCAGCGAATGCTTCCCAGCTTACCCCGTACATCGAAATCGCGCAGCGCTTCGCACGCCAGGGCGTAGCCTTCCGGCAACGTGCGCACGAGCGCCTCGCGGATCGGCTCGACGGCTTCGGGATGCGCGCTGCGAAACTCAGGCGTCAGCCAGCGCTCGAGCGTGGCGGGCGCAAGCGATGCCATGCCGTCCCGGCGCGCGCTCGCGGCGCGTTGATCCCATAGCGGGCGGGCTTCAGGGAGATTGGCGGCGCTGCTGTCAGCAATAGTGAGCGTGTCCACGCGCGAAGGGTGATCGAGCGCGAACTGCTGGGCGATCATGCCGCCCATCGACATGCCCACGAGGTGCGTGCTCGGTGCGCCGAGCGCATCGAGCAGTGTGGCGAGGTCGCCGGCGAGATCGGCAATCGTGAACGGCTCCTTCGACACCGCCGTCTCGCCGTGGCCGCGCACGTCGTAGCGCAGAACCGTGTAGTCGTCGCGGAAATAGCCGGCGAGTTGGTCCCAGACCGACAGATCGCCGCCGAGCTGATGAATGAACGTCAGCCACGGGCCACCACCTTCATTGCTCAGCACGTAGCGTGTCTCGATACCGTTGATGTTCACTTGCATGCAAGCTCCTTCGAGGGGAATGCAGTGGGAGAGTCCGTCGGCGCTTGTTGTTGCATGTCGCTGCCTGGCGTTTGTGCGCAGCGGCCCGCCGAACGATTGCATCAGATGATGAAGAGTCGGCGGCCAGGCGGAAGTTTCGCGGAATGTCAGAGGCACCATTCGGGTGCGGCGCTTGCCTTTGCGCGTTTAGCCGAATGGCATGTCGTTATGGCTTGATGTTGCCGGAAGTGTCGTCGGGAGCGGTCGAATCGACCGGTGCGGGTGGCGCTGGGTCGGGTGCCGCTGGCGGCGCAGCGGAAGGCGAGGTATTGGCGGACCCATCCGGCGAATCGGTGCCGGTGCCCACGCCAGCGCCAGCGCCGTTATCCGCGTTCAGCTTGCCGCGCCACACCAGCTCGAACTGCGTGCCGTTCGGCTCCGTCTGCACGATCCGCGCGGGCAGCCAGCCGAGCGAAGGCGCGAGCCATACGTCGATGCGGCGCTGATCGCCCTCGCGACGCGGCAGGCGTTTGAAATGGCGCGTTTCGAGGTAGCCCTGCGCGGTGCGGATGGTTTCGTCGCCGATGGTCTCGACCGGCCAGTTCTCGCCGCTGTCGCTATCCACCACGAAGAACTGCCGCGTGACGCCCGGCTTGTACGCAGTCGGGTCGCCGCGCACGAGACTCGCCAACTGCATCACCATGCTGAAGCGGTCCTGTGCGCCGTCGGGCAGCGGCAAGGTGGCCGACGTGCGCGTGAAGGCGATTTTCCGGTCGGCGCGGTTGAAGATTGAAATGTCTTCCGCGCGATGGCCGCGTTTTTCCACGTATTGCTCCGGCGCGAGACCGAATGCGTCGATGCGGCCATGACTCGAATAGACGAACGTGCCGACAAAAGGTAAGGGCACCGAAACCACCATTTCGTAGCGCTCGCCGCTGCTCGTCCAATGGATGGTGCCGGGCTGATTGCGCACGCCGTTGTAAAACGTGTCGTATTGAAGATCGCCGGACGGCGGGACAGAGAACTTTGCGCCGGGAGCTGGCTGCGGCGAGTTTGCGTTTGCCGATGCGTTTGACGTTGCGCTCGCATTTGCCGACGCGCCGCTCGCGGAACTCGCTGAACTCGCGGGCATCGCGTTTGCGGCGGCCGCGCTCGCCGCGGCGTCCGATGCAGCGCGCGCCGCTTGCATTGCCGCCCGTTCGGCCGATTGCATTGCCGCCCGTTCGGCCGATTGCATTGCTGTCAGCACATGTTCTCGCGGCTTGCTCGCGGCGGGTTTGCGCGTCGCCGGCTGCGCGGCCGGCGCGGGCGGCACGGCCGCCGGATTCTGCTCGATACGTTCGGGCTTCAGAAGCGCGACCTGCACGGGCACGTGTTCGTCATCCGAAGGATTCAGCGTTGCGCGATGACGCTCGACCCATTGCGCGGCGATCCAGTGAAGCACGCCCACGACGAGCAGCACGACGATCCATCGCCAGATGCGCGAACGGGCGCGCGGCTCATTGGGCGGCGTGACAGTAGCTTCGGCGGAACGTGCGGCGGAAGGGAAGGCCATCGGCGGAAAAATGGGCGAGCGGACGGAAAGCGGCGTGCGCTTTAGCGAGGCGTCGGACTATACCCCAGCTCGTACGACAGCTTGCGCGCGCATTCGCGCAGGGCCGTGTCGATCTCGCCGCCCCAGCTAATGTCGAACGCGCCTTCGTGACCGAGCGCGACGAGGCCGAGCGCGAGTTCGCCGGTCGAGTCGAACACCGGCATGCAGAACGCGTGGATGGTCGGCAGCAGCATGCCTTCGACGCGCGCCGCTTCGTGCTCGCGCACTTCCGCGAGCGCGCGTTCGACTTCCTCGCGCGTGCGCGGCACGCCGATATGCGACGAGCGGCGCGTGTCGGCCAACTCGCGCTCGAGCATCGCTGCGGTTTTGCCTGTGGGCAGATAGGCCGCGAACAGCAAGCCGGTCGCGGAACTGAGGAGCGGCATCACGTCGCCGAGCTTGAGCGACGCTTTTGCCGGGTGGCTCGACTCCATCCAGTGGACCATGGTCGGCCCCTGGTTGCCCCACACGGCGATGCCGACCGTCAGGTCCAGGCGGTCGCGCAATTCGGCGAGCGCGATACGCGCGAGCTTCACGCCGTCGACGCGCGCCAGCCGCGCGAGTCCGAGTTGCAACGCGAAGCCGCCGAGTTCATAGCGCCCCGACAACGGATCCTGCGCGACGACGCCGAGCCGCAAAAAGCTCACCAGATAGCGGTGCGCTTTCGCCGGACTCATGCCCGCGCGCTGCGCGAGGTCGCGCAGCATCATCGCGCGCGGCTCGTGAGTGAGCACGTCGAGCAGCCTGAAGCCGACTTCGATCGACTGGATTCCCGAGCGCAGTTTTTCCTCGCCGGCGTCGGCGGTGTCGTCGTCGGTGTCGGGCGCTTCGGCTGCGTCGAGCGGTTCGGCTGCGGGGTCAGCATCGTGAGCAATGGCGCCGGAGCGGGCAGTGTGCGGCATGAGCAAAAGGCGCTAAGCGCGTTCAAAAGCAATGTAGGAAGAACCGGCTGCGGCGCGCATGCAATGCGCGTCTTGCCGGCCAGGGCGCACCGGACTTGGGCGGCGCCGATTCACCATCGTAGAATAGATTCCCCTTATCGTCACTAACACGGTTCATTCCTCCATGAAACTTGCCACGCTGAAGGACGGCACGCGCGACGGCCAACTGATTGTCGTGTCCCGCGATCTGCATACCGCTGCCGTTGCCGACGCGATCGCGCCCACGTTGCAGCGCGTGCTCGACGACTGGGCCTTCTACGCGCCGCAATTGCTCGACCTGTACGACGCGCTCAATCAGGGCCGCGCGCGCAACACCTTTTCGTTCGACGCGAGCGACTGCATGGCGCCGCTGCCGCGCGCGTTCCAATGGGCCGACGGGTCCGCGTATGTGAATCACGTCGAACTCGTGCGGCGCGCGCGCGGCGCGGAAATGCCGCCGGAATTCTGGACCGACCCGCTGATGTACCAGGGCGGCAGCGACGATTTCATCGGTCCGAAAGACGACGTGGTGTGCGCGTCGGAAGCGTTCGGCATCGACTTCGAGGCGGAAGTTGCCGTCATCACGAGCGACGTGCCGATGGGCGCCACGCCCGACCAGGCGCTCAGAAGCGTGCGCCTCATCACGCTCGTCAACGATGTCTCGCTGCGCAACCTGATTCCCGCCGAACTCGCGAAGGGCTTTGGCTTTTTCCAGAGCAAGCCGGCTACGTCGTTTGCGCCCGTTGCGGTCACGCCCGACGAACTGGGCGAACATTGGCGCGAAGGCCGCGTGCATCGGCCGATGATCGTCCATTGGAACGGCAAGAAAGTCGGCCAGCCGGATGCCGGTACTGACATGGTGTTTCACTTCGGCCAACTGATCGCACACTCGGCGAAAACGCGCAATTTGCGCGCGGGCGCAATTGTCGGCTCGGGCACGGTGTCGAACAAGGACGCGAAGCGCGGCTATTGTTGTATCGCCGAAAAGCGCTGTCTCGAGACCATCGAGCACGGCGCGCCGCAGACCGAGTTCATGAAGTACGGCGACACGGTGAAAATCGAAATGTTCGACGAAGCGGGCAAGTCGATTTTCGGTTCCATCGAGCAGAGCATCGCACCGCTCGACTGACGCGGCACGCGCGCCGGTCCGAAAGGGTTTCGCCCGATGCCGCTGCCATCGCGCGCCGCTACACTGACTGGCGCGGCGGCATCGGCGGATGATTAGAACGAAGCAGAACAAAAACTCATGTGAGGAGACACCATGCGGCGAGCTGGATCGTTGGAAGCGGGGATGGCGGGCGCTTGCGGGCAGCGTGCGCGCGCGGGCATAGGGCGCGTGTTCGGGGAGCGGTTCGCGCAGCAGGTTGCGCGACAGGAGAAGCGGTTCGCGTGGTTCGTGCGCTTGATGCCTCTTGTGCGTCGCCCGGCGATTTTGTTCGCGATGTTTGCCGCACTGTCGCCCGCCGTCGCGCTTGCTCAGGTCAAGATCGGGCTCGTGCTGTCGCTGACAGGACCGGCCGCGTCGCTCGGCATTCCCGCGCGCGACACGGCGAGCTTGCTGCCTAAACAGATCGGCGGGCAGAGCGTCGAATACATCGTGCTCGACGATGCATCGGACACGACGCAGGCCGTGCAGGACACGAAGAAGCTGATCTCCGAAAATCACGTCGACGCGATCATCGGTTCTTCGATCACGCCGAATTCGCTCGCGATGATCGACGTGGTCGCCGACGGAACGACGCCGATGATCTCGCTGGCGTCGTCGGCGAAAATCATCGAGCCCGTGGATGCGAAGCGCCACTGGGTATTCAAGACCCCGCAAACGGACGCGATGATGGCCTCGGCGATTGCCGAGCACGCGAGCACGCGCGGCGTTAAAACGGTCGCGTTCATCGGCCAGGCGGACGCGCTCGGCGAGACTTTTTACAACGAAGTCGCGAAGTTTGCGCAACTGCATCACATGCAGATGGTGGCGAGCGAGCGCTTTAACCGCACCGATCCGAGCGTGACCGGCCAGGTGCTGAAAATCCTCGCGACGCATCCCGATGCCGTCGTGGTCGGCGCGGCCGGCACACCCGCCGCACTGCCGCCGAAGACGCTGCGCGAGCGCGGCTACAAAGGGCTGATCTATCACAATCACGGCGTGGGCAACAACGACTTCCTGCGCGTGTGCGGCGCCGATTGCAACGGCACGTTCCTGCCCGCGAGCCCGGTGCTGGTGGCGGCGCAATTGCCGGCGGATCATCCGGCGAAGCGTCTTGCACTCGATTACATCGCGCGTTTCGAGGCGCTGCGTGGCGCAGGCACGGTGTCGGCGTTCGGCTCCTACACCTGGGACGCGGGCATGCTGCTCAATCATGCCGTGCCGATCGCATTGAAGGCGGCCTCGCCGGGCACGCCGGAATTCCGCCGCGCGTTGCGCGACGCGCTCGAAACCACGCGCGGTCTCGCGGACACCAATGGCGTCGTCAACATGAGCCCCACGGACCACCTCGGTCTCGACCAACGCGCACGCGTGATGGTCGAAATCAGGAACGGCAAGTGGGTTTATCAGCCGCGTTAGCGTTAAATCGACTTACGACGCGCGCCACGCGCGCCTTTACCGACACACGGATCGATCGCCATGTCAGAGCAAGCTCACAGCAACGACGCGTTTTACGCACACTACCGGTCGCTTCGACTGCGTCGCCATCAGCACGGCGTACTTGAAGTGGTGATGAGCGGCGAAGGCGCGAACAAAAGCGCGCTCGCCACCGCGGACGCGCGCATGCATTACGAGCTTGCGGAAATCTGGCGCGACATCGATCGCGATCCCGACACGCGCGTCGCGATTATTCGCGGCGAGGGCAAGGGCTTTTCGGCGGGCGGCGATCTGCAACTCGTCGAAGACATGGCGACCGATTTCGATGTGCGCGCACGCGTGTGGCGCGAGGCTCGCGACCTCGTCTATAACGTGATCAATTGCAGCAAACCGATTGTCTCGGCGATGCATGGTCCGGCGGTCGGTGCTGGGCTGGTGGCTGGACTGCTCGCGGATATTTCGATCGCGTCGAAAACGGCACGCATCATCGACGGGCACACGCGGCTCGGCGTCGCTGCCGGCGATCATGCGGCGATCGTCTGGCCGCTTCTGTGCGGCATGGCGAAGGCCAAGTACTACCTGATGCTGTGCGAGCCGGTGAGCGGCGCCGAGGCGGAGCGCATCGGCCTCGTCTCGCTTGCCGTCGACGAAAACGATCTGCTGCCCAAAGCATTCGAAGTCGCGCAAAGGCTTGCGCACGGCTCGCAGACGGCGATCCGCTGGACCAAGTATGCGTTGAACAACTGGCTGCGCTCGGCCGGCCCGGCGTTCGATACGTCGCTTGCGTTGGAGTTCATGGGCTTCGCGGGGCCCGACGTGCGCGAAGGCGTGAACTCGCTGCGCGAGCGGCGCGCGCCGGATTTCGGCGGCGCCGATCCGTGGCGCGAGCGGTGAGAGCGGCGGCTCGGTCTGACGGCTCCTGCGCGTGATGCTCACCATGAGAGCCGTGGCGTGATTGGGTAGAGGCGGCGCATGGTGAGTACGCTTGGGGCCGCGGCCCGATCTGGCGGCATCAGCGCGTCGCGAAAACGGCGACAGCCACCGTGCGATCAGGCAACGCCGCGCGCGGTATGATCGGATTCAGATGCGTGTGCGCGGTACTCAGCGCGTTTGTGCGCTCTTTGTTCCGTGCTTTTTCAGTTAATGCAGCGAGGCGACAAGCATGACCGACACACCTGGCTCAACGCCGCCGTTTCCTGGCTTCCCTGGTTTTCCGCCCGCCGACATGCTCGAGAGCATGTGGGACATGATGCGCCTGTCGCCGTTCGGCTCCGCGTTTTCGGGCGCGCAGCCGGGCGCGGGCCTCGGCCCATCGCTGTCGATGATGTCCGACATGATGGCGCCGCTCACCAATGTCGAGGAACTCGACAAGCGCATCACCGACATGCGCGCCGTCGAGCAGTGGCTCAAGCTGAACCTGAGCATGCTGCAGTCCGCGATTCAGGCGCTCGAGGTGCAGCGCGCGACGCTTGCGACGCTGCGTGCGTTCGGCGCGTTCGCGCAACAGTCGATGGCGCAGCCTGCGGCGGCGGCCGAGGCGAAGTCGCCGGCGCCCGCGCCGAGCCCGTCGGCGGCGAGCGGCTGGCCGAATTCGCCAGCGTCGGCTTCGGCTTCCAGTTCCGCGGAAAGCGCGAGCGCCGCTGAATCTGCGAGCGATGAGCAAGCCGAGCCCGCCACGCCGAGCTTCGATGCATCGGCATGGTGGAATCTGCTGCAATCGCAATTCAATCAGATCGCCCAGTTCGCGATGACGCAGCCGGCGGCCGGCGCAGCGGGTGCTGCCGGCGCGGCCACGAGCGGCGGCGCGCAGGCGGACTCGGCCGACGACCACCTGGACGAGGCGAGCGAAGCGGTAGGCGGCGCGACGGATGTGCCGCGACCATCGCCGGCGGACGTTGCAGCGGCAGCCGCGGCGTCCGGTGGATCGAGCGGCAGCGCTGAGTCTGCCGCCAAGCGTCCCGCGGCGAAGCGAGCGCCGACCGCGACGAAGCGCACCGCCGCCGGCACCGGCAGCAACGCGTCGAAAGCGCCCAAAAAGTCACTGTAAGCACGCGCGCCGGACGGCGGCGCGCATCGACTGTCGGCGGCAAACAACAGCAGAAATCGCCGACTGTCACCGTTTTGTCCCCGATCGCCCGTCACACTCCGCCGATTGCGCGCCTCATTGAGACACGTCAAGCGGGCACCGGAATTGCGTCTGTCCCCGCGCGGGTTTGGGCAAATCAGCGTGCTATCATTGGAAGGTATTTGTTTGGCTTTTGGGCGTGCGCTGAAAAACAACCAATCCAGCCGCCCTTGCTCAATTCGCCGCCGGCACGACCGGCGCAGGGCTGGACGGTGCGGTTTTCATCGCAGACTGGCTCGACCTCAGGCATAGGGTATCCCTCACCCACGGTTGGCCGCGCAGCGCGTAACGTTGAGCATGCAAATTTTGCGTTAGCCGCTCTTCGCGCAAGCGCCCGGACTTCTTCGCTGCCCGTGCATCCAGGCGGCCGGTTACCGCGTAAAATTGAAGGCTTGGCCGGCGAACGGCGCGCCATTCGGGCACAACGCCCGGTGCACCAGGTTCGTCGTCAGCAAGAGTGCTACACGTAGTAGTGACAGACACACACAGTATGTGCAGAACAGGGGTGGGACTATGAACACCATGCTTTATCCGGAACTTTATAAATCGCTCGAATCCGTTCGATGGGACATGGAGAAAGACATTCCCTGGGACAAGTTCGATGCATCGCTATTGACCGACGAGCAGGCCGCGACGATCAAGATGAACGCGATCACCGAATGGTCGGCGCTGCCCGCCACGGAAATGTTCTTGCGTGACAACCATCACGACAGCGATTTTTCCGCGTTCATGAGCGTGTGGTTCTTCGAAGAGCAAAAGCATTCGCTGGTGCTGATGGAATACCTGCGCCGCTTCAAGCCCGAAATGTGCCCCACCGAAGAAGAACTGCACGCCGTGCGCTTCGAATTCGATCCGGCGCCGCCGCTCGAAACGCTGATGCTGCACTTCTGCGGCGAAATCCGCCTGAATCACTGGTATCGCCGTGCGGCCGAATGGCACACCGAGCCGGTCATCAAGCACATCTACGAAACCATTTCGCGCGACGAAGCGCGGCATGGCGGCGCCTACCTGCGCTACATGAAGAAGGCGATGGTGCAAACCGGCGACATCGCGCGCGCTGCGTTTGCGAAGATCGGTGTGCTGATGGCGTCGGCGCGCCGCACCGAAAAGCCGCTGCATCCCACGAATCTGCACGTCAATCAGGCGCTGTTCCCGCGCGACACGATCCAGTCGCGTCTGCCCGACCCCGAATGGCTCGAGCGCTGGCTCGACGAGCAGATCCGTTTCGACGACGGTTGGGAAAAGAAGGTCGTCGAGCGCATTTTGCACAATCTGTCGCTGCTGTTCGAACGCACGTTCAACACCGCGCAGGAACTGAACCGCTATCGCAAGGAAGTGGTGGCGCGCCTGCAGGCCGACCAGAAATCGGCGGAACAGCCGGCTTAATGGCCGAGCGCTCGTAAGTTCCGGTTCGACGCTTCTGATTCGTAAAAAAGACGGCCCGGCAGGCATCAGCTTGCCGGGCCGTTCCGTTTCATGACTCGGTTCGATCGGCTCTATCTGCGCGGCTTCATCAGGTCCTTTTTGATCGGTTTTGCGTTCTCGATACGGCTCGCGGTGTATCGTGACGGCGCTCCTTCTGTCTCTTCCACATCCTCATGGCTGCCATTTTCGAACGCAAGATTCTCACGCGCGACGCACTCGTCGCATTGCGCCCTTCACTGAAGTCGCCGGTCGTCTTTACGAACGGCGTGTTCGACATCCTGCATCGCGGGCATGTGACCTATCTCGCCGATGCCAAAGCCCAGGGCGCTTGCCTGATTGTCGGCGTGAATAGCGACGCGTCGGTGCGCATGCTCGGCAAGGGCGACGACCGTCCGATCAACAACGAAGCCGACCGCATGGCGCTGCTCGCGGCGCTGGAAAGCGTCGATTACGTCGTTTGCTTCACGGAAAAGACGCCGGTCGATCTTATCTCGGCGGTGCGTCCGGACGTGCTCGTGAAGGGCGGCGATTACGACATGGATGCGTTGCCGGAATCGGCCATCGTGCGTGGCTGGGGCGGTAAGGCGTTGGCGATTCCGTTCGAGCACGATCGCTCGACTACGGCGCTGCTCAACAAGGTTCGCACGCAGGGTTGAATGTGGCGCGCGGTTTCACCGCTATTGCGGTAACGCTGACGCCGCGATCGGCGCAGCCGGGGCCGGCGCGCCGACTACTGCCTGGTCGCCCGCCTCGGCGGCAGTGATCGGGCGCACCTTCAGCCCATCGGGATGCACTTCCCGGCTCAGATGATTGGGTTCCCGTCCGCTTGCGGTGGGCGTCGGACCGAATACGCCGCGCACCGCGACGAATGCCAGAAGGTTGGCTAGAAACAAAATGGCAATCAGCCAGCGCAGCATCGTTTTATTTTCCCATCTATAAGCTGAGTCAGTTTAGCCGCCGGTATCGATCCGCTGCGAATTCGAGTCATGCCGCTGCACCACGACATCGAGCCGTGTCGATCATATTCGACTGTGCTTTAAGCGTCGCGCTCCGAAGCGATCAATGCGAGCCCGGACAAGACCAGCGAATCGTGGCGAGTATGCGGCACTTTCAACGCGCTCGCCACTTCGTCCGCCGCGCCGCCGCCGATCACAAGGCGCACCGGCACCTGCCATTCATCCTGCAAGTCGCGCCACATCCGTTCGACGAGACCCGCTTGCGCGAGCGTGCAACCGGCAGAGAGCGAACGCGGCGTGTCTGTCGCAAAGGACGGCCCGCGACGGGCCGCGTCCCGCGTGCCGCGAGCGTCGTCGTCGAGAAGATCGCGCGCGGCGTCGGCGTCGAGCGTCGGCAATTGCGCCGTGTGCTCGCCGAGCGAGCGCATCATCAAGCTCCAGCCCGGCGCAATCAGTCCGCCGACGAAGCAGCCGTCCGCGCGCAACGCTTCGAGCGTGGTCGCGGTGCCGAACGTCGCGATCAGCAGATGCTCGCCCGGAAACGCCGCGTGCGCGCCGATCATGCCGGCCCAGCGGTCGCTGCCGAGCGCATGCGGCGTCGTATAGCTGTTGGTCACGCCGCATTGGCGTTCGCGTGCGCGGATCGTGGTGAGCGGCAAGCCCGGCCACTGCGTGTGAACGAGTTCGGCGATGCGCGCCGCGACCGCATCGCCGGCGACATTCGATAACCACGCGCCGCCCGGCGCGGGCAGCTTTGACCACTCCGGCGAATCGCCATCCCCATGCGCAAGCGCCCCGGCCGCAATCTGCGCACCGTCCGCCGCCACCAACGCCCATTTGACGCGGCTATTGCCCGCGTCGATCAAAAGATGAGGCGCGCCGCGCGTCATGCGGCACCGTCGGCGAGACGCAGCGACACGTCGCCGGTCGCGATGCTCTGCCGTCCCGCAGCCGTGTCGAGCAGCAACTGACCGCGTTCATCGACGCCCGCAGCCACGCCGCGCGTGACTTCCTGGCCTTGCTCGAGCAGCACGACCTCGCGGCCCGCGTACGCGTGCACCGCGTTCCAGCGCGCCTGGAAGGGCGCGAAACCTTCCGCGCCGAAGCGCTGCAAGGCGGGTTCGAGCGCATTGAGTTCGGCCGCGAGCGTATCGGTGAGATTGGCGTTCGGCAGCGCGCGCTGCAACGCGGTCGGCGCCGTGCCGCGCGCCTGCGGCGGCGCGTCGGCGTTCAGCGCGCCGATCTTCGCGGCGAGTTCGTCGGCGCCCTTCACGTTCGTGCCGATGCCGATCACGACCGCGCTCGCGTGCTCCGTGCTCCACGCGGTTTCGATCAGAATGCCCGCGAGCTTGTCGCCTTCGAGCAGTACGTCGTTCGGCCACTTCAGTGCGATCTGGCCGGGGCCCGCGACCGGCAACGAACGCAATCCGTCGACGAGCGCAACACCCACCGCGAGGCTCAATCCCGCGAGCCCTTCGAGCGGACGCGGCAGCACACAGGCCACCGAAAACAGCAGCGCATTGCCCGGCTCCGCGTACCACGGACGGCCGCGCCGGCCGCGCCCGGCGGTCTGCAGATAAGCGACCCGCACGATCGGCCGCGGCAGCGCGCCCGCTTTGCGCGGCAGCGCCTTCACGCGCGACATGAGGTCGGCATTGGTCGAGCCGGTTTCCTCGACGATTTCGATTGGCCAGTCATGCGCATGCGCGCCGAAAAGCGCGACGGCGCGTTCACGGTCGATGCGCCAGTCAGCTGCGTTCGCGGCAGCGGCCGGACCTTGGGGCGGAGTGCGGGAAGCGTTCATGTCCCATATTGTAACGACAGCGAACCGCGCGAGGCCGCGCGCACGGTCGTTCCGCTGCGCCTTCGCTACAATGGCCGCTAATCCGATAACCAGATTGCAGCGATCCTTGAACTACGACACTCCGCCCGGCCTCGAAGTCGCGGCCGGCAGCCAAGGCAAGATCGTCCGGCTCTCGGGCCAGTGGACGGCGCTCGCGCTCGCGCGCGATCGCGCAACCGGACACGTGATCCCGCAACTGCGCTCGCTCGAGGGCGCCGAAGGCATCGGCCAGTGGGACCTGTCGCGTATCGACCGGATGGACCATGTGGGCGGCCAGGCGCTGTGGCGCGTGTGGGGCCACAGAATGCCGCCCGACACCGAGCTGACCGACACGCAGCGCGACATCTTCGAGCGCATCGCGTTGCTCGACACGGTTCGCGAGACGGCTGAACCTGTCATCAGGTTCGATCCGTTTACGCGGCTCGGCCTCGCGATTTTCTCGTTCTTCGAGCATCTGTACGGCGGCGTCGCGATGCTCGGGCGCGTCGTGCTCGATCTGCTCGCCATCGCGCGCAAGCCGGCCATCACGCCGTGGACGGAAATCTCCGCGAACATCTACAACGCCGGCACGAAGGCGCTGCCGATCACCGCGCTGGTCGCGTTCCTGATCGGCATCGTGTTGAGCTATCTGTCGGCGCAGCAACTGCGGCTCTTCGGCGCGAATCAATACATCGTCAATATTCTCGGGCTTTCGGTGATTCGCGAACTCGGCCCCGTGCTGTCGGCGATTCTCGTGGCCGGCCGCTCGGGCTCGGCGATCACCGCGCAGATCGGCGTGATGCGCGTGACCGAGGAACTCGACGCGATGCGCGTGATGGGCATTCCACACGGCTTGCGGCTGATTCTGCCGCGCGTGATCGCGCTCGGCGTGGCGATGCCGCTGCTCGTGATGTGGACCGACATCATCGCGCTGACGGGCGGCGCAGTCGCCGCGAAGATCGTGCTCGGCATCGACATGAGCTACTTCGCGCGCGCGTTGCCGGGCGTCGTGCCGGTGGCGAATCTGTGGATCGGGCTCGGCAAGGGGGTCGCGTTCGGCATGCTGATCGCGATTGCCGGCTGTCATTTCGGCTTCCGTATCAAGGCGAATTCGCAGAGCCTCGGCGAAGGCACGACGACATCGGTGGTGACGTCGATCACGATCGTGATTCTCGCCGACGCCGTCTTTGCCATCCTGTTCCAGAACGTGGGGCTCGGATGATCGCGCCGCTCACTCAGGCCGTGCGCGGCCAGCCGATGCCTTCGATCGCCGAGCCGGTGATCGAGGTGATCGACGTCACCAAGCGCTATGGCCGCAACATCGTGCATCAGCATCTGAATCTCGACGTGCGGCGCGGCGAAATCCTGTCGATTGTCGGCGGTTCGGGATCGGGCAAGACCACGCTCGTGCGGCAGATTCTCGGCCTGGAGCGGCCGTCGTCGGGAACCATCAAGCTGTTCGGCGAGGACCTCGCGACCATTTCGCCCGAAACCGCGCTGCTGATGCGCAGCCGCTCCGGCATGCTGTTTCAGCGAGGCGCGCTGTTCTCGTCGCTGTCGGTGTTCGACAACGTCGCGCAGCCGGTGCGCGAACTCGGCAAGGTGCCCGAAGACCTGCTGCGCGACATCGTGATGCTGAAGCTGGAGATGGTCGGCTTGCCGTGCAAGCACGCGTCGAAAATGCCGTCGGCGCTGTCGGGCGGAATGATCAAGCGCGTCGGCATTGCGCGCGCGATCGCGCTCGAACCGGAGCTGCTGTTTCTCGACGAGCCGACGGCCGGCCTCGATCCTCAGGCGTCCGATGAGTTCGTCGAACTGATCTCGGCGCTGCATCGCGCGCTCGGCCTGACGGTCGTGATGGTCACGCACGACCTCGATACGATGGTCGCGCTGTCCACGCGCGTCGCGGTGCTGGCGGACCGCAAGGTGCTGGTCGCCGCGCCCGTTGAAGAAGCGGCGGGCGTCGATCATCCGTTTATCCGCGAATATTTTCTGGGCTTGCGCGGACGCCGCGCGTTGCAGGCGCTGCCGCCCGAGCGCCGCGCGAAGCTGCCGCGCGCGGCGCTCGAGCCGGCGTCGTCGGAATTGCCGCTGTGAAATTGCCGCTGTAAATCAGGGAACCTGGTAATGGAAAACAAATCACATGCGTTCTGGGCTGGGCTCTTCACGATCGTGCTGCTCGGCGCGATTGCCACGGCGGCATTTTTGTTCAATGTCGACCGCGCCGTGCGCGTGCCGTACGATCTGATTGCGCGCACCAACGTAACGGGCCTGTTTACCGACGCCGCCGTGCGCTATCGCGGGCTCGACGTCGGCAAGGTGCAGTCCATCAAGTTCGACCGCGCTCATCCTGGGCAGATTGTGATCCGCATTCTCGTCGACACGCATGCGCCGATCACGCATTCCACGTTCGGCAGCCTCGGCTTTCAGGGCGTGACGGGCATTGCGTTCATTCAGCTTGACGACACCGGGCGCGATCCGTCGCCGCTCGCTTCGTCGCCGAAACAGGTTGCGCAGTTGCCGATGCGTCCAGGCTTGCTCGATCAGTTGCAGCAACGCGGCGACGTGCTGCTGAAGAAGCTCGAAAAAGTCACGGACGACGTCGACAATCTGTTGTCGCAGGAAATGGTCGACCAGTTGCACGGCACGGCGGCCAGCATCCAGAAGGCCGCGGACGGCGTCGCCACGCTCACGCAGCAGATGGCGCCGGCGGCCGGCAAGTTGCCCGCGACCATCGACAAGCTGGACAGGACGCTCGTCTCGACCGACCAGTTGATCACGAGCTTGAACCGCCCCGATGGTCCGTTCGAGATGAACCTGAACAAGGTAGGCACCGCCGCACAACAAGCCGGCGACGCGCTGACGCAGATGAACGGCTCGTTGCAGGAACTGTCGGCGCGAGTCGGCTACGACACGCTGCCGCGCGTCAATTCGCTCGCCGAGGACGTGCGCTCGGCGGCGCGCTCGGTCGACCGGGCCGCCGATACGTTCAGCACCAGTCCGCGCAGCGTGTTCTTCGGCGCACCGACTGCGGCGCCTGGGCCCGGCGAGGCCGGCTTTACGTGGCCCGCCACGAGCGCCGGGAAATGAATCTGAAGGTTTGAAGAAAGGAAGATTGTCATGTCACGCTCCATTCACCGGTTGTTGTCCTCGCGCGTCACGCGTGCGGGTGCGGCGTGCGCGGCGCTCGTCGCCGCCGGTCTGCTGGCCGCGGGCTGCACGAGCACGCCGGCGGCGCTGTCGGACATCCGTTATGACTTCGGTCCGCCGAAGCCGGCATCGTCGGCGGGAACACAGCCGGCCGTGAAAGTGCTCGACGTGAGCGCGCCCGAAGTGCTGCGCTCCGACAAGCTCGTGTACCGGATCGGCTATGCGGACTCGCAGCAGGTCGCCGCGTACGCGAACAGCCATTGGACGATGCCGCCATCCGAGCTGCTCACGCAGCGTCTGCGCGGCGCGCTCAGTTCGCGCGGCACGGTGCTGACGGGCGCCGACGGCGTCCCGGCGCCGGTGCTGAAAGTCGATCTGAACGAGTTCGAGCAGGTTTTCGACAGCCAGGCGCAAAGCCATGCGGCGGTGACCGCGCGCGCCACGCTGACGCAGAACGGCAAGGTGATCGGCCAGCGCACTTTCATTTCGCGTGCGCCGTCCCGTTCCGCCGACGCCGCCGGCGGCGCGCAGGCGCTCGCCGCCGCCAGCGACGACCTCGTCGCGCAAATCGGCGCGTGGCTCGGCGTCCAGGCGCTGGTCGCCGCGCAATGACGCCCGCGCAGCGCACGCAACGGAGCGCTGCATGAGCGAACGATCCTGGCTGCGCCGCCCGTCGGTGCTCTCGCGGCAAGCGTTGGTGCTGTACACCGCGCTGATCGTCTACGGTTCGTGGTATCCGTTTTCGGGCTGGCGTTCGCTCGGCCTCGGTCCGTTGGCGTACCTGTCGGACCCGATGCCGCAGTACCTTACGGCGTTCGACGTCGTCACGAATGTGCTCGGCTATATGCCGTTCGGCGCGCTGATGGTGCTCGCGCTTTACCCGCGCTGGCGCGGACCGCTCGCGGTTGCGCTCGCGTTCGTGCTGGGCGGACTGCTGTCGGGCGTGATGGAAGCCGTGCAAACCTATCTGCCGACGCGCGTCGCTTCCAACCTCGATCTCGCGGCCAACGCGCTCGGCGCGCTGCTCGGCGCTGCGATCATGTCGCCCGCCACCGGCGCGCTGCTCGACCGCGGCTTGCTGCGGCGCTTGCGGCTCATGTGGTTCGAGCGCGACAGCGCGGCGCTCGCGTGTCTCGTAACGGCATGGCCGTTTGCGACGATGTATCCGTCGCCGCGTCTGTTCGGACTCGGCAACTGGCCGCGTGCGTTGTGGACACGGTTCGATTCGACGACGCAGGACGCGCTCTTCGCATGGGCGCCGGCCGGCTGGCACGTCGGCGCCTGGCCGGCGTGGGTCGCCGCGTGGTTGCCGGACGACGGCTGGGAAGCGCTCATCACGACGCTCAATCTGTTCGCCGCGCTGGCGCTCGCGTCGCTGACGGTGCGCCGGCATGCGCCGCGCGTGCGGCTGCTGCTGCTGTTCATCGTCGTGGCTTTGGGCGTGAAGGCGGGCGCGACGTTTCTGCAATCGCAATCCGGCCTCGCGTTCGATTGGGCGACGCCCGGCGCGCTCGCGGGGCTCGGCTGCGGCGCGCTGCTCGGGCTTGCCGCGCTGCGTCTCACGCGCAGCGCGCGAGCGGGGCTGGCCGCCAGTGCGCTCGTCGTGACGCTGGTGTTCGTCAATCTGCTGCCGGTGAATCCTTATTTCGACGTCGTGCTGGCCGACTGGCGGCAAGGACGGTATCTGCACTTCAACGGCCTCGCGCGCTGGCTCGCGTGGGTCTGGCCTTATGCGGCGCTGGTGTGGCTCGCGTTTGTCGTCGAACGCGTGTGGTTGGGGCGGCGCACTCGGCGCGCTTGAGGGCGGGGGCGGGATGCGTGTGGCGGGGTGGGGCTTGCCCGCTCGCTATAATTGTTTGCTACGGGCGGTCGGCAAGAGGCTCTCGGTCGTCCGCACGCCAACAGTTACCGCCCGCCGCTACGATCAGCGAACAAAACCTCGCGCCGCTGCGCCGAACGGCGTTCTGCTGCACTATTGCCCTTCCGACAGTCTCCCTCTGCGTACATCATGGATTCCTTCTACAAGTATCACGTCTTCTTTTGCCTGAATCAGCGCGAGCCGGGCGCGGAGCGGCCGAGCTGCGCGAATTGCAACGCGCAGGCCATGCAGGAGCACGCAAAAAAGCGCGTCAAGAAACTCGGCCTCGCGGGGCCCGGCCAGGTGCGCATCAACAAGGCCGGCTGTCTCGACCGCTGCGAGCTGGGTCCGACGCTCGTGGTCTATCCGGAGGGCGTCTGGTACACGTACGTGGATGAAAGCGACATCGACGAAATCGTGGACTCCCATCTCGCGAACGGCAAAATCGTAGAGCGTCTGAAGATCGATCAATAAGCGCCGCCATGAACGTACACACCAAGAAGTATCTGATCGACGGCCCGGTCGGCAAGATCGAGGTCGCGCTGGACCTGCCCGACGAAGCGCGCGAAAACGGCGCCGCGCCGCGCGGCATTGCGCTCGTCGCGCATCCGCATCCGCTCTTCGGCGGAACGATGGACAACAAGGTCGCGCAGACGCTCGCGCGCACGCTCGTCCAGTTGAACTACGTGACGTATCGCTCGAATTTTCGCGGCGTCGGGCAAACGCAAGGTGAACACGACGCCGGCATCGGCGAGCGCGACGATCTGCGCGCCGTGCTCGATCACATGCGCGCGCAGCCGGGGCACGAAGAACTGCCGCTCGTGCTGGCGGGTTTCTCATTCGGCACGTTCGTGCTGTCGCACGTGGCCGCGAAGCTGCGCGACGAAGGCCAGCAAATCGAGCGCATGGTGTTCGTCGGCACCGCGGCGAGCCGCTGGGAAGTCGCGCCGGTGCCGGAAAACACGCTGCTGATTCACGGCGAAACCGACGATACCGTTCCCATTCAATCGGTTTACGACTGGGCGCGGCCGCAGGAATTGCCGGTCGTCGTGATTCCGGGCGCGGAGCATTTCCTGCATCGCAAGCTGCACATTCTGAAGCGGATCATCGTCGACGCATGGCGTTGATGCGGCGGGCGCCGCGCGTTTTCCGGGGTACAGGTACGCGAAAACGCACAATTAATCGCCTGCCACTACGCGAAGTTACCCGAGCAGCGCGCGTATAATGGGCGCTCTTTTTTGGGCGCAGCACGGCTTGTGCGGCAGTTCGCGCGACGCGTAGCTTCTTTTCACGCGCGCAGCGGTGCCGCCTGCAAGTGTGCTGCGCGAACCGATCGCGTGGCCGGAAGTCCAATGGGCGCCCGCGCCGTTACGCTTGATGTTGTTGCGGCCCGACGCTCGCCGACCGGCTCTTCCCACTATGCGCCCTGCGCGTTGTATTTTTCTGCACGAACCGACCCTATGCGTTTTTCGACCTCCGGCCGCCTGTCTTTCCCCTCTGTTGCATCCTTTGTTCCTTCCACGCCAGCCCGCGCATTCGCGCTCGGCGTCGTGCTGCCCGCAACGCTCGTGGCCAGCACCGCGTTCGCGCAAGTGCCGCCGCCGGCGGTGAACGCGCGCTCGTGGGTGCTCGTCGACGCGACCAGCAATCAGGTGCTCGCGTCGGGCAATCCCGACGAACGCGTGGAACCCGCTTCGCTCACAAAGCTGATGACCGCGTATCTCGTCTTCGAAGCATTGCAGACGAAGAAGATCACGATGGACCAGACGGTGACGCCGGGCGAAGCGGTGCGCCGCGTGCGCACGGACGAATCGCGCATGTTCATCGAGGCGAACAAGCCCGTCACCGTGCACGATCTGGTGTACGGCATGATCGTGCAGTCGGGCAACGACGCAGCGATCGCGCTGGCCGAACTGGTCGGCGGCAGCGAGTCGCAGTTCGTCAACATGATGAACACCGAGGCGCAGCGCCTTGGCATGAAGCACACGCATTTCGCCGACGTGAACGGCATGCCTGACCCGCAGCACTACACGACCGCCGGCGACCTCGCGGTGCTGTCGGCGCGTCTGATTCGCGACTTCCCTGACTACTACAACATCTTCTCGGTCAAGGATTTCACGTACAACAAGATCAAGCAGCCGAACCGCAATCGTCTCTTGTGGATCGACCCGACAGTGGACGGCCTGAAGACCGGCCACACGCAGGCCGCCGGCTACTGCCTCATCGCAAGCGCGAAGCGTTCGCTGCCGGGCACGCCCGACGCATCGCGCCGGCTCGTCTCCGTGATGATGGGCGAGACCAAGGAACACGACCGCGTGCAGGACAGCCTGAAGATGCTGAACTACGGCTACTCCGCGTACGACACGGCGCGCCTCTACAAGGCGAATCAGGTGGTCGGCACGCCGCGCGTCTACAAGGGCGCGCAGGACACCGTGCAGATCGGCGTGAAGAGCGATCAGTACATCACCGTGCCGAAGGGCATGGCCGACAAGGTCAAGCCGCAGATCGAGCAGATCGATCCGCTGATCGCGCCGATCGCCAACGGTCAGCAGGTCGGCACCGCCAAGCTGGTTGCCGACGGCAAGGTGCTCGCGCAATTCCCGGTGGTCGCATTGCAGGCCGTGCCGCAGGCCGGCGTGGTGGGCCGCGTGTGGGATTCGCTGATGCTCATGTTCAACAAGAAAAAGTAAAGACCTGACTGCGATGACCGATCTTCCCGATGTTTCGCTCGAACCGATCGTTTATCTGAACGGCGAAGTGGTGCCGTTGTCCGAAGCGCGCGTGCCGGTTCTCGACCGCGGCTTTATTTTCGGCGACGGCATTTACGAAGTCGCGCCGCTGTATGCGCGCGCGAGCGGCCGCTTGGCGTTCCGCTTCGAGCATCACCTGGCGCGCCTTGCGCGTTCGCTCGAGAAGATCGGCATCGTCAATCCGTTGGACAACGCCGGCTGGCGCGCGCTGATCGAGCGCGTGACCGAGGCGAACGAAGCCGAGGCCGGTCTCGCCGCCGACCAGGACGCGATTGCGTACATCCAGATCACGCGCGGCGTCGCGAAGCGCGCTCACGCGTTTCCCGCAGGCATCCAGCCGACGGTGTTCGTGATGGTCACGCCGCTCACTCTGCCGGGCGCCGCACAGCGCGCGGCGGGCGTGCGCTGCGTGAGCGCCGAGGATCGCCGCTGGCTTCATTGCGACATCAAGTCCGTGTCGCTGCTCGGCAACGTGCTGATGGCGCAATACGCGGCCGAAAACGATGCGCTCGAAACCATCCAGTTCCGCGATGGCGTGCTGACCGAAGGGTCGTCGTCGAATGTGTGGGTGGTGAAGAACGGCGTGCTGGCCGCGCCGCCGCGCAGCCACAAGATTCTCGAAGGCATCCGTTATGGGCTGATCGAGGAACTCGCGGCGCAATGCGGCATTCGCTTCGAAGTGCGCGAGATCGCCGAAGCCGAGGTGCGCGCTGCCGACGAAATCCTGATCAGTTCCGCGACCAAGGAAGTGCTGCCCGTCACGCAGCTCGACGGCAAGCCGGTCGGCGACGGCAAGCCGGGCGCGGTGTTTGCGGCGCTGTATGCGGCGTATCAGCGAGCCAAGGCAGAACAGGCGTGAGCGGCAAGGAGCAAGCCATGAATCCGGCGGAAGAATCACTTATTGAGTATCCGTGCGATTTCCCGATCAAGATCATGGGTAAATCGCATCCCGAGTTCGCCGAGACGATCGTCTCGGTGGTCCGGCAGTTCGATAGCGAAGTCGACGCATCGCGCGTCGAAACGCGTCCGTCGAGCGGCGGCAACTACACCGGACTGACGGTGACCGTGCGTGCGATCAGCCGCACGCAGCTTGACGACATTTATCGCGCGCTGACCGGACATCCGATGGTCAAGGTGGTGCTTTAAGTTTTACGCGCCGGTTGGTGCCGCGTTAGGGCGCGACGCGCAATGCGTTCGCGTTCGCCGTCCCGCCGGTGCTTGTTGCGTTTGCGGCACCTTCAGCGCTCTTGCTTGCGACACGCGCCGCCGGCCCGGCCTCGCAGACCTGGTCGAAAAGCAGCTTGAACCGCCCCACCTCCCCGAACACCCAGTCCCGGAACGCCTTCACCCTCGCGGTTTCCAGCATCTGCGGCGTGCAGATGAAGTAGTACTGCCACGGGCTCGGCCCATCCACATCGAAAAGCCGCACGAGGCGGCCCGCAGCGATCTCGTGCATCGCCAGCGAGCGGCGTGTGAGCGCGATGCCCTGACCGTCGATAGCCGCCTGCAACAGATTCGACGAATCCTGATACAGCACGCCCCGTTTCGGCTCCGGCCAGTCGGTGAGTCCGGCGGCGTCGAACCACGGACGCCACAGTTCGTCGTCGGAACGCAGTAGCGGCAGATTGGCCAGATCGGCCGGCGTTTTGGGCAGCTTGCCGCCGTTGAAATTCGGCGCGCAAGCCGGGAAGAAGATTTCCTCGAGCAGCAGCTCGGAATACAGGCCCGCATATTTGCCGTAGCCGAAACGGATTGCCACGTCGACGTCGTCGCGCGCGAAGTCCGTCAACGCGTTGGTGGACAGCAGTTCCAGGTCCCACTGCGGATGCGCCTCGATAAAGCTGCCGATGCGCGGCGTCACCCAGCGCGCGGCAAACGACGACAGCATCGACACCACCAGCCGCCGTTCGCGGTCGCCGGCGCGAATTTCGCGCGTGGCGTCGGACAGCGCGGTAAGCGCCGTGCGCACGTGGCTAGCGTAGCGCCTGCCGGTTTCGGTGAGCCGCACGCGCTTGCCGTCGCGCGCAAAGAGCGACACGCCAAGCTCGGCCTCGAGCGCCCGGATCTGATGGCTGACCGCGCCGTGGGTGACGAAAAGCTCGTCCGCGGCGCGCGAAAAGCTTTCGTGGCGGGCGGCCGCCTCAAAGGCCTTGATCGCATTCAGTGGTGGAAGATGGCGCAGCTCCATCGCAATTTTTCTCACATAGAGGTGAAAATTGATCGTTTTGCGTAAGCCCTTGCTACGCCTACGATTGTAGCCATGAAACGACTTTTGGCGAGGGCATCATGCGAGAAATATCCTCTAGCATCGCGTATGAAATTCGTAGCGGCGAAACGCTGCCCCTGAAGGTGGCGCGCAGCACCAAGCTGGTCGTGCGCGGCGGCGCGGTGTGGGTGACGCGCAGCGACGATACCGAAGACTACTGGCTGCAGCCCGGCCACACGCTGAGATTGCGGCGCGGCGAACGGCTGTGGCTGAGCGCCGAGGGCACGCCCCGCGCGACGGTCGCGTTTTCGGTGCCGACGCGTTGCGACGAGCGCGCGCTGAACTGGTTTGCGCGCATCGGCGAGCGCCTCGCGGCGCGGATGCGCGGAGGCTGGCGCACCGTTTGACGGCGGACGCCGCGGCGTGTCCGCGGCGACGTCGGGCGGGCATTGCCGTATTTCGGTAAACTGCCGGGATCATGTCCGCCTCTCCGGTTTCTTCATCTCTATTGCCCGCCGCGGCGCCGCTCACGCTGCGCTGGCGCGGCAACGAACCCTACGAAGCCAGTTTCGAAGCGATGCGCGCGTTCACCGACGCGCGCACCGCCGACACATCCGACGAAATCTGGCTGGTCGAACATCCGCCCGTCTTCACGCTTGGCCAGGCCGGCGATCCCGCGCACCTGCTGGCTGCCGACAGCGGCATCCCGCTCGTGAGAGTGGACCGCGGCGGCCAGATCACGTATCACGGCCCAGGCCAGGTGGTGGCCTATCTGCTGCTCGATCTGCGGCGCCGCAAACTGATGGTTCGCGAGATGGTCACGCGGATCGAGCAGGCCGTGATCGACACCCTTGCGGCGTATAATCTCGCCGGAGAACGCAAGGCGGGCGCGCCCGGCATTTATGTCGCGCCCGGGCCGCAGGCCGGCTTGCATGCCGGCGCGAAGATTGCCGCGCTCGGCCTCAAAATCCGCAACGGCTGCAGCTATCACGGCGTCAGCCTGAACGTGAAAATGGATTTACGGCCGTTTCTGGCCATCAACCCTTGCGGCTACGCGGGGCTCGAAACAGTCGACATGGCAACGCTCGGCGTTGTGGCCGGCTGGGACGACGTGGCCCGCACCCTTGCAGCACGCCTCACCGCAAACCTCGACGGCAGTCCCGCGGCCGTCGACCAACCGCAGGCCGGTGCGCTCACCGCCTGACTGGATCGAACGAATGACTGACGTTACCGCGAACCTCGCAGCTTCTCCCGCGCCCGAAGGCGTGCCGGCATCCGCTGCTGCCTACGACGCCACGGCGAAGCAGAAGGCTCAAGCCAAAACCGCCCGTATTCCCATCAAGATTGTTCCGATTGAAAAGCTCAAGAAGCCGGACTGGATTCGCGTCAAAGCGGCAACCGGCAACTCGCGCTTCTACGAAATCAAGCAGATCTTGCGCGAGCACAATTTGCATACGGTGTGCGAGGAAGCGAGCTGCCCGAATATCGGCGAATGCTTCGGCAAGGGCACTGCGACCTTCATGATCATGGGCGACAAGTGCACGCGGCGCTGCCCGTTTTGCGACGTCGGACATGGCCGTCCCGATCCGCTCGATGCGGACGAGCCCGCGAACCTGGCGCGCACCATCGCCGCGTTGAAGCTCAAGTACGTCGTGATCACCAGCGTGGATCGCGACGATCTGCGCGACGGCGGCGCGGCGCACTTCGTGGAATGTATCCGTCAGACGCGCGAGCTGTCGCCTGACACGCGCATCGAAATTCTGACACCGGATTTCCGTGGACGTCTCGACCGCGCGCTCGGCATTCTGAACGCCGCTCCGCCCGACGTGATGAATCACAACCTCGAGACCGTGCCGCGTCTGTATAAGGAAGCCCGGCCGGGTTCGGACTACGCGCATTCGCTGAAGCTGCTCAAGGACTTCAAGGCACTGCATCCGGACGTCGCGACCAAATCAGGCCTGATGGTGGGCCTCGGCGAAACCGAAGAAGAGATCTTGCAGGTCATGCGCGATCTGCGTGAGCACGACGTGGATATGCTCACCATCGGTCAGTATTTGCAGCCTTCCGAACACCATCTGCCGGTGCGTTCTTATGTGCACCCGGATACCTTTAAGATGTACGAGGAAGAGGCGTACAAGATGGGCTTCACGCACGCAGCAGTGGGCGCGATGGTGCGCTCCAGCTACCACGCCGATTTGCAGGCGCATGGAGCCGGCGTGGTGTAAGCGCCTCGCGCTTTGCTCCGCCGGTTTGAAGAGTGCCCGCACATGTTGCGGGCATTTTTATTCGCGGTAGGCAAGACGCAAAACGCAAAACGCGAAACGCCGGCCCGCGAGCGCGGCGACTGCGGCGCGCTACCGGTAGTACCGCGCGAGCAACATGCAAATGGATGCGAGCGTGCCGCCGACTATCGAAAACGGAATCGTGAATGCGATAAAGCGGTCGCGCACAGCCGGATTTTCGATGACGTAGTCGATGAGATTGGGCATGTGAGTTCTCCGGTAAGCGTGAGCAAAAAGTATATCTGATCACGTTAAATTTAGTTAGGTTAACGAATAATGCGATGCGGCGAACGACGCGGCGACCACAGCGGTCATGACGAGTGATGGCCACATCAGCGTTCCTTCCTGCTTGCCGTCACGGCGCCGATAGCCAGGGCGGCGTGTGGAATCCACCGCGCCGAACGAAACCAGAATCGACGCGACGACGATAAAGCCGACGTACCACAACAAGCCCGCCAGCATCAGCGCAAGTGTGCCGCGCGTCGGTGCATCGCCCAGCGCGCATCCAATCTCGTAGCAGGCGCTCGCGCACATCGAAATGACGACCCATAAAAGTTGTCCGTCGCGTATCGATCGGACAGCAATTCCCTTCGACGTCTGTCGATACGAACGCGAGAAACTGAGAAGCGGCAGCAGCGCAATCGGACCCAGCGCGGGCACGCCGATATTGAAAAAGAGCCAGCTCGAGCGGCTAAGAAATTCGATCATGAAAGAGGTCAGGCGATGAAGACTCACGCATCATCCCGAACGCATCCTACAAGCGTCAATCAGCCGAATGGCCAGCTTGTTTTAAGGCATCGCAATCGCGCATCATGTGCGGAAGCCGGCGCACTGAGCGTTCGAGCAGCGGCTCGCAACCAACGTAACGTGAAAAGCAATGCTCGAACAGCGTGATTTGCAATCGCGGATTTGTTAGAACCGCATAAGGGCAAACTCCCTATAGTCGAAAGCCTCCCAGACAACATCCGCTACAAGGGGCTTTTGATGAACCGTCTCCGCCGTCCGCTCGCCGCGTTTGCGACGCTGCTCGCCCTGTCCGCGCTGTTCGCTTCCACCGCGCGCGCCGACGCCAAAGAAGTCGTGATTGCGTATCAGGACATGGTGGTGCCGTGGCGCTACGCGCAGGCAACGGGTGAAGTCGAAAAGGCGACGGGCTACAAGGTCACGTATCGCAAACTCGGCAGCGGCGCCGACGTGATTCGCGCGCTCGCCTCAGGCTCGGTGCAACTGGGCGAGGCCGGATCGAGCCCGATCGCGGCGGGCTTGTCGCAAGGTGTCGACATTTCGTTGTTCTGGATTCTGGACAACATCAACGACGCCGAAGCGCTCGTCGCGCGCGACGGCTCGAATGTCGCGAGCATCGCTGCCCTGAAGGGCAAGAAAATCGGCGTGCCGTTCGTGTCGACGTCGCATTTTCATACGCTCGTGGCGCTGCAAAGCGCGGGCGTGAATCCGTCGGATGTGAAGATCGTCAATCTCCGTCCGCCTGAAGTCGCGGCCGCGTGGGAGCGTGGCGACATCGATGCAACGTATATCTGGGACCCGGTGCTCGCGAAGGTCAAGAAGAACGGCAAGGTGCTCATTACTTCGGGCCAGATCGCGCAGCAAACCGGCAAGGCGACGTTCGACGGATTCGTCGTCGATCGCAAGTTCGCGCAGGACAACGCGGAGTTCGTGGCGCGCTTCGTGAAGGTGCTGGCCGCCAACGACGCGAGTTATCGCGATCACACATCGGCGTGGACCGCGGCCTCGCCGCAAGTCCAGGCCGTCGCCAAAGAGTCCGGCGCGAACGCGCAGGAAGTGCCGGCGAGCCTCGCGCTCTATGCGTTTCCGACGCCGGCGCAGCAGGCGTCGAATGCGTGGCTTGGCGGCGGCGCGCAATCGGGCGCAGCGAAGTCGCTTGCGGCAACGGCTGCGTTCCTGAAAACGCAGGGCACGATTCAGAACGTGCTGGCCGATTATTCGGCTGGCGTCGATCCGCGGTTCGTGCAGCGCGCGGCGCAATGACCGCCGCATGAGGCTTCACGTGAGCATGACGAGGTCCGCCCATGAGCGCTCTTGAAATCCGCCGATTGCGCGTCGCCTACGAAGGCGCGCGCGGCGCGGCGCCGCAACTCGCGCTCGACGACGTCGATCTGCATATCGAAAGCGGCGAGTTCGTCGTTGCATTGGGCGCGTCCGGTTGCGGCAAGACGACCTTGCTCAACTGCATCGCCGGCTTCGTTTCGCCGACGCAAGGCGAGGTGCGGTTAAACGGCGAGCGCGTCGTCGGACCCGGCGTGGATCGAGGCGTGGTCTTTCAGAAGTACGCGCTGATGCCGTGGCTTGACGTGCTCGACAACGTCGCGCTCGGTCTGCGTTTTCAGCGCGTGCCGAAGGCGGAGCGCGAGCGCGTCGCGCGTGACATGCTTGCGCTGGTCGGGCTCGAGAAGCACGCGCATTCGCGCGTCCATGCGCTCTCCGGCGGCATGCAGCAGCGCGTGGGCATCGCTCGCGCGCTGGCGAGCGATCCGCAAGTGCTGCTGATGGACGAACCGATGGGCGCGCTCGACGCCATGACGCGCGAGTCGATGCAGGAACTCGTCTTGGATGTTTGGGGGCGCACGCACAAGACGGTGTTCTTCATCACGCACAGCGTGGAGGAAGCGCTTTTTCTCGCGACGCGTCTTGTCGTGATGACGCCGGGTCCCGGCCGCATCGCCGAGAGCTACGAGTTGCCGTTCGCGCGGCGCTTTCTGAAGACGCGCGATGCGCGCGCGGTCAAGTCGTCGGCGGAATTCATCGAATGGCGCGAGCGGCTGGTGCGGCACCTGCATCGGCGCAACGAGGAAGAGGTGAGTCCATGACGGCTTCGCGCGACTCATTGGCCGATGTGCGGCTGGCCGACGCCGCGCAAGGCGAGCGGCGTCGAACGCGGCCGCCGAAAGCCTGGCGTCTGCCGGGCGAAGGGCCGACTGCCACGCTTAGCGCGGCGTCGGTGGCGGGGCTCGCGGCGCTCTGGTGGGTGGCCACGCATCTGCACTGGCTGCCTCCGCTCTTTCTGCCGACACCGGAAGCCATGTGGGCGGCTTTCGTCGATGCGTCTCGCGGACACATTCAGGGCGGCTTGCCGCTCGCGCAGCATCTCGCGTGGAGTGCGCTGCGCGTGTTCGGCGCGTTCGCACTGGCTGCGCTTACCGCGGTGCCGGTCGGCATTCTGATGGGCGTGAGCCGCGTCGCGCGCGGTCTACTCGATCCGCCGCTCGAGTTTTATCGACCGCTTCCTCCACTCGCTTATTTGCCGCTGGTCGTGATCTGGTTTGGTATCGACGAAACGGCGAAGATCGTCGTCATCTATCTTGCCTGCTTCGCACCGATCGCGATGGCGGCGCGCGCCGGCGTGCGCAGTGCGACGACCGAGCAGATTCATGCCGCGTATTCGCTCGGCGGCAGCTTCGGTCAGGTCGTGCGTCACGTGGTATTGCCGGCTGCGCTGCCGGAGATTCTGACCGGTCTGCGGATTGCAATCGGCTTCGGCTGGACGACGCTGGTTGCCGCCGAAATGGTCGCGGCCACCGCTGGGCTCGGTCAGATGGTGCTCAACGCGTCGAGCTTTCTGCGTACCGACGTCGTGGTGATGGGCATTGTGCTGATCGGCTTGATCGCGTGGGTGTTCGACCTGGGCATGCGCGCGCTTGAGAGGTGGCTCGTGCCGTGGAAGGGCCGGGCTTAACAACCCCGCATATGCGTTGAACGGCGCGCTACCGCGTGCGCTATGCAAAAAGCTCAATCACCGGCCAACCCCGCTCGTTTGCGATCGCGCGCAAACGCGCATCGGGATTCGTCGCGACAGGATGCGTGACGCGTTCGAGCAAGGGGACGTCGTTGATCGAATCGCTATAAAACCAGCTCTGCGGAAAATCGTGCAAGCGGTGACCGAGCGACGCCAGCCAGTTCTCGGTGCGCGTGATTTTGCCTTCGCGGAAAGTCGGAATGCCGACCGACGCGCCCGTGAAGCGCGCGAGCGGATCGCCGCCCTCGGTGCCAAGCTCGATTCCAAGCAGATGCTCGAAGCCGAGCGCCTTGCCGATCGGCGCGGTCACGAACACATTCGTCGCGGTGACGATGCAGCACAGATCGCCCGCGTCCCTGTGACGTTGCACGAGCTCGCGCGCGGCCGGCAGGATGGCGGGCGCGATCACCTCCTGCATGAAGCGCGCGTGCCAGAGGTCGAGTTGCTCGCGCGAATGGCGAGCGAGCGGCGCCAGCGTGCGCTCCAGATAGGCCGCCATGTCGAGCGTGCCGGCCACGTATTGCCGGTAATACTCGTCGATGTCCTGCGCATGCCGCGCCGCGCCTTCTATTCCGAGTCCGGCGACGAAGTGAGCCCATGCCTGATCGCTGTCGAGCGGCAGCAGCGTATGGTCCAGGTCGAACAGCGCGAGATTGCGGCTCATCCGGTTGTCCTTGTGATCAGGTGGCCAAAGCGTTAGCGGCGGATGGTTCATATGAGCACGACGTGCGCAGCAAAAAGCCGCCACGCCGCGCTCGACATCGTTGCGCGAGCGTATATTTAAAAGCACAAAATTACAATAAGGCAAAAATGTGCAACACTACTGTCATACGCCCCGGATGCCGTGCGCGGCATGCGGTTCCGGTTACGGCAGCAGAGAACGAGTGCGCAGTGCCTTATGTTGATTCTCCTTAACCTTCTCGCAGGCGTGGCACTGCTCGTGTGGGGCTCGCATATCGTGCGCACGGGCATCCTTCGCGTGCTGGGCGCCGATCTGCGCGGCGTGCTCGGGCGCAGCACGCGCAACCGCTGGCGCGCGTTCCTGTCCGGCGTCGGCGTCACCAGTCTCGTGCAAAGCAGCAACGCCACTGCGGTCATCCTCATGTCGTTCGCGGCCCAAGGGCTGTTGCCGCTCACCAGCGGGCTCGCCATCATGCTCGGCGCCGACGTCGGCACGGCGCTAATGGCGCGGGTTCTCACACTCGATCTCTCGTGGTTGTCGCCTATCCTTATTCTGTTCGGCGTGCCGCTCTTTCTGTCGCGCAAGCAAACACGCGCCGGTCAGGTCGGCCGCACGCTGATCGGTCTCGGCCTGATCCTGCTCGCGCTGCATCTGATCGTCGAGGCCGCGCAGCCGATGATGCAAGGCGCCGGCGTGCGCGTGATGTTCGGCGCATTGACGGGCGACACGATGCTCGACGCGCTGGTGGGCGCCGCGTTCGCCGTCCTGTCGTACTCGAGCCTGGCAGCGGTGCTGCTCACGGCGACGCTAGCGTCGTCCGGCGTGATCTCGTTGAAGGTGGCGCTGTGCCTTGTGATCGGCGCGAATCTCGGCAGCGGTCTCGTCGCCTTGCTCGGCGCGGCCGCGCAGAATTCGGCGGCGCGGCGTCTTGCGCTCGGCAGCTTCACGTTCAAGCTCGCGGGCGCGTTGCTGATCCTGCCGTTCGCGTCCTTGCTCGCGCGCTGGCTGCCGATGCTGATCGCCAATCCACGCGAAGCCACGGTCGGCTTTCACCTGATCTACAACGCGCTGCGCTGCGGCGTATGCCTGTCGCTGATCGATCCGGTCGCGCGTATCTGCGAGCGCGTACTGCCCGACCGGCCCATGCCGAACGGCGAACTGCGGCCACTGCATCTCGATGCAGCCGCGCTGTCCACGCCGACGCTCGCGCTTGCGAATGCCGCGCGCGAAGTGCTGCGTATCGGCGACATCGTGCGGACCATGCTCGACAATGTGGCCGAGCTGATTCATCACAACCGTCTGGACAAGGCGCGCGAAACGGTTCGGATGGACGACGACGTCGACGAACTGTACGCCGCGGTCAAGAACTACCTCACGCTGATTTCACGCGAGCAGCTTGACGAAGCCGATAGCCGCCGTTGGACCGACATCATTTCGCTGACCATCAACCTCGAGCATGCGGGCGACATCATCGAGCGGATCGTGGGCGACATCGAAGAGAAAAAGATCGCGCACCGGCTGTCGTTTTCCGAAGAAGGGCTCGGCGAACTGGACGATTTGCAGACGCGGCTCGTCAGCAATCTGCAGCTTGGCCTGTCAGTGTTCCTTAATAACGATCTGCGTTGCGCCGAGCGGCTTCTCGCGGAGAAAGAGCGCTTTCGCGATCTGGAGCGCGCGTATTCGTATCGGCATCTGGATCGACTCGCCGGGCAGACGCTGCGCAGCATCGAAACCAGCGCGCTGCATCTCGATCTGATCAGCGACATGAAGCGGCTCAATTCGCTGTTTTGCTCGACGGCTTATCCGGTTCTGGATGCCGCGGGCGCGCTGCACGACACGCGCTTGCGCAAGCGTGTGCTCGATACGATGCATGTGAAGGAATGAACCGCGAAGCGCGGCAATGCGCGTGAAGCTTCACGCCAGCACCACTTCTTCTAGCTTCTTTTTCAGCGCACCGAAATCAGCCGCATCCGCGGCCTTCTTATTGGTGACGAGCACGTCGATCTGCTCAACGGGGCAATACGAAATCCGGCTGCGTTGCCCGATCTTGCTGTAGTCGGCGAGGATCACCACACGGTCTGCATTCGCGACCATCGCGCGCGCCACTTCGGTTTCCGCATGATCGTAGTTGGTCGCGCCATGCCGGTGGTCGATGCCGACCGGCGACAGCAGCGCGAGGTCCGCGCGATACCGCTGAATGTCGAGCACGGTGGTCGCGCCGGTGGTCGCCATTGCGCGGTCGCTGATCGTGCCGCCGAGCAGAATCACTTCGTTGCCGGCTTCCGACTGCTCGGCCGCTCCGCGCATTTTCAACGCGACGTCGATTGAATTCGTGACGATGGTCAGATTCGCGAGCTTCGCGAGTTCCTCGGCGAGCGCGGCGGTGGTCGTGCCCGCGTCGATAAAAAGCGTCTGGCCGCTCGCAATCAACCCGATTGCCGCTTTGGCAATGGCCGTTTTCGATTTGACGCGCATGTGGGCGCGCTCGGCGATCGGCGCTTCGTCGGCCGGCTTGATCGCGCCGCCATGCACACGCCGCAGTTCACCGAGCGCTTCGAGATCGAGCAGGTCGCGTCGCACCGTTTCGCGCGACACGCCCAGGTCCGCCATGATCCGTTCGGTCGACACTCTATGGAGCGTCGACAATAACGCGCGTATTCTCTGATGACGGTCTTCCTGCCACATGCATTTTCCTTGGATGCGAAGGCGCTCGCACAACGTGTTTCGACTGACGACATCGTGGACATGAATGTGTGTCGAGACGATGTCAAGCGTACTACTTCAGCCGGATTGTGTTGTATTTTTTTGGTAGCTTGCAAGTTTGTGTATTTGACTTTAGCCTTCGCAAATCGAAGCGCCGCCTGATTCGAACATCGAATCGTCGAAGGCAAAGTTAATCTGTGCTTTCGCGCTTTGTCATGGCGTTTTTTGACAAGACCGTTGGCGCCGGCGCGCGGCGAAACGCGCTTATTCTGAGTGAAAGGTGACGGGACGTGGCAAACGGGATCGATCGTGCATCACCTGCAGACTGGCCGTATCCGCCGCTCGTCGCGCATCGCTGCGGCGGCACGCTTGCGCCGGAGAACACGTTAGCGGGCTTCGACGCCTGCGTGCGTTACGGTTACCGCATGGTCGAATTCGACGCCAAGCTTTCCGTCGACAACCAGCTTTTCCTGCTGCACGACGACACGCTCGAGCGCACCACCAACGGGTATGGCGCGGCGGCGGTCTACACATGGGCGCAGCTTGCGTTGCTCGATGCCGGCGCCTGGTACGGGCCGCAATTCGCGGGCACGCGTTTGCCGACGCTCGCCGATGCGGCCGCGCGTTGCGCGCGCGATGGCATCGCGGCGAACATCGAGATCAAGCCCTGTCCTGGCCGCGATGAGATCACCGGCCAACTCGTCGCGAGCGCCGCGCTCGAGTTGTGGAAAGACCAGACGCCGCCGCTGCTGTCGTCGTTTTCTTTCGACGCGCTCGCGGCCGCGCGCGATGCCGCGCCTTCATTGCGGCGCGGCATGCTGTTCGAGGAAGTGCCCGCGGACTGGCTGCGTATCGTGCGCGAACTGGACTGCGTGTCCTTGCACGCGAGCCATCTTTATCTGACCGAACCGCTCGTCGCGGAAATTCGCGCGGCCGGCTTGCATGTACTCGCTTACACCGTCAACGATCCCGCGCGCGCCGAATTGCTCGCGCAATGGGGCGTCGACATGATTTGTACAGATCGCATCGATAAGCTGTCGCACGACATGCTTTGAGCGCCGCAGCCGGCGCGGGCATGGCGTGGGCACGAAAGCACGAAAGCACCAGCGGACGAGTGCGAGCGAGCTGTGCCCTTGAAGTCGAACCAGCAACTTTCCAAACGCAACAACTTCGGCAGAGGATGGGGAAAACTATGAACCGCACCGTGTTAGCTCGGATACTTTCGATGTCGGCCGTCGCGGGTGTCGCCGCCGCCGGCGTGAGCAGCGCATCGGCCGCGCCGCTCGACGCATTGATTGCCGCCGCGAAGCAGGAAGGCCAGCTCACCGTGATCGCATTGCCGCACGACTGGTGCAACTACGGGCAACTCGTCGCGGGTTTTCAGAAGAAGTACGGCATCAAGATCAACGAACTGAATCCGGACGCGGGCTCGGGCGACGAAGTAGAAGCCATCAAGGCGAACAAGGGCAACAAAGGTCCGCAAGCGCCGGACGTGATCGACGTGGGCCTGTCGTTCGGTCCGACCGCGAAGGCCGACGGGCTGCTGCAACCGTACAAGGTGTCGTCGTGGAACTCGATTCCGAAGGAGTCGAAAGATCCGGACGGCTACTGGTACGGCGATTACTACGGCGTGCTTGCGTTCGAAGTCAACGCGGACATGATCGACAAGGCGCCGTCCGACTGGGGCGATCTGCTCAAGTCCGATTACAAGAACGCGGTGTCGCTCGCGGGCGATCCGCGCTCGGCGAATCAGGCGATCCAGGCGGTCTATGCGGCGGGCCTGTCGCAAAGCAAGGGCGATGCGGCGAAGGCGGATAAAGCCGGCCTCAAGTATTTCGCGGACCTGAACAAGAGCGGCAACTTCGTGCCCGTGATCGGCAAGGCGGCATCGCTTGCGCAAGGCACGACGCCGATCGTCGTCCGTTGGGATTACAACGCGTTGGCCGATCGCGATACGCTGAAGGGCAACCCGAAGGTGCAGGTCGTGATTCCGAAAACGGGCGTCGTCGCAGGCGTCTATGTTCAGGCAATTAGCGCCTACGCGCCGCATCCGAACGCGGCGAAGCTGTGGATGGAGTACCTCTATTCCGACGAAGGCCAGCTTGGCTGGTTGGCCGGCTATTGCCATCCGATGCGCTACAACGAACTCGTGGCCGCGAAGAAAGTGCCGCAAGCGCTGCTCGACAAATTGCCGCCGCCGTCGTCGTATAAGAACGTGGTGTTCCCGACGCTTCAGCAGCAGGACGCGTACAAGGAAACCATCACGAAGCATTGGGACGAAGTGGTCGGCGCGAACGTCAAGTAAGCGCAGCTTTAGAAAGCGCGAAGTCATGTGTGCGCCGCGGCGCCGTTCGCAAAGAGCGGCGTTTGCGGCGTTAGTCATCAAGCCCAAAGGTGAGCTATGAGCGCTTCATCGGATGCTGGATCGGTGCCGCCGGATCTGCTGGTGCCGCCCGTGCCCACGCCGACGCCGCGCGTCGACGGTCCGGGCCGCGCGTCGCAGATGCTTGCGTGGATCGGCGTCGTGCCGTTCTTCACGTTCGCGCTGCTGTTCCTGATTCTGCCCACCGGCTTTCTGATGATCGGCGCGTTCCAGGACGCGCAAGGTCACTTCACGCTCGCCAATCTACGCGATCTGTTTCAGCCGTCGATACTCGACGCCTACTGGATCAGCTTCAAGGTGAGCGCGGCGTCCGCGGCGGGCGGCGCGCTGATCGGCTCGCTGCTCGCGTGGGCGGCGGTGCAGGGCAAGCTGCCCGGCTGGATTCGTCCGACGTTGATGACATTCTCGGGCGTCGCGTCGAACTTCGCGGGTGTGCCGCTCGCGTTCGCGTTCATCTGCACGCTGGGGCGCGTCGGGCTCGTCACCGTGCTGCTGAAGAAATACCTCGGCTTCAATCTTTACTCGACGGGCTTCAGCATTCTCAGCTTTTCGGGGCTCACGCTCACTTACCTCTACTTCCAGATTCCGTTGATGGTGCTGATCGTCACCCCCGCGCTCGACGGCCTGAAACGCGAATGGCGCGAAGCATGCGATTGCCTCGGCGGCACCGCGTATCAATACTGGCGCCACGTCGCGTTGCCCGTGTTGTGGCCTAGCGTGCTGGGCGCGACGCTGCTGCTCTTTGCCAATGCGTTCGGTGCGGTGGCCACGGCTTACGCGCTGACGGGCAGCTCGCTGAACATCGTGCCGATCCTGCTGTTTGCACAAATACGCGGGGACGTCATGCATAACCAGAACCTCGGCTACGCGCTCGCGCTCGGCATGGTGCTCGTGACCGGGCTTTCGAATGGCGGCTACATCTGGCTGCGTTCGCGCGCCGAAAGGGGCCGTCGATGAAAAGCCAATCTCGCGTCGGAGCATGGACCGCGACGGTGATCGGTTCGCTGTACTTTCTGATCCCGCTGATCGCTACTTTCGAATTCAGCTTGCGGATGAAGCGCGGCACCTACAGCTTCGAGGCGTATAGCGTCGTGCTGAGCGATCCGCGCTTTCAGGCTTCGTTCGGTTATTCCATTCTGATGGCGCTGCTGACGATCGTCGTCGGCATATTGCTGGTGGTGCCGACCGCTTACTGGGTGCAATTGCGCTTGCCGAGGCTGCGGCCGGTCGTCGAATTCATCACGCTGCTGCCGCTCGTCGTGCCGGCTATCGTGATCGTGTTCGGCTATCTGCGCATCTACAACAGCAGTTCGATTCTGCCGCTCACGGGCAACGAGCGCGCGACCGATCTGCTGCTCGTATTCGGCTACGTGACGCTCTCCTTGCCCTACATGTACCGCGCGGTCGATGCGGGCCTGCGCGCCGTGGACGTCCGCTCGCTCACCGAAGCCGCCGAATGTCTTGGCGCGAACTGGCCGACCATTCTGTTCAAGGTGATCTTTCCGAATATCCGCTCGGGCATTCTGTCCGGCGCCTTTCTCACCTTTGCGGTCGTGATCGGCGAGTTCACGCTCGCGAGCCTGCTCGACCGTCCCGCGTTCGGTCCGTATCTGCAACTGATCGGCGCGAATCGCGCGTATGAGCCGTCGGCGCTGGCGATTATCGCGTTCATGATCACGTGGGCGTCGATGGGATTGATACAGGTGTTCGGCTCGGCCCGCGCGTTGAGCGGCCAGAAAATCTGACGCACTGAGGCAGCGAACCATGGCATTTCTCGAGATAGAAAATCTGCACAAGTCCTTCGCGTCGAACATCGCGCTGCATCACTTCGACATGAAGATCGAGCGCGGCGAGTTCGTCACGTTCCTCGGGCCGTCCGGTTGCGGCAAGACGACCGTGCTGCGCATGATCGCCGGATTCGAGACGCCGACGCGCGGCATTATCCGGCTCGACAACAAGGACGTCACGCATCTGCGCACGCGGCAGCGCAAGGTCGGCATGGTGTTCCAGTCGTATGCGCTCTTTCCGAACATGACGGTGGCCGAGAACATCGGCTTTGGGCTGAAGATCACGCATCGGCCGCAGGCGGAAATCAATCAGCGCGTCGAAGAGATGCTGCATCTGATCAAGCTGCCGCAGCTCGGCGGGCGTTATCCGTGGCAACTGTCGGGCGGTCAGCAGCAGCGCGTGGCACTCGCTCGCGCGCTCGCGGGCAAGCCGCAGGTATTGCTGCTCGACGAGCCGCTGTCCGCGCTCGACGCAAAAATCCGCATCTCGTTGCGGCAGGACATTCGCGCGTTGCAGCGCGAACTCGGCATCACGTCGATTTTCGTCACGCACGATCAGGAAGAGGCGTTGTCCATTTCCGACCGCATCGTCGTGATGAACGAGGGTCGCGTCGAACAGATCGGCTCGCCATCGGAAATCTACAACTATCCGCGCACGCGTTTTGTCGCGTCGTTCGTCGGCACGCTCAATATTCTGGCCGGGCATGTGATCGATCCGGCGACGGGCAAGATGGCCGTGGACGGTCAGGAGCTCATCACCACGCAGCAACTTCCTTCCGCCGATGCCGGCAAGAAGCGCCTGCTCGCGCTGCGTCCCGAAGCGATCGTGCTCGAACCGGCGGCGCCCGGCCGCAACACGCTGAATGCGACCGTCGAAGAAGTGAATTTTCTCGGCGCGGTAGTGCGCATCAGAACGCGTGTAAAAGACGCAGTGATTTCGCTCGACGTATTCAACGATCCGAATCGCGGTTTACCCGAAAGAGGGCAGCCGGTGTCGCTCGGCTTTTCGCACGACAACCTGCTGGTGCTCGAAGAAGGCAACGCCTGACAATCCGCCGAAGCCCGCCAAAGCCCGCCGAAGCCCGCCGAAGCCCGCCCGCAAAGGCTTCGGGTTTTCCCGAGGGTTTGCGCGGCGGCGAATCCGGGTTTCCCGACGCCGCTCGTCCGGATTTCCGGAATCCCGGAACGCGTGCGCCAGATCTTGCGCGCAAACCCATAAGAATCAAGGGTATGTCTTAGGCATCAAGCTGGCATCGACCTTGCAAAATAGATAACGCGGCCGCAACGGTCCGACAACTAAAGCAAGGAGACAACGATGTCTGATTTCCCTTCCCGGTATTTCTGAATTCGTCGTCTTGTCGCGGCCTAATGCCGTGCAGAGGCGACGTTCATTCGTTCGCATGATGCGCAGCGTGGCAGGCCATGGGCTCACCCACATCGCAGGAAACATCGTGAAGAAACCTATCCACAAAGTGCTGTACGTCCAGGTGATCGTGGCGATCATCATCGGTATCGCGCTCGGCCATTTCTATCCGACCTTCGCCGTCGACATGAAGCCGCTCGGCGATGCGTTCATCAAGCTCATCAAGATGGTGATCGGACCGATCATCTTCTGTACGGTCGTGACCGGCATCGCCGGCATGGAAGACATGAAGAAGGTCGGGCGCGTCGGCGGCAAGGCGCTGCTGTACTTCGAAATCGTCTCGACGTTCGCACTGCTGCTCGGCCTGGCGGCGACGCACCTGCTGCGGCCGGGCGTCGGCTTCAACGTCGATCCGGCTACGCTGAACGGCAAGGAAGTCGCATCGTATGCCGCGAAGGCGCACGGTCAGACGACCGTCGACTTCCTGATGCACATCATTCCGGACACGCTCGTGTCGGCATTCTCGCAAGGCGAAATCCTGCAGATCCTGCTGATCGCGCTGCTGTTCGGGGCGGTGCTCGCGCACATCGGCGAACGCGGCAAGCCGGTGACGAGCTTTATCGAAAGCCTGTCGAGCATCCTCTTCGGCATGGTCGGCATCATCACGAAGCTCGCGCCGATCGGCGCATTCGGCGCGATGGCGTTCACCATCGGCAAGTACGGCATCGGCTCGCTGCTGCCGATGCTCAAGCTGATCGGCACGTTCTATCTGACCGCGATCGTGTTCGTGGTGGTTGTGCTCGGCGCGATTGCGCGTGCGGTGGGCTTCAATATCCTGCGCTTCATCGCGTACATCAAGGAAGAGATGCTGATCGTGCTCGGCACGAGCTCGTCCGAAGCCGCGTTGCCGCAACTCATGCTGAAGCTCGAAAAGCTCGGCTGCTCGCGTTCGGTGGTGGGCCTCGTCGTGCCGACCGGTTATTCGTTCAACCTCGACGGCACCAACATCTACATGACGATGGCCGTGCTGTTCATCGCTCAGGCGACGAACACCGACCTCACGTGGACGCAGCAGCTCACGCTGCTCGCGGTGACGATGCTGACCTCGAAGGGCGCGAGCGGCGTGACCGGCGCGGGCTTCATCACGCTGGCCGCGACGCTGGCCGTGGTGCCGACCATTCCGCTGTCGGGCATGGTGCTGATTCTCGGCATCGACCGCTTCATGAGCGAATGCCGTGCGCTGACCAACATCGTCGGCAATGGCGTGGCGACCGTCGTGGTGTCGGCGTGGGAAAAGGAACTGGACCGCAGCAAGCTGGAAGCCGCGCTGCGCGGCGATGTGCCGGTCGACGAACCGGCCAGCGTCTAAGCCGGACGTCGTCGGGCATCGCCTGAAATAGCGTGATGTTTGCGGCCGCGGACACCAGCCCATGCAACCGGTGAACGCGCGCCCAACCCCAGTGCCGTCGGCCGGGGAAGCGCAGGCCGACGGCGCTTCGCCTTATGCCACAATATCCGATCCCACCCGACCGGATAGTGCCAACGTGACCCGCCGCCTGCTGATTCTCTTCGCGCTCGTCGCCGGGCTCGTTGCGGCGTGCGGGCTCACGTACAGCATCGCGTGGCAAAGCGGCATCGACAGCTTGCGGTTGAATGCCGCGGGGCGCGTCGACCGTACCGCGAGTTCGCTCAAGAGCACGCTCGAGCGCTACGAATCGCTGCCGTATCTGCTCGCCGAACATCCGATCGTGCAGGACGTGCTGGTCGATCCGTCGCCCGCCAACGTGGAGCGCGCGAATCTCTACCTCGAAGACCTGAACCGTCACGCGCGCGCGACGGTCACCTACATCATTCCGCTCGACGGCTACTGCGTGGCCGCGAGCAACTGGCAAGGGCCGGGCAGTTTCATCGGCGCGGGCTATCAGTTCCGGCCGTATTTCGTCGATGCAATCAAGGGCGGCGTGGGCCGCTTCTTCGGCATCGGCACGATCTCGCAGGCGCCGGGCTATTACATTTCGCAGCCGGTGCGGCGCGACGGCAAGATTGTCGGCGCGGCAGTCGTCAAACTCGATCTCGAATGGTTTCAGGGCTCGGACGCGTCCGAGCCGTTGCTCGTCACCGACGATCATGGCGTGATCTTTCTGTCGTCGGTGCCCGCGTGGAAATACCACACGATACGGCCGTTGTCGGGCCAGGTCGCCGATTCGATTTACCAGGCGCGTCAATACGCACAGCAGCCGATCGCGCCGCTGCCGGTGACGATCGAGCGCAAGCTGGAAGGCGACGCGCAGATTGTGCGCGTGGGCGGCGGCCGCTATGCGCCGCGTTATCTCGCGTCGCGGCGCGGCATGGGCGAACCCGATTGGCATCTGATCACGATGGCGCCCGTGAGCCCCGTCGATGCCGACGCGCGCAACGCGACCATCGTCACGGGTTTTGGCTATGTGTCGCTCGTGCTGCTCGCGTTCTACTGGAGAATGCGCCGCTCGCGCGTGCGCGAGGTGATGCGCAGCCGTACGCTGCTGCAAAAGGCGTATGCGGAACTGAATCAGCGCGTCGCGGAACGCACCGCCGATCTGTCGCAGGCGAACGAGCAGTTGCAGAAGGAAGTCGCCGAGCGCACGCGCGCCGAGCAGGAACTGCGCGCCGCGCACGACGAGTTGATCCAGGCCAGCAAGCTCGCCGCGCTCGGTCAGATGGCGGCCGGCATCACGCATGAACTGAATCAGCCGCTCGCTGCGTTGCGCGGTTTTTCCGACAACACGCGCGTGCTGCTCGAGCGCGGCGATCAGGCGTCGGCGCGTGAAAATCTCGAAGCGATCGCGGCGCTCACCGAGCGCATGGGCAAGATCACGAACCAGTTGAAGCTGTTCGTCGGAAGGGCGCGGCCGCGCAGCGCGCGCGCGTCGGCTGTGCGCGCGCTGCGCAATGCGCTCGCGCTGTTGCAGAAGCGCTTTCAGGGCGTCGAACTGCAGCTTGCGCTATTCGATGTCGAAAGCGGTACGCGCACGCCGCTCGATCTTGCCGACGATCATCCCGACCTGATCGCGCATTGCGACGATCTGCGTCTCGAACAGGTGCTGATCAATTTGCTCGGCAATGCGCTCGACGCGACCGCCGGCATGAGCGCGCCGCGCATTTCGGTGCATATCGAGGTGGCCCCGGACAATCTCTCGTTCGCGGTCGGCGACAACGGTCCAGGCATCGCCGAAGACGTGTTGCCGCGCCTGTTCGAACCTTTCTTCACCACCAAGGAAATGGGTCAGGGACTCGGTCTCGGGCTCGCGATTTCATCGTCGATCGCGCGCGATTGCGGCGGCACGCTGGTGGCGCGCAACGCGCCGCAAGGCGGTGCACTCTTCGTGTTGACGCTGCGCCGCGCCCGCGTGCAGACGAGCCCTACCGCGGACCCGCTCACCACCGGTTCCTGATTCCGATGAGAACGACATGCTGAACGACGGCTTGCAAGTGCTGTATATCGAAGACGACGAACTGGTGCGGCGCGCGAGCGTGCAGAGTTTGCAACTGGCGGGCTTCGAGGTGGTGGGCCATGCGTCGGCGGAATCGGCGGCGAAGTCGATCAGTGCGGATTTTTCCGGCGTGATCGTCAGCGATATTCGGCTGCCTGGCGCGAGCGGTCTCGAGTTGCTCGCGCAGTGCCACGAACGCGCGCCGGATGTGCCCGTGATTCTCGTCACCGGTCACGGCGATATTTCGATGGCCGTGCAGGCGATGCGCGACGGCGCCTACGACTTCATCGAAAAGCCGTTCGCCTCCGAGCGGTTGATCGAGACCGTGCGGCGCGCGCTGGAGCGGCGCAAGCTCGTGCTCGAAAATCTCGCGCTGCGCCGCGAACTCGCGGGGCAGAACACGGTGGCGCCGCGGATCATCGGCCGCAGTCCGGCGATCGAGCAGGTGCGGCGGCTCATCGCGAACGTCGCGCCGACCGATGCGTCCGTACTCATCAACGGCGATACCGGCGCGGGCAAGGAACTGATCGCGCGCAGTTTGCACGAGTTGTCGCCGCGGCGCGACAAGCCGTTTATCGCGGTGAATTGCGGCGCGCTGCCCGAGCCGATGTTCGAGTCCGAGATGTTCGGCTACGAGCCCGGCGCGTTTACGGGCGCGGCGAAACGCCGGATCGGCAAGCTCGAACATGCGTCGGGCGGCACGCTGTTTCTCGACGAAATCGAAAGCATGCCGCTCGCGCTGCAGGTCAAGCTGTTGCGCGTGTTGCAGGACGGCGTGCTCGAGCGGCTCGGTTCCAATCAGCCGATTCGCGTGAATTGCCGCGTGGTCGCGGCGGCGAAAGGCGATATGGCGGAACACGTCGCGGACGGCTCGTTCCGCCGCGATCTGCTGTACCGGTTGAATGTGGTCACGATCGCATTGCCGCCGCTCGGCGAGCGGCGCGAGGACATCGTGCCGCTTTTCGAACACTTTCTGCTCGACGCGGCGGTGCGTTATCAGCGGCCCGCGCCGATCCTCACCGACCGTCAGCGCGCGAGCCTGATGCAGCGCGACTGGCCGGGCAACGTGCGGGAACTGCGCAACGCCGCGGACCGCTTCGTGCTCGGTGTCGCCGACGATCCCGTGATGTCTTTCGGCGACGAAAGCGGACAGGCGCAGCCGCTCAAGGAGCGCGTCGAGCAGTTCGAGCGCGCGGTGATCGCGGAAGCGCTCGAGCAGTGCGGCGGCGTGGTGGCGGTCGCCGCCGACCGGCTTCAGCTCGGCAAGGCGACGCTCTACGAGAAGATCAAGCGATATGGCCTCGCGGCCAAGGGCGATGGGGAGAGGTGAAATAGAAACGCCGGCAAGTGGGAGTGCCGGCGTTTCTTGTTTGAGCTTGCGGTGGCGTGGCTTGCCTTCGCTTGGCGGCTGCTTAAGCCGCGTTCAGCGCCTTCTCCAGCAACTGATCGAGTTCAGCGAACTGCGGCTCGCCGACGTAGCGCTTCAGGATCTTGCCGTCCTTGTCGACGAGGAAGGTGGTCGGCGTGAGCTGCACGTTGCCGAACTGTTTGGCGGCCGAGCCGTCGTCCATGGCGACCTTGAAGGGCAACTGGCGCGTTTGCGTGTAATTGGTCACGTACATCGGCGCGTCGTAGCTCATGGCCACCGCGACGAATTCGAGCCCTTTGCCTTTGAAGCGGTTATACGTCTGCACCATCTGCGGCATTTCCTTCATGCAGGTGTCGCAACTCGTCGCCCAGAAGTTGACGAGGTAGACCTTGCCTTTGAGGTCGGCGGTCGTGACTTTCTGGCCCGACAGCAGCGTAAAGGTCGCGTCGGGCACGCGCTGCTGGCCGGCAAACGCGAAATAGCCGGCGATGCCGATCGCAATCGCCACCGCGGCGATGATCAGATAGCGAAGCGGATTCGTGCGCTTGACGGCGCTGGTCGATGCGATGGAACTCATGAGCGGAACCTCGGAAGTCGCGCAAGGGCGCAGGACAGTGCGTCGGCTGGGGCTTGGAGCGTGCCGCAACGGAGCGTTGATATTGTAGTCCTATTCGGGATGCGGGGCAGGGAGCGCAACCCGCAACCCGCGTTGCGCCGGCACAGCCAAACGTGCGCTTGGCCGCTTCCGCGCGCTCCATCAGCTTGCAGCGGATAATGGCGTTTTGCGCTTCACGTCAACTTCACCGCTTCACGGTCTCTCTTGCTCATGTTCCAGATAGTTTTCCGCATCTATTCCCTGTTCGCTCGAATTCCCTCGCGTCTGTTTTCCAGCCTCGTCTTCCATGGCAATGCCGCGGCTCGCATGCTGCGCGGCCAGCCACGCGCACAGTCGATGACCCGCGCGGCGGTTTGCGCGCTTGCTATCGGCGTCGCGCTGAGCGGCTGCTCGCCGACCTTCGACTGGCGCACCGTCATGAATAACGACAACGGCTACAGCATCGACTTGCCTGCCAAGCCCGGCAACGATCAGCGCGCGGTCCAGGTCGACGGCACGCCGATGCAGATGGCCATGCAGACGGCCGAAGCCGGCGACGCCGTGTTCGCGGTCGGCACGATCATGCTGCCCGACGACAGCGAAGCGACGCAGCGCAAGGCGCTCGAGTTCCTGCGCAACGGCCTCGCGCGAAACGTGGGCGTGACGCCAGAGGCGCGCGCGGTGCAAATTCCGCTCGCGGCAGGCGGCAAAGTTTTGGGGCTCGAGATGACGCTGAGCGGCGAGGCCGGCTCCAGCCATGAAAAGCGGACCGTCTATGCGCGCCTCGTAGCGCGTGGCCGGCACGCGTATCAAGCCGCGATCATCGCGTCAGGGCCGCTGCCCCAGGAACAGGTGGACCAATTTTTCTCGTCGTTCCAACTCTATTGAACCGGTAGATTTGGCCGACTCGGGGCCGACCTGACGCCGAAGCGACGCGCGGACGTACTGAAAGTTCCTTCGCAGCTTTCCGCGCTAATTCGCGGTTTACGTTGAAGTTTTCCACCTCGCCGGGCGTCCTGTGGATAACTCTGTTGAGAAGTCCGCTTTTTTTGCCGCAGATGCCCGTGCCGTGGGCATTCCGTCAGTCTGAATGTAGTTGGCGCAGAAGAAAAAATCCTTTGAAATCAATGCCGTTTGGATCTGACTTTCTAAGTACCTTTCAGATGTTTCTAAATCTATCTGGAACGCGGGCATGTGCATAAGTCAAGTCTTGACAGCATTTTTTTCTCCTCAACCAGAGCCAAAAGCCCGTCGGTACTGAACCGCCTCGCCGATCTGCGCGGCGCTCGGCATGCTCGCGCCCGCGAGGTCGGCAATCGTTCGTGCAACTTTCAACACGCGGTAATACGCGCGAGCCGACCAGCCGAAACGCTCGCCCGCTTCGCGCAGCAGCGCCTCGCCGGCTGCGTCGGGACGGCAGACTTCGTCGACTTCTTTGCCCGTCAACTCACGGTTGGTTTTGCCTTGCCGAGCCAATTGCCGTTCGCGCGCGGCGAGCACCCGCCGCGCGATGACCGCGCTCGTTTCTCCGGCGGCATGCGCTCGCGCGGACAATTCCGCCGACGTCAGCGCCGGCACTTCTAGCTGAATATCGATCCGGTCCAGCAGCGGGCCCGATAATTTGCGCAGATAACGCGCCGCAATCTCCGGCGTGCAGCGACAACGCCCATTCGGGTCGCCGCGCCATCCACAGGGACACGGATTCATCGCCGCGATCAGTTGGCACGCCGCCGGAAAGTCCGCCTGCAGCGCCGCGCGCGAAATCGTGATTCGCCCGGCCTCCAGCGGTTCGCGCAGCGTTTCGAGCGCCTGGCGGTCGAACTCCGGCAGTTCATCGAGGAAAAGCACGCCCAGGTGCGCGAGCGTGATCTCGCCCGGCTGCGGCGGATTGCGCCCACCTACCAGCGCTGCCGCGCTCGACGAATGATGCGGCGCCCGGAACGGCCGCTGCCGCCATTGCGCCGGCGTGAAACCGGCGCGGCTCGCCGACAGCAACGCGGCCGAGCTGAGCGCCTCGTCGTCGGTCATGGGCGGCAGCAGACCGGGCAAGCGGGCGGCGAGCATCGACTTGCCCGCGCCCGGCGGGCCGATCAGCAGTACATGGTGCCCGCCGGCCGCGGCGACTTCGAGCGCGCGGCGCGCGCCGCGTTGGCCGATCACGTCGCCCATGTCGGGCACGGCGGCAGGGCGCGTATCGGCCAGGTTTGGCGCGGCGACCGGATAGAGGCGGGCGTCGGGCGCATCGGCGAGATGCGCGCATAACGACGGCAGATCGCTCGCGCCGTACACATCCACGCCGGGGACGAGCGCGGCTTCCGCCGCGCTGGCCGCAGGAAGGTAGAGCTGCGGATTGCGCTCGGGCGGCGCGTGCCCGGCCGCGCTTTCGGCGAGACCAGGAGCCGCTGCGCAAACCGCCGCGCCGCGCGCGGTGCCGCAAGCCATCGCGAAGGCGCCGCGCATCGGACGCAGCGCGCCGGTTAAGGAAAGCTCGCCGGCAAATTCGCGGTTGACGAGCGATTCGGCCGGGATTTGCCCGCTCGCCGCGAGAATGCCCAAGGCTATCGGCAGATCGAAGCGGCCGGATTCCTTCGGCAGATCGGCGGGAGCGAGGTTGACCGTGATGCGCCGTACGGGAAAATCGAAGCCGCAGTTTTGCAGCGCTGCGCGCACGCGCTCGCGGCTTTCGCGGACTTCCAGATCAGGAAGTCCGACGATCGAAAAAGAGGGTAGCCCGTTGGCGAGGTGAACCTCGACGGTTACTTCGGGCGCGCGGCCGGCGGCCGGCGCGCGACTGCGCACCACGGCAAGCGACATGTTTTCTCCCGTCGGACCGCGCGCAAGTGGCGCGCTGCGGTCCCCTTAATACGCTGATGACGTCACGGCTCGCTTGCCTGTGATGTGCAGCTCGATGCAGCTAACGCGCTGCTCGTGAAACCGTCAGAGCGTTTGCGTCGTGACGGGCAGCTTCTGTTCGAGTTCCGCGACGCGGCGCTCCAGTTCTTCGAGGCGCGCACGCGTGCGCACCAGCACCTGGGTCTGCGTATCGAATTCCTCGCGTGTGACCAGATCGAGCTTCGAGAAGCCTTGCGACAGCATCGCTTTCACATTGCGTTCGACGTCTTTGGCCGGCGAGTTCTTGAACAGCTCGCTCATGCGCGCCTGGATGTCGTTGAAAACGTCGTTTGGTTGTTTCATGGTGTTCCCCTTGATGCACAAAAAATGTGCAGCGTTTCGTTACGTCTGTGCCTCGCGTCTGACGATGCGCTGCGTTGGTGCGTGCACGCCGGCTGTGCTTCGCCGCGTGAGCCCGTTTGGTGCGCGTCGGCGCTTGCAGACCCTGCGGACACTCTAGCAATGATCCAGGCGGCGCGCCACAGCGCAGCGCGCGCGTTGGCCATCTGGACAAGGGCGGCTGCGCCCCTTGCCGGGCGTGCACCGGCGGCAGTCTGACACAACATGGCATACGAGTTGCTCTTACTGCCCCGCGCGTTCTGCCGGCACGAATTTCCGGCAGGGCAACGAGACCAGGCGAAAGGGCAACGAGTACCACCAGGCTTGCGCGAGCGGGCTACAGGCAGCTTACGAGACGGTTACGCAGCGGTTCCGCGGCGGTTACGCAAACGGGTTAGCAACGGTTTTTGGCAACTAAGCGAGGGATTTCATGAAACTCATCACCGCAATCATCAAGCCGTTCAAGCTCGATGAGGCGCGCGAAGCCTTGTCGGCGATCGGCGTCTCCGGCATCACGGTAACCGAGGTCAAGGGGTTCGGCCGTCAGAAGGGCCATACGGAGCTGTATCGCGGCGCGGAGTACGTCGTCGATTTCCTGCCGAAAGTGAAGATCGAGGCGGCTGTCTCGGACGACATCGTCGATCAGGCCATCGAGGCGCTGGAACGCGCGGCGCGCACCGGCAAGATCGGCGACGGCAAGATTTTCGTCACGCCGATCGAGCAGGTCATCCGGATTCGCACCGGAGAGACCGGCGCGGATGCTCTGTAACACCAAAAGATAGCGACACAGATAGCGACAAGAGGAAACGAAAGATGCGCAAATTATTGATGTCCTTGCTGATGGCCGGTTCGCTGCTCGCGGGCGGTATCGGCGCCGCCCTCGCGGACGACGCTTCCGCCCCCGTAGCCGCCTCGGCCGCTGCATCCGATACGGCGGCAAGCGCGCCGGCAGCGGACGCTTCGGCGGCCGCAGCAGCTTCGGCGCCCGCCGCCGACGCCTCGGCTGCACCCGCAGCAAGCGCCGCAGCGGCAGCCCCCGCCGCATCGGACGCCGCTCCGGCTGCGCCCACCGCGCCGTTCTCGGTCGACTCGTCGAAAATCAATTCGGGCGACACCGCCTGGATGCTGACCTCCACCGCGCTCGTGCTGTTCATGACGATCCCGGGCCTCGCGCTCTTCTACGGCGGCATGGTCCGCAAGAAGAACGTGCTGGCGACGCTGATGCAAAGCTTCGCGATCACCTGCCTCGTGACGATCATCTGGGCGGTCGTGGGCTACAGCCTCGCGTTCACGCCGGGCGGCTCGTTCATCGGCGGCTTCTCGCGCTTCTTCATGTCGGGCATGAACTACATCAAGGGCGACAAGGCCACGACGCTGACCGTCAGCCATCTCGCGCAGACGATCCCCGAAACGGTCTACTTCGTCTATCAGATGACGTTCGCGATCATCACGCCGGCGCTGATCACCGGCGCATTTGCCGACCGCATGAAGTTCTCGGCGATGCTCGTCTTCATGAGCCTGTGGTCGATCATCGTCTACTCGCCGATCGCGCACATGGTCTGGGAACCGACCGGCTGGCTGGCGACCGCGGGCATCCTCGACTTCGCGGGCGGCACGGTGGTGCACATCAACGCCGGTATCGCCGGTCTGGTCTGCTGCCTCGTGCTCGGCAAGCGTGTCGGCTACGGCAAGGAAGCGATGGCTCCGCACAACCTCACGCTGACGCTGGTCGGCGCCGCGATGCTGTGGGTGGGCTGGTTCGGCTTCAACGCGGGTTCGGCAGTGGCGGCAGACGGCCGTGCCGGTTTCGCGATGTTCGCAACGCAAGTGGCAACCGCAGCGGCAGCGCTCGCATGGATGTTCGCCGAATGGGCCGCGAAGGGTAAGCCGTCGGTGCTCGGTATCGTGTCGGGCGCAGTGGCGGGTCTGGTCGCCATCACGCCGGCTTCGGGCTTCGTCGGCATGACGGGTTCGCTCGTGATCGGCATCGTGGCGGGCGTGGTCTGCTTCTGGTCGGCAACGTGGCTCAAGCACAAGCTCGGTTACGACGATTCGCTCGATGCGTTCGGCGTGCACTGCGTCGGCGGTATCGTCGGTGCGCTGCTGACCGGCGTGTTCGCGGTGAAGGACATCGGCGGCTTCGACGGCAGCGTGCTGCTGCAAGCCAAGGGCGTCGTGACGACGCTGGTGTACAGCGGCGTGGTGAGCTTCATCCTGCTGAAGGTCATCGACATGACGATGGGCATCCGCGTGACGGAAGAACAGGAACGCGAAGGTCTGGACGTGAGCCTGCACGGCGAACACGTCGAATAACGAAGGCGTTTCACGAGCCCGCGCTCCCGGGCTCGCCGAGCCTCACCGGCTCATAAAGGTAGCAACAAGCGCAGCGATTTGGCCCGCCTTCATGGCGGGCTTTTTTCTTGCTCGCCTTCTTGTTCACGACAGTTTCCCCTGCCTATCATTGCGATAGCGAGAATGCATTCCGGCTGGCTTGCGAATGGAGAAACCATCCCCAAATGGGCAAAGCATTTGCTCTACAATCTTTTTTCTCCAGTCTGCGAGTGATCAATGGTTCCGCACCTAGTTACGGCGTTAAACGGCCCGCTGCTCGATCTCGAGCGGAAGATCCTCGACGCTACTCCCGCAATCGAACGCTGGTTCCGGCTCGAGTGGCAGGAGCACACGCCGCCGTTCTATTGCTCGGTCGACCTGCGCAATGCGGGTTTCAAGCTCGCGCCCGTCGACACCAATCTGTTTCCCGGCGCGTTCAATAATCTGCCGCAGGAAGTGCTGCCGCTTGCCGTGCAGGCGGCAATGGCGTCCATCGAAAAAATCTGCCCGGACGCGAAGAATCTGCTCGTCATTCCCGAGCGCCACACACGCAACGCGTTTTATCTGGAGAACGTGGCCCGGCTCGCCGCGATCATGCGCCAGGCCGGCTTGAACGTGCGTTTCGGCACGCTCGACGAAAGCATCAACGGGCCCGTCACCATTGCGCTGTCCGACGGCCAGAAACTCGTGCTCGAACCGCTCGAGCGTTCGCAGCGCCGCCTCGGGCTGAAGAATTTCGATCCCTGCTCGATTCTGTTGAATAACGATCTGTCGGGCGGCATTCCGCCCGTGCTGGAAAATCTGCACGAGCAGTATCTGCTGCCGCCGCTGCATGCCGGCTGGGCCGTGCGCCGCAAATCGACGCACTTCTCGTGCTATGACGACGTCGCGAAGAAATTCGCGAAGATGGTCGAGATCGATCCGTGGATGATCAATCCGTACTTCGCGCACGTGGAAGGCGTGGATTTTCAGGAGCGCACCGGCGAGCAGGCGCTGGCCGACGCGATCGACGGCGTGCTGAAGAAGATCGCCAAAAAGTATCGCGAGTACGGCATCTCCGAAAAACCGTATGTCGTCATCAAGTCGGATGCGGGCACGTACGGCATGGGCGTGATGACGGTGCACGACGCGTCGGAAGTGGCCGCGCTCACGAAGCGCGAACGCGCGAAAATGGCGGCGACGAAAGACGGCCTCGAAGTGCACGACGTGATCGTGCAGGAAGGCGTGTACACATTTGAGCGCATCGGCGAGGAAGTAGCCGAGCCGGTCGTCTATATGATCGACCGCTATGTGGTGGGCGGCTTCTACCGTGTGCACGGCAGCCGCGAGCGCGACCAGAACCTGAATGCGCCGGGCATGCACTTCGTGCCGCTCGGCTTCGAGCACACCGCGCTGCCGGACGCGCACGCGAAGCCGGGCGCGGCGCCGCCGAACCGTTTCTACATGTACGGCGTGGTGGCGCGGCTCGGCTTGCTGGCTGCATCGGTCGAACTGGAAAAGACCGATCCGGAAGCCATTCAGGTTTGAACGCAGCCACGTGAGATTGCCAGGCGCGGGCAGCGCGTAGGCCGCCCCGCGCCGTTTTCATCGACGATGTTCACGCCGCATTCACGCGTAATACACGCTCGATTCACGATCAATGCCAGGCCCTCCAGGGCGCAACGGGACCTTCATGGACATTCTTTTCATCGCCGATCCGCTCACGCAGTTCAAGATCTACAAGGACTCCACTTACGCGATGATGGCCGAGGCCGCGCGCCGCGGCCATACGCTGTACTTCTGCGAGCCGAAGCATCTCGCGTGGACGGGCGGCGACGTCGAAGCCAACGTGCGGCGTTTTGCGATCACGGGCGACGTGACCGATTTGCACCGCGACGAATGGTATGCGGCAGACGCCGCCGCGCCGCGCTCGCTGAAGGACTTCAGCGCGGTCGTCATGCGCAAGGACCCGCCGTTCGACATGGAATACGTGACGTCCACGTGGCTGCTCGAACTGGCCGAGCGCGCGGGCGCACGTATCTTCAACAAGCCGCAGGCGATTCGCGATCATTCGGAAAAGCTCGCTATCGGCGAGTTCGCTGAATTCGTCGCGCCCACGCTGGTCACGCGCGATCCGGCGCGACTCAGGGCGTTTCACGAGCAGCATGGCGACGTGATTCTGAAGCCGCTCGACGGCATGGGCGGCATGGGCGTATTCCGCGTGAAGCCGGACGGCATGAACCTGGGCTCGATCGTCGAAATGCTGAGCCACGACGGCGCGCGCTCAGTGATGGCGCAAAAGTTCATCCCCGAAATCAAGGACGGCGACAAGCGCATTCTGCTGATCGGCGGCGAAGCCGTGCCGTATTCGCTCGCGCGGATTCCGCAAGGCAACGAGGTGCGCGGCAATCTGGCCGCGGGCGGGCTGGGCGTGGCGCGTCCGCTGACCGACCATGACCGCAAGATCGCCGATACGCTCGCGCCCGTGCTGGCGGCACGCGGTCTGCTGCTGGTTGGGTTGGACGCCATTGGCGACTGGCTGACCGAAGTGAACGTGACGAGCCCGACGTGCTTCCGCGAGATCATGGATCAGACGGGCTTCGACGTCGCCGCCATGTTCGTGGACGCGCTGGAGCGCGCGGCGGGCTGAGCGGCCGTCTTGAAACTGGGCGGCGGCCCCCAAACTGACAGACAGGATCAGCATCATGTCCGCTGCGGGCGGAACGGCGGCGCGGGCCCGAAAAACGGGCCTGCTACAATGCCCGCTCTCCGCGTCGATTTGTAGCGATGCGCTCCGCAAGGAGTCATCGCATGCACGGCGGAGCCTTGAAACGGGCAGGTTCGACGGGCGCCGCTGCGGCGTCGCATTCGAGGTTCTGTTCGCGAAAGGCGTATTTCCGGCTCTCATGGCCAACGGCCGGCCGAGGGCGCGAGCGTTTCGGATAGCGTTCCGATCCACGTTTGGGGCCGTCTTTTTGCAGTAGGCTGACATGGCAGGCATTCTGATCATTGCGCACGCACCGTTCGCCACCGCGTTGCGCGACTGTATTTCGCATATTTACGGCGGTTTGCCGGCTCGCATCGGCGTGATGGACGTATCGCCCGACTGCGATCCCGCGCAAATGGTTTCCTTCGCCGAGTCCGAGATTGCGCGCCTGAAGGAAGAGAACGGCGCGCTCGTGCTCACCGACATGTTCGGCGCCACGCCCGCGAATATCGCCGGGCGGCTGGCTTCCGTGCCCGACGTGCGCGTGCTGTGCGGTGTCAATCTGCCGATGCTCGTGCGCGCGGTCTGTTATCGCGCGACGCCGCTCGACACGCTGGTGGACAAAGCGCTCGCCGGCGCGACCAAGGGCATTCACGCGATCGGCCCGGCAGCACCCGCGCCCGCCGAGGCCGCGGCTGTCACCGCCGACTGTCTGCCCGCGTTGCCGGCCGATGCGGACCTCGCACAGAAGACCGGGCCGGCCGGTTTATAGTCGCTCGCAGTGCAAGCTTGCAGTGCAACCTTCGCAGTACACCCTGATTCGCAGTTCTACTTTTCACAACAACACTTACCCGCGCTTCGGACCAACACATGCTGCAACAGGAAACGACTATCGTGAACAAGCTGGGGCTGCACGCGCGCGCGTCGGCCAAGTTGACGCAACTCGCAGGCAACTATCAGTCGGAAATCTGGATGAGCCGCAACGGCCGCCGCATCAATGCGAAAAGCATCATGGGCGTGATGATGCTGGCTGCGGGCATCGGCAGCACGGTGCTGATCGAAACCGAAGGCGCCGACGAAAAAGAAGCCATGGACGCATTGTTGAAACTGATCGCGGATAAATTCGGCGAAGGCCAGTGAGCTGGCGAATCGACAGTGCAATGAAGAAGAACGCCGCGGCTATCGCTCCGCGGCGTTTTTTTTAGCGCGCGACAATATGCGGACATGCATAACTACGCGGGCGTTATGCCTCGCTCTTACGCGCTTTCGTGCTGCACTGCACACAGCATTCGCGTACGTCTGCGGCGGCGCGGAATTTATAATGACGACGAGAGTCTGAGAGCATTGCAGCGGTTTGCCGCGGCATCACACAACTAGAGGAGGTGCGCGTGTCGTTCACGCTGCATGGAATTCCCGTGTCACGCGGTATCGCCATCGGGCGGGCCTATCTGATCGCCCCGGCTGCACTTGACGTAGACCACTATCTGATCGAACCCGCGCAGATCGAGAGCGAGGTCGAGCGCTTTCGCACGGCCCAGCAACGCGTGCATGTCGAGCTCGACGCGTTGCGCGCCGACCTCGCCGCAGACGCGCCTAGCGAAATGGGCGCGTTCATCAACGTTCATTCAATGATCCTGAACGATGCAATGCTCGTTCAGGAAACCATCGACCTCATTCGCACGCGCCGCTACAACGTGGAGTGGGCGCTGACCGAGCAGCTCGAACGGCTGTCGCGTCATTTCGACGACATCGAAGACGAATATCTGCGCGAGCGCAAAGCCGATATCGAGCAAGTGGTGGAGCGCGTGCTGAAGGCGCTGGCGGGTGCGTCGGCTACACTCGTGGACGGCGTGCACGGCGCCTGCAGCGAGATGATCGTGGTCGCGCACGACATCGCGCCGGCCGACATGATGCAGTTCAAAACGCAAACGTTTCAGGGCTTCGTCACCGATCTCGGCGGCCGCACGTCGCATACGGCGATCGTCGCGCGCAGCCTCGGCATTCCTGCCGCGGTCGGCGTGCAGCACGCGAGCGCGCTGATTCGTCAGGACGACCTGATTATCGTCGACGGCGATCATGGCATTGTGATCGTCGATCCCGCGCCGATCGTGCTGGAGGAGTACTCGTACCGGCAAAGCGAAAAGGCGCTCGAGCAACGCAAGCTGCAGCGCCTCAAATTTTCGCCGACGCAAACGCTGTGCGGCACGCGCATCGAACTGTGCGCGAACATCGAGTTGCCGGACGACGCGCGCGCCGCGCTCGATGCGGGCGCGACCGGCGTCGGCCTGTTCCGCACCGAGTTCCTGTTCATGAATCACAAAGACCGCATGCCCGAGGAGGAGGAGCAGTTCGAAGCCTACCGGCGCGCGGTCGAGTTGATGAACGGGCTGCCCGTCACGATTCGCACGATCGACGTGGGCGCTGACAAGCCGCTCGATTCGATGGGCGGCGGCGACGGCTACGAGACCGCGCCCAACCCGGCGCTCGGACTTAGGGCGATTCGCTGGAGCCTGTCCGAGCCGCAAATGTTCCTCACGCAATTGCGCGCGATTCTGCGTGCATCGGCGTTCGGCACGGTGAAGATTCTGGTGCCCATGCTCGCGCATGCGCAGGAAATCGATCAGACGCTCGACCTGATTCGCGAAGCGAAGCGTCAACTCGACGACGCGGGGATCGCGTACAACCCGAACGTGCAAGTCGGCGCGATGATCGAGATTCCGGCCGCCGCGATTGCGCTGCCGCTCTTCCTGAAGCGGCTCGATTTCCTGTCGATCGGCACCAACGATCTGATCCAGTACACGCTCGCTATCGACCGCGCGGACAATTCGGTCGCGCATCTGTACGACCCGCTGCATCCGGCGGTGCTGCATCTGATCGCGTTCACGTTGCGCGAGGCGAAGCGGGCGGGCGTGCCTGTGTCGGTCTGCGGTGAGATGGCGGGCGATCCGACGTTGACGCGTCTATTGCTCGGCATGGGGCTCACCGAGTTTTCGATGCATCCGAGCCAGTTGCTCGAGGTCAAGCAGGAAGTGTTGCGCTCGCATCTGAAGACGCTGGAGAAGCCGGTGGCCGATGTGCTTGCATCGTTTGAACCGGAAGAGGTGCAGGCTGCGCTGAAGCGGGTCGCGCAAGCCTGATTGATTGATCACACACACGCGTGAATGACAAACGCCGCACATGTGCGGCGTTTGTCGTTGTGGCTTACCCTTTGAACGTGCTTAGTGGCCGTGGCGTTTTCCGCAGACGGGGCAGTCCGGCTGGCGCGCAATGCGCATCGTGGTCCATTCCATTCGCAGCGAATCGAGCATGGTCAGCCGCCCGGCGAGCGACGTTCCGATTCCGCCGATCACCTTCAGCGCTTCGGCCGCCTGCATCGAGCCGATGATGCCGACCGTAGGCGCAAACACGCCCATCGTGGAACACGCAACTTCTTCGAACGGCTGGTCTTCCGGGAACACGCACGCGTAGCACGGCGATGCTTCGTCGCGGAAATCGAATGTGCTGATCTGGCCGTCGAAGCGCAACGCCGCGCCCGACACGAGCGGCACGCCGTGCTTCACGCAGGCGCGATTGATCGCATGACGCGTCGCGAAGTTGTCCGTGCAATCGAGCACGACCGTGGCGCCCGGCACTTGCCGATCGAGCCAAGTATCGTCGACGCGTTCGGCCACCGCGTTCACATGCACTTCGGGATTGATCTGCGCGAGCGTGTCGCGGCCGGACTCGACCTTCTTGCGTCCGACCGACGCGCTGACATGCAGGATCTGCCGTTGCAGGTTGGTGAGGTCGACCGTATCGGCATCGACCAGCGTCAAGCGTCCGACGCCCGCCGCCGCGAGGTACATCGCGGCAGGCGAACCCAGCCCGCCCGCGCCGACGATGATCGCGTGCGCATCGATAAAACGCTGCTGCGCCTCGATGCCGATTTCGTCGACGAGAATGTGGCGGGAATAGCGAAGGAGTTGATCGTCGTTCATGGCGGGAGCCGGCGTGTCTTCGCGGCGCATTGACCGCGAAGACACGTGAGGTTGCTTGCGCGACTACTTGCCTTGCGTGGCCGGAGCCGACGCCGGAGCCGGACCCGACGCGCCGGGCACCGGTTGCGTCGGCTTCACAGCAACCGGCGCGGACGCCGACGTAGCCGGCTTGTTCTGCGCGAGACGCCGTTCGGTTACCGACTTCGACTCCTGCACCGGCTTGCCTTCGAGCTTGTTCAGCGCCTGCGTCAGCATGAAGTCGTCGGCGGAACCGAATTCGACCGGCTTGCGCTCACGATCTTTCTGACGCTGTTCCGGCGTCTTCTTATCGTTCTGCTCTTCGAGCTGACGCAACTGGTCCATGCGATCCTGCTCGCGCTTCTCGGCTTCCTTCTTCTCGTTCGGATCTTGCGTGTTGGCAAGGTGGTTCGAGTAGTCGACTTCGCGCGTGACGAGTGCGTCGTCCGGATCGCCTTCCGCGTATTGATCCACCGCGATGTCAGGACGGATGCCCTTGTTCTGGATCGAGCGGCCGCTCGGCGTGTAGTAATACGCCGTGGTCAGACGCAATGCGGTGTCGGCGGTCATGGGACGCACGGTCTGCACCGAGCCCTTGCCGAAGGTCGTCTTGCCGACGATCAACGCGCGATGCTGATCCTGCAACGCACCCGCGACGATCTCCGACGCCGACGCCGAATACGCGTTGGTCAGCACGACCATCGGCACCGTCTTGAAGATCGGCGCTTCGTCCTTCAGCGGATCGCTGTCGAAAGATTGCAGACGGTAGTTGTCGTAAGTGTCGCGATAAACCTGCTTCGAATCCGGAATCTGCCCGTTGGTGGACACGACGACGGAGTTCGGCGGCAGGAACGCGCCGGCGACGCCGACCGCGCTTTGCAGCAGACCGCCGCCGTTGTTGCGCAGGTCGAGCACGAGGCCCTTCAGGTTCGGCTGCTGACGCGCGATGTCCTGCAGCTTCGCCGCGAGGTCAGGCGTGGTGCGTTCCTGGAAGCTCGTGATACGCACATACGCGTAGCCCGGCGCAAGAATCTTCATCTTCACCGACTGCACCTTGATGACGGCGCGCGTCACGGTGAGCGGGAACGTGCGGTCGTCGGTCTTGCGGAAGATGGTGAGCGTGACCTTGGTGCCTGGCTCGCCGCGCATCTGCTTGACGGCCTGGTCGAGCGTCATGCCGCGCACCGGCTTGTCGTTGATGCGCGTGATCAGGTCGCCCGGACGAATGCCGGCGCGGAACGCAGGCGTGTCTTCGATCGGCGAAATGACTTTAATCAGGCCGTCTTCCGACGAGATTTCGATGCCGAGGCCCGCGAAGCGACCTTTGGTCTGCTCCTGCAGTTCCTCGTAATCGGTCTTGTCGAGGTAGGACGAATGCGGGTCGAGGCTCGACACCATGCCCTTGATCGCGGCGGTGAGGAGCTTTTTATCGTCGACGGGTTCGACGTATTCGTGCTTGATCTGACCGAACACTTCGGCAAAGAGCCTGAGCTGGTCCAGCGGCAAGGGCGCGGCGGCGGCGCTGGCGGGCTGCTGCGCCGAAGCCGAAAGTTGCAGGGTGGCAAATACACCGGTAGCAAGGCCCGCGGCGATCAGGCCGATATTTTTCAGGTTCTTTCGCATAGAGTCTGTTGCGGTCGGAAGCGCGTGGCAGCGTCGATAGAGATGGGGACGGACAAGTATAACTGCACACCCGCCAACAGAGGGCGCGGGGCAGGCAATCGTGATTCGACAGCGGGATGCGTGCCGGGTTCGGCGCAATGTGCGCGCGGCTGCGAAGTAATGTGCCGTAACCGAAGACGGCGGCCAGAATGGCGCGCTCAAAAGAAACGGACCGCGCTAACCGGTACGTCTTGCCGGTCGGCGCGGTCCGCTGGCGACGCACTGCTGCGTTTCTCGTCACCTTGTTTAACAAAGAGTGGCGGCCAATGAGCACGCCATGCCGGCCAACCTTAGCCGGCTTTGCCCTGCTTCGCGACGGCCGCCTGCGCCTTCGCGATCGCTTCCTGGTCGCCCAGATAGTAGTGCTTGATAGGCTTCAGGTTTTCATCGAGTTCATAGACGAGCGGCACGCCGTTCGGAATATTCAGCCCGACGATGTCGTCGTCCGAAATGTTGTCGAGGTACTTCACCAGCGCGCGGATCGAGTTGCCGTGCGCGGCGATCAGCACCTTGCGGCCCGACTTGATGGCCGGCGCGATCGACTCGTTCCACAGCGGCAGCACGCGCGCGACCGTGTCTTTCAGACACTCGGTGAGAGGCAGTTGCTCGCGCGGCACCTTCGCGTAGCGCGGGTCGTTGTACGGCGCGCGCTCGTCGGTCGGCTCGAGCGCCGGCGGCGGTGTGTCGTAGCTGCGGCGCCAGACGAGCACCTGTTCGTCGCCGAACTTGGCTGCGGTTTCGGCCTTGTTCAGACCCGACAGCGCGCCGTAGTGGCGCTCGTTCAGACGCCACGAATGGACGACGGGGATATACATCTGATCCATCTGATCCTGCACGTGCCACAGCGTGCGAACGGCGCGCTTGAGCACCGACGTGTACGCAATGTCGAACGTATAGCCGTTTTCCTTCAGCAGCACGCCCGCCTGCTGCGCTTCACGGTTGCCCTGTTCAGTGAGGTCGACGTCGACCCAGCCCGTGAAGCGGTTTTCCTTGTTCCACGTCGATTCGCCGTGGCGGATGAGAACGAGTTTGTACATAAGATTGCCGGTCGGTAGTGAGGAAGCGGTAAAGCGCTGCGAAGCGCCCGCCGAGGAGCGCCGCCATCGCGTCAGACGCTTATTTTATAATGGGCGGATTGCCCTTTCCGATTTCTCTCTTTTTCGGCGGATTTTCCGTGAAGTTTTTCACTGATTACACAAACCTTGTCCTGATCGCGATCGTCCTCATCTCCGGTGGGTTGCTGCTGTGGCCGACCATCAGCCGGCGCGGCCGCGGTGGCCTGTCGGCCGCCGAAGCCACGCAACTGATCAACCGGCGCAACGCGGCCGTTATCGACCTGCGTCCGTCGGCCGACTTCGCCAAGGGTCATTTGCCCGCGGCGCGGCACCTCGAATTCGCCGAGTTGCAAGCAAAGGTCGCGCAACTGGTGAAGAATAAGAACAACCCCGTGCTGCTGGTCTGCCAGACCGGCCAGCAGTCGAACAAGGCAGCGCGTATCGTGCAGGACGCAGGATATGCGGAAGTCCACGTTCTGGAAGGCGGCGTCGACGCCTGGCAGAAAGCCGGCATGCCGGTTGTGAAACAAGGAGTAGCCAAGTGAACAAAGTGATCATGTACAGCACGCAGGTGTGCCCGTATTGCCAGATGGCCGAACGTCTTTTAAAGTCGCGCGGCGTCGAGAATATCGAAAAAGTACTGATCGACAAGGACCCGGCCCGTCGTGAGGAAATGATGACCAGGACCGGTCGTCGCACGGTGCCGCAGGTGTTCATCGGCGAGAAGCATGTCGGCGGGTACGACGACCTTTCCGCGCTGGATCGCGCGGGCGGTCTGACGCCTCTGCTCGAAGCCGCCTGAATTCGCGCGCCTGTTGCGCGCGCGTGTCGGCGGGTGAAACACAAGCCGGCGCATCGTTGCTCCTGAAAGGGGCGGACGGCGCGCCGCAACTATCTGGCGGCCCTTGAGACTCAGGGGCCGCCGCTACGCATATCTATCAGGGAATCACACCATCATGTCCGACGAGAATAACCAGCCGTTCTTCAACATCCAGCGCATCTATCTGAAGGACATGTCGCTCGAGCAGCCGAACTCACCCGGCATTTTCCTCGAGCAGGATATGCCGTCGGTGGAAGTGGAAGTCGACGTGAAGGCCGAGCGTCTCGCCGACACCGTCTTCGAAATCCTCGTGACGGGCACCGTTACGGCCAAGGTCGCGGACAAGGTTGCGTTCCTGATCGAAGCGAAGCAAGCGGGCATTTTCGACATCCGCAATATTCCGGCTGAGCAGGTCGATCCGCTCGTCGGCATTGCATGCCCGACGATCCTGTTCCCGTATCTGCGTTCGAACATCGCGGACGCGATCACGCGCGCCGGCTTCCCGCCGATCCACCTCGCCGAAATCAACTTCCAGGCGCTGTACGAGCAACGCCTCGCGCAGATGGGCGGCGAGAACGGCGCGGCGCAAAACGGCGTCACGCATTAAGTGTCCCAGGCAGTGCCGGCTATGAAGGTTGCTGTCCTCGGAGCCGGCGCGTGGGGCACAGCCCTCGCCGGCCATCTGGCCGTTCGGCACGACACGGTGCTGTGGGCGCGCGAACCTGCGCTCGTTACGGATCTCGCCGCTTCGCATGAAAACGCCCGCTATCTGGCGGGCGTTGCTTTGCCTGCGGCGCTTCGCTACGAAGCGGATCTCAACGCAGCGCTCGACCACGCGCTCGCCGACGACGCGTTATGCGTCGTCGCGACGCCCGTCGCCGGACTGCGCAGTCTCATCCAGTCGATGCGCGATGCCGGCAAAGTGCCGGCGCATGTCGTGTGGCTTTGCAAAGGCTTCGAGGCCGACTCGCAGTTGCTGCCGCACCAGGTCGTCGCGGCCGAATTGCCGGAGCACGGCAGCAACGGCGTGCTGTCGGGGCCGAGCTTCGCGCGCGAAGTGGGCCAGGGCTTGCCGGTCGCGCTGACCATCGCAAGTGCTTCGGCGGCGTGCCGCGAACGCACGGTCGCCGCGTTTCATCACGGCGCGATGCGCATTTATACCGGCGACGATGTTGTCGGCGTCGAAGTGGGCGGCGCGGTGAAGAACGTGCTGGCTATCGCGACGGGTATCGCGGACGGCCTCGGTCTCGGCCTGAACGCGCGCGCCGCGTTGATCACGCGTGGTCTCGCCGAAATGTCGCGCCTCGGCGTGACGTTGGGCGGACGGGCGGAGACGTTCACTGGCTTGGCCGGTCTTGGCGATCTGATTCTGACCGCGACCGGCGATCTGTCGCGCAACCGCACGGTGGGTGTGCAACTCGCCGCAGGCCGCTCGCTGGCCGATATTCTCGGCGGCCTCGGGCATGTGGCCGAAGGCGTGCGCTGCGCGCAAGCGGTTCTCGCGATCGCACGCGCTCATGCAATTGAAATGCCGATCACACAGGCCGTCTGCGCCGTGCTGTTCGACGGCGTGGCGCCCCGCGACGCCGTCAGCGCTCTGTTGCGGCGCGATTCCAAGGCCGAATAAGCTGGAACAAGCCGAAGCGAGCCGTCTTGCGGTTCTTCCTTGAGCCGTTTCAATCAGCCGTTCGGTGTGTAAAACGCTGAACGGCTGTCTGCTCTCGCTGTCCACTGTCTATCGACGCTTCGGATCAGCGAGGTTCACATGCTCAGTATCGATCGTTGCACGCTTGAAGCCCGCGTGGCCGACATCACCACGCTTGACGTGGATGCCATTGTCAACGCAGCCAATACTTCGTTGCTCGGCGGCGGCGGTGTGGATGGCGCGATCCACCGCGCGGCCGGCAACGAATTGCTGCGCGAATGCGAAGCACTCGGCGGCTGCGCAACCGGCGACGCCAAACTCACGCGCGGCTACCGTTTGCCCGCGCGTTATGTGATCCACGCGGTGGGCCCCGTATGGCGGGGCGGCACGCACGGCGAGGCCGACTTGCTGGCCTCGTGCTATCAGCGCTCGCTCGAAGTGGCGCGCGAGGCGAATTGCGCGAGCATTGCGTTCCCCGCGATCAGTTGCGGCATCTACCGTTTTCCCGCCGATCAGGCGGTCCGCATCGCCGTGGAAACGGTGCTGGAAAATCTGCCGCGCATGCCGCAACTGCGCAGCGTGATCTTCGCCTGCTTCGACGACGCGATGTTCGAGCGCTATCAGTCCGAATTGAAAAGCCGTCAGGCGCCGCCTTCGAATCCCATTTGACGCCACGCTTCGAACACTACGATTGCCACCGTATTAGACAGATTCAGGCTGCGGTTGCCCGGACGCATCGGCAGGCGCACGCGCTGCTCGCCGGCGAATTGCTCGAGCACCGAGTCGGGCAGGCCGCGCGTTTCCGCGCCGAACACAAACCAGTCGCCCTCCTGAAACGCGTGCTCGTGAAAGCGGCCCGAGCCGCGCGTGGTGAACGCGAACATGCGCGAGGCATCAGGCGATTCCTTCGCGACAAACGCGGCCCAATCGGCGTGCACGTTCATTTGCGCGTACTCGTGATAGTCGAGGCCGGCGCGGCGCAGCTTGGCGTCGTCGAGCGGAAAGCCGAGCGGCTCGATCAGATGCAGACGTGCGCCGGTGTTCGCACAAAGGCGGATGACGTTGCCGGTGTTCGGCGGAATTTCCGGTTCGACGAGAACGACATTGAACATAAGGTGACCAGGTAGAGACTAGTTTTTCGGTGTGCGCAGCGCGACGAAGTTGGTGACGCGCCGCGCACCCGCTGCTTTCAGTGTGCGAGCCAGCGCTTCGAGGGTTGCGCCGGTCGTCATGACATCGTCGACGATTCCCACGTGCAGCCCTTGCACGTTGCCGGCAAGCTCGAACGCGCGCCCGACGTTCATTCGGCGCGCATCGAGGTCAAGCCGCGACTGTGGCGCCGTATCGATCACGCGGCGCAGCAGCGTCGCGTCGTTCGGCACATGCAACGCGCGAGCCAGTGGTTTCGCGATTTGCCATGCCTGGTTATAGCCGCGCTTTCGAAGACGCCGGTCCGCAAGCGGCACGGGAGCGATCACGTCGGGCCACTCCGACGGATCTTGCCAGGCATCGTGCGCGAGAAGCGCGAGGCGCCGCGCGAATTCCCGCGCAAGCACCAACTGCGCACGAAACTTGAGGCCGACGGCGAGCGTGTCGAGCGGCGCACGATAGTCGGCGAGCGCGAAGGTGGCGTCGAACGGCGGCTTTTCGGCGATGCAATCTCCACAGCAATATGACGCTCGACGCCCCCGATATGTGACAGGCAACGGAACCGCGCAAACGCAGCATCGCAAAGCGCCTTCATTCCAATAGGATTCGTCGCAAAAGCCGCACAGCGCGTTATGCGACAAATTGCCGCATAACGCGCATGCGTTAGGCAGTATCGCCTGCATCGCATGCGGCCACGCCGAGCGAAAGCCGCGCGCGAATCGCGTGAAGGGGCTTCGTGAAGACGGAAAACGGGCTCGGAATGGCATGCATGGGCGGCCGCAAAGGCCTTTGGCGCTGAATCGAAGGAAGCGAACGAGTATACTTCGGGCTCCACGCCAGCACGACACCCATGTCCCCAACGCCCCCTCAATCTGGCCGTCCGGCCTATGACTCCCGGCGCCTGCGGCGGATTTTCGACCGCCGCGCAGCGACTTTCGACGACGTCGCCTTCCTTCCGCGCGAAATTTCGCAGCGCATGCGCGAGCGTCTCGATTACATCAAGGTCGCGCCGGCGGCCGTGCTCGACGCGGGTTGCGGTGCAGGCGAGGACATCCCCGCATTGCGCGAGCGCTTTCCCGAAGCACCGGTGTTCGGCACCGACCTGTCGCGCGGCATGCTCACGCGCGCGCTGCGCCACGATTCCGGCGATACCAGTTGGCGGCGTTTCTTGCCGGCCACGCTCGGCAAGGCGCTCGGCGCACGCGGTCCGCGCTTCGCGCAAGCGGACTTTGCCGCGCTGCCTTTCGCCGCGGGCGCGTTCGAATTCATCTGGTCCAATCTCGCGCTTCACTGGCACTCGCGCCCGGATCTCGTCTTCCCGGAATGGCAGCGCGTCTTGAAGGTGAACGGCCTGCTGATGTTCAGTACGCTCGGGCCCGACACGCTGAAGGAGTTGCGCGGCGCCTATGCCGAAGTCGAAGCGGCGCATGGCGTCGGCTCGCGCAAGCACGTGATCGACTTCGTCGACATGCATGATCTTGGCGACATGCTGGTCGAAAGCGGTTTCGAGATTCCCGTGATGGACCAGGAAACTATCACAATCACCTATAAGTCACCCGACTCGCTGCTCGCGGACGTGCGCCGTTGGGGCGCGTATCCGTTCGAGCGCGAAGCGTCGTCGGGTGCGGCGGCACGGCGGTTGCACAAGGCATTGCTGGCAGCGCTCGAAGCGCGCCGGCGCGGCGACGGCACGATCGCGCTGACCTTCGAGGTGATCTACGGACACGCATGGAAAGCGGTGCCGCGCACGACGGCCGAAGGGCATGGCATCGTGCGAATCGAGGACATTGGACGAGGCTCGTCAAGGAATCGCTGAAGCGGTAAAGAGGACATCTGTTATGTCTGAAATTACCGTTTCCAGACACGCGCAAAACATGCGGCAAAACGGCGCGGAGGCTTGTCGCGCCTGGCTTGTGAGGCAGCCGGGGCTTGCTTGTGGATGCTATGGATCGCGCCTATAATGCGTCAGTTTGTCGCCCGGAGTTCCCACATTTGGGGCGGCAGGCCCGAGGCACAGGGCAGCAAGACTGGTTGGCGCGGGGTTGGTGCGGTAATGGTCAATAGAGGTCGATAGCGGGCCTTTGGGACGATCGGCAGGAGGCAGCGATGGAAGCATCTGATCTGCTGGCGGATTCGGAACCGGTCCTTAAAGACTGGACGATGAAGCGCAACTGTTCCATGTCGCCGCGGCAGTTCGTATGTTTCTACGTGTCGCTTGCGTTGTTCTCGTTGGCAATTGCTTTCATGCTGGTTCTGGTCGGCGCCTGGCTGGTGTTGCCGTTCACCGGTATCGAATTGCTGGCGGTGGGCGTCGCGTTTGCCATCTATGCGCGTCATGCTGTCGATTACGAACGCATCCGGCTGTTTCCGAACCGGCTCGTGATCGAACAGGTGAGCGCCGAGCAGGTCACGCAGTTCGAGTTCAATCCGCGCTGGGTGCGGATCGAGGCTGGCGCAACACCGCGTGATCAGATCAGACTGGTCTCGCGCGGCGAGACGATCATGATCGGGCAGCACCTCGCGCAGCACCGGCGCGCGCAGTTTGCGGGCGAATTGCGCAGATGGCTCGCGCGTTGTTAGTCGCGTCGGGGCATGCGGCGTTCGCCGCAGCGGAGCAGCGGGTGATCGGGGCGAGCGGGCCGGCGGGGTCGAAGGTTTGAATGGAAATTTTGGGTAAGGAAGCTATGAAAACAATCAAGCGAGCGCTCATGGGCGTGCTGGCGATGAGCGGACTGCTTTTCGCCGGTGCCGCCCTGGCAGTGGGCGATGTTCCGGGCGGCCCCGCCGTCAACGAGATCAATCTCCAGCCGCCTGCGACGAAAATCGCTGAGGAGCTCTACAGCCTCCACACGCTAATGCTGATTCTGTGCACGGTGATTTTCATCGGCGTGTTCGCTGTGATGTTCTATTCGATCTTCGCTCACCGCAAGTCGAAAGGACATAAGGCTTCGAATTTCCACGAAAGCACCACCGTCGAAATCATCTGGACGATCGTGCCGTTCATCATCGTCGTGTTGATGGCGCTGCCGGCCACCAAGACGGTGGTCGCGATGAAGGACACGACCAATGCCGACGTCACCATCAAGGTCACCGGCTACCAGTGGAAGTGGGGCTACGACTACGTGAAGGGTCCGGGCGAGGGCATCAGCTTCCTCTCCACGCTCGCCACGCCGCGTTCGGAAACCGACGGCCGTCAGCCGATTTCCACTACCTATCTGCAGGAAGTCGACAATCCGCTCGTCGTGCCGGTCGGCAAGAAAATTCGCATCATCACCACCGCGAACGACGTGGTCCACTCCTGGTACGTGCCGGCTTTCGGCGTGAAGCAGGACGCGATTCCGGGCTTCGTGCGCGACACGTGGTTCAAGGCCGAGAAGGTCGGCACGTTCCGCGGCTTCTGTACCGAACTGTGCGGCAAGGAACACGCGTTCATGCCGGTCGTCGTCGAAGTGCTCTCCACCGACGACTACGCGAAGTGGGTCGACGCGCAGAAGAAGAAAATGGCCGCGGGTCAGGACGATCCGAACAAGACGTACACCATGGCGGAACTGATGGAACGCGGCGGCAAGGTCTACGCGGCGAACTGCGCGGTCTGCCATCAGCCGACGGGCAAGGGCGCGGGCGCGTTTCCCGCGCTCGACGGCAGCAAGGTTGCCAACGGCGCGATCGCCGAGCACGTCAGCATCGTGTTGAAGGGCAAGAATGCCATGCCTTCGTGGGCGCCTACGCTGAACGACGTGGAGATCGCATCGGTTGTCACGTTCGAGCGTAACTCGTGGGGCAACCATACCGGCGACATTCTCCAGCCGAAGCAGGTCGCGGACGCCCGCAACGGCAAGCTGCCCGAAGGCGGCAACCATCTGGCCGACACGGGCGCGGCCGCAAGCGGCGCTGCTGCTTCGGGCGCCGCGGCTTCGGAAGCATCGGGTGCACAGGCAGCGGGTGCACAGGCAGCTTCAGCGGGTTCGGAAAGCGCGGGCGCATCGCAAGCTGCGCTGCCCGCCAGCGTCTACTTCGATACCGGCAAGAGCACGCTGCCGGCCGACGCGAAAGCGGCAGTCGAGGCAGCCTCGGCGTATGCCAAAGCGCATCCGGACGCGAAGTTCACGCTGTCGGGCTTCACCGACGCATCCGGTTCCGCCGACACCAACGCGAAGCTCGCGAAGAGCCGCGCCGAAGCCGTGCGCGACGCGTTGAAAGCAGCCGGCATCGCCGAAGACCATATCATTTTGAAAAAGCCGGAAACGATCACGGGCGGCGGCGACGCGAAAGAAGCCCGACGTGTTGAAATTAGTGCGGCTGCAAGTCCGGCTGCCTGACGTGTTCATGATCGCACCGCAGTATTCGCTTTAGGAGATTGTCATGTCTAGCATCGGACACGATGTAGTCGCGGGCCACGAGCACGTGCACGGCGACCATGCCCACGAAACGCCGCACGGCTGGCGTCGTTGGCTGTTCGCAACCAACCACAAGGACATCGGTACGCTGTACCTGATCTTCTCGTTCACCATGTTCCTCTCCGGGGGCGTGATGGCGCTGATGATCCGTGCCGAACTGTTCGAGCCGGGTCTGCAGATCATGCGTCCCGAGTTCTTCAACCAGTTGACCACCATGCACGGCCTGATCATGGTGTTCGGCGCGATCATGCCGGCCTTCGTCGGCTTCGCGAACTGGATGGTGCCGCTGCAGATCGGCGCATCGGACATGGCTTTCGCCCGCATGAACAACTTCAGCTTCTGGCTTCTGCCGGTCGCGGCTGTTCTGCTGGTCGGTTCGTTCTTCTCGCCGGGCGGCGCGACCGCTGCGGGCTGGACGCTGTACGCGCCGCTCTCCACGCAGATGGGCCCGGGCATGGACTTCGCGATTTTCGCGGTCCACCTGATGGGTGCTTCGTCGATCATGGGCGGGATCAACATCGTCGTGACGATCCTGAACATGCGCGCACCGGGCCTCACGCTGATGAAGATGCCGATGTTCGTCTGGACCTGGCTGATCACCGCGTATCTGCTGATCGCCGTGATGCCGGTTCTGGCAGGCGCGATCACCATGGTGCTGTTCGATCGCCACTTCGGCACGTCGTTCTTCAATGCGGCAGGCGGCGGCGACCCGGTCATGTACCAGCACATCTTCTGGTTCTTCGGGCACCCCGAGGTGTACATCATGATCTTGCCGGCGTTCGGGATCGTGTCGCAGGTGATCCCGGCGTTCTCGCGCAAGCCGCTGTTCGGCTATAGCTCGATGGTGTACGCAACGTCGTCGATCGCGATTCTGTCGTTCATGGTCTGGGCGCACCACATGTTCGCGACCGGCATGCCGGTTACGGGTCAGCTCTTCTTCATGTACGCGACGATGCTGATCGCAGTGCCGACCGGCGTGAAGGTGTTCAACTGGGTCGCGACGATGTGGCGCGGTTCGCTGTCGTTCGAAACGCCCATGCTGTTTGCAGTCGGCTTCCTGCTGGTGTTCACGTTCGGCGGTCTGTCGGGCCTGATGCTGGCAATGGCGCCGCTCGACATCCAGTATCACGGCACTTACTTCGTGGTGGCGCACTTCCACTACGTGCTGGTGGCGGGTTCGCTGTTCGCGCTGTTCTCCGGCTGGTACTACTGGGCGCCGAAGTGGACCGGCTGGATGTACAACGAGACGCGCGGCAAGATCCACTTCTGGGCGTCGATGTTCTTCTTCAACCTCGCGTTCCTGCCGATGCACTTCGTGGGTCTCGCCGGCATGCCGCGTCGTTATGCCGACTACCCGGCGCAGTTCACCGACTGGAACCAGGTCATCTCGATCGGCGCATTCGGCTTTGGTCTCGCACAGGTCTACTTCCTGTTCGCGGTCGCGCTGCCCGCGTATCGCGGCGGCGGCGAGCACGAAAAAGCGGCCGACAAGCCGTGGGACGGCGCAACGGGCCTCGAATGGACCGTGCCGAGCCCGGCTCCGTTCCACACGTTCGAACACCCGCCGACCGTCGAATAACCGGCGTTGGGCGAGACGGCCGGTTCCGGCGGCGGCATGATGGTTGTGCCGTCATCGGAACCGGGCAGCCGCCGAAGCGGCAACCGCGGTGATCGCGGCAACCGCGGTGACAAAAGCAGCAGCAAGGTATTCAGAAACTCGAGCATGACGCGCAATCCACAGGAAAGACGTACCCCGGAGCAGATTCGCGCGAGCAACAGGCGGTTAGGTCTCGTGCTGCTTGCCATCGCAGCGGTTTTTTTCACCGCCGTCATCATCAATCAGGGCTGGTTTTCCTGACCAGGCGGTAACTCTGGTTTGCAGGTTTGTTAAGGATTGAGATGTCGACGCAGCCGCCGGCTCAGGCCGATCGCTCTTTTAACCGTTCGATGCTGATCAAGCTGTTCGTCGTCGCGTTGATGATGTTCGGCTTTGGTTTTGCGCTGGTGCCCATGTACCGCGCGATCTGCCAGATCACCGGGATCAACAACCTGGTGCAGCGCGACGCGACGGTGCGCGAGGCGAAGAACACGCAAGTCGACATGAGCCGCACGATTTCGATCGAACTGGATGCGAACGCGCGCGGCCCGCTCGGTTTCAAGCCGGAGCAGCGCAGCCTCGACGTGCATCCGGGCGAAGTGACCACGGTGATGTACGAGGTGAGCAACGAACAGGCGCGCTCGATCCAGGCGCAAGCCATTCCGAGCTACGCGCCGAAGCAGGCGACCGAGTACTTCAAGAAGATCGAGTGTTTTTGCTTTACGCAGCAAACGTTGAAGGCGAACGAAACGAAGCGGATGCCGGTGGTGTTCGTCGTCGATCCGAAGCTGCCGAAGGATGTGAAAACGATCACGTTGTCGTACACGTTTTTCGAGTTGAACACGCCGGCAACGGCGAAGGTTGGAAGCGCGGCGCTTCCGGCTGAGACGGGGGCCACGGCCGCCAATCCCGCCTGATGGTAAGGGCCGAAACCCAGGCCAAGGCGCAGGCCCAGGCGAAGGAAGACAGCAATGAGCGATAACAGCGGCGGCCCGCGCAAGAGCAGCTTTGGCCAGTCGATGCGGGCGGTGTTCTGGTCGTTTTTCGGCGTGCGCAAGCGGCGCGATCTTGAAAGCGACGCGACGCAACTGAACCCGCTGCATGTGATTATCGCGGCGCTGATCAGCACGGCTATTTTCATCGGCGTGCTGGTTCTGGTGGTTCGCGCGGTGGTCGGCTGAGACGGTCAAGACGGCTCGCGCAGCGTGACGATGCAGGAAGGACCGGGCGCGGCAGCGCCCACGGATTAGAGTGAAGCGGTGCGGTAGCCACGCGCCGTCGAAGATACAGCCGGAGCTTCCGGAACAACTGGACTGAAGTGGAGAATCAAGAATGAGCGGTCAAAACGAGAGCCCGTACTATTTCGTACCGCATCCGTCGCGGCATCCGATCACCGCCGCGGTTGGCTTGCTGATCATGCTCGGATCGCTGGCGGCCTGGATCAACGAACATGAACTGGCGCCGATCGGGGTTGTCGTCGGTCTGCTGTGGCTGCTCTTTACGTTGTGGCACTGGTTCGGCGACGCAATTGCGGAGTCCGAAGGCGGCATGTACGGCAAGAACGTCGACAAGTCGTATCGCTGGAGCATGAGCTGGTTCATCTTCTCCGAAGTCATGTTCTTCGGCGCGTTCTTCGGCGCGCTGTTCTACGCACGCGCCATCGCGCTGCATGAACTGTCGAGCCTCGACTACAAGCTGATCTGGCCGGACTTCTCGGCGGTGTGGCCGAACAACGGTCCTGCGGCGCTCGTGTCGACCTTCAAGTCGATGACGCCGTGGCCGGTGCCGACTATCAATACCGCGCTGTTGCTGTCGTCGGGCGCGACGCTGACGGTCTCGCACCACGCGCTGCGCGAAGATCATCGCAAAAAGGCGATCATCTGGCTTGCGGCCACGCTCGTGCTGGGCGTCTGCTTCCTCTTCCTGCAGGGCTTCGAATATTTCCACGCGTACAACGAACTGAACCTGACGCTGGCTTCGGGCGTGTATGGCTCGACGTTCTTCCTGCTGACCGGCTTCCACGGTTTCCACGTGTTCCTCGGCGGCACGATGCTGGCGGTGGTGCTGGCGCGCATGATCCGCGGCCACTTCACGGCGGAGCACCACTTCGCGTTCGAAGGCGCGGCCTGGTACTGGCACTTCGTGGACGTGGTCTGGCTCGGACTGTACGTTGTCGTGTACTGGCTGTAAGGCTGAACTGTCCGCGCGGGCCGGCGCTTGCCGGAACTGCGCGGGCTGTTGCCCAACGTGTTTTTCGGCGGGCGCTCAGGCTGTACGCAATCAGCAGTACGCAGAAGCAGGCATACCGGTTTGATGCAGCGCCGCCCTCGACCCTGTCAGGGCGGCGTTTTGTTTAGAGCGGTAAAACCTCTTGCCGGATTTAGCGCCCGTACGGAATGCCCGTCGAGTGAATCCAGCCCATCCAGTAAGCAAACAGGATGAAGAGGAACAGCGAGATCGACAGTCCGACTCGCGTGGCGAGCGACCAGACCATCCGCTTGGTTTTGCCCTTGTCATGCATCATGAAGTACAGCGCCGACACCATGCTGGCGATGATCAGTGCGAAGGCAATGGGAACGAGAATGTGCATGGAATCTGCTGAAACGGAAAAGCGCAAAGGCGAGACGTTTATTATCTCACCGCGCGTCGGCGTTTGCCCTGCGTTCCCCGCGGCGCTCAATGCGGGCAGGGAGTATCGTCGATGAAATTCCGGCTCGTGCCCGCGTTATTGATCCTGCTGGTGGTCGCGGTGACTATGCGGCTCGGCTTCTGGCAGCGGGACCGTGCGCATCAGAAAGAAGCGCTCGAGGCGCGCATCACGCAGTTCGAAAACGCGCCCGCTCAGCCCGTGACCCGCGCGCCGGTGGCATTGAAGGACATCGAATTTCATCGCGTGAAGGCGCGCGGCACGTTTGTCGCGGACAAGGTCGTGTACCTGGACAATCGTCCGTATAACGATCAGCCGGGCTTTTACGTCGTGATGCCTTTTAAACTCGCGGACGGCGGTTATGTGCTGATCAATCGCGGATGGCTGCCGCGCAATATGAGCAATCGCGAGACGATCGCGCCGTACGTCACGCCGCAGGGTGAGATCGAGATCGAAGGCATAGCGCGCGCCGATGCGTCGCGTGCTTACGAACTCGGGCAGGGCGGTTCGGCCGCGCATCAGCTGATTCGCCAGAACCTGGATATCGCCGCTTACGCCGCTGAAACCGGACTGCCTTTGCAGCCGTTCGTAATCCAGCAATTGAGCGACGACGGCGACAAGCTCGTGCGCGACTGGCCGGCTCCGACCAGCGGCGTCGAGCGCAATTACGGCTACATGTTCCAGTGGTGGGGCATGGCGGCGGCGGCGGTGGCCTTCGGCCTTTACGCCGCGCGCCGCGCCGCCAGAAAAGAGCACGCGCCCGGCGTGTGACGCAGCGTGCTTCGCGCCGCTCCATGTGAGTTCGACGCGAGCCGCACAATCATTGAAAGAGGTCACGTAGTGTCGACGCAATCTCCCCGTTCGCCCGAGACCGGCAAATCCGGCGGCAAATCCAACGGACAGTCCAACGCGAAACCTGGCAACGCGAACCTCGCCGCCGCCCAACGCGCTGCAGCGAAACCAATGCCCGGCCAACCGAACGGCCGCGGCTCGTGGCAGCGCGGCCGCTGGATGCTGCTGCTGCTGGCCATCGTCTGCGGTGCGCCGATCGCCATCTCGTACTTCATGTACTACGTCGTCAAGCCGACGGGCGGTTTGACGAGCGACGGGCCGCGCGGGGGACCCCCAACGGCCCTTACCGCGTCGCGCGGGG